>CAWIWD010000013.1:0-334220 GCA_963839785.1 uncultured Nitrospiraceae bacterium
TCAGAAAGGGCCAGAAAATCCAAAAGGAAAGACATCCCAGAAGGATGCCGAGCAGTACGAGGAATAGGATGGAAAGGGGTTGACTCGAAACGGTCAATCGTGAAAAAGCCATGATTGTTCTCGTGCGCGGCACTGCTGAGATAGCTTCGCTACTCGGTGGTTCGTCCTTCGCCCGTTGATTCACCTGGCTGCCGTGCCGCCTCGCTTAGGAGGACACGCTATTGCTTCAACGGAAAGGGACCGGTCTGCTTGTGAAACTGGTCGTTTCGAGAAGATTTGAGTGCGAAATCAATACATGCCCTGAGCGGTGGACCTGCTACCTTGCCACCGCGCTGCCCCATTCGACGGCTCTCTTATGGTTCCGGTGACGACGAACTGTGCACTCCGGAGCAGAGGTCTGTGGAACTATCTCTCAGCTGGTTCTCTCCGGTGAGCTCCACAACGCGCGCCATCCCTCGCCGAACCGTTCTGAGATGGTCCCCCGGACGCACGCCAATGCCATGACTGTGAGACCGGCAATCGTATTTGCGAGAATCTGTTCGCTGGGATAGCTCCAGATTAAGGGGGCCATCACCAGCCACAGCCCGAGCCCCACATTGACCCATCTCACGCCTCGCACAGACTCGGACATCGCGACCATGCCGAAGGTGGCGATCCACGCCCCACAGATCTGATGATTGAGGCGGGGCGGGCCATCGTAACCCAGAAGATCTGGCGCGGCGAGCAACCACATTCCGATCACTGCGATAGTACCGTGTGCCCACATACGTGGTCCTCCCAGTCCTCCGACCCTGTCTTGCTCAGACAGGATCCGCTTCTCGGGCGCCTCTCCAAAAGATCCGCCAGACGGACAGTTTCTTGTCATGTGCCCTCTTGAGGAATTGGAGGCTGGCTAACACCTCATCCATCGCGGGGCCGATCAGAATAATCGAAATGAGTGCTGAGACGAGACAGAGAGTGCACCATGCATGCACCACCACGGGTTGCGCAATGACTAATAGGACACTTACAAGCCCCAAGGGTCCGACCGCGAGTCCAAACAACACAACCATCCAGGGCATGCTTCGCCAACGCTGAGGGCCGCCGATCGCCCCGGTGATCGCATCGAGAGCATAGGCCACAGCGCCCAAGGCGGCGTCAGGGACGGGAAGAAGCCGAGACAGCGCGGAATGCAAAACCGTCTCGCTTCCCTTGCCAAAAAAAGGTTCCCAGACATGGCCAAGAAAGCCCCATTGATACCATGCCAAATATCCTGAGATGGCGAACCCAAGCAAGGCCACGCCAATCATCCACAGCCGCTCCGACCAGCTCGACGGGTTGTAGCTCCAGCCGGGTGGATAGGAAGACGTGAAACTCATCTGCTTTCTTTCCGAGAGCCTTCAAGAGAGAGACTTAGTTGATGGTCGCGATACCAGGCCACCGGATCCCGTTTGAGCGCGTCAATCATTTTTGGAATCGTTTCCCGCAGAGTGTGTCGGGGCTGCCACTGTAACCAGGCTGTGGCCCGAGTAATGTCTAAGGCATAGTGGTCATCAGCAAAGTCGATCATCCACGATTTGATGAATGGATCCTCGATCAGCGGCATGGCGTCCTGCATCCAGGCACCCGTTTTGGCCAGAGCCTTCGGAATCTGCACGGTGTCCCACTCCTCATCGTGCAGAAGTCTACCAAACCGATGCTGGAGTTCGTCGTAGGTGACAGGTTCCGTCTCACCGATTAACATAACTGCGTCAGGAGGCAATCTCTGGCGGCGGTCGACGGTGCGTTGGATGGCATCCACTAAATCCTCCACATGAACGAATGACTGGCCGTGCGAAATATGGCCTGGAAACAGTTTACTGGTGATGTGCCGCTCCTGGATCCGCTCAATCTGATGCGCGAGTGGAATGGAATGACAGATATCGTCATAGACTCCTGCAATCCGCAAAATAGCCGTGGGAATGGTTCCCCGCTCCGCGCCAATCACCTGTTCGGTCTCAACCTTCGATTGAGGATAGGGCCAGCGAGGACTGAGGGGCCACTCTTCGTTAATAGCTTGACCCGGCTCACACGGCGCATGGACCAGCATGGTGCTCGAAAATACAAATCGCTCAACGTCGAACTTCAGTTCAGGAGCGCTCGCAACAGGCGCCTCGTGCCTTCCACGGTCACTTCTTGATACTTCGAACTTGCTTCACCTGAAAAATCAAAATAGGCGGCGAGGTGGATGACCGACGCCACCCGTCCACCGAATGTCTCAGCGACGGTTCGCAGTCCGCTCATGACACTCTCAGCGGAAGTCAGGTCAAGCGGGACGTTGTAGGCGGAGGGCGGCGGATGCGGAGCGCCAGGACGATCAATCCTACAACCGTATAGGACTTCGCAAGATGATTCGCCGTGTGGGAACCGATGAGACCGCTCGCCCCGGTTAGCAATACAACAGGCTTCTAGTCTGAGAAGTCATTGCTCGATCAAGTCGATTTTCGGCTGAGGGCCGTGGATGGGCGCTCGAGCTGGCCTTGCGCTCAGGAAGATATTTGCCAACTGCACTGTCTTTTTCATAAGTTGTGAATCAAAAACTACTCCAACCGTAGTAACAGTGGGTACTGGAATAACCCCCAGTCGATATGGGCTTCAGACGAGCGAGCCCAGGGTTGAGTAGAGGGGGCCTTGGAAAGTTTCAGGAAACCGCTGCTCTATCCAACGAGGCTAGCGCGGAGGCTTACTTTCCTCTTCTTGTGAATCAAGACGGGCCTTTTCTTCATACCCCGGATGAAGAGTTCAAGTGGAAATGGAGATGAAACGGATATACGGCAATACCAATTTGCGAGGCATCATCCGTCAGGCCAACGTTGGATATTTCCAGCATTCATTATCTGCTCGTCTATACCTATGAGGCCCAACTGTTACAGGTGCGCATGTCTCGGGCTGTCGAGACGATAGGAGAACTTACCTTTCGAACTTTGTCCTCCCTCATCGAACGACTGCAATTTACCGCCATTTGAACCCTCTACCGCGAACGGACTACATACGTGAATGCCGGACTCCGTCGCCAAGACGCTTCGCTTTTCTCGACCATATCATCAAGGTATAGCTTCTTGATGGACTACGGATAGCGTCTGCCGGGCGGATGATCCAATCAATTCTTTTTCTTGTCCCACGCCCGCTGCCACTCCTCCATCTGCCGAATCTCCGCCGTTTGATCGTGGGCAACCTTTTCTGCAAACTGCAGGAGCTCAGGACGAGCGCCTTTCTCCTTGACCAGTTCAGACATGCGCACCGCACCAGCATGATGTTTGATCATCATTGTCAGAAACATGTTGTCAAAATGCTTATTCTTGGCTTTAGCAAGTTTCTTCAGCTGGCGTTTCATTTTGTCATGGGCCCTCTTGTTGGGCAGCTTCTGCGGTTTAGTTTCGTGCCATGCCTCCAACCATTGCGACATCTCCCCGATCTCTTTGGATTGTGCCGAAATGATCTTGTCGGCGAGGGTAGTTCAGTTCGGGACGCTCTGTATGCGTGGATACCATATCTGCCATATCGACACCGCTACGATGATGCTGAATCATCTGATCCAGGAAACTGGCCTCAAACTCGAGAACCGTTCAGCCGCTTGAGGCTCTCAGACATGGGATCGCTCACCGGTTGGGTCCCACGCGCGTGGACTTGGCGGAAGCCACTGTCAATCACAGTGATGAATAAAAAAACCGCACAAACGTGACGAACAGTAAACGCTTTATGTTGGCTCTCCTGTTGAATTGTGAACTTCCATCACCCCACCGATTGGTGTCATTGTGACGGTTTCCCGTCTAGAGCATCACTAGCGATGTACCCAGTGAGTGATTCTTCACCTGTAGATTCTCAGAAGCGAATCATCTCGTATTGATACTGTCATGTCGGAAGAAATGTGGGCGGGCCCTTTTTATTACCACCTCGTCCCGCGCAGATGCGACGAGCGGTGAGATCACCTCGAAGTCTTGACTTGGTCTTCGAGTTCTCTCGCCCAGGGCTTTCTGGATATGCGGTCAGTGATGACGACCGGACCGGCACTGCTGAATCGGAACACATCTTGCGGCTTGAGGAGCCCTGCCTGCCGGTTCCCGAACACCCGCCGTGTCCGTGCCCTTTGAGTACCACTATTCACTGATCAGGGGTCCAACCGACCACGTGACATAATCTAGGCTTTGGGCCTGACCAAAGGATGTACGATCTGAGCAACAGCAACGCATCTCTGAGGATTGCAGCGGGGCGACGTTCCACAATTCTTCCGCTATCGCGTTAGGTCACTCGCCACGTCTCATCGATCTTTAGGATCGTGAAGAAAACCATTTTCTTGGAAAAGGGTATACCTCGGAGACAAGTACCAGCAGGTTAGCCGTATCTGTCCACAGGCGCGGGAATTTAAGCTGCCCCAGGGATCGGCCCAGTAGGATCTCGGGTACACTCGGCATACCATGGGAGAAGGCCTATACACGCTACGGCATCACCGAAGACATTTTGCAGAGTCAGATTCTCCCAACCGTCGAAAGGCAAAGTAATTGAGCCCGCAAATCTCCGTGCGGTCATCCAATGGGTCCTCACGCTTACCAGTACGCTCACGCCAGCGCCCATAGGCCTGCCGCTCGAATCCTGCGTCCTGTGGTTAGCGTGAAGAGTTGAGTCTCAATTCATCGACGTTCGTAGAAGGCAGCTCGCATGCGAAAAGGCGACACTGCCCAGGAAAGGGTTGTCATCGGTTTGTACAGTTCATGGAGTACAGCCCAGGCAGCCACCTTGTGGGATCGTGTCAGGACGAGCCTGTGGTTCGTTCCAACCATTATGGTGACCAGCGCCGTCATCCTCGCGGGAGGTACCCGTGCCGCGGACCGAATCGGGGTGACGCAGGTCCTACCTTGGCTAGGCGTCTCGGAACCGGAAGGGGCTCGCTCGCTGCTGTCAGCGGTGGCCACCTCCATGATCACAGTAGCCGGTGTCACCTTTTCCATTACTGTTGTGGCGCTGACGCTCGCCTCTCAGCAATTTGGCCCGCGGCTACTGCGTAACTTTATGCGTGATTCTGGCAATCAAGTCGTTCTAGGTACGTTCATCTCAACCTTCGTGTATTGCCTCCTGGTGCTACAAGACGTCCGCGGAACACATGAGAGTGGATACGTGCCCCACCTGTCTCTGGCGGTGGCCCAGGTTCTTGCCCTCGCCAGTCTGGCTGTGCTCATCTACTTTTTTCACCATGTGACGAATTCCATACGCGTCTCAAGCGTGATCGCCGCGGTCGCACGAGACATGAATGAAGTGGTCGAGGCGCACTACCCCGTATCCAAACCTATGAAGTCAGCGCCCCGAACGCACGACGCCAGAGCAGTTTCTCGGTCTCGAGGAAAGCAGGAGCTGGGCTCTCTTCCCGCCCCCACGAGCGGATATCTTCAAGCCGTGGATCTAGAGTCATTGCTGGAGCTCGCATCGACGAGCAATCTCGAGTTCCGCTTGGCGTACCGTCCCGGCGACTTTATATGGGAGGGTTCCACGCTGGCGACGGTCTTTCCTCGCGAGGCCGTCAATGAAATCTTAGTGACGCAAGTGGCACAAGCTTTTGTGTTAGGACAAGATCGGACCTTGATTCAGGACCTTGAGTTCGCCATCAACCAATTAGTGGAGATGGCGGTCCGGGCGCTGTCCCCAGGCACGAACGATCCGTTTACCGCCGTCAGTTGCCTCGATCACCTCGGAGCGGCCCTAATCAAGGTCGCCAAACGCGGCATTCCGTCGCGAGACGTTCGCGACTCGAGTGGAACACTTCGGATCATCACCCGGCCGCAGACTTTTGGAAGCATGGTGGATGCGGCATTTAACCAGATCCGACAATATGGACGTACGAGTGCGTCCGTCACCATTCGTTTGCTGGAGGTCATTGGTGCCGTCGCCGAACAGGCTCACAGCGAAGAGCATCGCGAGTCGCTCCGTCACCAAGCTGCGATGGTCTTCAGAGGCCGCGACGCCTTACCAGAGCAGGAAGATCGACGGATGGTGGAGGAGCGTTACAATAGGCTTCTCGTCGTGATGGGTGTTGGAACAGCCCAGAAGGAGTGATGGCCAATGTATGGTATGGAGGGGAATCCAGCCGCCAATTCTCCCAACCTGTGTGGCTGTATCTGAAGGCCCATATAGAGAGAGGAGTAAGCGGAGTCAGCGCGATGCGATCCTCGGGAGCTGGAGAGTGCGGCTCGGCAAAACGGGGTCCAAGCAAGAACACCGGCTGGTGGACCTCTTTTTTGGAGAAGGCGGGCCTCAGGCGCTCATCATACGCGAGGCGGAATGAGCCGGTCCCATTCTTCGAGGCACGTTATCGCAGCGCGATAAGGTTGCTGACCAAAGGCTGAGTTACTGTGCTGGATTCGCCCTCACTTCCTGTGGACCAGCACAAATTTGCCGGCCGTCTCACGAGGTCCTGCCTAAGCTTTCTGAGCGAAGAACACCTTTCAGTCTGCCAGCGACCTCTGCATGCTGTCTCCTCGCCGCGCTAGGCACGAGCAGCGAGGCGCGAGAAACAGATGAAAGGCTCTGGCGCTGGAATTCTCCTTGTCATCGGCACTTCACTGTAGAAACACCCCTATCCATGACTGTGTAGGGGGGTCGGCCTGCCACAAACGAAAGGACTGGGGCTTTGCCGAGCGGGCGGTCGACTTCTGATCGGCTACACTGATCACGGGTCTGCCAATTTCTCAACTTTCTGTCACCCCGGATCGAACTTTTGGCTGATGCGAGTGTCCATCGACTCCCTCAGGCGATCCGACCAACTACCCCTGGCACGAACGGACGCCGGCATTCTGTGCAGTGATCCTCATGTAAACGAACGGATGGAAGGGGGATGCGAATGCTACGTTCCATTGATCTGCCCGTAACCGGCAGGTGCACGATGAAGCGCCCAAATCCGCGTCGTGATAAACGTGTTTGTGTGACATATGACTGATCTACTGGCTGCCCGCTCGCAGATGGCGATGTCTCTGGGTTTCCACATCGTCTTCGCCGCGATTGGAATTGCGTTGCCTCTCATGATGACCCTGGCTGAATGGCAATGGTTCCGATCAGGTCGAGAGGAAGATCTGAGCTTGGCCAAGCGGTGGGCGACGGGGAGTGCCATACTGTTTGCGGTCGGCGCGGTGTCAGGGACGGTGCTATCGTTTGAGTTGGGTTTGCTCTGGCCGCATTTTATGGCCTGGGCAGGGGGAGCGATTGGCATATTTTTCTCGCTCGAGGGGTTTGCCTTTTTTACTGAGGCGATCTTTCTGGGCATCTATCTCTATGGGTGGCGAAAGCTTTCGCCACGGAGCCACATTCTTGCCGGTCTTCTGGTTACCGTGAGCGGTGTCGCATCGGCCGTATTCGTCGTCAGCGCGAATGCTTGGATGAATACGCCGACCGGAATTGAGATAGCGAACGGACGCATCGTGGGCGTGAATCCTTTGGAGGCCATGTTCAATCCGTCGGCGGTCGGCGAAGTAATCCATATGGTGCTCGCTGCGTTTGTCGCGACTGGATTTCTCGTGGCCGGGATCCATGCCTGGCATTTACTTAAAGACCCCGGCCATGTTTTCCACCAACGCGCCTGTACCCTCGCTCTGGCGGCGAGCGTGATTCCGGCTATCCTCCAGCCGGTGAGTGGTGACCTGCTCGCGCAGCGTGTCGCAACGTATCAGCCGGCCAAGCTGGCTGCCTTCGAAGCCCATTTCCACACCCAGGCCGGTTCCCCGTTCTACCTGGGCGGCCTTCCGGATCCCCAGACCCAGACGGTGCCGTATAGCCTGGTCATTCCCAACGGCCTCAGCTTACTCGTGCATCACGATCCGCACGCCGTGGTGATAGGACTGGATCAATTCCCGAAAGATCAGTGGCCGCCGGTTCCTATCGTCCATGTGGCGTTTCAACTGATGGTCGGGAGCGGCTTCGCACTCATGGCCGTGGCTCTCTGGAGCGTCTGGCGCTGGTGGCGGCATGCCGAGCCGTTCCGCTCGCGCGCCTTCCTCTGGTCACTCGTTGCAGTCTCGCCCTTGGGTTTTCTAGCCATCGAAGCCGGATGGGTCGTGACGGAGGTCGGCCGGCAGCCTTGGATTATCGGGGGCCTCATGCGCACCGCCGAGGCCGTAACGCCGATGCCCGGCCTGATCGTGCCCTTTGCGATATTCAGCCTGGTGTATCTCGCGTTGGGGGCTGTCGTCATTTGGCTCATCAGCCGGCATATCGCGGCCGTTCCAGATCAATTCCGACCCGCAGTGCGCACGGAAGGAAAATAGGAACTATGCTTTCGCTTGAGGAATGGTTGGCCGGCAGCATCCTGGTATCGCTCATCCTCTATGTCCTCTTTGGGGGGGCCGACTTTGGGGCTGGGGTGTGGTATCTGGCGGCTCGCGGCGAGCAGGGGAAAGACCAACGGTCGCTCATCACGCATGCCATCGGGCCCATTTGGGAAGCGAATCATGTGTGGCTCATTCTCGCGGTGACCGTGCTGTTTTCGGCCTTTCCCCTTGCGTTCGCTCGTGTGACCACCGTGCTGCATGTGCCCCTCATGGTGTTACTGCTCGCCATCGTCGCACGGGGAGCCACATTTTCCTTTCGCAGCCATGACGTGGGGGCCAATGCCCTTCACCGCATCTGGGACTGGCTGTTCGCCGGCTCAAGCGTGGTGGCCCCGCTGTTGCTCGGAGTCTGTCTGAGCTCCCTCTCCACCGGGTTGGCGCAAGCGCCTCAGGGAACGTTCTTTGAAGGCTTTGTCGCGCCGTGGGCCAATTGGTTTGCGCTCGCCGTGGGGCTGCTGGCGCTCGCCGCCGTCAGCTGGCTCGCCGCGCTCTATCTCTGGGTGGAAGCTACAGGCGATGTGAAACGTCTGTTCCGGCAACGCGCTCGTGCCGCAGCTATTGTCGTTCACGGTCTCGCGTTGGTTGTCTTGCTCTGGACGCGCACAGCCTCGCCACGATTGTGGCAGATGGTGGCGGAAAGGAAATGGGGATGGATCGTGGTAGGAGGCGTCGCGGTGATGGGCTGCGCGATGTTCTTTGCGCTGTGGTCCGACTGGCCGCGCCTGGCGCGTCTCCTGGCTGCTGGAGAAGTCACCGGGATGATCCTCGGGTGGGCACTGAGCCTCTACCCCTATCTCGTGCTGCCTGATCTCACCATGTTCAATACGGCCGCGCCTTCGAGCACGCTCGGTTTTCTTCTCGCAGCGCTGGTAGTGGGAGCGCTTATGCTGTTTCCCTGTCTGTTGTACTTATATCGCATTTTTAAGAGCGACTCCGTGCTGGGAGTATCCATCAAGCCCTGAGTTCCGGAAAGTATGGCCTGCTGTCAGCTCTACAACCGCTTGACATGAGGGAACGACCGTTGAGGCTGTGCACATGAAGCCGAATTGTCACCAAGTGAGAATCTCTTTTCTGGCAAGGGCATGGCACTCAAAGAGCAGACAGGAGACAGCGGCGGGTGGCGGACACCATGTGGTCGCGTGAGCCTCTCTCTACGGAATGTCACCGGACGAGCAGGCGGAGTTTGGCTCGGTTCTACTACGGAGATCCGACGATCTCTTTACGGCAGAGACCGACGAGGATCGCACGGCGCTTCGCAAGCTGGTCAGCACCCCCAGGAGGTCGCATTATCCTCTCGGCCTAGGCGGCTCGAAGTCTTTGGAAGGATATCCCGATACATCGGTGAGCGCCGACGCTGAACTGCCGGCATGTTGCATCACACTGAAACTGCCGTCGGTCTCCAAGACGATGGCATGGACGTCTTCCACCGCTGTGACACCATGGGCGCGAATGGCTGCACGGATCTCTTGTTCCGTGACACGCTCCTGCCGCATGGCGTTTCATTGCCAGACCCCCTGAAGGAGTAGCAATCGGGGTGTCGCTTTCACGAGCCGTTCCACGGCATTGAATCGGACGGACAACCACGTGATACTCCACTGAAGAGAAACCAACAGGGCAAACGCAAGCACGCCTTGGGCGAGCGACGTATCCTTCGAGAGGAGAGCAGTGGCCAGCGTGGAACCAAAGGCGACGGTCACCACTAGGTCGAAGGCATTCCATTTTGACAAGGTCCGCTTGCCGGCTATTCGCAATAGGAGCACAAGCGCCAGATAGGCAAGGCTCCCGATGACCAGCATACGTACCAGCGCGCTTCCATCTTGAAAGAACATCCCGTTTCCTCACAGAAAGAACAAGCCGACGAATTGGAGTGCGATCAGGTCTTCATCCGACCCGGAACATCTCCAGCTCAGCAAAAGTCCGATTGTCGCACCTTTCACCAGAAGATCGATCTTGAGTGGCTGCAGCGGAAGAGCCAGGAGACAATTGAACAGCCTCTCGATACATTAGGGCTGATTTCATTCTTGATGAGGAATGGGTCAGTGTGGATCGGGCTGACAGCCTCTGGGAAAGAAGTATTCACTCATCCTGAGCGCGACGTGGAGGCGTAACCGTCGTCACAGCTTCAGCACCCTTCCCGCAGCACTGCACACCCTAGCTTCAGACAGGACACGATCGAGTCGCCGTGGTAAACCCGGATCGTCGCATGGTGATTTCCAGCGCTACTCTATGGGACAGGCTGGATGAACCTGGACTCTGAAAGTACGTGAGCCTGAAGTTGCCGTACTGTATCTGTCTTTGCTTTGCGTATCTTCTCCGATACGGTTCTCAGGACAATACGCGTGGTCCATCTGTGAGACGTTCTATAAAACGCCGGCGCTACTAAAGAAAACAGCACATGCCAGCCCTTTGGCAAGTGGTATGGATTATGTATGAGCACCGTTCCTATCGGCCTCACTCTCAACCCTGTCAACGAAGGAAGGCGCTCAGATGACCCCGATGTCGCACCCATCAATGGTGTCGTTTATGCAGAACCAGCAAAGTTGCGGATCACCGAATCTCTTAACGCATAAGGTCCCGCGCATGCCCACCATGATTGATGACGCTGAAGCAGACCCCATGGACGTTCGTGAATTCGCCGGCAGACCGCTGCACACGGTGGTAGATGGGGAAGGTCTTGCTGGGAAGATGCTTAAAATGTTTACGGACTATGAGGTGGCGAAAGCGTTTGCCGAAGCGCTTCCCAAAGCGACCACCTCGTCTCGTGCACCGCTTCATTTTAAGGAACCGCAGGGGAAACTCACCACAACACAGCTCCCGCTCACGGCCGGAATTCGTCCCGACGGTGGGTATATGGAATTGTACGAGCATATAGATTTCGGCGGATGCCGCTGGCGTCTCTTGGAATACAACAGTCACGTCGTAGGAGACTACAGAAGTCTCCTGGCCTGTGGCTTCTGGTGGTGGCCCGGGAAGTCTGCGAATAATACGATCTCGTCGTTTGATGCCAGAGTGAGCGCGGACCTCATCACTTTTTTCGATGCGCTAGACATCAATTTCGGAAGTCTTGCCAATTCATTATGGATACCAGGCAATTCGTGGGTGCCGAACCTTGTTCCATGGGGTTGGAATGATCGCATCACGTCCCACAAGCTTTGGTATGCGTAACAAGACGGTGTCATTTCATTCCGGTGTGCTGGGAGGACATTGACAAACCAGAAGAGGGAAGTCCTCCCTCTACTTGCTTCCATTCTGTGCGGTCACTCACTTCGCATAGGCGTAAACCCTATACATCCTCCAGCGTGTCTATGCAGAGGATGGGGCGACTCCATCGGGGCTCGCATGGGCGGTGTTCCGCGAGCAGGCCTCAAATCGCGGCCTCATTTATTCCTTTTGCGCCAGTCAAAGATAGGAAAAAGACCATCGACATTTTAATGTGCACCCTAGGGGGTAGCCCCATAAGATTGCGTCTCGATATCTTCTACAAGTGCGCAAGGCACATAGTTGTATCTCCTTACGACAACGAGGAGGAAGCTCTATGAAACTCTATCGCAAATAGAGGTGACTTCGTCGCCTTGGCGGAAACTCTCCTGTCGCCGGTTTCGCTGGATGAGCCGACACCCTCAGAGTGCCAAATCGCGTGGCGGATCCTCTAATTCGCAGATTCCTCATGATCCAGGGCTATTCCCAGTCGGATTCAATTGCTGTCTGGGTAGAATGGGTGCGACATGCTCAGTGAGCAAAACGAGCAACGAACCGCTTGGGTTTTAATAAAGACAAAGGAGGCTCCAATGCCGCTACTCAAAGAAATCATGACACCGGACGTAGAAGTGATCTCTCCCAATACCACGGCTGCCGATGCCGCCCGCAAGATGCTAGACCTTGATATCGGAGCCATTCCTGTTTGTGATGGAGACAAATTGCTTGGTATGGTGACCGACCGGGATCTTGTGCTCCGCGTCATGGCAATCAGCCGCGACCCCGTCCAGGCGCATGTGAGCGATGCCATGAGCCCTGAGGTGGTGTATTGTTTTGAAGATCAAGACGCCGAAGTGGCGGCGGAACTCATGGCCGAAAAGCAGATCCGGCGATTGCCTGTGTTGTCGAAAACGAAAGAATTGGTGGGAATCGTCTCGTTAGGGGACCTTGCTGTCGACAGTTTAAGCGTCCAGACGAGCGGGGCAGTCCTGCATGATGTTTCCGACCCGTCACGATCTCAGCACTAAATAATAGGAGGATCCGATGGCACGATATAGCGCAGGCGCACAGAAGACCGTGAAACAAGCCATGCACAAACGAAAGAAGGGCACGCTTAAGAGCGGAAGCGGGAAGAAGGTTACGAGTCATAAACAAGCCGTGGCCATTGGATTATCTGAGGCGAGGAAGAAGGGCAAGAAAGTACCGGCGAAGAAAGCATAAATCGCGAGGCCTTCCGCTGCAGCCGACGCAACCTGTCGTGAAGTTAGCAAGCTGCGATGCAGGGCATCCATCAGAAGCATGGTTCTCCGGCCCCCCGACCATGAAGCTGCGTGCCGATGGCCAAGCGTCTGAGGAGTGTTGCCGGAAGGACTGGGTACCGAGGCGGTTTGTTCGCTACATCTCCGGCCACGCATTCTATGCTGATAGCCGAAAGGGTGTAGAAACGAAAACCCCGTCGCTTTTCGCCTCACACCGTACATAAGTCGCTGCCACGCGTTTTCGCGCGTTTTGCCCCGCCGTCCCTCAGGGTATTGATCCAATGGCTCAATGTCGAGGAAAAGATTTCCCCTACCGGTACTGACCCAGAACAGCGTCATGGTTTCAAGATTTGGTGGAGCGAATCGACGTAGTGCCGCCCGAAGTGGCGGCCCGAGTCGCGGCGCTTGAGCATCTGCTGTTCGAGCAGAAGCTCTGTACGCAGGGTGATTTGCCCAGTGCCCGCGAGCTTGTGCCTGTTCAGGAAGAAGGGTAGCCGCGGCCTCTTCCTCCCGGCATTCCGCCTGGTCGCCATCCCGTCAGGCGATGATCTCGCGAGCGTCCCGCGTTTACTTTCCTTCTCCTGCCTCGTTAGACTGCCAGCATGGATAGTGAAGTACCGTTATCTGCCGATTCCACTGAACCTGTCTCCTCCGATCCGGTCGATCGCGTGATCAACTATCATGTCCGAACGAAACACCATTTTCATAAATATGCGCGGTCGCTGGGATTCCTGGACTGGGCCAATCAGCCGAACCCATTTCGGCGATTCGACGGCGCCAAGCTCGTTCGGCTGCCGCTGCCGGCGAAGGATGAAGAGCCTCGGTCGCCCACGTATGACGCGATGTACCACCAGGTGGCGGTGCCCGCGCAACCTCTGACGATCAACACGCTTGCACGTTTTTTCGAATTGGCCCTCGGGCTGTCGGCCTGGAAGAAAGCCGGGGAGTCGGAATGGGCGCTGCGGAACAATCCTTCCTCCGGCAATCTCCATCCGACGGAAGGGTATGCGCTGTTTCCGCCGTTCGATGGATTGGATCTCACGCCTGGGCTCTATCACTACGCATCGAAGGAACATGGTCTGGAATTGCGCGCTGACTTTGCTCCTGACTCCATCGCGCGTTTAATGACTCCCTTGCCGCCGGGCGGGTTCCTCTTTGGCCTCACCTCGGTCCATTGGCGGGAGGCGTGGAAGTATGGGGAGCGAGCATTTCGCTACTGCAACCATGATGTGGGCCATGCGATCGGTTCAGCCCGTCTTGCTGCGGCGACGCTCGGCTGGAACATGGCGTTACTGGACGCCGTTGATCAGAACACCGTCGCGAGGCTGCTGGGAACTCATCGGCCGGACGACTTTCGTGATGTGGAGCCCGAACATCCCGATTGCCTCGCGGTGATCTGGCCTGGCGGAGACCTCACGTGTGACCCGCGAGACTTGCCGTTGTTTCTCGATCCTGACCTGGTCAAGGATCTGGCTGGAGGACCCTGGCACGGGAAAGCCAACGAGTTAAGCCGGGAACATGGTGTACATTGGGATGTGATTGATGAGGTAGCAGAGGCTTCATGGAAGATCGTCGCCGAGCAAGTGTCGGTCCGGCTTCGCACGAATACGGCTTCCCCGCCCGATGCCCCGCCGGTTTCACGAACGACGAACGACGCAGCAACGATCATCAGACAGCGCCGCAGCGCCGTCTCCTTCGACGCCAAAACTTCCATTTCCGCCGCGACGTTTTTCCAGATATTGCAGCGAGTGACGCCCCGAGTTGATCAGCCGCAATTGGATCGGCCACTTCCGTGGGATGCAGTGCCCTGGGATCCGGCGATTCATCTCATGCTGTTCGTGCATCGTGTCGAGGGATTGCCACCAGGGCTTTATATGTTGGTGCGTGATCCAAAGAAGTTGCCGCTGCTGCAACAATCGATGAATTCTGAACTGGAATGGACTCCGGCGCCCGGTTGTCCATCCGACCTGTCCACTCTACTGGCTGTTCCAGGGCGACGCGCAACGGCTCGCGGCGCAAGTAAGTTGCCATCAGGGGATCGCAGGAGACAGCGCTTTTTCGGTCGGCATGCTGGCCGAATTCGAAGGCCGCTTGCGTGAGAGCGGGGCTTGGTGGTATCCACGGCTATTCTGGGAGGCGGGCCTGGTAGGGCAAGTGTTGTACGTGGAGGCCGAGGCCGCTGGGATCCGAGGCACGGGAATCGGATGTTTTTTTGACGATCCCGTTCATGAGATCGTGGGTATCAAGGATCTGTCCGTGCAATCGCTCTACCATTTTACGATCGGCGGCCCGGTGGACGATGAACGGTTAATGACATTACCTCCCTACCATCATTTGACGGCCAGGTCATAGGAATGCTGAAGGGATTTTGCAGAAGGGTCATCGCGTATGTTTAAGATCAAGAAAAAGGTCGAGAAGCCGAAACCACCGATTCTCTACAACGTGATCGAAGACTATTCCGAGTTCGATGCGCCGGGAAATGTAACGGTGTGCGCCATGACGTTGCCGGAAGATGTGGCGGCGCATGCGAAGATTTTGGCCGAAAGTTATGAAGTGCCGCTGGACGAGATGACCTCGCTGCTCACGAACGGGGCATCTATGTCTATCCGCACGTCGGCGGCCTGCTCACGCGCGGTCTCTTTGCCTGTCTGGTGGATGCGACTGGTGTGGCGCCCAAGCAGACGTGGGTACTCGACTTGATGCAGTTTGCCGAGGCCGAGCAGTGGGCCAGGGCTCGCGCTTGTACGCTGACGGAAGCGGCGTCAGAGGTGTTCCATCGCACGCTCCCGGATGAACTTAAAAAGAAGCTGGAACAAAAGAATCTGGGCCTCGACTATCGCACGTTGGATCGCGCGGTGGCCAAAGGCGGCGACATCAAGTACATGGATTTCCGGAAGGACTGGTCGCCGCACTTCAAGCGGCTCTGCATCATGCCGGATGGACGGTTGATCGAAACGGGCGGCCTGGAAGAGTTTGCCCAGTTGCACCAGATTACGGTGCCACAGGCGAAGCGACTGGTCGAAGAAGGCGGAACATTGGAAGTGGGCGGGGAGGTGTTGGCCTGTCAGATCGTCAACGGCCAACCGGCGGTCGCGCGGTTCAGCGCGAAAAATTATGTAAAGGCCAAAGAATTAGTCGCAGAGCAAAGGGCTCCATCTCATGGATGCGCTGAGCGAAGTGGCGTACAACGATCCCGGGATGATGAGAAGTCTGCAGCGAAAAGACCTTGGCGGACGGATGTAGCCCGGACCATTCATACATCCCTGCTCCGTCGCCCGAACCTCTTGCCGGCGGAGCTTTTCTCGTGCGGCCGTCTCGACGTACTGCCGGTCCGCCTGCGTCGGCCTCACTTGCGAGAAGTTCCGGCGGGCTTCGGTCTCGAACGACGCGCGACGGGATTCATGAATAATCCGGGCTATTTCGTTGGTGAAACTTTTGTTCTGCAGGCTTTACGTTCAAGTTCAAGGAGAAGAACCTATGAAACGCAACCTGGCTATTTGTACCGTGGCGCTGGTTCTCGCCGGCTGTTCGGCGCATAAACCGGTTCTGTATCCGAACGACCATTATCGCCAAGTCGGCGAAGAAACAGCCGAGTCGGATATCAAGGCCTGCATGGCGCAAGCAGAAGAGGCCGGCGCTTCGCCCAGCGGAGGAAAATCGGCGGAGACAGCGACAAATACGGTGGCCGGTGGGGCCGTAGGTTCTGCTGCCGGTGCGGTCGGCGGAGCGATTTTCGGGAGCGCGGGATCAGGGGCGATGGTGGGGGCAGCAAGTGGCGCCACCGCCGGCTTTCTCCGCGGCTTGTTCAGCAGCTCAGCACCGAGCGGGGCCTTTACAAGTTATGTGGATCGCTGCCTGCGAGAACGTGGCTACGATCTGACCGGATGGGAATAACGCATCTTCCACGCGCCGTCATTTCTTTACTCTCCACCACTTCCGCTGAATGACCGCTCCCAGCCATGTGCCGGTAACATTGCACACAATGTCCGACGGCGCGGCGCGGCGGTTGTGCGAGTAGAGTTGGTAGAACTCGACCGCACAAGACAGAGACAAGCCGAGCAGCACCACCCGTATCACCTCCGATCTGGTCACGATTGAGCGGCGTTGAAGATAGAGCAGCGCAAAAGGCACATAGAGCAGGATGTTGATCGCGATGTCGAGCCAGAAGCTGAACGTCCCGATCTCCTCGGCAGGCGGGATCCACTTGAGAAATTCCCAGTGGCCGTGCGCGACAAAGTTCGTGTGGTACATGCCCGAGGCTGCAATCAGGCACACGTAAAGAATCCACAGGAGAAGCCACATGGTCGGGGAGGTTGTGCGTGAAGGGGCGGCGGCTATCAATGGGATGAGATCGTGGAGCGCGTTGATTCTTGCAGAACTCGTTGCAGGGTTTCCAGCAGTATTTGCTGGTCGATCGGCTTTTTGAGAAAGGCTGCTGCTCCCTTGCCTCGAACTGTCGCCTCCAGGCCTGGGGCGGTTTGAGCGGTGGCGACGACGATCGGAATCGCCTGCGTATGAGTATTTGCCCGCAAGCGTTCAAGTACCAGCACGCCGTCGCCTCCCGGCAAACCGATGTCGAGGAGGATGATGCGGGGTTTTTCGCGCACGGCAAGGCCGGTGGCTTGAAAGGCGTCGCGGGCGCTGAGACAGAAAAAATTGGTGTCGCGTAGAAAAGTCTTCACAAGGAGTTGAAAGTCCGCGCTATCGTCGATGATGAGGAGTCGAATGCGTCTGGCTGGTCCCGGCATACAATTTACTGCCCACGCAGGAGCCCGACGTGCGTTCGCGTAGGGCTGACATCGGGCTTAGTTTTGAGCGAGTTCGTGTTCCACGGCAGTCAGCATGGCCTTGAGATCGAACGGTTTTTCAAACGCCTGATGGGCGCCGAAGAGTTTGGCAATCTCAAGAAAGTTTCGATCGCCCTGCGCGCCGGTTATGGCAATGATTTTCGTATCCAGATATTCTCTGGTCAGTTGCAGGGTTGCCTCCAGTCCGTCCACTTCGGGCATGAGCAGGTCCATGATGAGCAAATCAGCCCTGCTCTTCTGATAGAGACTCAGGGCCTCCCGTCCATCCTTCGCCTCCACGACATTGTGGCCGGCCTTTTCCAATACCTCGCGCAAAAGACTGCGGATGGATGCTTCGTCATCGATCACCATGATGGTCGCCATATCTACTCCTCGGAAAGGTGCCGGGTTTGTATGAAACTGAAGGATCACAGGGAGACGAACTCGCTGCGCGGGTTCGATACTTACGAAGCTTACCGCCCGCATGCATCTCTGTCCAGCAAAGACTTGAATGGGGGAGCCTGGAGCATCGCGCTTTGGGACCAGCTCTCGCGCCCAACGCTACGAGTCGGCCGATTCTAGTGAGAGATCAAAGGGAAACGAGGGTCATCCGAGGCGCGGGGAGGGCGGCGCGCGTGCAGGTATCTCATCTATGACCAGCGCGGAGAACAAGGCAGACGCGCCATCCGTTTCCGATACGCCCCGATGGGGAAGAAGGGCCAGGACGGAACGAGTGAGAAAGAGGAGGTGTGTCAAGCAGGGCTTGAAGAACTTGCGATGGGTCAAATCGTGCAGAAGGGAAAAACCTATCTCCGGGTCTGCGACCCAAGAATGCAGGCTCCCATTTGACATAACGACCTCGGGATGCGCGGTCATCCCGCTTTCAGCAGCGTCTTGGTGATGTCCGAACTCTCCGTCGAGGTCGGCTGAAAAGACGGTATGAACCGTTGCTAAGTGAATATGGCCCAGCTGGCCATGATGGGGATCAATCTCAGGATGTATGTGGAAGAGGGGAATGACAATCAACCATAGGATGGTCCAGGCGCGAAGTAGATTGGAGATTCTGAATGTCGGGTAGGGCATGACTCGCATGAAAACACGTCTGTTTGCAGGGACGCTATCATAGGGACTCGAACACATCAAGAAGCGGTGTTTTCGGGGGCAGGGGATACGATCTATTTTGGGTGCTCCCTTGTCGATTGGAGGTCGCTCGTGCCGCTGGTTGAAGGGTATTTTGGTCCGGCTCAGCTCGCGGGCTTCGATGCGTTGATAGACTTCAAGCGCTTCCGCCAACGAGAGAGTGGAGGGATGGGAGAGAAATAGCCGTAGGCCATTTCTCCCCCCTTCGTCTCAGTGCTCGGCTCGTGCCCTAGCGAGTGGTGCCGTCCATGGCATTCGTATGCGGCTGGCGCGGCTGATCGCGATTGAGGGACTCATTGCCGCAGCCTCCACCCAAGCAATCGGGCTTCCTCACATCTGTACCGGGGGACACCTCGGTAGAATCTTTGAGGCGTGTAATCTGAACTGGCGCCTCATCGTTGATAGCGACCTGATTGGCCAGCAGGACGGGATAGTTGCCTACCTGCACCACGCGGCCATTCGCGACAATTCGGTCACCCGGCGAGGCATTGGCCACGGTTCGTTCAGTGGTATCCTGGCCCAAATCCACGATGGCAAAACGGCCATCCGGTGTTTGGACTGTTGCCGTGCGATGCAATTCGGCCGTGCGATTCGTGCGTATGTCACGGAATTGCTGAATTCGTCCTTCCACCTGCCTGATATCCGTCAGCCCCGGTCCTGCTGCGCGGTGTAAGTTTACGCGGTTTACGCCAGATTTGACCTGCTGCGCCATGAGGACAGAATAGTTGCCTATGTCCTCCCATTGGCCTCCTATTTGAATTTGATCACCTTTTGTAATCGCCATATCCAATGTGCGCCGGTTAGGGCCGAGATCCGCAATGATTTGTCGACCGTCCGCCGCCTTAATGAGGGCAACCGTGTTTTGGTCTCCGCTTGTTCGATTCCGGACTTGTTTGGTGGCGATCACGGTGCCCTTCACGATATGGTCACGGCCCGCTGTTGCGCCGGATGCCATACGTTGGCTGCGGGTATCGGGCATCCCGTAGTTAGGATCTCGCTGATCGTAGAACCAGGGTTCGTCGTAGTACTGTTGAAAGGCCGTCGTTTGTCCGTTTCGATTCAGGTTGCGGGTCGTCCAGGGGTGAGCGGCGTCCGCTGCGGTGGTTTGGTCGCTATAGGCCGGATCTGCTTCGCGAAAACTTGTTCGAGTGGCTCCTGGGCTATCATAGAAGTCGTAGTACCAGTTATCCGCTTTGAAACGATCCTCGTAGAAACCGCCTGAAAGGTCATTGTTGCGAACGCGCGGTCCATCGTTTGCCGGGACAGCGGTCATTCCCGTTTCTCGGGGCTGTTCGGCATAGATGGAGGTGCCTCCGATTAACCCCACACCCAGTGCGACGGCCAGAAGTGATATTTGTGTTTCTTTGCGAATGGGCATGGTTGCCTCCTTTCAGTGAGCAGAGAATGAAAGTGTTTTCCGTGGCGACTGCAGGATCCTGACGGTCCTCACCCTTCGGTTACCTCCAAAGCCATAGCAAGAGGCGGTCCTGCGGTGCTGCATGTGCAGGCTGTGTATTTAGGGTGCTTATTACATCGATCTCGCAGCCCATAAGGGGTCGTGAGGGACACCTTGTCTACGGACAGGACAACCTGTCAGGGGCTTACGGCGTTGTTTCGAGTACGCCCTCTATCGGCTGGTTGTTCTCGTGCCGGAACCTCGCGAATCTGGGTTTCGCAAATCGTTATCCCTGAGGCCGTCGCTCAGGTGATTCTCTGGAAACTGTGAGGATGGTATCCGGGACGGATTGCGTGACGCGGTAGTAGATATCGAGCCAAGGGGCATAATTATGTTCGCTGCCGTTCCACAGGGCATCGACGTTCGCCGATGCTCGACAAGCCAATTTGACTGCACGCTCCTCCCATTTCGCCCACAAGGCGAAGTCTTGATTAGCCAAGTTCATCAGCGTGTCCGGATAGACGGCGACGGGGGCAAATCCGTGACGGCTGAGCAGTTCATTCAAGGTGCGGACCGTATAGCCGTATAAATAGGGAAATCCCAACAGATTATTCCATGCAAGTGCGAGGGACAGCCATCCTTTGAGCGGCTCAGATGAGCGTTTTCGCCCGGACATCATACGACGGAAGCAAGCGCCGTTCGGTACACGAATGACCAGGATGCCTTGGTCGTGTAACATGCGTCGCGCCGCCGCGAGGGTGGCGTCGGGATGAGGCATTTGGTCGAACGTATTCCAGATCGTCACGGCATCAATCGTATGCGCAGCTACCTGTGCTTCAATGAGTGTCGCACACAACACCTTCAGCCCCTGCTCGTGACAAAATCCCGTCACCTCTTGTCCAGGATCCACTCCGAGCATGTCCCATCCCTGTTCCTGACCTGCGGCCAGAAAGCCACCCACGAAACTGCCGACTTCGACGATTCGAGGGGTTATGGCTGGTTGAACGGGGAGATGCCTAGCCAGTGTTCGGACTTTCGATGTCGCCCATTGGCGTTGGAGGATGAACTCGGAGCGCAAGTGCTCGTGACCGTAGCGCTCCTGGCTGTAGGTTTCCGTCACGGCCTCGGCGGGCGGCCGTCGATCACGATAGATGAGTCCGCACCCACGACAGGCCACGATCGCCGTGACATAACTTTGCGTGAAGTCCGCGCGATCCGATAGATCGCCATCGGCTGGGTTCCGGCGGCGTCGTCTATGGAACTGCTTCAGAAATCGCACGTGACTCTCTACTTCCGATGATGAGCAGACCTCATCAGAAGTCGATCCGCCGCAGATATGACAGGATGGTTTTTCTGCACGTTTAGCCTGCTCCGAACCAGCCGTCGAAGAAGATTGAGAGATCGGCATGAGAGGTAATCCTTCGGCCTGTTAGGGCACCAATGACACCGGCGCCTGAGGAAAAAATGGTTGACCCGTGAGCGCCTGATAGGCGATGGCGGCCGAGTGGATTGGGGAGATTTGTGTAAGAAAGGGCGTCAACCAATCTGAGTCGGCCACATCCATCGTATCCGGTATCACGATACGGCGCATGTGTTTGAGAAAGGCGGCCTGGATCTTAAGTGGTAGGGCCGTAACGGGGCCTATGGTACCCTCTTCTGTAATGGTGCCGGTCATCGTGCGATCCAACGGAATGAAATCTCCCTTGGCTAATGCCACGACCGCCAGGCCCACGACCCCGGATAAACTGTCGCCGTAAACTGTTCCTGCCGGTTCGTTCACGGCAAAGCTTACCGTCCAGGAATCGGTTCGGAGCTTAGCCGCATGGGCGGCTCTATCGATCGCGGACAGAATCGCGACCTCTGTGTCAGAGCTGAAGGACCCACGTCCCCTCAGGAAGCTCACCACAATTCCGTGGTGATCAGCGCGTTCTTCCCACGCCACAAACATTTCGCCGACTGCGCCTTCTCGCACCTGTTGCTTATCGGCTGGATCGACCAGAGTGACGCCTAGAAAACGGATGATTTGAGCGCCTTGGGTTTCGGCCCGCGCAGGAAGAGAGGGCGCGCACCAGCCCAGGACGAGAAGTATCAACGTTCGACCGGCGAATGCGACCATGCTCCGACCCTCCGGGCGACTGACGTTATTGTGCGTGGAATAGCCTCGTGCGACATACTAGGTACTCCCCCTGTTACGTGTCCCCGGTGGTAGCCCACGAGACGGCACCATGAGAATCGCGCGGCATGAACTTAATTATGGTCAGGAAGAAGGAGATGCGGACCCAGCCACGCGTCGATTGAGGACTTCAGCCAGTCGTTGTGGAAGATCGGCTGATTCCAGCTCTTCGATGGATTTGGGAAGCGCGAGGGACCAGTTGAGATTTTTTCCCGTGGAGGAAGGCATGTTTGGCCGTTCGGTCACCGCGAGGGCGGACTCCAGGTCCGCCATCACCACTTGCGAAGGGGACTGGGCGAGTCGCTCGAATGTTTTAGTGATGGCGATCGTCACATCGGCGTCGGCATCCACGCCACTTGCTTCAACCAATTTTTGCTGGAAATGGTTTTGCGCGGCCGGATCTGCCCGCCCACTGAGTTGCTTCTGCGCCTCGAGATCGGCGCCCGTCCAAACACCCGCTATGGTGGGAAGGTCATGGGTGGTGACTGCTGCGAGGGCCTTCCGAGGGTATTCCGCCGGCGGTTCTTCTTCGAACCAGAGGAGGCGGTATGACAGCACATTGTATTGATCCATCATCTCGCGAACGCCGGGCTCGACGGTGCCCAGGTCTTCTCCAACCACGAGCGCATGGGCGCGTTGGCTTTCGATGGCGATAATCGCCAATAATTCCTCGGCCGCATATCGCACATACGCGCCATCTTTCGGTTCAGCGCCTTGGGGTACCCACCAAAGCCGGAACAATCCCATGACGTGGTCGATCCGAAGCCCTCCGGCATGGCGAATTATGGCTCGGATCGTCTGGATGAAGGGATCGTAGCCGGCGGCCCGGAGTTTGTGTGGAATAAAGGGTGGGAGTCCCCAATTCTGGCCGGTGACATTAAAGAGGTCCGGCGGCGCGCCCACGGTCACCCCGGAAGCGATCAAGTCTTGCCATAACCATGCATCGGCGCCGTCCGGTGAAAACCCGATCGGCAAGTCCTGCATCAATGGCACGGGCTGAGAGGCACGTCTCAACTGCGTGTTGAGGAGCCATTGTAGCCACATATGAAATCGCACGCGATCCGATTCCGTTGCAGCAAAATGGTCCACCTGCGGAGAGTCAGCACGACGGTACTCAGCAGGCCATTCGCGCCAATTAGAGCCGTGCCGTTCTGCCAAGCAGCAGAACACCGCATAGCGATGCAGGGACTGGCCTTCATGAGCGCAATAGGCCTCGAAATCGGCGTCGCTCTCGAAATTGGACCATACCAACTGCAATGCCTCTTGCTTCAGATTGAACACCCGGTCTCGATCGATATGGCGTTCTTCATTGAGCGCCTGGCCCAAAGCCGTAAGCCTGCTGAGGTCGTGATCGGCACGCGATGCACAAGGCAGGTCTTCAATCCGTAAGTACAATGGGATTCAAGAAACGACGACTGGAGGGGGAATAGGGACTGGCTTCCTGCGGCACAAGTGGATGGACCGCATGGAGCGGGTTAATCAACAGGAGTCCCGCTCCGAGACCTTGTGCCCAGTCTGCTAACCGGCGCAGATCTGCCAAATCCCCCATGCCCCAACTGGCGCGGCTTCTCGTCGCATATAGTTGGGCGCTCCATCCCCATATGCGGAGGTCTTCCGGTAAATGGCATCGCCCAGGACTGACGATGAGACGGATGGAGGAGCCGCTTCGCCCGGTCGGTGTCAGGCGGTGGTATCCGATCGGTAGGTCGTTCGGCACCTCATCGGCGAGGGATTGCACGGTGCCGTCCTCACGCATCAAGGTCGCGGGAGCGGGCAATTTGAGCGATTCACCGTGGCGGATGACTTTGACACAGTCGTCGAACCATGAAGGAGGACTGGCCGGAGGCCGCCCCATGGTCCTCCGAATGCCAAGAATCGACTCCGCGGATACCTCCTGCATCTTTCCCGCGGCGTCCTCGTATCTTGCCTGAATACCCCAAGCGTCGCTTTTCTGTGGCATCTTTCCCTTCGTTAAGATAAGCCCCGGTACTACCGAGACCAGAGAGATTGTGGCTGCGACGAAAAAGTCAACTTGCGCAGGGGTCGCGTCAGGATTTGCGTGAGCTCGTTACTCATTTTTCTGCCGATGCAATGGTCGGGCTTGCCAATTAAATTGTGGCAGTTTTTCCTAGTGAAATAAGGTCGAGGCACCTCTGAAACGCTCTCGCGGTACCATCGGCCGCTACCTGTCGTCTTCCAGTAGACAACCTGCCCCATCGAGAGTTCGGTTTGCCCATTCTATAGGCAGGAATCTCCCAGTGGGCCCTGATGCACCGGCTGGCTGGCTGACGGATCGAACCGATGAAATTTGAGCCGTCGCGCCTTCGACTTGATCTACCGCTCTCCCATTGGAATGTCTCGTGAATTCGAGTGGCCTGATCAAATTGTTCCTCCGGTACCCTCGTTCGCATATCTCCGACTCAGTCATGTACGTACTTCGGTTTCCGCTCCATGAAGCGCAAGCAGGTCCTGTATGCGTTTCGTCTCACCATCGGTTTTTACGGTAATTAATATTTTTCCGGCGCGTACAGCGTCCTCATACTGACGAGCGGCCGACTCAGGAACATTGATGCTGACCAACGCGCCGACGAGTCCGCCGGCCACAGCTCCGACTCCGCTGCCTGCCACGATCGATGCGCCTGTCGCACCTAACAGCGACATCAGCGCGCCACCTGCTAGCAAAGGGGCGAGGCCTGGAATGGCGACAACACCAGTCGCGGTCAGGAGGCCCGCAAGCCCGCCAATGATACCGCCGCCGACTGCCCCCTTCGCAGCGTCCTGCGCGGCCGGAGACACCACGTCCTCCCCTTCCAACGACAGGTCACCGCCGACTTGCTGCATCGCCAACCCGATTTGATCGTCGGATATCCCGTGCGCTCGCAAGGTTTCTAGAGTCTGCCTGACGGCGTCAACGTTGGGAAGTAATCCCATGACGATATGGTCGGCAGTGCCTGGGAGTGGATGCACGGATGTAGTGTTCGGCATAGGACCTCACTTTCCGAGTAGCCTAGGAGCTTCCGCATGAAAGAGCGATGACTCCCGCAGGTAGGCCATGAGCGATGACCGCCAGCTACCTAGCGATCCATCGGAAATAGCGCTGCGGGAGGTGAAACACAGCGGTATTCATCGCCTTCGCTTGGACGTAAAAAGTCCAGAACTAGCCTATTCATCCAACGTAATCTTGAGACTGAGCTTGAAAGTTACCGGCAGTCCTACGATCAGGATATTCGTGTTCCGACCAAACTTGAGCAACTCTTGTGCCGTCGAGTTTTGACTGCAAGCATCCATTTATGTGCCCATTTGTGGGGTGAAATCGACCTCCCACCGATTCATGCGAGCAATAATTCCCTCGTCAAGACATTTTGTCCTGGCGCCCATCTATCTTCTCATTACAGGAAGTTCAGGCTGCGGTGTTAATACCATCCTTCTAGCTGTGTATCATAGAGCGTACGCGTAGAAACGAGTCAATCGTTGATAGGGAATTGAGCGAAAATATTCTATGAACTGGGGGGATTGATTAAGATCAAATGCGGGGATCGGAGAAGGCCAAAGCTGAATTAAAAAAGGATTGATGCATCGGACGCGACTCGTTATCGCGAGATCGTACTTCATGTCCCCAATAAATCGAAAACGGCGGCTCGGATGAACTGCATTAGGATGCGGTCCCCGTCATTCACTCACTCCGTCAGCTCCAACGACAATACCTAACAGATCCACCAGACCCAGCGACTTAACAGGTTCCTTATGATGTCAATTCGCGTGCGCATCGGGCCCGTCCACTCCTCAGGGGTCCGCCGTCTCTCGCTAGGGACCATCCTAGTGCCCAATCGACCAAAAGTTTCATATGGTCAGACCAGAAGGGGCGTTCGGCGGGAGTTAAATCAACCGGAGGTGGACTGTGAATGCACTAGCGACTCAAACCCCGACATTCATTCCAGTATGTTGCGTTTGTGGTCTTGCTAGAGAGGAGGGAGATTCGGCTGGCTGCGCGGAGGAATCATGGTCTGATTTCGACGCCTATCTGAACCGGCATGGGCTTCGAGGGACGGAGTATAAATTGACACACGCATATTGTCCTCTCTGCGTGCAGCGATATGTGGTTCCAAAGAGGAGAGCTGTCAAGAAAGATAGGCCTGTCTACGGACCAGCAGACATCACGATGGCTATTCTCACCGCTATACGTCGAGTCACACAGTGCGACCTCGACGAGCTCGCCTGTGCCTGCCCACCATTCACATGGAACCAAATATTCCTCGAAGTGGATCGCTTGAGCCGGACGGGTGACCTTCATCTGACATTGTCAAAACCAGGTCAGTATGCGGTGAGTCTGCCAGAGCGAACTCTGGCTGCGGGGTGGGACGGAGGGATCGAAAGACGTCGACGGCGGGCACCTGTCACATGATTGAATGTGACTTGCGTACAACGGTCTGCCGCTGGACGGCACGAGACGAGTGGCCGGAATAGTTCACATGGAACTCGGCAGCAGATCCACCAGCGCCTGCACAGTCAGCGGGGCATGCCCTTCCGCCCGATTGTTCAGCAACACATAGGTTCGAACGTTATTCCGGACGGCCTCTTTCACCAGACTGACGGTCTGCTTCTGCATCTCGGGCAATTCTCCCACGATCTTGTCATACGGCGCCGCTCGTTTTTTCGCTTCTTGGTAGGTCGTCTTCAGCGGCGTCAGCAGGCGCAGGGCGATGCCTCATCAACATTCAGACATCCCATAGTTGACTTGTCAAAGAAGATAGCCGGACCCATATCAGGCTGGGAAACCACGTGGTGAAAAGAGTTAGGAAATGAGCGGGAGCGTGTTGGTGAATTCTTGCCCAGGCGGGATCTACACCCGGTCTACGCGGTTAGATTCTCGATTGTTAGGAAGACGTAAGGGTTTGAGTACTGGTGCGCCAGACAGGACTTGAACCTGTAACCTTCTGATCCGTAGTCGTGCCTGGCATCACTGTGACTGAGTGTGACGAAGAATGATAGAGAGCAACATTATTCCCATGGATACAGGGTAAAGACAGGTCCACTGTGCGATTGGTGATTATTGGGGAGCCTCTGTGATCGGGACCAAAACCGTGCCGAAACCGGGACCAGAACCGGGTCGGTGATTTCGAGAAAAATGTCCGGCGAGACCTTCCTTCACAATTCCTTCGCCTCCGCGCAACGTCCGGCCTCTCAGGCCGATTCTATAAGAAAACTGAAATCCATTTTGGGTGTTGGCATGAAGGCACGAATGGGGAACTGGCGAGAGCAACCGAACCCTCCAACCTGCGGTTTACACAAATCCTCAGTTCCTCACTCGACCAGCTAACCGAATTAGGCGATTAAGGATTTTTTACTGATGTGATTGACCTACTAGCGGAGTTCACTTGGTAGCACTGTTGGAAGAACTTAGAGAGAATAAAAGGGACTCGTCCAAGAACAGTACCTTTTCATTGCAAAAGGCATCTGACGAAAGAATTTGGAGCTTATCCCGCAGCGGGTGCCGGTCAAGTGTTCGTCCTTAGGGGTAGCTCTCGGGTCTCACGCCGAAGGGTAACGTTGCTGATGGCTTTGAGGTCATATGCGACGTACATACGATCCAGGTAAGGATGATGCGGAAAGAGGCGTCCTGACTTCAGTCCTCGCCACGCGTCGATCTTCACATCGACGCTTTCCTGATTGAACTCGTCGATCGCTAAGAGTTCTCCTGCGAAGCGGTGGCTTACAAGCGACTCATCGACATCATCGAAATACAGCGGCACCTTCTTCAGCGTACGCTTCTGCGGATGATTGAGCACCCGCAAGGCGTGCACGGTTGAGGAATACAAATCCAGATCAAAGGAGAGGAAACCTATCGGCGCGTCTTGAATGCATTCAATAAAGTGGGGAACCGTTTCCTTTACATCTCCTAGAACTAAATGGGTGCGGGGCCTGAGGTGATGGCGAAGCGACTCCTCGTTCAGGGGAAAATCACCGGCTTTCCAAAAGTCCGGGTGGTCCCGATGATCGCCGATTGTCGACGGCAATCCACCCCCGCTATCAAAGCCGAACAACTTGATGCGCACACCCATCTCTCGCTCAACGGCTTCCGCCTCCTCCTGCATAGCGAGTAGCCCTTGACCTCCTGCCACGCCAAACTCAATAGCAATTATTTCAGGAACCTCTTCCACTAAAGCTAGACCCGCCGCGTTCAGTAGGCCCGTCAGATAAGCAGGGCGTTGGGACAGGCACCATCGGTCGCGTGTGCCCGCCGATACCGTAAATCGCTTCAAAAGCAGTCGTGTCAATTTAAGGAAGGTCGGTTCCATGTTCTCCTGACGACGCACTTGAATCGTTATACGACATGCAGCGCCTCATGGGAGACAATAATGTGGCGTCTTTCTGGTAAAGTCAATGCGAGTCATGGTGTGATGTGTATTAGAGTGAGCTGTCGCCTAATTGCCTATCAGATTGCGCCATCTCAGCCATTGTAAGTTCCCTATTTGGCTTTGATGCTAACAACAATAAACTCGCTCATGGGAAGATCACCGCTGATCCCTTGAGGGGAGGAAGAATAGCACAGCCCGCTGAACCATTCACTGTTGGATGATTCGGCCGAAGGCACGCGGGATAGGCGCAGTCCTTGTACTAGGGGTAGTGTTAAGTCACTGGCAGTTGTCATCCGACTCAAATTAAATCAGTTTTCCAATAAAACGGCTTCGCCCATTGATCGCACCCAGTCACTCTCTCCATGTCTGTTGCAACTCACTTCCTCATCGCCTCTCGCACTCGGTCCGCTGATTCGTTAAAGCGTTGCCAGTCCCCGCGTAGAAAACATTTGTCACAACAGTCGAGTGCCTGGTTAACAGAGCCATATAGCGGGTTGTCAGGCAGGAGACCATAGGTGAGAGCGGCCAGTTCCCTGTAGGAGGTGAGCCAGTCCGGCCGAGCAGTTCGTTTACTGGCGAGATGCCGTTTGGCGAGCTCAATCAATTCACTCATCGATTCTTCTCCATGCGCAAAAAGCGTGAAAAGGGGAATAAGGGCGGCTAGGTGGGGTTTTTTTACCCTTTTCGCGCACTCGCAACAGGTAGTGACGGGCCCCAGGTGCCATTCACGAGTTGGACGGCCCATGCCTAAGATTCTGATTGGATGCGCTCGATGCCAACGGACCAGTAATGCCAGTGCTATGTCCTTACGTGATCTGTCGCCTGCATGTCCTCCGACAAGCTCGTACAGCATAGAGTCTGTTTGAGGGCCTTCCTTCAGTTCTCGAAGAAAGCGATCCGCCAGGTAATTGCCGGTGGCATCCCCAAAAATCTGAAGAACTGAGGCTTTGCAATAATCTTGGATTGCGAGAGCGGCAAGGAGGTGCGGTACTCGAATCGCGGGATCGTTTCGCTGCGCCTCCACTTCGTCGAACAGGGAGTAGATGAGGCTCAACCGCAGAACCTGGGCTGCCCCTCTCGCAAGAATTTCTCCCGCTACGCCGGTGATTTCTGCCTCAATGGACGGATAGACAGATGCCCACAACGCCTCGCACTCGGCATCCCTCATAACTTCCCCTCGCCTTGCGCAGACCTCGAACAGGCGCGAAAAGGGTAAAAAGGTCTCTTCCAATACAGCCCGAGGCGCATCCTTTCCTTCCGGCAAAAACTTCGACCGACGCACCAATGCAAATAAGAATCGATTTGCGAAGCCGTTCATTCGCTCTGTTGCAGCCAAAGATCCCAGAAGTTCATCCTGAGTGATGTGGCCGAGGATTGAAATATGTGCGCCAGTGGCCGTTAGCGTTGGTGTCAAAAGGTGTCCTGAATCACACGAGCCTGCAGAACACCGGCATTTACACACAGAGCATGATGGAGCCCGTTCAGGCCGCGCTACAGGAGCACAGCGAGTTCGTCATGCGGGGAGGGCGCGCAGAGGTCAAGACGCCAGTAGCGCCGGTTTCCGCCCCGTCGATCGGCTACCATTCCCAAGATGTGATGGAGTGGCCGGGATAGCGCTAAGGAAAGTCCTTCAGCTTATCAGAGCACAAACCTGCACCCACCATGCAGATGAGTCCTCCAGCAATGAGGCCTATGAACCAGAGATAATGATACTGCTCATCTGGACCACTCACCTGACCGCCTCTGCATTCGGCAAAGGCGATTACCGCTGCAATGCCCAAACAAACACCGCCAGCGATGTTTAGAAAGACGCGAAGTCCGGCCAACCACTGTTTCACGTCCTGACCTTCCGGCTGTGATGGGATAACGGGATGAGGATATCTGAAACCACGGTGGAGTGTCACGTAAGCAGGACGCGGTGGAGTGGCCGAGGTGAGATGTGTGTAAGGCCCGGCAATAACACGGCCATATGATGCCATCCGAACCGATATGGACGGTGTGGCAAGATTCACACTCGAGATGCTTACCGGTTGTGTGGTCTGGGAGAATGACAGTCCGAGTATGGTCAGGATCGCTCAAGCCTTCACGGTCTCGTTGGGCGAGAAACTCGAAACAGGGCATGGTGTGCATCGCGAACCTCCTCTCAAGAAAAGGATACCACTCGATGAGCTTTTCATGGTCTAGCTGAGTCCCTAGTTTGTCTTGCAACTGTGGGAAAGATCCCCATAGCATCCACGGTGACTCGTGTCAGCAAAGCGCTAGGAGGCGACTTCATGGAGTGGTGATCAATACTCTACGTTTTCCTGTTCCATTCCAGACCTCCTAGTCGCTCCCCTTGCCGTTCAATCGAAAGCAGCGGAACTATATTTCAGGGCCGTTCGGAAACGGAATCGGCTCCGGCCTGAAGCGTCTCGCTTTCCAGTCCGTCTGCAATATTTTTGAGAATGGTGAGTTGCATGGTCCGGGCCTCGGGATCATGCGAGAAATTTACCGATGAACTCCCGGCCCGCTTTAAGGCAGTAATGATGGGCTGTGCGTTAATCAGATGCCCGGATTTCTCCGACTGGTCCACCAGTGCCCGCACTATGGTTACCATGGCGGTGGACAGGGCATTCGCGACATCGCGCAGGAGTTGATTTTCTCGTGGGCTCATATTCCGTGCCGTCTAATGCCAGTGCTTAGTCGTAGTAAAAGGCGATGGTACCTCTGTGCAGTAGAAGTGACAAGCCGTGTAATGCAGTACTTATAAACCCTATTGTGAAATGCGCTGTGAAGGAGTGGGGAAAGACGGAGAAGTTATCTTGATAGTTCTCGTTGAATCACATTAAGCACCTCAAGAGCAATCCGGGCTTCCTCTCTTCCAATCTTGCAACCAGACCTCAATTCCAACCCGGGATGCACTAAATTTCTATAGGCCCGTATTCCATCCGACATGCGTTCAGCGGCCGAATCTATGAGTTTTGTCTCGACTGCTACATCGATAAGGTGTGACAAATCCCACTTATTTAGATCCTTTTCTTTTTGGAGCCGATGAGGCTCTGGAGACGGTTGCTGGATCTTGAGTCAACTTATCAAGCAAGATGGCTTCTATGGCGCCGCCGGCCAAAATGATGACTGACTTCCAGCTTCGTGCGAGGAAATTGGTTTGCACATCTTGATAATCTCTTTCGATGATCGTCCGCAGTTCTGTGTTTCTAATGAAAGTGAAACTTCGTTGCTCCGTAGCTGGTGCGCTTCTGCTCTCCTTCAATTTCCGCTTCGAGCCTACCTAAGACCATCCAAGATGGGCGTGAATAGACGCAAAGAAGTAGTAAGTATGATCGTGGCCTTTGCCCTGATGGCCATAGACTCAGCTTGGGAAAAGCGGGAAAGTGGATCAAGCTAGATAGCTCACGGCTGAGCGGTCTGAGAGGAGACAGTTGTAGCGCTCTCTAGCTGAGCTGCCATAGACCTTTGGTTTCTGAGGGACAAGTAAAAGCCCTTAGGCGTTTGAGTTCTCCAGTCATGCTACGAAAACCAAGATCGTAGTACACGAGGATGACAGGGGTAGACGAGGCTGGATGAATTCTCTCTCCCGCAATTTCTACACTGCTTCTACATGAGTACAGTATGAGAAGGAAATATTTATAAGGGTTTGGTTATTGGTGCGCCCGACAGGACTTGAACCTGTAACCTTCTGATCCGTAGTCAGATGCTCTATCCAATTGAGCTACGGGCGCTACTGTTAGCTATCGCTGGCTTGTGAGTATCGGTGATCTGAGGTTCGTGGGCAAGTGTTAAATAGGTGTTGATGGTCAGCTGATCAACGCCAGCCCGCCTCATGTCCGTGACAGCGGGCTGAAGAATTCGTAATAGTCGAACCTGTTTTCTAGTCCACCTGCAAGCCGCTTGGAATGCCATTGTGACTGGTGGATAGATTTTCCTTCGCTAAGAACATATGCGGGTGGATTCAAGACCTGATCTTATACAAGTCTTTAAGCAGAGCGGTCAAGTCGGAGGTGACTACTAGTATCCCCTTCCCGCATCGGTATCTCTCCGGAACCGGCCATTCAAGCCCCAGTCGAGTACTTGAAAAACGAATATGAATGTCAAGCGGCAAGATGCGGCAAGAGATCGGGGAGGAAGTTTTTGAGACCAGCACTGCACGTAAATTAAGCAGGTTGTAAGCTGTCTCATCTACGTGCGCCGGAGGTGGCTCGTCCAGCGGTTCATCCCCAGAGTTATTCACAAAATTTGGAGACCTTTTCCTAGATGAGAAGCTGCGTTGCTGGTCCATGCTCAGCAAGCGGGTGGGTTGGTCGTATCACACGATACTGCTTGTTGTCTGAGGATGCGACTGCTTGACCATCTACGAAAAATCGCATACTGTAGGCAAAACCATACAGCGCCGCGATCCGTGCCTTGCTGACTATGCATCCTATTGCCTATTGTAGGAAATGTTTAATTCTTGTGGCGATGGCACAAACGCCAGAAGACCGCACGCGATTAGACGCCCTTTTGGATACCTGGACCCCTGGCGGTGAACTCGTGCAGGGGCAAGGACCTTGTGCTAAATGTGGTCTGTCGGGAGAAGTGAGCTTCTATGCTGCAGCGGAATAACGACGCGGAACTGATCAGGAGGCTGGGCGTTGTGGATGAAGCTTACCTATGGCCCCTGCATGGTTGCCCGTATCAGTAGCCGCCAAGTACACGACAAAATCCGGCACCGTGAGTATTGCCAACGCAGCCTGGAACCGCATGCAGCCATCTCTCGCGTGACATCCTGAGGGAAGCCAAAAGTCGATGGGTATTTGGAATGACCTTCGCCGGAGTTCGGCTGCTCTGACGTATGGCATCGCGTCTTCCTGCCTGTTCGCCCTGCCGATCACCACGGACGGCTTCTGTATTGAATGCATACACGTGGATTCCTCTGGCTCCATACTTTCCGCAGCGACGGGATCAATTCTCGTAGGATCGGGCGTTCGAAACTAGGTTGTAATATAATTATAGCTTGATGCTGCGCAGGCTTATGGACCAAGCATGATTTCGAGTGGAGGGATTACTGTGGACGAGGTGCGTAGATCGGGACGGGAGTCATTCGTCGATAGTGTGCGTATCGGACACGGCCGGTATCGGAGATGGCTGAATTGTGGCGAAATCTGCCGGCCAACGCTATCCAGGGAAGGGGGACGCCTAACTTTCTCTCCTTCGTCGCAAGATAATGGATCTCGTCCTTGGCACCCATTGCGAGTTGTTACTCTCATGTCCTCCTATCGGCCCTTGTGTCCTCACCATCCATTTCACGATTGGTACGTACCAAATGACGGTGAAGTATCGGCCGGGTATGAGGGGAATCTGGTGTTACGATGGAGACAACCGAACGGAATTGGAACCAAGCGAGGCGAACCAAAATGAGACGCTAACCTGTCTCACCCCGTTCTAGGAGGGGAAGTGCCCAAGCCCCAGGACTTATTACCACTGCACAGGAGCCGTAGTCAGCTGCTCTATCTAATTGAGCTACTTGGCGCATGGATCGATTGCGGGACCAGCTCGAGGGCCGTCTACCGAGGTAGCGCCCAGCAGCAGCGCCCGTTATTCAGCCTTGAGTGGAGATCGGTCCAGTCCGTCGTTCACCCACCATTTTAGAATACGCTTCTGCTCAACTCCGACGACGGCGTACTTTCATTCCCGGTCTTGTCGTAGGCAGTTACGACGAAGAAATACGTGGAGCCTAATGGCAATGTCAGTCGCGTTGATGTGACATTACCCACATCGAATGTCTGCGCGCGCGAGCCGGATGACGTCCCGACATACACGCGATACCCTTGGAGGTCTGCTTCCTTATTCGCCGTCCACGAGACGGTGACGGTTCCCGTCGCGCCCGTGGGTGGCGGAGGTGGCGTGACGCCGCCGATCGGGGAGGGTGGGGGTGGCGGCGGACTGCTGCCCGCGGCGGTGACGGTAAGCGAGACGGGGATGCGCAAGGTTTGCGATCCGTTAGGGCCGCTTTCACTGATATAGACCACACCCGAATAGGAGCCCACGTTCATCGCGGCCGTGTTGACGGTCACTGAGATGGGATCGATTTCGCTGGTGATCGTCTGGGTGCTGCCATAGGGCGGATTGAGGGTGGTCCAGGATTGGTTCGCGCTGATGCTGTAACTACTTTGTTGCGAACCGGACTTTTGTAGATTGAAGATCCCAGACGCAGTGGCGCCTTTCGGGGCAACCAGCGACAGGGCGGCCGGAAAGGCCTGGAGTAAAGGCCTCAATGAGCCGCTTGGCGGCGGGGGCGGCGGGGTCGCCGGGGGCGGAGGAGTCGTTGAAGGCGGCGGCGGCGTGGTGGAGGGCGGCGGTGGTGGTGTCGTCGACGGGTGGTGGGGGGGGCGGGGGCTGCTGCCCCTGGCCGTGACGGTAGCCGTCACAGGGATACGCCACGTGGTCGAGACACCGGGTCCGGATTGGCCGATATAGATGGTACCCGAGTACGAACCAGCCGACAGTCCCATTGAGGCGGTGTTCACCGTCACCGTTAGCACATCGGTCTCGGCAGAAATCGTCTGCGTGCTGCCGTAGGGTGGATTCAACCAAATCCAGGATTGGTTGGCGCTGATGAAGTAGGTATGCTGCGCGGTGTCAGATTTCTTGAGATTTAAGGTCGCGGTGCCGGTGCCTCCTTGAGGCACGGTGAGAGAGACGGCACTCGGCGTAAATTGAATATTCTGTGCGAACGCCCGCGAGCCTCCTGCAGTAGATTCAACCAGCCCCGAGCAGCAGCATGAGGCCAACAATATATCCGAGAGCACGTGTTCTCCGCACTTGTGGCTGGATGGGCGTTGAGTGCTGCGGGCAGGTCGGTCATGGTGGGTACTCCCTTTAGGTGATTTTCTGAAATGGAAAATGCAGTCGCTTGTTGGTGGGCAACAGTCGTGCCACCGGCAACAAATGCCGGTGTTGCGCTTAGTTGTATGTCGGGAATCACTCAGCAGAATTCGGTGAGATTCCGGACAGGGACGAAGGTGCTGGCCAGACCCTAACGAAAGAAGGACGAATAGGCAAGTAAAAATTTCACATCGCGCAGGTACGCTCCCTTAGGAAGGTCACCAGTAGAACAGCTCCATCCGTTTGCACGGCCACTGTATGACTTCGGCACCTCATTGCACAACATCGTAAGCATCGAATGCGCCGACAGTCGCATGATCACTCAGAGTCGTTCCCAAGGCTGGAGCGTTTGCGGTCATCGTCACCATAGCGATGCGTAGAAACTTGTTGACCGTGCTCGGCAGCTAAGGTATCTCTGTGCGCGCGCTTTAGATGAGATACGTAGTCCTCAGTGAGGCGCGACAGGATCGCGACCAGACGAAGAAGAAAGGGTCCGGTGCATATGATCGCACTGCGATATCTGGTCTTCGTGGTGTTCGTGCGTGCCTTGCTGGTTACGAGCGCTCCGCATGTTGGCGGCTGAGGTCGATCCGGTCCAATCCTCTTCAGTCCAGCGAGTGGATGTCGGGATATCCGAATGGTTCAGCCAAGGTGAAACGGTGTGGAGCCATAACGCCTCCGGCCTAGATCCGAATCTGGGAAATCCCAGTTCGAAGCTCAAATACAAAGATACCGGCACGAACGTCACCGAGATCACGGCGCGGGTGCAATTGAAGAATAAGGTATTTCTGCGGGGAGCGTTCGGCTACGGTTCCATCGGCGGAGGGCGGCTGACTGACGACGACTTTCTGAGTGCGCAAGGCGCGGCGTCCCAAGGCGCCACCGTCAGTGGGGAACATCGATTTTCGCGCACCTATAGCGACATCGGCGGCGATAACCTCTGGTACCTCAATGGTGATATCGGCGTGACGACGCATACCTTCCAAGAGAACAAGGGCCGCGCGGGGATGTTTGTGGGATTGCAGTATTGGCGCGAGCGGCATGTGGCCACCGGCGTGACGCAAGCAGAGTGCACGACGGCCTCGTCCCCGAGTTCAGAGTTTCGTTGTTCTCCGGCGGGGACGGTGGGATTTCGCAATCAGACAGTAGTCACGAATACCACGACCTGGCTCTCGGGACGATTTGGCGGTGAGGTCGAGTATAACATCGATTCGCGTGTCAGCCTGGAAGCGAAAGCCGCGCTGCTCTTGTCCTATCTGAACAATGAGGATGTGCATCACCTGCGAACCGATTTGGCGCAGGATCCAAGTTTCCGGATGACCGGCCTTGGGATCGGAACCAATACCGATGTGAACCTGCGTGTCCGAATTTGGGATCGGCTCTATCTCACGGGTGGTTACCGAGTATGGTGGAACCGCGTCCTCACTGCCGATCAGTGGAAACTCTATGGCGTGGATGGATCGTCGGCTACGGCGCCCCTGACCCAATTTCAAACCCTCCGGCATGGACCCACGATCGGGTTGACCTATTCTTTTTAGCCTCTGAAAAACCCGCGCCAGCGGCCGCACCCTCCAATCCGGCTCAGGTCTGCGAGCTCTCACTCCTTCAATCCGTACAGGCACAGAGTTCATCGGCCGGGATTGCCGTTCCGATACTGAAACGTATGGGTTAGCGTGATCGGGAAGGACCGGTTTCTTCTTCGTACTCGGCGAACAGCCGTTTGGCTTCGGGGTGAAGCAAGTGGGGATGGCCATAGGGGATGCCGGCGGTACGAAACAACGGGGTCAGCTTTTCGTTTGGGTGCAGATAGCCCGCGCGTAGTGGCACCGAACGTTTCGTATGGCGAATGAGCGAGCATGGCGTAGGCCGGATGGCGCTCAACCAATCGGCAATGTCCTGGGGATTTCCAATCGATGCGGACAGGAGGAGGAGCCGCGCTTGCGACGGACAAAAAATCAACGTTTCTTCCCATACCACGCCGCGTTCCGGGTCGGCCAAATACTGTGATTCATCCATAATGACCAGCCCAAGGGTGTCTAGGCGAACATCGATCTCTCCTCCCGCCGCATCGTAGAGCAGATTGCGGAGGATTTCGGTGGTCATGATCAACAGCGATGCTTGCGCGTTTTCGCGGCGGTCACCTGTCAGAATACCTACTTGGTCGGGGCCGAACAAACGAGAGAACTCCGTGAATTTCGTGTTAGACAGGGCCTTCAACGGCGAGGTGTAAATGACGGTGCGGTTCTCTTGCATCGCGCGCCTCGTCGCTTCAATGGCGACATAGGTTTTGCCACTTCCTGTGGGGACGCTGACGACGACGTCGGTTTCAATGAGCCGAGCGAGCGCATCGACTTGCCATGCATCCGGCACAAAAGGCTGCGGGGCCGGGACGCCGATGCCTGACAGCCACTCGTGGAGAGATACCGGCGGATCATGATGCCCATGATCCTCATTCTTGTGGGGACGCTGCGCCGTGGGGGAAGCCACGGGTCTGGATTTGGCCAATGCCCGAGGCGTTGTTTCGACCTGCACTGCCGATCGACGGCGGGTCTGTTCTTCGATCAAGGCCGCCAAATCAGATTCCAAGCCGGCCCGGTTCGCTTCGGAAGCTTGCAAGAGGAGATCGACAAGCTTGCGTTTGCCTGACCGAAAGTGCCGGCTGATGCGTCCGCGCGCAAGTCGATGCAGCAGAGACACGGGTTGCTGAAGTAAGAGCTGCTCCAGTTCGCGCGTCGTCATGGGAGTTCTTCCAACACGCCTCGCCGCATAGCGGCAATCGCTCGATCGGCCGACTCTGCGAGGGAAGGGTGGGTGCTTTTCAAGGTCTTGAGTTGAGACAGAAACTCGATCGTGCGCGCGAACAGTCGGAACATGTCTCCCTCCGCCATGGTCGTGAGCCGCGCGAGCCCGATCCACGTCAGGGTCTGGTCTGCAACCCACCGTTCCGTCAATGCCGCGACGTCTGCCCGGAGCATCGGCGGCTCCTCGTGGGGCATGAGACTTTCCGCCAGTTTCCTGACCTGAAACAACAGCGTCACAAGGCCGGTGCTGCCGCGCGGAAATGAGCCCGGACGATCGTCGTCATGGGCGATGCTCGCCATGATGGCGGCGAGCAAGGGCGGATCGATGGCGCCGAACGCTTCAGCGCGAATCAGTTCAGTAATTAAGAGGGAGTGATCAATGCGGATCAGTCGTGCCCACTCGCCGTCGGCGGTGAGTTGCGCAGTCGCATTAAGATAGCCGAAGCGTTCCAACACATCGATCCGTTCCTGAAAACGGTGCCACAAACTGGTCTGGAGCGCTTGAATTGATTTCGTGTGGCGGTGGATTTCTTGGCGAACTCGCGATGCCCGCGCAAAATCGCGATGGCACGCCTGCCGAGAGGGGCAGGAGGGACATGGGAAATCTCCTAGCGTATGAATGATGGAACTGTCGAGAGGGACGTCTTCTTCCTGATGGGTCAGGATAGGCAAGATGGGCAAACGCGGCGGGAGGTCGGCCAACTGATGCGTCAGGTACTCCAAGGAGGGAGGGGTCGTCCAAGGGTAGATGGATGTTTCCTCGCATTCATACGTGCGATCGAACACTTGAGTGACGATCGAGGCGGGGCACTCATTGAGGGAGCCCCCTTCTCGTAAGAGGGTGACCATCGGCGCGTGCTGGCCTTTGCTACGATACTGGCGAAGAATGATGCCGCGTCCCCGCACCAACCCGATGACCCGTCCGGGTGTGAGGAAATTCAGGCGCGCTGCGACATCGGGCGATTCTTGTCTGGCTGCGGGCCCTCGGGGCTTTTTTCGTTTTCGGGCCTGGTCAAAAACCTGCCATTGTGTAATCCAGTCCGAGCAGACTCGTGGTCCGAAGGGCTCCATCTCCGCGCGCAGTCCGTCGAGTTTGGTTTCGAGGACGGCGGTGCGCTGGTTCAGTTGAAACTGGGCGAAACTCTTGGCCAGGATCGATTGAATTTGTTCGCGCGGGTGCGCTTTCAGCAGATTCAGGACCATGGGGTAACTGATGACGAACTGGCTGTGGATCGGTTCTGGTTGTCCGGTGAGTCCCTTGGTCAGGACCGTCAGGTCGATGTAGGGTGACGGAGTGATGACGGCAAAGCCCACCAGGTCCTTGCCGCGGCGTCCCGCGCGTCCGGCGAGCTGCTGGATTTCGCTGGCCGTGAGATCGGTAAAGTCCCTCGCTTTGCGGATACTCGATTGGGTGACGACCACCGTGCGGGCGGGAAAGTCGACACCGGCGGCGAGGGTGGTCGTGGCAAAGACGGCGTCCAAGGATCCGGTGCGCATGAGTTCTTCCACTGCAATTTTCCAAGACGGCAGATGTCCGGCATGATGGGCCGCCACGCCGATGCGTTGGACGGTACCAATGAGCGGGTGTTCGGCGATGCTGGGAAACTGTGTCGTCACGTGGCTCAGCACTCCGGCAATTTGATCTTGCCGGGATTTGGGCAAGACCACCTGGCTGCGCTCGAAGGACTGCATCGCTTCGTCGCAGGCTCGTCTCGAGGTGAGAAAAATGATGGCGGGAGTCAGATTTTTTTGGCGGAGTGTCGCAACCAGATCAACCGGATGGATCGACGGCGGCATGCAATTTCATTCCCTTTGAGATGACGACAAGGCCGGAATCAGTGACGTTGAATCGTTGGCGGTCCGCGACCGGGTCGAAACCGATCTCGGTTTTTGGCGGGATCGTCACGTCTTTGTCGATGATCGCGCGCCGGATGCGAGCGTGCGCGCCAATCACCACATTTTCCATCACCACGGAATCTCGCACATCTGCATGGTCGTGCACGCGGACGTTAGGTGAGAGCACCGAATTTTGGACTCGGCCGCCGGAGATAATACAGCCTCCACAGACGATGGAATCCAGCGCCACTCCCATACGGCCGCCCTGAAAGTCCTGGGCAAAGACAAATTTGGCGGGAGGGAATTGGCCTTGATAAGTGCGGATGGGCCATTCCTCGTCATACAGGTTGAACAGCGGGTCGACCGCCACGAGGTCCATGTTGGCCTCCCAATAGGCGTCGAGTGTCCCGATGTCGCGCCAGTATTTCACGGCCTTCTTGTTCTCGTCCTGAAATTTAAACGCGTAGACCCGGTTTTCTTTGATCATGCGGGGAATGATATTTTTTCCGAAGTCGTGTTTCGTGCCCTCTTTGGCGTCGCGGATGAGTTGCTCGCGGACGACGTCAGTCCGAAACAAGTAGATGCCCATTGAGACGAAGGCCTGTGTCGGATCGCCGGGAATGTGCGGAGGCTTTTCGGGTTTCTCATCGAAGCGCAGGATTCGCCGATCCTCATCGACCGCGATGACTCCGAAGCGGTTCGCGTCGGCCAACGGCGTTTCAATGGCGCCGACGATCGCATCCGCCTGCTTCTCGATCATCAAATTGTACATGTCGGCATAGTTCATCTTGTAGATGTGATCGCCGGCGAGGACCAGCAGAAATTCGGGCAGATCATTGTCGAGTAGGAAGAGATTCTGATACACCGCGTCCGCAGTGCCTCGATACCAATCTTCGCTGATGCGTTGCTGCGGAGGGATCGATACGATGTATTCGCCCAGCTCGGCGTTGAGAATGTTCCATCCGGTGCGGATGTGACGATCGAGAGAATGGGATTTGTATTGGATGAGAACTGAAATCTGGCGCAAACCGGAGTTCAGGCAGTTGCTGAGGGTGAAGTCGATAATGCGATACTTCCCGCCGAAAGGAACCGCAGGTTTCGCCCGCTGATCCGTCAGGGGATTCAGTCGTTCGCCCTTACCGCCGGCCAGCACCATCGTGAAAATCTTCGTCATAGATGAATCGATTGTAGCAGGACGATAGATGAATAGAAAGGACGCAGAATGTTGACTTCATCTCCAACTCGGACGATACTACAAATCGATGTGCGTCCCCGGCACTCGGTCGGTTTCAATGAAGGAGCGGACATGAAAAAAGCCCATGGTCGGACGGTGGAAATCAAGGCTCAGACCGAAGCAGCCAATCCCATGATGGAAATGGTCTGGCGGCTCGGACGATTGGAGCGACAGGTGCAACGACTGTCCGAGTTGGTACGAAATCACGCCGAAGACAATGACCGGTTGGTGCGAATTGTGGCCGAAGATCGGGATGTGATCCGTCGGGAATTGTTACGGAAGCATGAGCACCGGGTGCGCGTACGCAAACACTTGCGCGATGTGAGCTCGAAAGTTGGCTTGGAGCATTGACCTTTTGCCTGCCGGCGCACAGATGTGAATCCAGCCCTTGATGGCGACGTCTTCCACTCCTCCTTTTTCTGTATCTCACGGTGCTCTCTCTTCCGCAGTTCCCACAATTGAGATTCGCGGTATCGTGCGCCGTCACGGCTCTGTCATGGCCGTCAACCAGGTGAGCTTCGACGTCCGCCGCGGTGAGTTTTTCTCTATCCTCGGTCCGAGCGGCGCGGGCAAAACCTCGGTGCTGCGCATGCTGGCGGGTTTCGAGGATCCGGATGAGGGCGACCTGCTCATTGACGGCCAGTCGATGCTCGGGGTGCCGCCGAATCGCCGGCCCGTGAATCTTGTCTTTCAATCGTATGCGCTTTTTCCTCATCTGACCGTGTTCGAGAACGTGGCATTCGGCTTGAAGATGCGCCGGGTTCCGGCGTCGCACATCGCCGAGCAAGCTCACCTAGCTTTGTCGATGGTTAAGTTGCTGGGCAAAGAGACGCGTCTGCCTGCACAGCTCTCCGGCGGAGAACAGCAACGGGTGGCGTTGGCCCGTGCCTTGGTGAATAAGCCTGCCGTGGTGTTGCTCGATGAACCATTGGCGGCATTAGATCAACAACTCAGGCAGGAAATGCAGGTGGAGTTAAAGTCGATCCAAGAGCGAGCGGGACTGACCTGTGTCTGCGTCACGCATCATCAGGAAGAGGCGATGATGATGTCGGATCGCATCGCGGTGATGCATCAGGGACGCATGTGGCAAATCGGCCCACCCCGCGAAGTGTATGAGCGGCCGTGCAACCTGTTCGTGTCGAGATTTCTCGGCGTATCGAATGAACTGCCGGGCCGCGTGATAAAGCACCTGGGTGAGGAAAGCCTCTTCCAACCCACGGTCGGGGACGAAGCGCCTCTCTTGGTTCGCTCACCTCCCGGTGTACAGAACGGCCGAGTCGCGACTTTGTCGCTTCGCCCAGAACAAATTCGGATGATGCGTGAACGGCTTTCTCCGTCTGATCAGGTGCTGCCGGGACGGATCGAGAAAGTGTTCTTCGCGGGAAGCGACACGAAATATCTGGTTCACGTCGGACACGATCGCCTGTGGGAAGTCAGGATGACGTCGAGCACACAACCCGCGACCTTCACCACGGGACAGCCCGTATTTCTTTACTGGACCCCATCTGACGGACGGATATTCTTCGAATGACGATGCCGACTCGCGATCTTCGGTCTCGCCCTCCATCGCCGCGTGCTTCCCGTCACCCCTGGTGGCTCGCTGCCCCGGGACTCGTCTATATGGCCATATTTTTTCTGGCGCCGCTCGGGTTGGTCTTTGCGATTAGCTTTGCCTCGCGGGGCACCTACGGCGGCATTGTCTGGGAATTCACGTCCGCAAACTATCTGGATCTGCTGCACCCGCTATACGGTAAGATTGTGGCGCAGTCCATGTGGTACGCGACTGTGACCACAGCCCTGTGTTTCGTCTTGGGGTTTCCGCTTGCCTATGTCATTGCCCGCAGCCCGCCGCGATGGCAGCCGGTTTTTCTATTCCTCGTCATGCTGCCCTTCTGGACGAACTTCCTCGTGCGGACCTACGCGTGGATGATTCTGTTGCGCCATGACGGCCTCATCAATCGAGGTTTGATGGCCCTCGGGTTGTTAGACATTCCACTGGAACTGCTTTATACGCCGACGGCGGTCGTCATCGGATTGGTCTATGGCTATCTGCCCTTTATGGTATTGCCGCTCTATGTCGCAGTGGAGCGACTGGATCCTCTGTTGGTGGAGGCAGCATGGGATTTATATGCCTCGCCATGGGCGGTCTTCACGCGCGTGATTCTCCCGCTCACCAAACCAGGCATTGTCGGCGGTTCGATCTTGGTGTTCATTCCCTCAATCGGTTCATTTATCACGCCCGATCTCCTCGGAGGGGCTCGAAGCATGATGATCGGGAATCTCATTCAACACGAGTATCTCGTGGTAAGGGATTGGCCGTTGGGCTCGGCCGTGTCCTTTGTATTAATGGGGATTGTGATGGCTGGGGTGACGCTGTATTACCGCAGCGCGTCCCGGGCGGGGAGGCCGTTGGAGGAACGGTGAGACGAGGATTCATAGGCCTGAACGTAGTCAGCTTGCTGGCGATATTGTTTCTCTATGGACCGATCTTGGTCCTTGTGCTGTACTCCTTCAATGCCGCCCATCTGTCCATGGAATGGCGCGGGACGACTTTGAAGTGGTACGAGGCGCTCGTGCACGACGAGGCTTTGCTTGCCGCTGCGGGAAACAGTCTGCTCGTTGCTGTGATCTCCACGATCGGCGCCACCTGGCTGGGAGGATTCATCGCGCTCGGGATGGAGCGAATGGCACCTCGTCGGCAACAGATCATCGAAGGAGGGTTGGTGCTGCCGCTCGTGATTCCCGAAGTGATGATGGGTGTCGCCTTGATGTTGTTTTTTGTGTTGCTCAAGATGCCGCTTGGTCTCACGACGATTATCCTTGGGCATATCGTATTCAATATTCCGCTGGTCACGATCATGCTGAGGACGCGATTGCGAAAACTCGATCCGGCATTGAGTGAGGCGGCGATGGATTTAGGCGCTAGCCCCTGGCAAGTCTTTCGTCATATCACCTTACCGTTGCTGCGACCCGCTATTTGGGGCGCGATCCTCGTGGCCTTCACGGTGTCGCTGGATGATTTCCTGGTGACCTTTTTCACGGCCGGTCCCGGCGCGACGACCCTCCCGCTGAAAGTCTATTCAATGATCAAATCCGGCGTCACGCCAGAGATCAACGCGCTGTCGGCGCTGTTGCTGGCGATTTCCATGGCCTGTGTCGGTCTGGCACTGCATATTCAGCGGCGCGAGGTGTAAGTGTTGGGATGTCCACCACGCAGGGCATTCTGGTTCGCCTGCCTTGTCGCAGTGGCGGGGCTTATGTCGTCCTGCGGGCAGTCCCCATCGGCCGACAGTAAGGCGTCGCGTCCGGTTCTGCACTACTTCACCTGGTCCGATTATGTAGGCCCCGACATTATCCAGGAATTCGAACGGCGCGAGCAGGCGAGCGTCGTGATTGATACCTTTAGCAGCAACGAAGAGCTGCTGGCTAAACTGCAAAGCGGCGCCACAGGGTACGACGTGGCAGTGCCGTCGGATTTCATGGTGGCGATCATGATACAGCAAGGCTTACTCAGCGAGCTGGATCAGCAGGAACTGCCCAATGCCGGTCTGCTCGAGCCGCACTTGCAGGGTCTCCATTTTGATCCGGAACGCCGATATTCGGTGCCTTACCTGTGGGGCACGGTTGGCATTGGGTACGATTCAGCGGTCATTGCTCCCGCGCCGGACAGTTGGTCGATTTTATGGGACCCCCGCTACAAAGGGCGGATCAGCATGCTGAACGACCAGCGCGAAGTGTTTGGTGCAGTCCTGCGGTCCATGGGGGAGTCCATGAACAGCACGGACCCGCAGGTCATCGACGCAGCCAAGGAGCAGTTGCTGCGTCAGAAGCCTTTGGTGAAGACGTATACAAGCGACCACTTCGATCAGCTATTGGCGTCGGGGGAAGTGCTTTTGGCTCACGGATGGGGAGGACCGATGGCGCGCGCGATGGCCGAGCGGCCATCGATTCGGTATGTGGTGCCGAAGGAGGGGGCCACCCTATGGGCCGATTGCCTGGTGGTCTTGCGAACGGCGCCCCACAAACGACTGGCCATGCGCTTCATCAATTTCTTGATGGAGCCTGAGATCGCCGCGCGCACCTCTGAACGGTTGCGATTCGCATCCGCCTCACGTGGCGCGCGCGCACGTGTCAGCGCGTCGACAAGAGACAATCCTGCGATCTATCCGCCCATCGACCAGTTGGATCGATTGGAATGGATGCGGGATGTGGGTCGGGCAATCCGCCTGTACGATCGAGCCTGGACGGAACTGAAGATGCAGTGAGCCCCATCGGCTTCGTCGTGGTTTCAAATGCCGTGAAGAATCAGTATAATATCCGCCCTATCCTCGGTGGTTCGAATTTCCTGCGCGATGTGTGACGACATGTTCCATGACAGGGGTGGTGCACGAGTGGGTCTGCGCACAGCAACCAGATGCTGGCGCGCCTGGTTATTTCTGGGCATGGTTGGTCTTCTCTTAGGTGGCGGCGGGATGGCGCAAGCCGTCGAGTTTGCCCCAGCCGGTTCACTTCCTCCTCCCGCCGTTCGCCTGAACTTAGCTGATGCGGTGGCCCTTTTTCTGAAACAGAACCTGGACCTGCTGATTGCCAAGTATGGGATCGAGTTCAGCAAGGGTCAGCAAATTTCGGCCAAACTCTTCCCGAATCCCGTCCTGCAGATCGGCACGGTGGCCTCGCTGACGCAAGGCAATACCATCTCAAATTCAGGCGCGCTGACGGCCCAAGTGCAGCAACTATTCGAATTAGCCGGCAAGCGAGGCTATCGAATAGAAAGCGCCGCGTTTGGCGTTCGATCAGTGGAGGCAGATTTCGAGGATGCGGTTCGGCAGTTGGGGTTTACGATCAAGGATGTCTACTATCGAGTGCTGGTGGCGCAACGCCGGTTGGCGTTGGCCGAGGAAAATCGGGATCGCTTCGCGCGTATTCTGGACGTCAACACCATTCGTTTCAAAAAAGGCTATATCGCTGAAGTGGATCTGATTCGGATCCGGCTTCAGGTGGTGGACTTTCAATCGCAGGTGATCGAGGCGATACAAGAAGGCGAATCCGCAAGAGGCGATTTGCGTCAGCTCCTTCGCCTGTCTCCGGCGACCAAGCTGGAACTCACGACGGAAATGGATTACCGGCGCGTGGATCCGGACATGGGAAAGCTCAGAACGCTGGCGTTAGAGGTTCGCCCTGACATCAAGAGTAAGCGGGCGGCGCTTTCGCAGCGAGAATCGGATTTGAAGCTGGCCAAGGCCTTTCGCATCCCGGATGTGACGATCGGCGCCGGATACGCGGTGCAAGGTCCGCGTGGTCCCGACAACCAGCAGATGGGGATTTTGAACCTCGGCGTACCTCTCCCGCTCTTCAATCGCAACCAGGGTGGGATCGTCCAGGCGGAAGTTGGCCTCCAATCGGCGCAGGCTGACCTGGATCGGACGGTGAATCAGGTCGAGAACCAAGTCGATGTGGCCTATCGCAATCTGCTCCAAAGCCGCCGACTGGTGGAGGCCTACTTGGCCGGCGTGTTGGATGATGCCCGCTCGACATTTACGATTGTAGAACGCGCCTATGAGCGGGGAGGGGCCACCATCCTCGACCTTCTTGATGCGGCTCGCACCTCCCGAACGATTCAACAGAATTTCATCGAGGCGTTGTTTTCCTATCAGCACAATCTGTTCCAACTGGAAAGTTCAGTGGGGCAGGAGGTGGCGTCATGATCGCACCCATGAAACCGGTTTTCCTGCTGGCCGCCGGCATGAGCCTGTGGGCGTGCAGCCAAACCCAAGAACCCACTTCCTCTTCCCCGCACACCTTCTTCCAAGAGTGTCTCATCGGCGGAATCAGCCCCACAGGCGGGCAGCCAGATCGAAACCGCTGTGGTGGACTTCAAACCGGTTCAGCCCGAATTGGTGTTGGTCGGGAAGGTCGCCTACGGAGAAGATCGCTACTCGAAGATTTCTTCGCCGCTGCAGGGACGGGTGGTGGAGGTGCGGGCTCACCTCGGTGATCACGTTGAAGCAGGCGCCACATTGCTGGTTATCGATAGTTCCGATATCACGGCGGCCTATTCGGAATTCGTGAAAGAAGCATCGGAGCTGGAGTATTCAACGCGCGCGCAGGAATTGGCGAAAGAACTGCATGCCACCAAGGCCTTGGCCCTGAAGGATCTGAAGCAGGCGGAAAACGACTTGATTAAGGCGCGTGCAGAATTCAGGCGCGCGAAGGAACGATTGCTGTCCTTGCGCATCCCCTCGTCTGAGCTGGAAAAGCCGCTGGCGCAACAACGCATCACCTCGCGCTTCGAGATGAAGAGTCCTTTGACCGGAACCGTAGTCGAACGAGCCGTGACGCCAGGGCAATCGGTCGGCAGCGATGCGAGCCAAGTCTTGTTCACCGTCGCCGATCTGGATCGTCTGCAGGTCGTGGCGGACGTCTACGAGCGCGATCTGGCTCTGGTCAAGGTGAGCCAAGTCGGGAGGATCAATGTGGAAGCCTATCCGGGAAAGGACTTTGCCTCCGTGGTGGCTTCTATCGGTGACGTGGTCGATCCCAATACCCGCACAATTAAGGTGCGCGCATGGGTGGACAATCTGGAGCAACAGCTCAAACCTGAAATGTTTGCGCGGCTGAAACTGGACATCGGAGACGCCAGCCCCTTCTTGACCATTCCTAAAGAGGCGGTCCTCGAGATCGATGGGAAGCATTTCGTCTATGTGGTCGATGCGCCCAATCACTACTTGAAGCGCGAAGTAGCCGTTTCCAATGTCTCCGGTGATCAAGTTCGCATCCTTCAGGGCTTGACCGCCAGTGAGCGAATCGTGACGAAAGGGGCGGTGTTGATCAAAGGCCAAGAGGTCAACGGATGACATGGTACACGTGAAGACATCTGCGACCCCGCAAGGCCGGCTCAGGTCACCAGGACAATGATCGTCCGAATTGTCGAGCTCTCGCTCGTTCAGCGGTTTCTCGTCTGCGCGCTCGGATTCAGCCTCCTCTTCGGGGGCCTCTACGCTTTCCGACAACTCGATATCGTCGCTTATCCCGATCCCTCGCCTCCCATGGTCGAGGTGATCACGCAGTTTCCCGGCTGGTCCGCGGAAGAAATCGAACGACAAATCACCATTCCCATCGAAGTGGCCCTCAACGGGGCTCCCGGCCTCACTGATATTCGATCCCTCTCGATTTTCGGACTCAGCGACATCAAGGTCTACTTCGATTTCGACACGCAATACTTCTTCGACCGCCAGGAGGTCATCAATCGTCTTGCGACGATTAGTCTTCCTCAAAACGTGCAGCCATCCCTGTCGCCTTGGTGGGCGATCGCTGAGATCTATCGCTATGAGCTGGCCGGCGACGGAAAGACGAGCCTGACCGACCTCAAGACGATTCAAGACTGGCAGCTGCGCCGGGAATTCAGACGGGTACCGGGAGTGATCGATGTGACGGCATTTGGAGGCACGACGCAGGAGTATCACGTCGATATCGATCCCGGGAAGTTGATCAGCTACGGCGTCAGCCTGCCTCAGGTCATGGAAGCCCTCACGAACAGCAATGCCAACGTCGGCGGCAACTACCTGACCGTCGGGGCGCAAAACTACAACATTCGCGGGCTGGGGCTCATCAATGACCTGGATGATATTCAGAATGTGATGGTGGCGGAGAAGGAAGGAACCCCTATTTTCGTCAAGACATTAGGGACCGTGTCGGTCGGCCATCGAGTGCGTTTGGGGAAGGTCGGGATGGACGACCACGACGATGTGGTCGAAGGGGTCATCCTATTGCAGCGTGGGTACAAAGCCTTGTCGGTGCTGGAACGAGTGCGCGAGAAGGTTGAAGAGCTGAACAAGTGGAAGTTGCCGGAAGGGGTGAAGATCAAGACGTTCTACGATCGGACCGCGTTGATCCATACCACGGTGGAAACGGTCACCGATATTCTCATCAGCGGCATGGTGCTCGTGTTTATCATCCTCTTCGTGTTCCTTGGGCATTTGCGCGCGTCGATCATCGTCGCGTTGACGATTCCGATGTCCCTGCTGTTTACGTTCACGATGATGGTTCTCATCGGGCAATCAGCCAATCTGATCTCCTTGGGAGCCATCGATTTCGGCATTATCGTAGATGCCACGCTGATTATGGTGGAGAGCATTTTCTTCCACCTCGCCCACGATCGTCGCTTGGGATTGACGGTGCCGCAGCTGATCGTGCGCGCCTCCCGCCAGGTGGGGCGGCCGATTTTCTTCTCCACCGCGATCATCGTGGTTGCCTTTGTCCCGCTATTCACCATGACCGGTGTGCCCGGAAAGATTTTTGCCCCCATGTCCATCACGTATGGATTTGCGCTGTTCGGCGCGCTCCTCATGGCCTTTACGCTGGCGCCGGTCCTCTGCTCGTTGTTCCTAACCGGAGTGGTGAAGGAAGAGGACACGCGGTTCGTCGGCGCGATTCGGCGCATCTATCTTGCCGTGTTACGTTGGGCTTTGAACCACAACCTGAAGGTCATCGGCGTCTCCCTGCTGCTCCTCGTGATGGCGTTTGGCGCCATGCAGTTGGTGGGAGGAGAGTTCATGCCGGCGCTGGAAGAGGGGAATCTCTGGGTGCGCGCCACGATGCCGGTGGACATTTCTTTCGACGAGGCCGCCAGACTGACGGGAGAAATCAGGCAGATGTTTCGAGAGTCGCCGGAAGTCGTCACGATTGTCTCTCAGCTTGGGAGACCCGACGACGGAACGGATCCCACCAGCTTTTTCAATGCGGAATTTCTGGCCAATCTCAAGCCGCATAAGGAGTGGCGCACGGGTGTGGATAAGGATCAGCTGGTGGAAGAAATTGAAGCGCGGCTGAAGTCCATCCCCGGCGTGATTTTTAACTTTTCGCAGGTGATCCAAGACAACGTGGAAGAAGCCATGTCAGGTGTGAAGGGCGAAAATTCCATCAAGCTATTCGGCACCGATCTGAAAACGATGGAATCGAAGGCGGTCGAAATCGAGGCGGTCATGAAGGACGTGCGCGGTGTCAAAGACCTGGGGGTCTTCCGTTTGGTGGGACAACCCAATCTCCTGATTCAAGTCGATCGGGAAGCGAGTGCTCGATATGGGCTGCGGGTCTCAGACGTCAATGCGGTGGTGCAGGCGGCGGTGGGCGGACAGGCCGTAACCCAGGTCTATGAAGGTGAACGCCTGTTCGATCTCGTGGTGCGATTCCTGCCGGAGTTCAGGCGGGATGCCGAAGCCATCGGCAATGTTCTGGTCAGTACCCCCACTGGGGCGCGGATCCCATTGAAACAGGTTGCGACCATCAAGACCCATACGGGCGCTTTCATCATCTATCGGGAAAACAACGAACGGTATATTCCCATCAAATTTAGCGTTCGTGATCGAGATTTAGAAAGCACGGTCAAGGAAGCTCAAGGTAAGATGATGAAGGCGGTGTCGCTGCCGGAACGCTACCGGATTGAATGGGCCGGGCAATATGATCAACTGACAGCCGAGCAAAAACGACTGACGATGATTGTGCCTGTGAGTTTGGTCTTCATTCTGTTCCTGCTGTATACGACCTTCAATTCGCTAAAGAATGCCCTCTTGGTGTTGGTCACCGTGCCGTTTGCGCTCATCGGCGGCATCTTCTCCCTGGTGTTGACCGGCACGAATTTCAGTATTTCTGCGGCGGTGGGGGTCATCTCGACGCTGGGAGTGGCGATCCTCGGAGGAGTCCTGTTAATCTCTCGTATCGAGGATTTTCGACGAAGCGGTGTCGAATTACGGGAAGCCGTCCTCAAAGGCGCGGATGTGCAGATGCGTCCCATACTCATGGCGACGCTGGCCGCGGCCATAGGATTGCTCCCCGCCGCCTTGGCAACTGGGATCGGATCGCAAGCCCAAAAGCCTCTCGCGCGCGTGGTCGTGGGGGGGATGCTCACCGCGGCGGTGTTGATCCTCGTAGTGCTTCCGGTATTGTATGAAGTGGTCCATCGTCGCACGGCCAGTCGGCGACCGGTCGACGCGGAGCGGGAGTCGACGGTTCCCCAATAATAGAAACTTTCGAGAGGGTAGTCATGATGATGGCATGTACACAGCAGTGGTTTCGTTGGTCGTTGGTGTCGGGTCTGGCACTTATGGGCGCGGTCGGGATGATGGGCCAAGCCTGGTCTGCTTCTCTGGTCTGGCCGGTGCAGATGCCCTATGAGGCGCCGCCAAAAGCAGAGCCGGTTCCTGATGTGTCGGTGGCGCCCAACACGAAGGCCCTCACGCCGGAAGAGCTGCAACGGGCGGAGGCGCTCCTGCCGCTATTGGAAGGCAAACAGGAGTTTTGGGCGATGGGAGAGTTCGTGCACTTGGGGGAGTCGGTCCTTCCGGTCGTCACCAAGGCGTTGACGATGCCTGGCCCGCGGATCCGCTACAACGCCATCGAGACCATCTCGATGATTAAAGGCCCGGCAGCCGTCCCTGCCCTTCTGGAAACCGCAAAACTGAGTAACGAACTTCCCCGTATCCGTGAACATGCATTGCGAGTTGCCGTGCGCCTGGATCCCCTTCAAGCGCCGCCTGCCATTGAGGCGCTCAGCAAGGATGCGAATTCATCCATTCGCAAGGCGGCGGCGTTTGAGGCTCGGTACGTCCGGCATAAAGATGTGATTCAACCGCTTATCGATTTGGTGGGCGATGAGGAGCGCTATGTCGCGTTGTCCGCCGTGCAATCGCTCTGGATGTTGACGCGCCATGAAACGGAATTCCACGATTGGGACTCTTCCAGCAAGCAGGACCGGCAGACCTGGGCGCAGGAGTGGGTCGAGTGGTGGAACGTATCGAAGGACTCTTTTGAACTGCCTGAGCCCAAGAGTCGGAAGCGCGCGTCCTGACCTCATGGAGAGGATATCAAGAAACTCTCCAGCAGCCTGAAGATCAGAAGCGGCCGCATAGTCAGCATGACCGTGTTGCTCGCCCAGGCACGCAAGCGTCAAGACCGCCAAGCCTAAGAATGATGCCGAGACATCATTGAGCTGGCTGTGTGATTCAAGTCGAACTCTTTCAGAATCCGATGAAGAGTCCGGTTGCGGTTATTTATAAGGCCGTGGTAGGAATAAAAGGATCGGTCGTATCGCAGGCGATGGCATGATGCGGACATTCACATAAAGGGTACAGTATGGCTCTATTAGCAATCAGCAAACTCGGCAATCCGATTCTTCGGCAGAAGGCCCTGCCGGTGAGCCCGAGCGACATTAAGAAGGCAGCATTTCAACAACTCATCGATGATATGTTGGAAACCATGTACGACGAGCCTGGCATTGGTTTGGCCGCTCCGCAGGTCGGGCGCTCCCAACAGCTTGTCGTCATGGATTGCCCTGGTGAAGGCGGGTTTCCCAAGACAGTGCTTATTAACCCGACGATCCTATTTTACGGGCCTGAGCAGGCTGAAGGATGGGAGGGTTGTTTGAGCGTCGATGGCCTGCGCGGCAGGGTGACGCGACCATCAGCGGTGCGAGTCACGGGGATGGACCGCGATGGGAAGACGCTGGATTTTGAAGCCACCGGGTTGTACGCGGTCTGCATCCAACATGAGTTGGATCACCTCATCGGCAAGCTGTTCGTCGATCGCATGAGCGATTTCTCCACGCTGACGCAGATGGAAGAGTTTCAAAAGTACTGGCAAAAAGAAGCCGCCAGTGTCATCTGATCTGCTTCGGATCGACGAGTCGTCGTGAACTCTCTTCTGCGCGTCCTGTCTTATCTCAAGCCATTCCGGATGCTGGCTGCCGTGACCTTTGTCTGCGCGGGGCTTGCCACGGCGCTGGAACTCATTCCTCCCTACCTCGTCAAAGTCATCATCGATGATGTCATCCAATCTCAGCATCCCGAGATGTTGCCGGGAATATTGGGGGCGCTCCTGGGATCCTATGTGCTGCGGAACCTGGTCAGTTCAATGCGCGTGCGTTTCAACAATCTGCTCGAGCAGAAGGCCGTCCATGCCCTGCGCATGCAGGTGTTCGGGGCATTGCAACGTTTGTCGCTGAGTTATTTCGAGAATCGATCGACCGGAGAAATCATGACTCGGGTGACGAGCGACACCGAACATGTCGAGCGGATCTTCGTGGATGGGCTTGAAGGCTTGCTGACGGCGTCCCTCACCCTGATCGGCATCACGATCATGTTGTTTGTGTTGAATTGGAAGTTGGCGCTGCTGTCCCTGGTTCCCATTCCCATTCTCGTCCTCTGCGCCGGGTGGTTTACCCGTCGTGTGCATGGCTATTACGCGCAGATGCGCAAGAGCGTGGCAGAGCTCAATGCGTATCTCCAGGATGCTCTGTCCGGGATCAAAGAAACGATCGGTTTCAATCAGCACGCGCATGAAAGGAAACGATTCGAGACATTAAGCCACGCCTATAGCCAAAGCAGTCTGCGCGCGATGTATTTGTGGTCCTGGTATTGGCCCGGCATGGTGTTCCTCGGCAGCACCGGCACGGTGTTGATCTTGTGGTACGGAGCGGGGGAAGTATTGGAGGGTCATTTAACCGTGGGCCAACTCGTCATGTTTCTTTCCTATCTGGGCCTGTTCTATACCCCGATCAATGAGATTCATTCGCTCAATCATATGTTGCAGCATGCGTTGGCAGCCAGCGAGCGCGTGTTCGAAATTCTCGATACCAAGTCGGAGGTGGAAGACCGGCCAGGCGTCGTGCGGCCTATGGAACGCTTGACGGGCGCCGTGGAGTACCGGCAGGTTTCCTTCGGCTATCGCCCTCAAGGGCTGGTATTGTCCAATGTGAACCTCAGCGTCAAGCCGGGGGAGCGGATTGCGTTAGTCGGCCCGAGCGGCGCCGGAAAAACGTCCCTCCTGAAACTGTTGATGCGGTTTTATGACGTGCGTAGCGGCGCGGTGCTGGTGGATGGGTACGACGTGCGGGACCTGCCGGTTGGTTTTGTGAGGAGTCAGATCGGCCTGGTGCAGCAGGAGCCGTTTCTTTTCAACGGGACGGTACGCGAGAATATCGTGTACAGCGACTTGTCCGCCGGTCACGAACGGGTCGAAGCGGCCGCGCGCGCGGCGCGCGCGCACGACTTCATCACCCGTTTGCCGGATGGATACGATAGCTGGATCGGCGAGCGCGGCGTCAAGTTATCGGTAGGGCAGAAGCAGCGGGTGTCGATTGCGCGCGTGCTGTTGAAAGACCCGCCGATCGTGATCTTCGATGAAGCGACCTCCAATATCGATACGGAAACCGAGGTGAAGATTCGCGAGGCGCTGAATGATTTAACGCAGGGGCGTACGACCTTCATCATTGCGCATCGTTTGGCGACGCTGCATGACGTGGATCGCATCATTGTGGTGGAACAGGGTACCATCGTTGAAGAGGGCGGGCATGAAGAACTCATGCGCGTCGGTGGCGTCTACGCAGGGTTGTATGAGGCACAGTTCAAGATTTAATATGAGAGAAGAATGGTTGCGGGCCCGTCGAATGACGGCCAGCATATTCCGTCACCAATCACAGGATGTCATATCACCATGGTGCTGATTTACGAGAGTGATCCGCTTGACAATGAAGATGCCCGAGGGCGTTTTTATCATGTGTGTCGTGGTCGCGTTGAGCGGACTGAGATCCAGCTTCCGGCAGGCCAATCGATATTTGAGTGCGGCGTGTGTGGAGTCGATCTGGAGCCGGAAGATTTTTGGATCGCACGACAGAAGGGATCGGTATAAACATGGCTGGAAGCGCAGGCCGAAAGACGGTGTCTGTCTCACGTGGGCTCATGATGTTGTGTGAGGTCTGTTACGACGAAGTGTACAACGAGAAGCTGCCTGACGCTCGGAATTTTATCGCTGACCATGAAGCATTGTTCGACACGATTTGTATGGGTTGCACCGACATCAATCGACCATTGATCGATGACATGCTCGGCAGCTCCGAGTGACCATCTGGTGGTCCTCTGGCGATCTGCTTGGCACGTCCGCCACGATGCCATCACAGGCTTTTCAGCTGCCGTAGTGGTGTTGAGTAGGCGAGGTTTGACAGGATTTCCTGCAAGCATGCAGGTTTAGGTCGGTCGCGTAACGTCGGACAGACGTGGCGGATAGAATGCTTCCGTTCTGTTCTCCGCAAGGCTATTTGCAGACCTTTCCGTCGAAGTGCAGGCAGGTGGATTCTCCTGATTTCACCTTCCAGCTTCTCAACAGCGGTGGCTGGCCTTCCCGCGTTTCCACCACAATATCAACCAATCCAGATTGCGGCAGCTTCTCCATGTGTGGCCGGCCTGCTTCGGGCACCTCCACCCAGAAGACGGACCCGAGAGTTGAAATCAGGATACGGCTATTATCAACGTCAATGTTAATAATCGGACTGTAGTAACTCTTTTCCGCTGCGGAAGAATCTTCGGGAAGGATGCTGAAGCCAAGGCTCAGAATGAGTGCGAAGCGCAATAAGATAAGCCGCATCGATCGCCCCCTTCGATGATAGATCAGGTCGGGATTATGCCATCGTTGCCGGTCGATTGGTAGAGGGAAGACGGGTCGAATTGTGGGAACGTGGGTTGTTAGACAATATGAACATCGGCGGGACGGACGTGGCCGTCGGTGATCCAATAGGTGCGAATGTCCGCTGCAGGCTCGTGCATGAGGGAGACCAAGAGGTAGGCAGGGATCGGCAGGTTGATGCGCTGCCAGATTTCCTCATAATCGCTGGCGATCTTGATGTCGGTGTGTGAAGGCCTGGCGGGGTCTTTCGGATGCGAATGGTAGACAACTTGAAAATCGAGCCCCTTTTTGCGGATGTCTTTCTTGGCGGCCGAGAAATCCTGCATATCCATCACGAAGGCGATCTCGGCGCGTTCCTCTGGGGATAGTCGTTCGAGATGTGCGATTTTGTCGTCATCGAAGGTGGACAGCTTTTCAGCCCCCTCGACGGCTACAATGTTCGTGATGCGATAAAGATGCGTCACCGTCTTATTCGTGCCGGCGAGCAGCCCACAGCATTCGAAGGGCGCCAGCTCGCGCGCGTGTGCGACGATTTGATCTAGGATGTGCTTCGGGATCGAGAGGTCGGGCATGTTAGATCGTGCAGGCGACGCTATAGTCTCCGCCTAGATCCTTGATGGTCGGTGTCGCGCTGCAGAGAGGGCAACGCGGGTCCTTGGGACGAGACACCTTGCGAAACTTCATTTCCAACGCATCGTAAATCACGAGTTTATCCGCCAGTGTTTCACCGATGCCGAGAATCTCCTTGATGGCCTCCGAGGCTTGCAACACTCCCATCGTTCCAGCCAAGACGCCGAGCACACCGGCCTCTTGGCAATTCGGGACCAAGCCGGCCGGCGGCGGCTCCGGATAGAGGCATCGATAACAGGGCTGTCCGACATGCGGCTTGATGGTCGTGAGCTGCCCCTCGAAACGGAACATGCTGGCGGAGATGAGCGTTTTCTTGGCAAAGAAACAGGCATCGTTGACCAAAAACCTGGTCGTGAAATTGTCGGACCCGTCCAACACGATGTCGTATTCTGCCACAAGCCCGAGAATGTTCTCGGTATCGACGTTCATCTGATACGCCTTGATGGTGATATCAGGATTGATGGCCGACAGCATTTTTCGACCGGATTCCACTTTAGGAATGCCGATTGTTGCGGTGGTGTGGAGAATCTGTCGCTGGAGATTCGACAGATCCACGACATCGCCGTCTACCAGTCCGATCGTGCCGATGCCGGCCGCAGCCAAATATAGGGCTGCAGGCGACCCGAGGCCGCCGGCCCCGATCAGCAAGACTTTGGCTTTGGACAATTTGATCTGTCCCTTGCCGCCGACTTCGTTGAGGATGATGTGCCGGCTGTAACGCTGAATCTGTTGTTCTGTAAATTCCATGTGACTGGTCTCTCGTCGTTCGGGAACTTGAAGCGTCGGGTATGGAGGGAGATACGCGACAGGCCCTGTTATTCGACCACGTTCAATTCAATGGGGTCCACGACGCAGCCCTTGGTCCGGATGCCGTCGATGGCGCGTTCGATTTCCTCTGTCTCGCCGGTCAGTTCGAGGTCCATCCAGCCGGTCGTCTCGCGCACATCGGCGCGGCGCACGTTGGTCACCACCTTGAACTCATGCCCGATCTGGTAAATGATGGGTTCCTTGATCTTGTGCTCTGGAAAGCGAATGTGGAATCGTAAGCTGGTCATGACTATCCTCCGGCGATTGCAGGAACGATGGATACTTCATCGCCGTCTTTAAGCGAGGTCTCTTTTCCGTTCAGGAAGCGGATATCCTCTTCGTTGACGTAGATGTTGACGAAACGGCGCAGGTCGCCCTTGTCATCGCACAGCCGGTTCTTCATACCAGGATAGGCAGCGTCCAGCGATCCGATCATATCCATCACGTTGGCTGCGGCAGATTCAACTTCGCCTTGACCTTTCGTGAGCGGCCGCAGGGGAGTTGGAATACGAACTTTAATCATGAGTCACCACCACTGTTCTTTCCCATTTTGAATGTTTTCTGAAAGTTGACCAGGCTGGGCTGGATACGGAACGGGCGTCCCACTGCATCTACGACAGCTTCCTGGGTTTTGAGCCCATTACCGGTGATATAGGCTACGGTCACGTCGCTCTTCTTGATGAGGCCCTGTTTCACGAGTTTGCAGAGGACGCCGATGGTCACGCCGCCGGCCGTCTCGGCAAAAATGCCTTCGGTCTGGGCTAAGAGCTTGATCCCTTCGACTATTTCTTCATCGGTTACGGCGTCCATTGCGCCTTTGCTCTCGCCCGTGGCTTTCAAAGCATAATACCCATCCGCCGGGTTGCCGATCGCAAGCGACTTGGCGATGGTCTTCGGCTTGACGGGCTTGAAGAAATCCCGGCCGGCCTTGAAGGCGGTGGCAATCGGAGAACAGCCTTCGGCCTGCGCGCCGTTGATCTTGGTGCGAACCTGGTCGACCAATCCCAACGCATGCATTTCGTGCAATCCCTTCCAAATCTTCGTCAGCAGGGAGCCGGACGCCATGGGAATGACGGCTTGATCCGGCGTGCGCCAGCCGAGTTGTTCAACCGTCTCAAACGCCAGCGTCTTCGATCCCTCGGCATAATAGGGCCGAATGTTGATGTTGACGAAAGCCCAGCCATGTTCCCCGGCAATTTCGCTGCAAAGCCGGTTCACATCGTCGTAGTTCCCTTCAACCTCCACGACATTGGGCTTGTAGATCAGATTGCCGAGGACCTTCGCGGCTTCAAGATCGGCCGGGATGAACACATAACACTTCATGCCGGCTGCGGCTGCATGTGCCGCCACGGAGTTGGCCAGATTGCCGGTTGAGGCGCAGGCCACGGTTTCGAATCCGAGTTCGCGCGCCCGCGTCAGGGCCACCGAGACGACGCGATCCTTGAAGGATAGCGTCGGGTGGTTGACCGTATCGTTCTTGATGTACAACTCGTCGATGCCAAGATGCGCGCCGAGATTTTTCGCCCGCACCAGCGGGGTCAGTCCGGCATGGGGCCCGATAATCGCGGTGCTTTCCACGGGCAACAGGTCGATGTAGCGCCACATGCTGTTCGGGCCCTGCTCAATCTTTTTTCGGGAGATCGTGCTCTTGATCTCCTCGTAGTTATATTTCACTTCGAGTGGGCCGAAACACATCTCACAGACGTGGATGGCTTTGGGAGGATATTCTTTCCCACATTCCCGGCAGACGAGCGCTTTCATTTTCGACATGGAGACACCTTCGCTACAAGTTACGTTAACCCGGGAGCGCACAGGTTGGCCCGCCGACATTGCCGTCTTCCATCAGCTGAGTGATCGTGGGCCGTTCGCCGCACAGCGGGCAATCGGGGTTCCGTTTAATACGGATCTCTCGGAACTGAGTCCGCCGCGCATCGAAGTCCAGCAGGCGATCGGTCAAGGGGCGTCCGATGCCCAGGATCAGCTTGAGCGCTTCCGTAGCTTGGATCGTCCCGATGATGCCGGCCAATACGCCGATCACCCCTGCCTCCTGACAGGAAGCCACGAGGCCTTCTGGCGGCGGCTTTTTAAAGACGCATCGATAGCAGGCCGACTGCTTTGGAATGATGGTGGTGACTCGGCCGTCGAATCGCAAGATGCCTCCGTGCACCAGCGGCTTGCCGGCAAAAAAGCAGGCATCGTTGATGAGGAACTTCGTCGGGAAGTTATCCACGCCGTCGAGCACCACATCGTAGTCGCCGACAATCTTGAGGGCATTGCCTGCCGTCAAACGCTCTTCATACATCACCACGTTCACGTCGGGGTTAAGGGCCTGGATCTTTTCCTTGCCGGACAAGACCTTGGAACGGCCGACATCCCCGGTGTGATGGATGACCTGACGCTGCAGATTGCTCAGGTCCACCACATCGCTATCGATCAGTCCGATCGTGCCGATTCCGGCGGCCGCCAGGTACAGCGCGGCGGGCGAACCAAGACCTCCCGCCCCGACTATGAGCACCTTCGCCTGAATAATCTTCTTTTGTCCTTTCCCCCCGACCTCGGGAAGCAGGATATGCCGGCTGTACCGATTGATCTGTGTTTCAGTGAATTCCATGGCGGTTCTCGTCGCTCGTGATAGGTGAAGCCTTGAGGCTCTGTCGCGAGATGGACTCCACGAGGCGTGGGTGACGCACTCTAGATATTGAAATACTTCTCGATGCTGATATAGCGCTCACCGGTATCGCACAGGATCGTCACCACGTTTTTGCCTGGCCCCAGCTCTTCGGCGATCTTTTGCGCGGCGAAGACGTTGGCGCCCGCCGAGATGCCGACCAGCAGTCCTTCTTTCTTCGCGAGTAACTTCGCGGTCTGATACGCTTCATCATCCGTGACGGTGACGACGCGATCCAGCAACGCCCGGTTCAACACCTTGGGGATGAACCCCGCGCCGATGCCTTGAATTTTGTGGGGACCTGGCTCTCCGCCTGACAAGACCGGTGAGCCTGCGGGTTCAACCGCGATGATCTTGGCCGCCGGATTCCGTCCCCTGATCACTTCGCCGCATCCCGTGATCGTGCCGCCGGTGCCCACGGCCGCGACGAAGGCATCGACTTGCCCATCCAACGCATCCACGATTTCCGGTCCGGTCGTTTTTCGGTGGATGTCCGGATTCGCCGGATTGGAAAACTGGTCAGGCATATAGTGGGACGGATTTTGCGCGACGATGCTTTCGGCTTCCTTGATCGAGCCCTTCATCCCCTCCCAAGCTGCGGTCAGCACGAGCTGCGCGCCATACGACGACAGGAGACTAGCTCGTTCCATACTCATGCTTTCCGGCATCACGAGTATGAGTTTGTACCCGCGCACCGCGGCGACTAACGCGAGGCCAATGCCGGTATTGCCGCTGGTCGGTTCGACGATCGTGCCACCAGGCTTCAGTTTTCCCTGCCGCTCGGCTTCATTGATCATGTTCAAGCAGATGCGGTCCTTGATGCTCCCGCCCGGATTGAACGATTCAACCTTGCCGTAAATCGTGGCGGACCCTGGTTTGTTCAGCCGGTTGAGCCGGACTAAGGGAGTGCGGCCGATCAACTCCGTGATGTCTGCATGAGCCTTAGGGGTCACCGGCCACCGCCCATGTAAAAAAGAAACTCCACGTGATCGCCGTCTTTCAGCTGGGTCGTGTCGAGATGCGCCCGCTCAAGCATGGTGTCATTGACCTCAACCGCCACCATTTGAGGTTCGATACTCTTGGCTTTCAAGAGATCCAAAACGCTTCCGCCCGCGATGTCCTCAGACTTGCCATTGACCATGACCTGCATATCCGCTCCTGAGATGGTAAAAGTCTGACAGGATGCTGAGAATGTTCCGCCAGCGGCGATCGTGAATCTCTTAGGTCCTCAACATACCGTAGGGTACGCCTCGTCTCTTCGGTCGCTACGGCCTTGCTGGCGGCCATTTGAGCATCCTGTCGAATGGGATTCTAGTTGCGCAGTATGCGCAGACCCTCGACAGTTTGTGATCCGAAGCGTTTGACTGAAACTGCTAAATAATTTCAAGACGTTAGCAAACGGGTTCTTGTTTTGTCAAGGCAACCGGGCTCGGTGAGTCGAGGTGAATGGCGCTTCAACGTAGGCGGGCGTGAGGGCCGCCGCTTTCTTGACTTTCACCATGCGTAGCTTACAGTATGCGCCGGTCCGGAGGGTAGGGGATGTGGAAGAAAAATTTCTTGTTTCGCGCGCACGAGGCGGTGCCCCTGAAGGAGTCGGAAAACGAACTCTTTCATGACACGGAACCGGCGTTAGACAGCGCTGGGCTGCAAATGGAAAAGTTTCTCTCGGTGTGGGTGCAGGGTGAAGGGGAAGATGAACGCCCCACCATGTATACGAATTTGTATGTCCGCACAGCCACCCTGGACTTCCGCACGCGTGCCGGCTTTCTCCAGCCGTTGCAAGGCCGCACACACCAGATCAAACAGATGTTGACGCCCGCGCAGAAGGGATTTTTGCGCGAGTGGTTGTCGAAAACCTCCCCTCAAGCCTGGGAAGAGTCTGACGATCATTTTCGAACCTTGTTCGACCTTGAGTGATCCGCTCGGCAGTATGTTGAAAAACGTCCACCGGCGGCGCTCTCGCATCATTCAGATCCTCAACGTACCGCAAGGGTACGCCTCGGATCGTTATTCGCTGCGGCCCTGCTGAACGAACATTTTAAGCATCCTGCGGGAATCCTTCCATATTTCATGTGTACGTCGCCGAAATGCACAACCCCTCATCAAACCTCTGCTGCCAGCTAGTCCCCCGCATGAGTCGACCGAACACTCTTCGCCTGATCCTTATGATCATTGTGGGACTAGTGTGCCTGGCACAGAATCCGGTCCGTGCATCTGCCACCATTGATGTGTACTATGCTCCCGAGGACCAGCCCATCGATCATGTCGTCAGCCTCTATGCCCATGCCACTCGGTATATCTATGTGTCGGTCTACGCGCTGACTTCGCCATCAGTGGTGAAGGCGCTGGTGGAGGCCAAGCGCCGTGGGCTCGACATCCGCGTCATCACAGATCGGGAACGGCTAAACGATCCGAAGCAGCAGCGCGCCGTGAGCACCTTGCGGCTCGCCGGCGTCCCGATCAAGGTCAATCGGCATGACGGGCTGATGCACTTGAAGCAAGTGGTCATCGACGACGTGATCAATGTCTCCGGCTCGGCGAATCACACCACGAGCGGCAATCGCTACAATGACGAACGGCTCGATGTCATCACCGATGCGCGCGTGACGGCGAAAGCGCGTGAGAAGTTTTTGGCCATGTGGAGCGACCAGACGCGATTTGAGCTCTGGACGGAATAAGTCGAGGCGCGCATGGGCAGTACCAGGGTTGACACCGATGTGGCGATTGTCGGCGCGGGCGGCGGCGGCGCCGTGCTGGCCTTGATGCTGGCGCAACAGGGCGTGCGGTCACTCGTACTGGAGCGGGCGGCTGGGCCGCCGCAGGGATTGCGGGGAGAGCTGCTGCAGCCCAATGGCCAGCGGGTGTTGGATCGGCTTGGGATCCTGAATACACTTCCTGCTGAGGCCACCCGGACGATTCGGCGGTTTAACTTTTGCCGCGCGGGCGGCGAACGGCTCTGCACGGTCGATTATGGCGTTTTGCCGGCTCCCTACAATCGCGCCGTGGTGACGCTTCCGAACGTGGCGCACCATGCGATTCTCGATGCCTTGGAAAAACACAATCCCGGTGGACTCTGGTACGACACGACCTTTACCGGGCTCAGATTCGATGGGGCGCGGGTGATCGGCCTTGAGGCGGAGCGTCACGGGGAGCCGGTGAACGTCTCCGCACGATTGGTTGTCGGAGCAGACGGGGCTTTCTCCAAAGTGCGGGACTGTCTCGGCATCGCCACGCAGCTGCATCGCTATTCGGAAGGGTACCTCATTGCCATCATCGACGCGCCTCACGTCACATTGGATGAGGCCCGTTATCTGGTGGGCAGGCATCAGATCTTGGGATTGTTTCCCGCGGCCGGAAGCAAGATCTATGTGTTCTATATGATTGAGGCCGGATCGTATGAGACGATCAAGGCACGCGGCCTCGACGCATTGCGCCAGAGCTGGGTTCATATCGATCCCGGCATGGAGGCCATCGTCCCTGGTCTGGTCGATTGGACTCAGACCGGTTACATGCCGACGGGACGTGTTAAAACGGATCGGTGGGTGGCGGATGGAGCCCTGCTGATTGGCGATGCGGCCCACGCGATGAATCCGCATGCTTCTCAAGGACGCATGCAGGCCATGGTGGACGCGGTGGTGGTGGCCGATCTCATCCCTGGCTGGCTGAAAATGAATGATTTTTCGGCTGATGCGCTGCGCACGTTCGAAGCGGCCCGCCGTCCGCAAGTCACCATGTTGCAACGGTTGGCAGATGAGCAGGTACGGTTCTGGAATACGGGTAACCCCCTGCTGGCCAATTTGCGGGATCGGGTGTTCCGTACACTCGACCGCAATGCGCGGCTGCGGTATCGCGTGCTCTCCACGACGGCAGGCCTGCGAAGCCAGCCGCCGTTTTCTTTGTTGGATCGGGTCATGGCCGCAGGATTGTTGCCTGACCCCCGCGCACATCTAACAGATTGCTGAAAACGCCCGCCAGCGGCGTTCTCGCCTCATTCAGGCCAGCCTCAACCTGCTACGTGGGAAAAAAACCTGCAGCTGCAGGCGTGAGCGGCGGTCAGAAACGAGACGCCTCGGCTCTTCACATGAGTGCGGCCTTGCTGTACGCTCATTGTGAGCATCCTGAGGGATGTTTTCGATGGTGCTCGGTGTGTAGGCTATCGGATATAGAGGCGCGCAGAGAACTTCCGTAGCCGGCTGCGATCGGCAAAAGGAGAGTGAATATGATGAATTCCATTCAACGAAGACAGAGGTCCTTGTGACACAACCTGCCGCGCTGGATGTTCCATCGGATGTGCAGCAGCTCCTGCAACGGTACGTGAAAGAAACCACCGCGTTGCTCAGCTCACAGTTGGAGGGTATCGTGTTGTATGGAAGTGCCGTGCGCGGCGAGTTCCTGCCGGGCCGCTCCAACATCAACCTGCTTCTCATGGTTTCAGGGTATGACCGTGAGGGCTTGAAGCGATATGCCAAGACGCACAAGCGATGGAGTCGCGAACAGGTCGTCGTGCCCCTCATGCTGACCGAACCTGAGCTCACGAGACCCGGTCTCATCTTTCCGCTCGAATACCTCGAAATTCAAGAACAGCATCGCGTTCTCTGGGGGCGAGACCCCTTTATCGGCCTGCACATCGACCGAACGCATTTGGCCTACCAAGTCCGGCAGGGGCTTCACGGAAACCTGGTGCGACTGCGGCAGCGATTCATCGAGGGCGGTGGTACGGAAGAAGCGATCGCCATGCTGTTGCCGCTCTCGCTCACCGCCCTCTTGCCTTGCCTGAGAGGTCTGCAACGACTGGCGGGACAGCCGCCGTTGTTTCAGTCGGACGCGCTTCTCGCGGGAATTCAAACCATGACCGGGATCGAGCTCACCGGACTGACCGATGTGCTCCATTTGAAGCGCGGCATCATCACTCCGGGTCCGGTGGAAGTGCCGCGCTTGTTCGATCGGTATGCCGCCAACCTCGACGCGCTGATCGCGCTCGTTGGGCCGGACGGTAGAGTGGCCGCACGATGAGGATGCGAGCAGCCGTTACAATGTCTGTCGCCGCGATACTGTGGTGCGCGCTGTTGTTGGTGGTGTCTCCTGCCGGTCACGCGCGTGAGCCTGTATCGGCCTATGACCCACAGGGGTATGTCAGCGACCATGCCGGGGTGATCGATGCGGAATGGCGCGAGCGGATACGGTCGGTGTGTCAGGATCTCGAGCGGAAGACAGGCGTGGAGATGGTGGTGGTGACCGTGCCCTCCCTGAAGCCCTACGGCTCGGCCAATGACTACGCGCTGGGTCTCTATCAGAAGTGGGGTATCGGGTCGGCCCAGGATGAACATGGGGTGCTGGTATTACTGTCCGTGCAAGAGCGCCAGGCGGCTGTGACGATGGGCCGGCGTATGCTTCCCGTGATGGGCGGTCAGGTCGTGGGGCAAGTCGGTCACGACTATCTCGATCCGGCGATTAAAAATGGTCATTTCGGCGAAGGGCTCTATCGCACCGTGGTTGGGTTGGCCTCGGTGTCGCAAGAGATTCGCGTCGGCTCTATCAAGAAGACGCATTTTCGCGGACTCGGCTTTTGGATCACGCTTTTCACCGTCAGCGGAGCGCTCTGGTTTCTCTGGTGGCTCAGTCGCCCGGATCTGCGGCACCCCTACGCGCGCCTGCGGCGCGGAGAATATTGGGGCAGCGGGCAGGGCGGGTTCGGCGGGAACTTCGGGGGGATGGGCGGGGGGGCGAATGGGGAGGGGTGGAAGTAGAGAGGGGCGGGCTGGTCGTCCTCTTGCTCGCGGAACGCGCACGATAAGACCGTGCTCGTTCGACGCGCGCAGTCGAGGATCGATCAGCCCGCCCTCTTGGTGAAGCGAGGGAGATTGGAAGGAGCATCATAAGGAGCTCGGATAGAGTGTTGCCCGTTACTCTCCTGTGCTCGCGCAACGCGCCTGAAAAGGCCCTCGTTGAACGCGCGCAGGGGAGACGCAACGGACGACCTTTTGGTGATAAACCAAAACGCATGGAGGCGGCGGGGAGAGGCACCTCGATGAATCAGTTGGACTGAGGCCGCAATCTCGGAAGGACGCCAGAGAGGCCTTATCCGAAGTCTTATTGGGACTAGATAATAAGGCCTCAGTCACCAACGGAGGCGCACGATGCTACTGAAGTGGAAACGGGCAGTCATTCACCTTGAGTGCGCGACCGACAGCGAACACTTCTACGATCGCATCAAGCGAATCGATCAGCAACGTGCCTTGCTCGACCAAGGACAGATCACTCATGAGCAGTTCTCTGAAGATCTAGTGAGTCGTAGTAGGGATATCCGCTTTCACGGAACCGCGCTGTACCTGTCTCATGCTGGTCGTCGTTACTTATTAACTGCACGCCATGTTGTTTGGGACGAACGGTCAGCAAAGCGGGAGTCGGAGGAAGAGGCACAGCGTGCTCTCTCCTGGCCAGAGCATATGCGCCAATGCTTGCTTCAGTCCGCGGTGGAGCGCGCACAGCAAGTATTCAACATCATCTTTCGTGTACCTTCAGTCGACGAAGTATTGGCTAAACGAGAGAATCGCGAGTTCCTAATGAATCTCGGTGCCGGTGCGTCTTTCACCGTTCCATATACATTCTCCGGTCCAGACCTAGACTTGGCCTTGATCTCTCTCGACCAACGCGACACTCGCTTTGTGAATGAGCTCAATTCGCTAGGCTTCGTGCCTGTCGCGTCCGACGACATCGCCGATGGGCCTGATACTGAAGGACAGGATGTCTGCACCATTGGCTTTCCGAGCTCCACTGCACTTATAGGGCAAGTAAGTCAACATCCAGCCTCAGCCCATTGGTCTTCAAGTCACTTCTCGCTGCCAGTATCGACTTGGGGCGCGTTTCCATGCTCCACGATGCGTTGCCGTTTTTTGGGGCTGATATGAGCATCTACCCCGGCAATAGCGGTGGTCCAGTTGTGGCAAATGATCGTTTGGTTGGTGTTAAGTCCTCAGGCGACGCTCCCCATTGACGATGCGCCAGACTACGTACCCGAATTCCATTTGGCCGCATCATCAAGACGAACTTCGTTCGTGCGCTCCTTGAAATGCAGGAGCGGAAGGATCGCAGTGAGTGAAGAAATGGTGTCAGGAATGATAGAGACTGCGTATTCTAGTCGCATCGTCGAGATGCGTTCGCCATCCTGTAAGCCTTTCGTATAAAATCGCGCGGGCGAAGAGTTCCTCCTGAGCCTCCGACGACATTTAGCCCTGTAGTTGCGCCATCATCGCGGCCGGGTTCCAGTAGCCCCACATGGTTTGGATTTTTCCTTCCTGATTGATCTCGAACACATCGATGCCTTCGAAGACGACCTTTCGTCCGTTCTTGCCGGTGCCACGTCCTGTGAACTTCACCGCGACCCGGTCACCGGAGAGGAAGACATGATCTTCCGTCAGATCGATTGTTTGGAAGGCTGCAAGAACCCCGGTGAGGAATTGGCGCAGCGCCGCATGGCCGTGCAAAGGCGCGGGCGCTCCCGGTTCGTAGCTGGTCGCCTGCTCCGAGAAGCAAGCGACCCATGCGTCCGGGTCCATGCGTCGGATTGAGGCAAAATACTGGCTCACCACTGACGGGATTATCTGTGTTGCCATGTGTGATCCTCCTATCCGTTCAATCCATGCGCCATTGTCGGAATGAATGCCGGGAACCTAGACCGTCATAATGGATTACGAGCGCAAATCCTATTTAGATTTGTTCCTCATTTAGTGATATGTCTTCACTCTTGGTTGGTGCGTACAATAGGATTGAGGCTTGAAAATAACAATACGATGATAGCGAGATGTGCCCGGCCTGTCACAGGTCTCGCACCTCGTTGCGCTGCCATCCGATATATAATCGACTCATGATCGTAGAAGTTGAAGCGAACGAGAATTGCGACAGCAGCTTCTTTGCGCGCTTTAAGGAAGCCGGTCCTTCCAGACGAGTGGCGCAGGTGCGGCTTTCTGACCGAAATCCGGCCGGTGAATGGTATTGGGTCACCGGCTGGAGCGATAACGAGCAGGCGCCTGTCTGCCAGGCCTATGCCCAGCTGATTGAAGATTCAGGATCGGGGTTGGCGTACGTCGTGTTTGGCGGGCTCTATGGTCTTCGGTTCAGACCTATTGTTCCGGACGAGCCTTGGGACCTCCAGACTTCGCATCAATGGGGGGAGGCGTATCTTTTGCTGGCCGATGGTCATGATCTGCGCTTCGCGGACTAACTTCTCCCGCCTCCATTGACGCCTATCCCCGCACGCAGATTGGGATTCCTCAGAGGTTCCGCAACAGCGGGCGAGCATGTTGCTACTGAGGAGTCGTTTCGTTCCCGTCGGCGGCTGTCGGGTTTCTACTCCGGTGCGATACCCTCCGGCCTTGGCTTCCTCCGTGATGCGTCGGGATCTCGCACTCCAGCCTTGAATGTCTCGAAGCAAGTTTCCGATGTACTTTGAGTGCAGGTCTAGGCTCGTCCGAGTCCGTTGCAGCGACGAACTCCGCATTGAGCTGCGATGTGCCGCGATAGGACGGTACAGCCTATGCTTCTACGTAGGGGAAACAAATGTGGGTACACTGGCAGCTCGGGCCCGCAGCGGATGCGCTGCAAGGGATGGAGGCCTGCGCTCCATGAAGCCGATTGTGTCGGGCTTCATGGAGCTGGACCGGTGAAGGTGCATTAGGCTTTCTTCTTCGTGCTCTTGGCTTTCACGCCCTTGGGTGATTGTCCTCGGTATACCGAGCCGGCGGGCATGACCCGAGCGCGTACCAGATAGGAGGCGACTTCAGGAAATCGCGTGCCGGCCGGCCCTGCCGGATTACTGTCGGAATACGAGCTGGTAGGATTGTTTTTGAACAGCCAGAGCTGCACGACACTCATGGGCATCATCGCAGTGGGGACCCCGGTGCCTCGAAACTTCATCATGCCCTGTGTCTGAACCAGGACCGAGCCGCTGCTGGCCGATGAATTCAGCGCGACGCCGCCCATCAGTTCGATCAGACTTTCCATCGCCACGTGATTGCTTTGAGGAAAGGGCACGACCTGCGAGACGCCATGCTTTGTAATCCCGGCATGTTGGTGCAGCAGGCCGATTTCCTGGCCTGTGGCGTAACGAAAGCCATAGGTGGTGGTGTAGCCCCCGCTGCCGTTCCGCACGTCCGAAATGGAAAGATTCACGGTTTGCCTGAGGCTCAACCATTCGAGGTTGGTTTCGGTGTCGAACGTAATGAGCGAGTCACCGCTTGCAGGAACAAGATCCCGTTGCAACAGGGCCATGTTGTGCCTCCTATGAATATCGGACGAGTCTGCTCCTGGCGTGCAGGCGGCGCAGATGTCATTCTTATCGAGAAAATGCTTTCCGGTCACTACTTTTCGATGATGGTTACACAGTGGCGTGGTGAAGACCCTGCAGGCAGGGATGGCTTGTGAACAAACCTCGGTCTCACCATCAACTGCTAGACTCTTCGTGGCACTGTCCGACCTTCTTCGAGGTCTTGGAGGTCGCACCAACTGGTGAGGTCGGTGCGAGACGGATCGACGGCGTCCCGGTAGGTGTTGAAGGACGCCTGTTTCTCCGGCGTGGTGGGTCCGCGGCTGAGCATACTACGATTCCACTCTTCCAGGTCTGCCTGGCTGTGAGGCTTGGCGATGTGACGGAACCACTGCAGGAAACCCTCCTCGGTTTGATTGCTCATCACTGCCGCGGTGAACTGCTCGGCTGTCAGGCCGGCAAACGTCAGAAGCCGATCGTCCATGGGGCAGGGGTAGATGTATTCGCCCTCGGTTCCCGCCAGCACGGCGCGGCACTTGTCGATCATGCGTGCGAGATGCGCATAACCCTCCAGTGTGACGCGCATGCTGCGCGGAAACCTCGAGCGTAAGTCCATCAGGCCAGCAACGTGTGATTCGCGAAGGTCATGGTCCGGACCGTGACCTCGCCGTTTTCATAGGAGATGATGCGTCGGGTTGCCGGGAGATCCGAAGCGCCGACCCGCACATGAGTGTCGGTAAAACTTTCCACGTTGCGCAGCTTTCCATCCTGGGGCGCGAAATAGTACACGGTGTATTTCGTCGTCAAGTGTTTATGATCCTGTGTCTCACTGCTTTCTTCCACGTTGATCGTGAACGCGACGTGCGGCATCTTGCGGTTGATTTGTGTGATGCGATCGTCCTTGATTCGATAGAACGACTGCATGCCATCTCCGTGAAGGTCCAACCGCCGTCCCAGGGGATGGTCGGTCCCGGCTTCCAGAGTGAGGCGATGCTTGCCGTCCGACTCCTCGAATTTGCGGGGCGCGCGGTGCACCGCGATCATGCCAATCTGCTCTTGCGCCCACTTCTGGATGGCTTCGTCAGGCAACTGGACCGTCACGTCCCGGGGGCCCTTGACCACGACGGTTCCGCGCACAAGGCTACCGTTGGTATTAACCGTCAGGTCTGCGGAAAATCCTCGAAAGTCCGACTGCCAGCGGGCGGTGCTTTCAAAGGCTCGCTGAAGGACTGCACGGGCTTGGGGATCGTCGGCGACTGTGCTGTCTGTGGTCGTTGGCGTAGGGGCTTGCATAGATGGACTCCTTTTTCTCGTCATGAAATCTCACATGGAATAGAAGGATTATAGAAGGCTTGGACAGGCATCTACAACGGAAACGAGCGGAAGTTGAGCGACATATTCGCGCTGGGCATTGGCGGAGTAATTTTCTCTCTGACCCCCAAGGTTTGTGTAGTACTGGCTAGGCCGAATCTGTTAAAATACGGGGCATTTCATCCGGCAATTTGAGCGGTCAGTGGACTGAGTCTCAGGCATTCCTTGAAAGGAGCGCTATGGAGCGGCGTGCGGCGTCTCATACCGAAGAAGAAGAAATGAATCAGCGGCGGCGGCTGTTGGGCTTGGCCCGTAAGGGTGATCCAAAAGCTATCAGCAAGCTATTCGAATTGTATCAAGTGCGTGTCTTGAACGGCGACATGCTGAGTAAACTCAACAAGTCTTATTACAAAGCGGCAGCCGCGCACGAACAGAAAGAGGCTCACGGGAGTACCAAGTCGACAAAGTCACAAAAATCATCGCATGGCAGTCCAAAGGGCAACCAGAAACCTGCGACGCCCCCCGCCGCACCTGCGGGAAAGTCGAAAAGCACCAAGCCGGCGCCTCCGAAAAAGCGCGGGAAATAAGCCTGGTCTGCGTCGATATGATCGGCGCAGACCGCGTGCTCACGCTCTCCGCAAGTCATTGGACGCCGACGCGTAACCCTCCCCCTGCCAGTTTCTTCCCTATCTCTTCTGCGAGCTTTCGTGCCCCTGTGTAGACCGTGGCTTGGCCTTCATGATCGATGCGCCATGCCAGTTCGAACGCCCGTGATGAATTCATGCCCGGGATGCTCTTGCAGAGCAGCGCGATGACCTGCTGATAGGTATGACAGTCGCAGTTGAATACGACCACCCGGGCTTCCAGGTCATCGCCCGTGCCCACGTCGGTGGTGTCGAGAGCTTCAGGGGTAAAGACCGGAGTCAGAGTGCTCATGCGGCGGTCTCGCCGGGTGAAGGCTGTTCCGAGCGCACGGTTGGTATGCCGACATATTCGTTGGCAAGGTCGAGGCCCTCGCGCGCCAGGGTGTGGTTTAGCAAAGAAAAGTGGCTGAGAGAGTCCGTCACCGGCAACAGATCGTGCTGCCTGGCAAGACGAAGGGTATAGACTTGCGCGGCGGCGGTTTTCAGCAGTGCGAGGCCATATTCGAACTCATAAGCCTCTTCCAGCGCTAGAGTTGGTCTGGCGAGACTTTGCACCCGCGCAACGGCGCAGGGACGTTCAGCGCGGTTCGCTTCCAGGAGACGGAGTAATGCCGCCGGACCCGGCACGAGTGCCTGGCCTATGCGCATGGCATGAGTGAGATCGAACAGACCGCGTTGAAACCGCCGATCGTGTTGGATGGCGTTGTGGAACAGCGCGCGCCAGCCGACATCTTCGAGATCGCGGTCGATGGCTGTCGTCATAGCTTGGTCGAGCGGACCACTGACATGATAGCCTTGCACCAGCCGGCCGGTTGTCACCAGGGTAGGGTGATCGTCTCCCATACGGTCCTGATACGCCGTGGTGCCCATCAAGGGGGTGAGGCGCAACGCCATATAATCACGAAAATGTATAGAAGGGTAGCGGTCCAGCAATGCCTCCAGGGTTCGTGGGGCACAAAGATGAAACGGATAGAATAAGGCGTTGCGTGAGGGCATGGGGTTCATGCAGCGTCTAGTCGTCAGGCGAACAGCGAGCTGTTGCGGGGCGTCAGTTTACCAGTTGTCCATATCGATGACTTCCGTCGCATCCCAGAGGTTCTTCAGCTCGGCGTCCGCACTGGCTTTCTCCCGGTCTGCATCGGTGTCTTCTCCAAACCGTTTCGGTTTAGCTGTTTCTTCCGCAAGTTCCGGTGCATCAGGCTGTTCGATCGGCTGACGCCGGCGACGTTTGCTGGGATCCATATTGACTGGCATGGGTCTTCCTCCTGTCAGGCGATAAGTCTCCCCTCTGCCGGGGCCGGAAGTCAATGGGAAGGGGCTGGTGGGGACGAGTTTTCGAGACTAGCGAGGAGGGCAACTGCAACACTGTCCGCATAGCGTCGGCCGCGCGCGGTCAGCCGTACTCGTTGGTCCCTGCGCTCCAGGATTGCGTCGACAATCAACTCGTCGACCTTGTGAACAAGCCCTAAAAAGTCCAGAGCTCCCGTGTCCTCGAGCGAGACGCCGTCGGTCAGGCGGAGGCCAAACACCAGGCGTTCGCAGCTTTCCTCGGCCGGCGTGAGGAGTTCGGATTCGGACAGTGGCAGTGAGCCGCTCAATAGGGCCTGATGGTAAGCGGCCAGATTGCTCACGTTCCCATAGCGCCTGCTGTCGACATAGGATTGGGCGCTTGGGCCCAGTCCCACATAGTGGCCACCGGTCCAGTGAAGGCTGTTGTGCCGGCTCGCATACCCGGGGCGGCAGTAGTTTGAAATCTCATATCGGATATAGCCTGCCCGCTCCAGCATTTCCTCTGCCAGGTCTTCCATCTCGTTCTGGAGCGTTTCGTCAGGAGCGGAGGCGGCGCCCCGTTGAATGGCCGCGTGGAGTATGGTGCCCTCTTCAATCGTTAAGGCATAACAGGAGAGATGTGTTGGGGCGAGGGCGATTGTCCGTTGGAGCGAGGCCGCCCAACTCTCGATCGTTTGTCCGGGCAGCCCATACATGAGATCGAGATTGAGATTGATAAAACCAGCCTCACGCGCCGCGGCGCACGCCTCGACGGTCTTCAGGACGGATCCTGCACGGCCGACCTGCTGCAGTTCTTCCTGATCCATGGATTCTGCTCCAAAACTGATCCGGGTAAAACCGGCTTCCCGCAGCAGCGAGAGTCCTTCGAACGTGGCAGATTCCGGATGCGCTTCAATCGTGATCTCTGCCTCGCGGGCGATTCCGAACGTCTGTTTGGCCGCAGATAACACCGTGCTCAATTGCTGGGGCGTAAGTGTGGTGGGCGTTCCGCCACCGAAGTACATCGAATCCAACGGCTTCTCCCCAAAGGGACTTTGTTGACCATAGAGATGTATTTCGGTCACAAGCGACGATACAAATCTATCGGCGGCGCGCGCATGATGAATCTCAAGGTAGAAGGCGCAGAAGTGACAGCGCTGATGACAGAAGGGAATATGCAAATAGAGGCCGCGACCAGATGCCTGTCTCATCTATGCTCAGCCTTGTTGTGACGGGCGAGAAAAGTCCCGGACCATCGCCACTTCAATTTCGTCCGCGGCAGATATGCCTCGGTTCCGGACGTGAGCCTTCCAGGCCGGATATTCTCGCAGCGTCTCGAACAGATGTTTGATCATCGCCGGTTTGATCTGCAGTTCCCATTCGCGGAGCCAGGCGTTCTCGTCGTGAGGCCCCTCATAGTCGTCGGGGAACTGAGCTTCGAGACTGATACGAAACAGGAAAGATTTATCTTCTGACCACATGTGCGGACTCCCATCGGCCGATGATTGCGAAGTGGAACCGAGCTTACTTATAATGATCGAAATTTTACGGAGTACAGCCCAATGCCCATCTTCGAGTACGTGTGCCAGGAATGCAACCATCGTTTTGAGCTCATCGTCCAGGGCAAGACGGTGCCGGCCTGTCCGGCCTGCCAGGCGACCGCAGTGAATAAACAATTTTCCGCCTTTGGGGTTGGAGCGACCGGTGGCTGGCCTGTGACATCAGGATCGGGTGGCGCATGCGGCTCATGTGGAGATCCCCGCGGCCCTGGCTCCTGCTCTACGAATTGAGCTGCGGTGTAGGTTCATGATGGAAGACCTCGAAGACCAGGCTCGCCGTGCAATCGGGACGCTCATGCAGTCGGATCCACTCATCAAGCTGCTGCAAGAAGTCAGGATGGGGCGGATGAAGGCGAGTGATCCAGGCTTGCGGGCGGTGACCGAGTCCTGGATTGGGGTCTATACGCAGGTCTTGAAGTCCCAGCCGTTTCATCCTTCGGTATTGGCTCGGTTGAATCCTGTGCCTCGGCTTGAAGTACTCGTTGAGACAGGCGTGTTGTCATGGGATCATGCCGGCACCAAGGACCTACGCGAGTTATTTCGACAGTTGGCCGTCCCGCTCGCGCCGTAACAGGACCCTAGGATATGCGGTTCTGGATTGGCTCTCTCTTCTTATTGCTGGCCTGGTGCGAGCCTGCGACGATCTTGGCAGAAACCCCGCTCGGTGCTCGATCCTTGTATAAGGGATTGGAGGCCGCACTGGCGACCCTTCCTTCTCATACCCATCTGCTTCTCGATCAGACGGCGATTGAACAATTTCTTGCGGAGTTGGATGACAAGCCGCCCGACTGGCCCACGGTCTACGGGCAGGGGCATCACGATCCGGACCATGATGAACGGCTGTTTGCCCTAAACCGCGAACGTGATGCTCGGCGCGAGGGTAAAGCGCCGTTGGACTGGCTGATCACGTTTGTTTGGCTCGGGGAGCTGTCCCAGTTCGACGATCAGCGCGAGGGGTTTCCCATCGCCTTGGGGCCGAAATTCAACCGGACTTCCTGGGGTGATGTGCGCTTCAAGCACGAAGACGTCCCTGCGACGCTTCTGGCGCTGGCGGCCGAAGACACGCCTCGTCTTCAAAATCGGCTGCGCCATGGCGAGCGAGTGGAGGTCGACGTCCTCATGACCGGCCATCTCACTCAAGAGGAGTCCCTGGTGTATGACTTTTCGCATGACGAAGAGGGCAGGGGTCTTATTATGCCGGTGGTGCGAGTTGAATCCGTGGACTTTGCCTTAAAGGGCGGGCCGGACAGGCGAGAGTAGTCGTCACCTCACCTAACGCAAGCGGAGACGGTTACGGAGCCTGCTTGAGATGGGGATAGGCTTGATGCATGCAGGAATCGCAGACGGCTTCGGTCACTTTTGATCGAGCCTGGCGGCGCAGGTAGTCTTCGATGCGTTGCCAATAGGGCCCGTCGGCTTTCACGCGTTTGCATTTGGCGCAAATGTGGATCGTACCATGGAGCGCGGTGATCTGAGCGAATGCGTGGTCAAGTTCCTTGGTGCGTTCGGTCAATTCCTGTTCCCGAATCTTCCTCGCATCGACTTCCTGTTTCAGGCTGAGTGCGTTGGCAGCGCGCGCAATCAATTCCGCCGGAATGACGGGCTTGCGAATGTAGTCTGTCGCGCCGGCGGTGTAGGCCGCTTGAATGTCTTCCGCCCCGGTATGCGCGGTGATGACAATGATCGGCAAGCCTTGTAGCTGCTCTTCCGTACGAATCTGCCGGCAGGCCTCCAATCCATCGAGCTCGGGCATTTCCAAATCCATCAATACCAGATCGATGCCGCTCGTCACCTTGCCTCGTTTGCCTATGCCCAATATCTTGAGCCCTTCTCGAGCTGTCCCGACCGGCAAGAGCGGACCGAATCCGGCGCTGTGAAGAATCGTCTGGAGCAGGTCCCGTGCTTCTTGAAAGTCGTCGATGATGAGAATACTCATGTCCACCGCGCTCCTTCTTCGTGTTTCGATATCAGCAAAGATCTAGGCCGCTTGGTCCAATTGATGGAGGATGGCGGCCAGTTGCGCGATCTCGCCCTGAATGGCGATGAGATCGCGCGAATGCGCCGACTCCTCCAGCCGTTGTCCGACTGTCCCGATGTCGGGGAACCCGTAGGATCCCGCCACGCCCTTTATGCGATGTCCCATCGTCCGGATCGCCTCATAGTCCTGTTTCGCGAGGGCCTCTTGCATCGCGCCAAGATCCTTGCGGCGATGCTGGAGGAACTGAGGACGACGTTGCAAAATTTCCTGCGCGATGCGATCTGCAACGTCGAGTGCCTTGCTGAGGTTCCGGGGTGCGGAATCGGTTTGCGGCATCAAGCGGTGATAGGCGGCCAAGGCGCCGAGCAACTGCCGCCTGCTGATCGGCTTCGTCAAGAAGCCCGTGCAGCCCGCGCCCAGACACTGTTCCTCCGCCTCACGAAAGGCATTGGCGGTGAGGGCCACGATAGGAGTTGGCGAACGTTGATGCGCCGATTCCCAAGCCCGAATCAATCGCGTGGCTGTGAAGCCGTCCATCCCGGGCATGTGCAAATCAATAAGGACGATATCGAATCGATTGGCTCGAAACGCCGCGATGGCTTGTTCGCCGTCCGACACGATGGTGACCTGATAGGGGGTGTCCTGAAAATAAAACCGCATCAATTCTTGTGATTCCGGAGAGTCTTCGGCCAACAACACATGCAGTCTCACTGCTGCCGGAAGGGAGGATGCCAGCGGTCACGGGGGCCTGCGACGAACGAGTCGCACCGGTCCGTTCATGGTGGCGTGCAGGCACAGCGGCAACCGTGAGGGGTAGATCCACGATAAACGTGCTGCCGATTTCGGCGATGCTCTCGGCCCAGATACGTCCGCCCATGAGCCCTACCAGGCGTTTGCAGATAGCTAGACCGAGACCGACCCCTCCATGCTGACGGCCGGACGCACGGTTGACTTGGGTGAAACGGTCAAAGATTCGGTCGAGCTGATCGGCAGGGATGCCGATGCCGCTGTCAATGACGGAGAACCGAATGCGAGAGGGTTCCGACCCGGCATACGTCACGGTAGCTCGCACGGTCACATGCCCCTGCTCCGTAAACTTGAGCGCATTGCTGATGAGATTCAGCAGAACTTGATGCAGCCGAACGGCATCGCCTTCGAGACATGGCGGCACATCCGGGTCGAGATGAAACGTGAGGGTGAGACCTTTCTCTTCTGCCCGGTGGCGATAAGAGCTGAGTGGTGCGGTCGATGAGCTGGCGTACGTCATAGGGAGCCTGCTCAAGTTGCGTCTGCCCGGCCTCGATGCGTGAAAAGTCGAGCAGATCCGTGACGAGTCCCAGCAGGGTGTGGCTGGTCTTTGGCGCACATCTCTGCATAGCGACGTTGCGGCTGGGTGAGGGCGGTGGTGAGCAGCAGATCGGTCGTGCCGCAAATGGCGTTCAAGGGTGTCCTGAATTCATGACTGATGTTGGCCAGGAAATCGCTCTTGGCCTGGCTGGCTCCTTCGGCGGATTCCTGTGCTCGGCGGAGCGTCGATTCCAACTGTTTGCGTTCGGTAATATCCCGGGCAAAGGCGCAGAAACTGATGGATCGTTTCATGCGGAGCGGCATGACGGTCAATTCGATGGGAAACTCACGACCGTTCTTGTGAACGGCGGTGACTTCAATGCGGCGGTTCAGGATCGGCCCGTCACCCTTCGTCACAATAACGTTCCACGCCCTTGAGATGGGCTTCACGAAATGACGGGGGAATGATGAGGTCGGGGAGCGGAGTTCCTAACGCCTCGTCGTGCGCGTACCCAAATGTCTGCTCGGCCTGAGGGTTCCAGGTCGTAATCATGTTTTGCGCATCGATGGTGATGACTGCATCCAAGGCGCCGTGAAGCATGGTTCGTACCCGTTGCTCGTCCTCGTCGCGGAGACGTCCCAGTTGCCGGTGTTGATAGAGCAGATAGGCGGTGATCCATAAGCCGACGATACCGAAGGTGCGATTGAAGAGGTCGGTGCTCACATCGTAGCTCGGAAGATGGGCCCAGACCTTAGCCGCGATCAACAGCGTCCATCCCCCGACGGCGCCCAGGAACACCAGCCGTGAATAGAGAGCCGAGACAGGGACAGCGAGAAAAAAATAGGGCAGCCAGGTGGCAAAACCGAACTCAAATTGAAGGTCTGCAAAGAAGGTGAGTCCCGTCAGCATGACGAGGATGAGCGAGGCGGTGGAACGGGCGAGCTGTTGTTCTTTCAACATGGGCCTGAACGGCGCGCGTAGTGGTACCCAAGTGATGGATAGGGCTTACTTGGAGTATAGCGGCGAGTGCGCGAGGCACCTAGTATCTCGTGAATTTCGACCGGACCAATATCAGGCAAGTGACGATGGATGCATGGCGAGGGGAAGTATCATAAGCGAGTCCCGATTAGCTGCACGAGTGGTTGCCACTAGTAAGCATCGCGTGCGCATCGGAAGCCGGTCCCGGACGGACGGCTGTCCATCGTGCCCCAGTCGCGATCGGTCGTACGTAGGCTGATGGCCGGTTTGAGCCAGGAACCTCCGCGCATGGCCTTAATTGCGCCACGTTCCGGGCCCTGCGGGTCGCTGATTGATGCCGTGCGGTAGTAGTTGGGATTATACCAATCCTGCACCCATTCAGCAGCGTTTCCGGCCATGTCCAACGCTCCATAAGGACTCGCGCCGGATGGAAAACTGCCGACCGGCAGGGTCAGATATCTCGCCCTTGACGCCCTGCTCCTTAGAAATAGCGGCTCCTGCTCCTTTGATCCAGAATGCTTCCCATTCGGTACTGTTGGCGAACTCCACAGTTCGTTTGGCCCAAAAACTCGCGCTATTGGCCTTATCGAAGTCCCACTCGTTGCCCCATGGGTAGGTTCGCGCATCGGTACCTCGCGCTGCCTTCTCCCATTCTGCTTCGGTCGGTAGTCGTTTGCCGGCCCAGCGGCAGAATGCGACGGCATCCAGCCAACTCACATTGACCACGGGATGTTGTTCGATGCCGGGCAGCGGAAGGTTGTGGTCCCACAACGTCAAAGCCGGGGACGCATTGGCAGGCGCTTGGGAGCCGGTCGTCCGGACGTACTGTTCGTAGAGGGTGTTCGTCGTTTCATGCCGATCGATCCAGAACGCACTGAGATAGACCAGGCGGAGCGGTCTCTCATCCGGCAGGCCATCGCTGTCGGCCGAAGTGCCCATCGTAAATTCGCCTGCCGGGATTAGGACCATGTCCTCGGGAGGAGGCGCGGCGTGGGCGGAAATCTGATAATCCGATGACCAGCAGGAGACAGAGCTGAATAAAAAGTAGACGCGCTGATGCCATTCGGTCATGGCCTTTTCAAGTTGACAAGCTTTGGCGATACTGTCACGGTATTTCATCCACAACGTGAGCCCCTGCGCGACACAAGTCAGGACGGCATTCTGTTGACCCCTGGTTTCGGCATGGTTGATCACCATCGTGTAGGCGTCTTGGCGATGTCCGGCCTCCACCTTTTGATGTGCGCGAATCAAATCCATGTGCCGCCGGTCGATGCCGTGGTGGCGAATGAGCGGATGGGCGTCGAGATAGGCGTCGATCTCCGCATCGGTTTTTGGTTTGGATGGTTCGAGGATCTCCTGACGATCTTTGATACTGCCTTCAACAAACACGGCCAAGGCAGCTGCGCCTACGATCCAATCGCGGCTGGCCGTGACCTTCTCCAGCCATCTCCGGTACCTCGCACTCGCAGGAAGGAGTTTGGCGGCTGAAAAGGTATCACTGTCGAAGCCCAAGCCACGCATCATCTCATTGAACAATTCAGGATGAGAACGGCCGAAGGAAAGGCCGCCGGTATCTTCCTCGTAAATATTCTCCGCCAACATCCGTCGGACGTCCGAAGGCGGGTTCTGGCCGTGCACGCGGGCTAAGAACACGGGAAAGTCCCGCACGTAGACGAGAAATTCCTGTTGGTAGTGCAGTTTTAGTTGAGCCTTCGTAATGCCGGGGCCCATGATGATCGGCCAAGCCCAGTGATGCTTGCGATCCATGACGGCCAACAGCCGCTCGAGAAATTGAGTTCGGGTGAATCTCTTCTGTGCCATGTCTTGCCTTCCTTCTTTCTCACTGGCTACAATCAGCCCCGGATCATATGAAACCCATTACCATTCAGGACTCCGACCAGATTCTCAATTTCCTTGCCGAAGTGGCGTTGCGTGGCAGAGGGGTTTACGACCGACTGCCTGCTGGACTACGTGTTGGACGAAGGTTTTACGGAACCGATCTATCTCAATGCCTCAGGTGAGGATCCGGACGCGTTCTACAAGGATCAGCCTCAAGCTTGGGCGATCTATCAGGTGCGCGAGTGGAAGCGGGTCCTGACGGTGTCCGGCGGACCTGGGAAAGACCGGCGCGTGCAGATCACTGAAACCCCCTAGTCCATCGAGTATAGCCGTACGGCCTTGCCGATAAGCGAGATTGCGATTCGATCCCTCTGCGATTACGACGGTCTTTTGCAATCAACGTCGGCGCATGTCTCAGGCAAACGCTTCCCAGAGTGGCCGGTGCGCTTCCATCGCTCAGTGTATTAACCATCCGACTTAATTGCAATGAATCGTGCACTGTCCACCGTCCGACAGTCGGTCTCTGACAATGCCTGGCTTCAGGCACGATGAACATGTTCAGCGGGAGGGGGACAGTGATGCCGCGAACGACCGGTCCGAGTTCTGCGAAGCTGGTGACCTTGTGCGAGCCAGGGGATGTCGGAGAACTGGCTCTCATCAAGAGCCTGCTGGACGGCAACGGAATTTCATATATCGTGCATCATGAACACATGGGGGCTCTCTACCCGGGAGTGTCCCTGTTATGCAGCCGTGTCATGGTGGCGGAGGGAGAGAAGCGGCGGGCCGAAATTCTCCTAAGCCGCCTCGCGCTTCAGATTCGTGATGCGACTGAGGAGACGGAATGAGCGCGAGGATGTCGCTACAGAGTATTTGTCGGTCGATTGCTTGAAACAGTAGGTCTGCATGTCATGTCTTACATGTTTGCAGGGCCTGAATCGCGTCCGCGACGCGAAGAGAATTAGACCCTTCGACGACGACAGCCCTGGTCCGGTCCGAGGGCGACAGATATTCATGGGTATGGTAACTACATGGTGCGAGAACGATACCAGCGGTTTCACTAGGCCTGTTAGGGATGTCCCTTCGGCTTGACCATCTCAGGGGCGGCCGGAAGCGGCAGGCGCACATCCGATCCCGAAAAGTGTCCGCCGATCAGCTTCCCTTCCTCAAAATACAGATAGCGGTGTTTGACCACCGCCGGGCTTTCCCAATCCTCGAAAATCCATTCCTCCCGCCGCAGGCCGTCGCTGGTGTGCGTGACATTCATCGTATTGGGAGAACCCCAGGCTTCCAGAACCTGTTTGCGGTCCATGCCTACCATCACGCGATGGCTTTCGATGTGTTTGGAAAAGTCGGGGTCCAGCCAGCCGGGCACGAAACGAAAGGCGATCAGGCTGATGAGAAAGAGCGCCAGGAACGCGTAGATAATGATCCGAACCGGCCGTTGGCGGATAAAGGGCGTGGGGTCCGCCTTCGGTGGCAGGGGGGAGAGTGGAGTGGCAGAGGTTGTCTGATCAGTCACAAATATCCTTCCGTCAGCGACTGTCGAGGAGAACCTGCACCGGCTTGCATGCTAAACAATCGTTTTTCGGTCCGTCAAGGGACTCCAGGCGGCTGCGGCGCAAGCGATGCCTGAATCTGGCTGATCTGTCGACCTGCTATGCTTAAGGAAGACAGTGGCGACGGGGGACTATGGCAGGCAATCGTGTACTAGGCACTGCGACGCGCGACGTGGCTCATCGGCCGGTATTTTGCTGATTTGGGCAGGCAGGGATTTCCGTGGAGGCCGGGCAGCCTGTACGTCTATACGGATGCGCAGGGACAAGCCGTACTGACCGATAATGTAGCAGCAGGTGCCCGCTGAATATCCGGGGCCGGCTCAGAACAGTGACCAGCGGGGAGCCCCCGGCAGCCGGAGTGATGACATCGGTGAGCGTCCGGAGCAGCAGCGAGGTGGCCCCTTGCCCACCTCGAGTGCGTTACAAGGGATTCTTCGACGCCATTGCACAGAAAGTGCACCGATTAAAGGGCTGACTCCCCATCAGACCGCCGTGGTCATCATGACGGGCGCCTGTGGATGGCGTTACTCTTGTTATTGTTTCTCAGCTCTAATCCGGCGATCCGAATCCTCGCCAAATGCCTCGCTCATTCTGGTCAGCCTTGCGGCTCTCTATCAATCGCTGTCGGAGGACGTGTCACAGCCGGGACGGTTGCCGGATCGGCTCCGCAGGCGTCGGGGCAACCGATGGACAACATCATGGGCCAGATGAAAACCAAGACCGAGCAGAGTTATCGATTACAGGACGAGCGAACCACCCGCCAGCTGGACCAAGCTGAACCACCGACCCAGTAATCTCGCACTAGTCCGCGTATTTGGGGACCGGGATTTTCTTGATTGCGGGCGAAGGTGGCGCTTGTTGCGCAAAGGCTTTCGAATAGGGGTTAAGAATGGGATCATGCGTATTGCGTTGGCGCAACTTGACGAGCGGGAGACTTTGGGTGCCGATTTCCATGCGATCGATCGAGCGCCTTCGACGTCAATGGATCGGGCAATCCCTGCAGTGCGAACATCTGAAACGCGAGCGACCAGTCGAGCGCCTCCTTCCCCTTTTCCCTCACAATAAAGCGCGCGTCTGCGAGAGGGAGTTCCGGTAAAGAATAACAACATGATGTTGGATCGAAAGACTGGCGCAGCATTGTCCTCGGACGGCTTGAATTCCGGGACGAAGCTCGGGAATCTTGCTCAGCGGCACCGGAGGTGTGAATTCGATGTCCACGAGACGAACGAAGAGAGGACGTTGCTCGCTTTGGTCGTTCCGATCGAAGGTGTAGCTGAAGGAATACCGCACATCGACGCCGTCACGTTTAAAGGTATAGACATCCTCCCCGTTTTCAGGCGAGACCACCTTCTTGAAGTACTGATCCCAATCTCCGATCGGATAGTACGTGAAGACTCGCAGGGCGGCCTTGCGGTCTCGCACAGCCTGTGGGAGACCAAGTTTTTCGTGCAGCTCCGTTTGCGTCAGTCCGAGATACCCATCGTCAAAATAGGGACCGGCCCAGGTCGAGATCACTCCCAGGCAGAAGAAGCTCGCGCAAAGACACATCGCTAGAAGAGGCGGGTGACTGTCTGATACGCCATAGGTATCCACTCAGGCTCGACGCGAGACACAATGGGCATCGTATCGGCCAGGGTAGTCGATGTCAAGGCACGGAACCAGCAAAGGCTTGCTGTAAAAAGTCCCTTCCCGATATGATGGCCGCTTGCTTGTGAAGCATGGAAGCAGTAGGCCATAGACCTGACATTCGGTAACAGAAAGACATAGAATAGTCATGCCGGAAGCACATATTCGCGACTTATTGCGAGAGCGCATTCTGATTTTAGATGGGGCCATGGGCACCATGATCCAGCGGTATAAGCTGGACGAGGCCGCGTTTCGCGGAGAGCGCTTTAAGGATTGGGAGAAGGACCTCAAGGGTCATAACGATCTCTTGAACGTCACCCAGCCCGACCGTCATCGAAGAGATCCATCGGCAGTATTTCGAAGCCGGAGCGGATATCGTCGAGACCAATACGTTCAACTCGCAGTCCGTGTCGCTGGCTGACTACGGTATGGACGACCTCGGGTACGAGCTGTCCAAAGCCGGGGCCGAATGCGCTCGGCGCGCCATGGCGCAGGTGCTGGCGAAACAGCCGGCTCGACATTGCTTTGTCGCCGGCGCGATCGGCCCGACGACCAAGACATCTTCCGTGTCGACCGATTCCAATGACGCGGCGGCGCGTGGCACGACCTATCCCGAATTGGTCCGCGCCTATGGCGACCAGGTGCGCGGCTTGCTGGATGGCGGCGTCGATCTCCTGCTGGTCGAGACGATCTTCGACACCCTGAACGCCAAGGCGGCCTTTTTTGCGATCCAGCAACTGTTCGCCGAAGGGGCACGGCAGGTGCCGATCATGGCCTCCGTCACCTTCATCCAGGCCGGCAGCAATCGCGGCTTTTCCGGGCAGACAGTCGAAGGATTCTGGAATTCCATCTCGCATGTGCCTTTGCTCAGCGTGGGAATGAACTGCGCGCTGGGCCCCAAGGAAATGCGGCCGTTGATCGAAGAACTCTCGAAGATTGCGCCGATTTATGTGAGCAGCCATCCGAATGCCGGATTGCCCAATCCATTGCTACCGACCGGTTTTCCTGAGACGCCGGAGTCGCTGGCGCCGCAGTTGCGCGAGTGGGCCGACAACGGGTGGCTGAACATTGTCGGCGGTTGTTGCGGGACGACACCGGACCATATCCGGGCGATCGCCGAGGCGGTGCGAGGGCTGACTCCACGGCAATCTTCCACAGTTGAGCCGTTCTTGCGACTGAGCGGTCTCGAAGCGTTGACCGTGCGGCCTGAGTCAAATTTCGTCAACATCGGCGAACGGACCAACATCACCGGATCGCCTGCGTTTTCGAAGCTGATCCTGGCCGGCGATTATGACAAGGCCTTGACCGTGGCCCGTCAGCAGGCCGAAGGCGGCGCGCAAATTATCGATATCAACATGGATGAGGGAATGCTGGATTCCAAGGCGGCCATGGAAAAGTTCCTGCGTCTCCTGGCGGCTGAGTCGGACATAGCCCGCGTGCCCATCATGGTCGACAGTTCAAAGTGGGAGGTGATCGAAACCGGCCTCCAGAATCTGCAAGGCAAGGGCATCGTCAACTCGATCAGTCTGAAGGAAGGTGAGGCGAAGTTTCTCGAGCAGGCGCGACTCATTCGCCGTTACGGGGCAGCCATGGTGGTCATGGCGTTTGATGAGCGAGGACAGGCCGACTCCGTTGCTCGACGCATCGAGATCTGCGAGCGCTCGTACCGCCTGCTCACCGACCAAGTCGGCGTGCCGCCGCAGGACATTATTTTCGATCCGAACATTCTGACTGTCGCGACGGGACTCGACGAGCACAATAATTACGCGGTCGACTTCATTGAAGCGACGAGGTGGATCAAGCAGCATTTGCCGTTGGCCAAGGTCAGCGGCGGTGTCAGCAATATCTCCTTCTCGTTCCGGGGCAATAATGTCGTGCGTGAAGCCATGCATGCGGCGTTTCTGTACCACGCGATTCAGGCGGGCCTCGACATGGGCATCGTCAATGCCGGGCAGTTGGCCGTCTACGAAGAAGTTCCCAAGGATCTGCTGGCGCTCGTTGAGGATGTGCTGTTGAATCGCCGACCGGATGCCACCGAACGACTGGTCACCTTTGCCGAAACGGTCAAGCAGAAGGGGAAGGCGGTCGTTAAAGACGACGAGTGGCGCGACTCGACCGGTGGAAGAACGATTGGCGCATGCGCTCGTGAAGGGATTGACGGATTATATCGATCAGGATGTGGAGGAGGCGAGGCAGAAGACGACCAGACCGCTCGATGTCATTGAGGGTCCCTTGATGGCGGGAATGAATGTCGTCGGCGATCTGTTTGGATCGGGGAAAATGTTTTTGCCTCAAGTGGTCAAGAGCGCTCGCGTGATGAAGAAGGCCGTGGCGTACCTCATGCCGTTCATGGAGGCGGAGAAGCAGCGCTTGGGCACGTCCCGCGCGAACGGAAAGGTCCTGCTCGCAACCGTCAAGGGTGATGTGCACGATATCGGCAAGAACATCGTGGGGGTCGTGCTGGGATGCAACAATTATGATGTGATCGATCTTGGCGTCATGGTGTCGTGCGAGAAAATCCTGGCCACGGCCCGCGAGCAACAGGTGGACATCGTCGGATTGAGCGGGTTGATCACTCCCTCGTTGGACGAAATGGTCCATGTGGCCAAGGAGATGACGCGGCAGGGATTCGAGCTTCCCCTGTTGATTGGCGGCGCGACGACCAGCAAGGCCCACACCGCCGTTAAAATTGCGCCCGTCCTATCGCCACGCGACCGTGCATGTGCTGGACGCATCACGCGCCGTCGGTGTCGTCGGCAGTCTGATCAATGAGCAGCAGCGGGAGAGCTTTGCCGACACCGTCCGCGCCGATTACGATCGGGTCCGGCAGGCGCATCAGGACCGTGGGCCGAAAATCCTCCGCAGCCTGGAAGAAGCACGGAAACATCGGCTGTCCACCGACTGGACGACCGTCGATATTCCCACCCCCTCGTTTACGGGCGTACGTACCATCGATCGGCTGCCATTGCGTGAATTGGTGCCGTACATCGATTGGTCGCCCTTCTTCCACACCTGGGAATTACGGGGCCGCTATCCCGGCATTTTCGAGGACGCCACGGTGGGGCCTAAGGCCAAGGAACTGTTCGAGGACGCGCAGGCGTTGCTGGAGGACATCATCCGTGGCGAGTTATTGACCGCGCGCGGGGTGTACGGATTCTTCCCGGCCAATAGCGTGGGGGATGATATCGAATTGTACCGCGATCAGGAACGTCGGGACGTCCAGGCGCGGTTCCATACGCTTCGGCAGCAGATGGAGAAGCCTGCCGACCAATACAATTTAGCACTGGCGGATTTCATCGCGCCGAAGGAGTCTCGGCGAGCGGATTACATCGGGGCGTTTGCGGTCACGGCCGGCATCGGTGTGGAGGCGCTGTGCGCGAAGTACGAGAAGGATCACGACGACTACAACTCCATTATGACCAAGGCGCTGGCGGACCGGCTGGCGGAAGCGTTTGCCGAATGGCTGCACAAACAGGTTCGAGGTGAGTGGGGATATGGAAAGACGGAAACGCTTACCCTGGAGGACATGATCCGGGAACGGTATCGCGGCATTCGGCCGGCTCCCGGTTATCCAGCTTGTCCGGATCACACCGAGAAGCGGACGCTGTTCGATTTATTGGGTGCCGAGGCAGCATCCGGGGTGACGTTGACGGAATCATTCGCGATGTTGCCGGCGGCGTCCGTGAGTGGACTGTATTTCGCACATCCGCAGGCGAAGTATTTTGCGGTGGGGAAGATCAATCGTGACCAGGTGGAGGAGTATGCGACCCGTAAGAAATTGCCCGTGAGCGAAATCGAGCGGTGGCTGGCGCCTAACCTCAACTATGACACATAGTGTCGAGCGTCGCTGGTGATGCCTGTCGTGGCTGCGTCCTATTATTCCGACAAGATTAGGAGCGATGGTGGAAGAGCCCTGACACAATCGAAGCCGTCAATTCTTGACGGTTTCGAGGGCTGCAGGAATGGAAGGGATGGTGGCTCCTGAGAGAACGTTCGCGAGCGAAGATTTGATCCGGATGTAACGTTCTTCCGCCCAGACATTGAATGCATCCGAGTTCTCAAACACCAACTCCCAGCGCCTTGGCCGCATCCAATAATAAGAGTTGATGCGGCTGATTCTTCTCGGGGATATACACGACCAGCACGGCGGAGTTTCCGGTGAGGCTGATGTCAGTGAAGACATGGATCATGGCTGCCGAGGGAAGGGCCATGTCACGTGTGGCTGCTTCGACGAGCGGTTTGTAGAGACGATGAAGCAAATGCGTCGTGTCTTCGTGGGGACTGTCGGTTCGTAGCAGCCGGGGATTGGGCTTGTCTCCGAATAGATTGTCCGTAAGATAGGTTGCCGCTTCCCAGGTAGGCATCATGCCGGATGAGGCAAGACTCTCACAGAGATAGGCAATCCAATTCCGTGAACGATGTGCCATCATAAGCTCATTCAGTTCCTGAGTGGACTGACGGGCCCGTGTGGAGGAAAACCACTTTGGGTCTGCAAATTGGTCATAAATACGTTTGACGTCGTCCATCGAGTTGAAGAATATATCAAGAAGGTCGGGGTCGAAATGCTTGCCGCGTTCTTTCAGCATCAGATCCTTGGCATGGTCGAATTCATACGCCGGCTTGTAGACCCGCTGAGTCGTGAGAGCATCGAAATTATCTGCAATGGCGGTGATCCGTCCTTCTAGCGGAATCGCTTCCCCAGCCAATCCGCGCGGGTAGCCAGTTCCATCATAACGTTCATGGTGAGTCCAGGCGATGACCGCGGCCACTTTCAAGAGTTCCGAATCGGAACCAGCCAAAATACGATAGCCGATTTCCGTATGCTGGGTGATCACCTTGAACTCTTCCGGTGTAAATTTCCCGGGCTTCAGGAGCACATGGTCCGGAGTGCCGATTTTACCGATGTCATGCATGGGGCTGGCCGTGCGGATCAAATCGCAACGATCGGGCGACAAGCCGTAGCGACGGGCGAGGAGTTCACAATAGTGGCTCATCCGCTGGATGTGCTGTGCCGTTGAGCTGTCGCGATATTCCGCGGCGATGGCGAGCCGCTGAATGGTTTCTTCGCGCGAGAGGCGCAATTCTTTTTCACTGCGTTCCAGCCATTCGAGCGCCTGTTGCAGGGCAATCGTTCTGGTCCGGACGACTTCTTCGAGATTCTCCCGATGCATGGCATTTTCAATTTCCAGCTTGCGCCGTCGTAACGCATTGGCCACGTTGATGAGGACCTCGTTGGCCTCGAAGGGCTTGACCACATAGCCGAAGGCCCCCATGTCCAGGGCCGCATTCGCGAGAACGGGGCTATCCAGCCCCGTCACCATGATGACTGCCGTGGTGGGGTACTGAACGAGAATGTGGCGCACGAGGTCCATGCCGGACTCGCCCGGCATATTCACGTCGCACAACACGAGGGCGTAGGCTCCTTTTTCCATTCGCTGGCGAGCCTCGCGGGATTCACCGGCCAAGGTGACGTGATAGCCATGGGGTTCGAGTAGATAACCAAGCAAGCGACGAATAGGCTCTTCATCGTCTACGATCAAGATGTTGCGGTTGTCGAGCAACGAAGGGTGGCTGGTTTGTTCGGTGACAGACTGGATGCTCATAGAACGCTGCTCGTTAGGTTGAACTGCTCATATGGCATAAGGCTAGGATCAGTATCGGCCACATGGGTAAAAGTCTGAAGCACATCGCGGAGCCTTCGAGGAATGCACCTTCTGTGCCATTCTTTTTTCGCCTCGGGGAGGGCTGTCGGCCCTCCTTCCGCGGCCCAATGATGCTGGAACGCCGTTGATTTGACTGGATTCTGTTAGCACCATGTCTGCCTGTTTCTGGGCTTACGGCTCGACCGGGTCGTCAACTCTGACGCTCATCGTTGATCGTCGTGCAGAGTCGGGCGGGCATGAAGGTCATTACGCATCTCAATGATGGATTATACATTGGTCGACGCTGAAGGCCAGTCGAAACGCAGCTTCTGAAATCGTGAAACCGTCTCATGTGATTTGCTCTTTGCGGCCCCGTTGACTATAATCCGCTCCTTTAGATTTAATGTCGAGGAAGGGGTGCGACTGAATGGCGAGCGGAGCGGGGTTGGGCCGGATTGATGGGCGACGGCGGGATCAAATCCGGCCGGTCAAGGTGACACGAAATTTTACTAAACATGCCGAAGGATCTGTCTTGATCGAAATGGGGGACACCAAGGTCATCTGCACGGCTTCCGTAGAAGAAAAGGTTCCTCCCTTTCTGAAAGGGAAGGGGAGCGGGTGGGTCACGGCTGAATATGCCATGCTGCCAAGGGCCACGCATGATCGCTCGCCAAGGGAATCAGTCAAGGGGAAGCAAGGTGGGCGAACGTTGGAGATTCAACGTCTGGTCGGACGTGCCTTGCGCGCGGTCATCGACACGTCGCGGCTGGGGGAGCGGACCGTGTGGATCGATTGCGACGTCATTCAAGCCGACGGTGGGACGCGCACGGCTTCAATTACCGGAGCGTTTATTGCCTTGGCAGACGCGATGACGGTCTTGAAAAAGAAAGACCTTGTGAAGAAGAATCCCCTCACCGAATACCTGGCGGCGATCAGTATTGGAAAAGTCGGCGGTCAGGTATTGGTAGACTTGGCTTATGAGGAAGACTCGCATGCCGAAGTGGACTTGAATCTGGTGATGACCGGCGCCGGGCAGTATGTCGAGGTGCAGGGCACGGCTGAGCGGACACCCTTCGATAAGAAAGATATGGATGAGTTTCTCGACCTCGGCTGGGGGGCAATCCGCGAACTCGTCGAGTTGCAGAAATCATTGATTGGCTCACTTGGCTGATGACGCAGATTGTGCTCGCGACCAGGAATCAGCATAAGAAGCAGGAGCTTGTCGCACTGCTTCAGGATGTAAGCGTCTGCTATTCGAACGCTGGATGATTTCCCCGAGGCGCCGGATGTGGTGGAGGATGGCGACACCTGTGAAGCGAACGCCATGAAAAAAGCCGTAGAAATTGCCCGCTACACGGGATTGCCGGCCGTCGCGGATGATACCGGCCTGGAAGTCGATGCGCTAGATGGACGACCCGGAGCCTTTGCGGCTCGGTATGCGGGGGACCATGCTAGTTATGAGGACAATTGTCGAAAACTGCTTCAGGAGCTTCGTGGGATTCCGGCAACAAAGCGAGGCGCTCGATTCGTGACGGTGGCGGCCATCGCATTTCCTGCCGGCCAGACCGCGTCGGTACGAGGTGTCTTGGAAGGATCGATTGCCGAAGAGGCTCTCGGTTCTCATGGGTTTGGATATGATCCCATTTTCATCGTGCCGGAATATCAGCAAACGTTGGCTGAACTGTCGCCTGACGTGAAAAACTGCATCAGTCACCGTGCCCGTGCCTTTAGCCAGGCGAAGAAACTACTGAAGCAGATGATGGCAGGACGGAATTCAGTCGGGGCATAGCGCAGCTCGGTAGCGCGCCTGCTTTGGGATCAAAGGAGATGGGGTTCCTCAAGTCTTTGATGATTTGTGGCAACCCCGCTCCAATCCTGTCTTTAAGGTTTCAACCCATCCCCCTCTCTTGGTTGCTCTTGGCTCGTTTTGGCTCCAATTTGTTTCTCTCCATAACACTCGCCTGTTCAGCCCCCCGGGGGTAGTCTTGCGCGGGTTGGCGACTTCAGCGAACCGGCATACATAGGACCCGCGTGTTAGGGTCTCATTTTTTATGAAAAATCAAAAAGGCATGTCGGCGGGGCTAGATCACTCGCTGATTCCGCACAATAAATTTTCTGCTCCCACGCGGAGCGCAGTACTACAATGGGCCCTCCTATGCCAACCCGGGGTGAGGAGGAATTGCCTTACTAGGTGCATCATCCTGTAGCCGGGCTTCCGAGGTGGATGAGACATCGTGGGCGCCGGCACGCTTGAGAATGTCCTCGGCGCGGTCCGTCTCCTTGCGAGTGTCTGAATGCACGGAAATCAGTATATTTCCGTCCCGCAGTTTGCCCTCATAGCGTTTCGCTTCATACTCCGGAATCCCCATTCCCACGAGGGCTCCGGTCAGACCCCCGACGGCTGAACCCACCGCGGCGCCGCTTAAAGCCGCCATAATGGGGCCAGCCGCAACAAAAGGCCCTACGCCAGGAATGGCCAACGAGCCGATTCCCACTACCCACCCCAGCACTCCCCCGACGACGCCTCCTGTGCTAGCCCCGGAGATAGCGCCTTCCGGGGCCTTCGTATTTTTCTCATGCGCGAAGTCGCGGGTGCCCTCCTGGTCGGAGAAAAGCACCGAGATGTCGTTGTTCGCAAAGCCCGCTCCCTTGAGCGCCTCGATAATCTCATCGGCTTGGCTATAGGTAGTCGCGATTCCGAATACGGCGGTTGCCATCGCACACCTCCTTGGTCGGACAGGAATGAGCGGCTTTTGTGTTCCTGTAGTTTGACCCCGTTTCAATTCCACTCTTGTTGTCCCTCTTCCTAACTACGCTATCACCTGCCATCTCATCCGCTCAACCTCCTTGGCATGCTCCCCGGGGAGCGAGCATGCGCGGCTCGTCCCCTGTACCAGGCTGGCATACACAGGACCCGCTTGTTAGCGTCGCGGTCTTTTGAAAAAAAAGAAAAAGGAGTGTCTGACCCCCAAGAGATGGCAGTGACACACGGAAAAGTGAAATCCTGCCAGACTATGGGTAGAATGTTGCCGTCCAAGTACTGTATGAACTGATGGATGAACGCCCTCAATCGACACAATGTGCACGTCTTCGGCCCCTCTCATAAACAGGCGATCGTGTTCGCACATGGATTCGGGTGCGATCAGAACATGTGGCGGTATGTCGCTCCGCAATTCGTCCATGACCATCAAGTTGTCCTCTTCGATCATATCGGCGCCGGGGGCTCAGACGTTAGCCAATATACCCCGTCTCGTTACAGCACCCTTGATGCGTATGCTGACGATGTCCTCGCTATTGTCCGAGACCTAGGCCTTACACAGGCCATTTTTGTAGGCCACTCGGTCAGCGCGATGATCGGCGTCTTAGCGACCATCAAGGAACCGGAACGATTCGAGACCTTAGTGCTCATCGGCCCATCGCCCCGCTACATCAATGACGGTGAATACGTGGGTGGATTTGAAGCGCACGATATTGAGTCCTTGCTCGACTCGCTCGAAACCAATTACCTCGGCTGGTCTAGCACAATGGCCCCCGTCATTATGGGCAATCAAGATCGTCCGGAACTGAGCCAGGAATTACACAATAGCTTTTGCCAGATGGATCCCGAGATCGCCAAGAATTTTGCGCGTGTGACTTTTCTGGCTGATAATCGCGATGACCTTCCTCGTGTCAGGGCAAAGACTCTCATTTTGCAGTGCTCTGCAGACATCATTGCGCCACTTGAAGTGGGCCATTTCGTCCAGCGCCGAATACCGGCCAGCACACTCGTCCTCATGAAAGCCACTGGACATTGCCCGAATCTGAGTGCGCCTGAGGAAACCGTGGCTGCGATCGAAGCAGTTCCTCACCTCAGGAAAATATGTCTGAATCTAATCCACGCCTCATCCAGGAACAGGCGGAAGACCTCTACGAGAACGCGCCGTGCGGGTATTTGTCCGTCCTTCCCGACGGCACGATCCTCGAAGATAAACGGAACCCTCCTCAGCTGGCTCGGGTACCAACGCGAAGAGTTTCCAGTCCCGCAGCGCGTTCAGGAACTGTTGAGTATCGGAGGCCGCATCTATTACGAGACGCATTTCGCCCCCCTGCTCAACATGCAAGGGTTTGTGAACGAAATTTCGTTTGACTTGGCGAAAAAGGACCGGCAATTGTTTCCGGTTCTCGCAACGGCGGTTCAGCGCCGAAGTCCGACCGGAACGGCGATCGTCAACCGAATCACCCTCTTTAATGTCACCGACCGCAGGAAATACGAACAGGAACTCCTGATCGAACGGCGACGCGCAGAAGCAGCGGCACTGGCCAATGCCGAGCTCGCCAACCAATTGCAGGCGGATATTGCCGTGCGGATACAGACAGAAACACAGCTAAGACAACAAGCCGACCTCAGCTCGTTTGCCGAGCACATTGCGAAGCAACTGAATGAGCAAAGTACCCTCACCACAATGCTGGAAGGCTGTATTTCTGTGATGACCGAACGGCTGCATGCCACCCATGCCACGATCTGGATCCTCCGGAGGAGAGCGTACGCTGGAGCTGCTGGCCAGTTCAGGGCGTTACAAGGATCTGGATACTCGTACGCACGCATTTCAGCAGATCATCTCATGCTCGGCCGAATCGTCAGAGGGCCAGCCCCACTGGACCAATGAGATAGCCGTCGATTCACTACTTCCAGACAAGGAGTGGCCACGGCACGAAGGGATCTGCGCTTTCGCCGGTTACCCCTTGGTCATCGAGCATCATCGGTCTAATGGTTCTCTTTTTTGCCGAGGCGCTGTCGGAAATGATGATCAAGGCCCTCTCGTCTGCGGCGAACCATATCGCCCTAGGCATCGGACGGATCCAGGGGGCCATGCGTTACGTGAGAGCGAGACGAGGCTTCGCTCATTGCGGAAAAACTGGAACAGCGGGTGAGCGAACGCACATCCGACCTCCTGCAATCGCAGCGAAGTTTACGGGCATTGGCCACCGAGTTAAACCTGGCCGAACAACGTGAACGTAACCGGCTAGCGATGGAATTGCACGACCATCTTCAGCAAGTGTTGGTGCTCGGAAAGATAAAATTGGGCCAGGGCAAAGGAATGGCTCAACCATCAACGATTGCGGGAATCCTCCTGCAAGTGGATGATCTGCTCACGGAGGCGTTAGCCTACACCCGCACGCTCGTGGCTGAGCTCAGTCCACCCGTCTTGCATGATCAGGGACTGGGCGCTGGTCTTTTGTGGCTGGCCGAATACATGAAGAGGCATGATTTACGCGTAATCGTGAGCCTGCCGAAAGCCGGCGGGCATCCACTGCCCGAGAACCACGCGGTGTTGATGTTTCAATCGGTTCGCGAACTGCTCATCAACAGTGCCAAACATGCTGGAACAGGTGAAGCCAGAGTGACCATGGAATGGCAAGCTAAGGCATTAAAAATTGAAGTGAGTGATAATGGGAAAGGCTTTGAAAGTGCCGCGACACAGTCGCCCAAAGAACTGTCGTCCAAATTCGGGCTGTTTAGCATTCAAGAACGGATGCACGCGCTGGGCGGCTCATTGAGCATCCACTCGTCGCCTGGTGACACGACCTGCATCCTCATTCTTCCGCTTGATCTCGATACCTCGTCTCAGGCTTCGAGTCTCTTCATTCTGGGATGAAGAGAAGTGTCCACCCCACGCATCTTTACGGCAGAAGAACGGACATGGTGTTGGCCTTTCTTCCGCAGAAGCCATCAATGCTGAGATAGCCGCAGGCAGGATGCCACGGTTCAGGAAGGGAGCGAACATCGAGACTGACGAGTATTACCTTTCTCCCACACATGAGCGAAAGCAAGCCAAGCCGTGCCCTGCGTAAGTCTCGCATGCCGGGCACGAACCGTATTGCCCGCTCAGCGCATGCAGAAACATAGTTTTTCCGCTGGCCATTGTCCGGCGAGGCAGGAGAGAGATTTTGCCAGGTGTTCATCTAGTTTAGAGTCGTACTATGATGTGCTGAGATTACATCTAGGAGGCAATGGCCCATGATATTTCAACGAAAGGCAATAAATGCACAGGACATGCATTGTACCAACGAGGATAATACGGCCATCAAGCATGTCACTTTACACTATGTGACCTTCCGAGGAGCGTCTCTCGTTCTCTTCGATGACCGCCTTCTAAACATTCCTTGGAAGGATGCTTTAGTGACGCGCTCCTGGTCGCGGTTCGCGAATCTCGAAATCTCTACCGAGGATGAGGGCATGCCGTTCCTTTACGTGTGCACAACTCGACACAGAATGAAGCTGTACACGGTCGATGGACCACGGAAAGCTGAGCAAGGGAGCTGCTCTCGGATCAACTGACGGATGCCCAGGATGACCTATGACACTTCCAGACATTCTCAAATGCCTCTCCGCAATCAGCTGTAGGAGCCAGGCGTTTTCCTCTTTCTCCTTTTGCTAATTCATGGTGACCAGATCCGTCATACTTGATTCTTGTGACATCGGCGTAAACTAACGTGACCGGATCGCTACTTCGGAAGAGTGGGAACGTATTCAACATGTGGCTGCCCCATTTGAAACGATTCCTAACACTGGCCTATAGCGTTGGGCCTCGGCGAGGGGAGATGCTCAAGTTGGAATGGCCAGATGTTGATATGAAGCGTAAGGAATATACCCTCCGTCACACCAAGAACGGGGAAACGAGGACTGTGCCTATGACTCCGATCGTGTATGAGGTTTTCCTTCAACTATGTCTTAGCGTTGCCTGGACACCCATCGAGTGTTCCTGTATAAAGGAAAGCCGTTGAAGAATCCCCGAACTGCTTTTGCCGCAGCATGTCGCCGGGCCGGGATCAAGTGCGGACGAAAGGACGGGGGATTGATGCTGCGTGACTTTCGGCACACGGCTAGTACAAATTTGAGACGGGCCGGTGTCGACACACCACGACGGCGATGAAGATCGTGGGACATAAGAGCGAGCAGATGCAGAGGCGGTATAACACCATCGAGCCAGCGGACCTCCATGAAGCTGCCGCAAGGCTCCATCGGTACGCGGCTAACACGCTAATAACACCTCTCGTTTCTGAGACTGTCCAGTCATCCGCAAGTGTTGGAAATCATTCAGTCGGGGCGTAGCGCAGCTCGGTAGCGCGCCTGCTTTGGGAGCAGGATGTCGGAGGTTCAAATCCTCTCGCCCCGACCAAAAAACCTATACTCACGCATTGACTGTTTCGTGTGTTTGGCTGTGGTCACTGGAAGGGTGGCATTTTATCTTCGCTTTGATTCTTATCCGAATAACCTCACGCTCGATTCGCTGCATCCTCGGCATTATCCCTAAATTCCCTTTCCTGCTCTCGTTCAACAGAGTTGTGAACCCTTCGTTTCCATGCGCTACTCGTATCGATTCTCTCGTCAATCGATCTTCCTCGCTCCGCATCAATTATTGGCTACGCTTTTTGTAAGCTGTCGAGAAAAACATCACTGACTTCATCAAGCTCTAGTTCCCCATCATCCGATAATTGTAAATGAACGGCCACGGATCTGTTGTCGTCGAGAGGTGTTAGCTTTACATCAAACGGATCTTCCACTTTATCAAGAGACAATCAAGTCTCTTTAGTGTTTGCCACGACAATGAGGCGTCCCCGTTTGGCCATCTCGCCATGAATGCTTTCATGTGGTCCTCCTGAATGAACTTCTTTTGGATCGATCTCCGCATTGTAACCACGTAGGACGATCGTGCTTGCCCATTTCACAACGCTTTTCACAACAAGGTCGGTACGTAGGGATTCTGCATCTTGCCCCATGACTTTTAAGCGGTTAGTATCTGGGCATGGCCTGGACATGAGACAGACGGTATTTTCACGGATGGTATTGGTTTCGCGGTCGAGCAGGACATGAGGTCATTGACCTTGAGGTGATCCGCCTTGGGCATGTTGAGCATGGCGGATTGCTCCTGCCGCATCCTTTGGATTTAAGAAATGGGTCGACCTGGATAAGTCTGCCGGCTACTGGTTTGGCCCTTGGAGCCACCTGCATTCGGGAGCAGCGAGTCGCGGCCTTGAAGATGGGAGCTTGAGGAGTTGAGGTCTATAAAGTGAGTAACAGCATTTCGCGTGTCGTAATCTATTAGTCCGTTGGGCTGTGATCAGTGTGAGAGGTTTTTGACCCCGGCGCATGCTTCGTTCGAATGACTTCATCGACTGAAAGGATGCATGAGTGGACAATGCGGAGAGTGAAGCCAAACTCGTCGTCATTCGGCAATACCTAACTGAGAACATGTCCCAGGGCAACGTCCACGATGGGCCGACGCAGAACGGCGAACGTACTTTGATTGTGATTTTTGGCCGAGCTGGCTATTGCACCCTTCAGATCAGTCACGCATTACTGACCGATCTGCATCCAACACCATCTGATTTGCGCTGGAGATTAACGAATTGCAACATTGTCGGAAAGGTTCTTATGAAGGGCTTTTTCTACCTAAACCACGACGCAATAAGCGACGAATCGCTTCTGAACATCTGACCGCTGCTCCGTCCAATCTTCAGCTCCCTCCATCGTGCGTGTGACCTCAATTCCTACCCACAACCTATGGTTGTCGCAGATTACAAAGGTCCTCCATCCATCAGCGCCAGAGTCACGAAATGGAACATGAACCGGTCACCACAGTGCCTCTCACATCGAATGAGCTCGAAGAAATGCTGCCTCGGTATGTCGAAAATGCCGACGCGTCTAAGGTCATCGAGCAGTGCCGTCGGGTTTCTGCCAGACTCGACACCGTCCCGTCGTCATTTGTACATACTGTTGAATGGGAGCGATCATGCAGTTGCCTATGTGTGATCGTCAGCGACTTCTACGAGCACGCGACGTGCAAGGGACGCAGGGATATGTACTGACATGGCGAGCGAGCCGACAATCCCGATCGAATCAGGGGCAAAGGCGGCATAGGTACCAGTCAGTCCAAATACAAGTGGCGGGCAAAGATCGACAACGCCAGAATCCCCACCATGGCGACGATACGCGAATATCTTTCGTTTGATTCCCGCCTCCACCTTCTGGAATCACCCTCACACTGACGAGATGGCTGGCTTTCGGTTTGACGAGCTGTTAGTAGGCTTTCTCCACTAAGCAGTCATCGAGAAACACCCGGGCCGGTAACGTCTCGGTTCAGGTCGAACTCCCACAGCATCTCGGCAATGGTCATCCCTGGCCGCATGCGCTTCTGCGTCCGCCCTTCCCGCGTGAAGGGACGCGGACAGACGATCATAGGCACGTGGGGACGGGATTAAGCCATGAGGTCTCCTTATTCGACGTGTATTGATTGCAACGTCGAATCCGGCTCGTTTGTCCGTTGATAGGTGCGAGTCGGGTACCTTCAGGTGGGCGGCCGTCCTCAGGAGCGTCTCATTGATGCAGCCCATTTCTTGAAGCAGAGAGAAACTGATGGATGTATGACATCACAAACTATTCGTGTCCCTAGGTCTTCTCCTAGGATCGGGAAATGTGCCAAGACGATACAATTGTTTTAAAGGTTGGTGTCGCTATATAGAAATGGCTGCGCCTACGGGCTTTCGGCACATAACGCCCATTTAAGAGTAAGCATGAACGAGACGGGCACTATTTAAAGGGGGATTATGGGAATAGGCATGATCGCTCTGAGAGGAACTCCTTGCCAGGGTAGTGAGAGCAAAAGACGCCTTTCTATTCGCGCCATCACAGTTACCTTGGCCCTATGTACCCTCCTATCCGGGATCATTGGTCCATGGGTGGCGGCTGCGGGTGAGGATGATGTGCGAGAGTCGGCCCGCCTGTTGGCGGTATTATTGGATTGTGGCCGGGTGGCGATTGGCCAAAATCAGGAATTGATCAATGACCCGGGAAAAGGGGAGAAAGGTTTCACCCCAGAAGTGTTTGCGGAACAGACGATCTCCTTATTTAAAAATCGAACCGGGCATGATTTGAAGAATCTTCAGGCCGCTCACATGCCCACCATGGCTAAGCCCTTGCTCAAACGGCTCTTGGAGGAAAGCAAGCAAACCGTAGCGACGTATCAAACCGTCATCAACATGAAAGGAATCAAGTACAAAGGATTGATACCAGCGACGTTCGGTACCGAGACAGGAGCCCGATTCCATCTCTGGTCCGGCCTTTACCTCAAGCAGACCGCGCCCGATCATCTTCTTCGTAATAGCAAGAACAAAGCGGATGAGTTTGAGCTAGCCGGAATGCACAGAGTGGGAAATTCAGAGTTTTCTAGCGAGGGAGATCAGATTTTAAGCGAGGTGGCGGAAGGTGGAAAGTTCCTACGTGTTCTTCTTCCTTTATTTTATAACAAAGCCTGTTTGAGCTGCCATGGCGAGCCCAAGGGTGAGCGAGATATGACCGGGTATCCCAGGGAAGGAGCTCAAGAAGGAAACTTAGGAGGGGCGATTAGCGTCAAACTTCCTCTGCCGTAAGTCGAACAGAAGGAACGATCTGGCGTCCAACCTGCCTCCCTCCGTGACTTCACAACGCTGACAAGACCCTGCCGTGCTCGGGTCCTGTGAATTGCATCATTACAGTGCCTCATCAATAGTCAGGAGCGAAGGTCGTCCCACACCCGTTGCAATGCTATTCGGGGCCCCGTGGACTGACTCTGTGCCCGGGAATTGGGGAATAATGAAGCGTCTTTCAGGCACCACCTGCTTGTGCAATGGGGGCAATAGTATTGCGGCCACGAGATCGTAGGTGTAGAGCCTGGTCCTACCATGTCATTACGGCCGCTCCATCCAGAGGAGATTACCGAACTGACTATCGCGCTGTTCTTTTTCTCCTCCCAGAAAATCCTGAATTAGGAACGGGCTGCATCACAACCCACGAGCACTCTGGTCAGCGCAAGTCCCGCTTGGTTCAATGAAAGACTCAACAGTCATGAGTTCGGACAGGAGCAATAGCGCTTCAGCTGCAAAGTGATCCACGCCGGGACCTCTTGGGACAGGAAGACCAAGAAGGGGCTCAGAGTCATCAGCCCAATCGTCACAGGCAGCGCTCGGGTAGGTCGCGCAACTACGGTGCAAATGGTAGATGCACACATCCGTGAGGTCGATTCACTGACGGAGCCGCACCCACGCTTTCCACATCGTGGTATGGCCGCCCGGTCCCCGCTTAACGCGCCGGCATTGCGTTTGATCGCCAGAAAGACCCATTCGGCACTGTGGTCGAGTTTCAGAAGCGCTCCACGAGTAGGCTCGGCACTGAAATGGTAGGTTGAATCGGTCTTCGTGATTGAGTTTGTCCACCGGCCTCGCCAGATCAACTGCTCAGTCGTGCCGTCTCGCCCAGTCAGATTCGATTCGTGGGGCGCTCGACCAGCCGGTAAGCTCCGCGATCGATCAGGTCTTCCGGCTTGGGTCGCGAGATTCGGCATTCTCAGCCATAGCCATCAGTGACAGACGGATGCGGTGCCGCTGTTCGATGGGCTTAGCTTCCGTTCCCTTCTCACTGGTCTAGGAGTCTGGCTCCCGAAGAACAGTTGAGCAACCGTCGAATTAGGCCGCTCCCCGTCGTGCCTGCGGTGCGCACAGATCATACTTCGCCTTCAAAGAACAGGCAGTTGAACGGGCATACGTCGCATCGGCATGGACCACTTCATTATGTTACAAAAATGATGCTTGTAACGAGCAACGCTCTGTAATAATTGTTATGGAATGATGTGAAGTGACATTCAGTTTCTTGGTGGGGTAAGGTATGCGTGTCATGCAACTGTCTTACATCTCTGGAGTGTGATGACTACAAGAACGCCACAGGAAAAACTCGCTCATCTCAATATCCGCGAGATTCCTCGCGAAACATTGCTCCGCCTATAAATGGCTGCCGCGGCCGACCATAAAATGGCGAAGGATATAGTGTTAGGGGTGATGGAGCCGAAGCGTCAGGATCTCGAGAAAGAGGGGCTGCTGCCGACAGGGGAAGTGTCCCAAATTTTGAATAAGAACCTCAGCCTCTACTTGCTCGGATGATGGCCATGACGGCAGTGAAAGTCATACTCGGTGTAGTGCTTCTCGCACTTTTGGCAACCACCAGTGTCACCACCGCAGGCCCACTGCCAGAGTGTGACAAGAAGTCTGTGCTGAAAAAGCTCAACGAGTGGTATTCCTTGCATTTGAGCATGAAAAAATCGTCTCAGTCATTTTCCGTCGACGATCCTCATGAGGTCGCAACCGTTCCTCCTCCAGCATCGGTCAACCAATACACCCCCACACCTGACTACTACGATCGGTCGCGTTACTGCGAAGCAACAGTAGTGCGGGCCGACGGGGAAAAGGATGCTGCCTACTATCGCCTGGACGGAGAAAAGAACCCCAACGCGAAGGGCTACAATCTCGAGTTCTGCTCCATGAAGAGCGATGTTACAAAAAGGGGATGTGTCACGGCTCGGACGGCCAACAAATAACCTGTAGGCAAGATCCAGCGTTGACGCTCGCTTTGATCGGTTTGTGAGCGAGTGCTGGAAAAGGTACCGCAGAATCGATCTGCTGAAGAAGTACACGAGCGCGATGAAGAAGGCATGATGTCCCTGCAGATCTTGGTTCAGACACCCTTTGGAGTGCAGAATCGGAAGGAAGACAGATGATCGGAAATCCTTTATCTCCCCATGCCCCGCTAAACCACTGCCCTCCGTCGCTCGTCCCGATGATGCTGGAGGTGCTTGCGGCGCACAATGCCGCCATGCCGAGTGCGGGCGAAGGCATCCACGAGAAAACGATCGAACTGGACGGCAGTCTCTATGATCAGTTGCTCGTCCTCTATTACAACGCCTTTGGCACTCCCTTCTGTTGCGAAGACGCACAACATGGGATGACCTACACACTGTCGTTCGTCGACAAACCAGCCATGGTACAGGAGACGATCACCACGGTAGCTCGCCACTACACCGTGCATGTGAAGCTGATGAAATTACCCTAGGTACGTGAGGCTTAGGAAATCGAGAGAAAAGGGCTGCTGGAGAAGAGTAGTTTCGTCGTTGGGATGATTGGACGCGTAAGAGAGGGGTACCGCCGTGTTTCCTCCCAGTTTCGATTTCCACTTTGGGTTTCCGTCTTTCGCGGTTGGCTTCGTGATGTACTTTCTTCCAACGATCATTGCCTGGGTGCGAACTCATTACAATCGTGTCGCAATTTTAGCGTTGAATCTGCTGCTCGGTTGGACGGTCGTGGGATGGATCGTGTCTCTTGTGTGGTCCCTTACTAATCCCCCACCGCGCTCTGAGGAGAACGCGTAAGTAAAGCAGTTGACCCTCGACCGCTATGCCAATACGTCCTGGAAGAGAATCCACGTTTGGTAATGAAGAGTACACGGCAAGAAGAGGCTTAACTGTAGCTACGTGATCCGGGGCACACACTACTAACTCAGGGCTCAAGCTACCACGGAAGGACTTATGGCATTCTCACTAGTCATAATTGAACGGCCAGAGGCTGAAGATACAAGACAAGAGGCATGGGAGACGTTCAGCGGACACTTACAACCGGAAGATCTAAAAGGCGTAGAAGGCGTGTTCTGTATTGGATTTAACGCGTGGATATTCGAGACGTCTACAGCCATGCCTCAGTTCGCCACAGTGATTGCAGGCGCCAAAATGGAGGGTCTTCAACTCCACGTGCTTCACCTGAACAATCAAACCATTCGCGTGGAGTCGTCGCCAAAGTCGGAAGCGCTTGAGGCATTTCTGAAGACTTCGTGAGCTCCTGAAGGAGGTTGAACCAACCCTGATAACCATGACCCTATCAGCCGGTGAGTAATGCCACCGCTGTGACAGTTTCACCAAGCACAGCGCCCGTACACAGCCCGGAACGGACAGCAAAACCTGCATACACGATCCCACAGGAGTTCCATGCGTCATTTCACCGCGAGCCTATTCACGGTGCTTACCCTGATGGCCAGTGCCACCGTCCTTGCCGAGGAAATCGCCATCTTGCAGCTCACAGGCAATGGTACCAGAAACACGAGTCCCTTCACTGTCCAGGATAAGTGGGAAGTGCGGTGGGACGCCCGCACGGAACATTTGGCCATCTATTTGTATAAAGCCACAGGCGAAGCCCAAGGCATGTTGCCTATTGCGACACAAGACGGACCTGGAACCGGAGCGACATATCGTCCCGATGGAGGGAGTTATTACTTGAAGATCATGGCGAGAGGGGACTGGGCAATCTCAATCGTGCAGATGCCGTGACGACAGCAAAACGGACCGAGCGTGTGAACGCATCGTCGCAAGAGGCGCTGTAGGATCTGCTGAACAAGTACACGGGAAGAAGGAGAAGCTAATTTGACATGGCTTATAGTGTGCCGGCCGACAAGATGCTGAATGCGCGACTACTCAAGGCGCTAAATTCTCATGGACATGCCTTTCAAGAGTCTGTGTTTCGTTACACCATTCTCCACCTGACCCTGGACATCTCTGGTTCCCACGGGTTTCAGAGGCTTCCCGTTGGTAGCACGAGCCACAATACCGGGATAAATCTCATACTTGACCAATCCCGCTGAGAACGTTTTCTAGTCTGAGAATGCAAAAGGGTCAACGCTTCACTTGCAGACTGGCTTTTCTTGCGTGCTCATTCTGTCATAGCCGTGACGCCGGCTGACCTCCCGGCAACCATATTCTTTCGAATCCTTACGAATTGTCATGTACCGCCACAGGCCGTGCAGCGTGCCGGCATTACGCCTGTGCAGGCACACGGCATGGTGTATCACAAAGCATTGGAGGTGAAGTGGCAACGTACAAGGAGAGGACGGAGGAGAAGGGCGAGGCCAGATTGAAGATGCAGCGAGTCAAGCGTGCCGAGGATTAATTGCGCCCATCTCCTTGGGTCAGGTCAACGGGCGGCAGATAGCTGGACGAGGGTACAGAAGGGAATGTTCAACCTCCAGGAAGCAGTAAGATGCAGCACCATCCCTTTAAGTCACCCTGTCGGGATTGTTGGGCTCAGTAGAAGGCATTGGCCCAAGAAGTGCGGTTCAACTATCTTCTGATGTGCTATGGGTGTCCGGGGGCAATGTTCGCATCAACTCGTGCTGAGCCTGACGTATGCTTTTCTCAAAATGATTCAGGGCATTCCTCTTCGTAGGACAGCATCCTGCCAAGCGCTGAGCCTCATCTGCCGCGGCAGTTGAGAATTTGAGAATAGTTTCAAGGGTCGGTTGATTTTTATTCATCATGTCCCCTCGTATCGGAGCAGACGCTCTGCATACAGGTGAAGAACAACGCTCCTCAACGGTAGATCGCGAGGATTAGAAATCAAATTCGTCTAAAAAACATCTAGGTTCACACCCAGGAAGCAGGGCGGCATGCACCTAGTTGCGGAACCATACAGGGGGATCGATTCACCTTTCTCTAGCGCGAGTCCGGCTCCAGGGGAGTGTCCGGCCAATATTTCCATTCTGCAACGTGTGGCTAGCGGCCACTAATCCGGACGGGGCCAAGAATGTATACAGAAAGAGAGGAGGGGACGTGCGGGAAACCTTTCTAGGACTTATTATGTGCGGAGCGTTCAGCTCGCCAAGGCCTATCCTTATGGGCGATCAGTCGGGATGGACAAGCGATCACGCGTGGGCGCTGGGTGAAGACAGGTACAGGGAGAACGCACTCCGGCCAAATCGAGATGGAACCGGTGTCCCTTCGCACACTCATAGTGCATGCCAGGTGTACAATCGGGCAATGTCACTGGATACGCGCCACGTGGGTTGGTCATGCTATTGCAATCCCATTCCCCGTGACGCTCATGACAGCGAAGACTCCGCATACGGCCCGGGAGTCTAAATGAGCTCCATTCCACAGTCGCCTAGGGGTGCCACTAGGAATGGCTCTCAATCTTCCCTAGCGGCAAAACCATACACGGCATTCGACGGCCCCGAGCGCTTCCATTCAGACATGCATTCGCCCATCGTCATTCTCTCCTTGGCAGGCAACGGGCAGGCCACGGATCAGGACGGAAAAGTAGCGTCGAAAGGAAGGAGGAGGGACAGGTAACTCCAGTCAGTATCGCGGTGTGCGTTGCTGTATCCTGCTGCGACCATAGGAATTTCCTGGGCCGCATGCACCAATACACCGATCGCACCATCTTCATTTGGTCTGAGAGAGATAAGTAATCAGCCTTGATCCAATTGAATATTGGTCTATCCCGGACGGGAGAAACAAGTGAGAACGGTTTACCCATAAGACCCTCCAAGAGCAGTTGTATCGTGGGGGATGTTTCCCATACCCCGCATTTCTCAGTGATCAGCAGTCGTTTCATGATAGACCGCACAAATAAAAGAAGATCCGATGTCGGCGGCGCCCGACTTGGACATCCGATAATCCTCGCTGTGCATCCCGCGTCTGACATCACATTCAGCCCACCGCAGATCGGACTCATGCGCGCTCCACTTCTCCGACCGTAAGTGATGGCAATCACCCCCGTTATTCAAGTTCCCGCTGAGTCAGGTCCACCACGTCGGTGGTCCACCCATAAATTCAAGTTGACTCGCCACAGGCGTCGGTGTTACGGATTATTTATTCGTGCCACTGATGGGTCACATTGAAGAGCTCGTCCGGTTCGGCGTCTCGCTCGATGAGCATTTGTTCGTCGATTTAAATCACCTGATTGAGCGTAGACAATACACCAAACCCCAATCGCTCCGAGGTGATTCGAGACCTGATAGGAGATAGTCTTGTGGGTCAGGAATGGGACGAAAAAGAAGAAGCGGTGGCGACCATGACCTTCGTCTATGACCACCATGTGCCGGATCTAACGAGGAAACATACTCACATTCAGCACGATTTCCAAGGCCACATTATGGCTGGCATGCATGTGCAGCGGTTCCTGGCTCCGCTCATCCGAATGAAGAAACCGATCGCTCGTTCCCCGCTCCGAACAGTCAGATCACGAGGATCTGAACGTTGAGGAGGGCTGTGTATACCCTCGAGCCGCTTACTGCCTGATGAATCTCATTGGAGATGTTATGTGTCTAGGCTGGAGAATATGGGGAGTAGTCATCGTGGTCTCTTCGGTGATGACGGCGCATGCGCACGATCCCGACGTGCCAATTGTCGAAACGCCAGAAGTGAGTGTGATCGCAGACCGGCCAGTGGCCGCCTCCTCTCAGCAATTCATTCCCGATAAAGAATATGTCATGCAGCCACAGGGCAGACCCGCGCAGGTGCTTCGGTTGATTCCAGGGATGGTGGCCGTGGAGCATTCGGGTGGCGCCGGCAAGGCCGATCAATACTTTTTACGCGGGTTCGATGCGGATCATGGCACGGACGTCGCGTTTTTTGCAGATGGAATGCCCATCAATTTCCGCTCCCATGCGCACGGACAAGGCTATGCGGACCTGAATTTCATCATCCCCGAAACCATTGAAGGGCTTGATGTTCACAAGGGGGCGTATCTTCCTGAATATGGAGATTTTTCCACGGCAGGCGCGATCAATTTCAAGACTCGCGAGGTGGTGCGAGAAGGAATCGTACAGGCGACCGGGGGCCAGTTCGACACCCAGCGCTACCTCCTCATGTTCTCTCCGACCAAAGACAAGGTGCGGACTCTCTTTGCGGCAGAGGGTTATTACACCAATGGGCCTTTTCTCAACGACAATCGCTACGTGCGGACAAACTTGTTGGGAAAGGCCACCATGAATCCGACTTCCCGATCAGAACTCAGCTTGACGGGAACATTCCAGAAGTCCCAGTGGAACGCCTCCGGTGAGATTCCTCTCCGAGCGGTCCACGACGGATCACTTGACCGCTTCGGAGCCATTGATCCTTCCGAGGGAGGCAACACGATTCGGTCGACGGCGCGGCTGAACTATCATTACGATACACCGTCCGGCGGCCGATTCTTCGCGAATGCCTACGGACAGTATTATAAATTTGACCTGTTTACCAACTTCACGTTTTTTTTGAACGACCCCGTGAATGGAGATGGCATCCAGCAGTCCGATCGTCGGGTGATGTATGGAGGCGATATAGGGTATCGGCAGGCCCTCCAGGTCTTGGATATAGAGAGTGCCGTGACGGTCGGGGTGCAATCCCGCGTGGACAATATCCATGCGCGGCTCGGACCCCAAACGATACGTAACCCGCTTGGAACAACTGTGGATACGGATGTGCTCGAAGCGTCCTATTCGCCCTTTGTCAAATTGGAAGTACAGCCCCTGCCATGGTTGCGTGTAAGCGGAGGAGTGCGCAGCGAGGTGTTCACGTTTGACGTCCGCAATCGTTGCCAGGATTGCCCCGAGCAGCCCTTCGGCCGCACGACCAGCGGGCTGGTGTTGCCGAAAGTCAATATCATCTTGGGCCCTTGGCTTCGGACCGAGCTTTTTGCGAACTACGGGGAAGGGTTCCACAGCAATGATGCCCGATCAGCCGTGACACCCGGCTCGGCACCTCTCGCACGAGCGAAGACTTATGAAGTCGGCGCGCGAACAAAACCATGGGGACCTGAAGGCGTCGAGTTAATTGCCACCCTCTGGGCGATTGATCTGAAATCCGAGCTCGTCTTTGTCGGTGATGAGGGCACGACGGAAATTCGTGGCGCGACCCGACGGCGGGGAGTGGAGTTCTCCGCCCGAGGGCAGATCGTGGGACCCTTGTACTTTAACGGCAGTCTCACATGGTCGCACGCCGAATTTAAGAACGGAGATGCGATTCCACTCGCCCCGGAGCTGACCGGTTATGGGGCGTTGATTCTGCGATGGCCTGAGGGCCTGACGTCTCAATTACAGGCCACCTATCTCGGGGTGCGACCACTGATCGAAGACCGGAGCATCAAATCGCCTTCGTGGCTGAACTTCGACTTATCCGAACGGTATCAGATCCCGGTCAAGCTGGCACATGGACGGCTGGAAGCCTTCCTGTTCATTCAAAACTTGTTCGATACGAAATGGGAGCAGGCCATCTTTGCCTTCGAGTCGAGACTGAGAAGTGAAGCGGCGGGGGTAAACGATATTCACTTTGTGCCAGGTAACCCCCGAATGGTCATGGGGGGACTTGCCTGGTATTTTTAGAGACTGCTCGTCTCGTTTGCGAAGTCACCCGCGGCCGTCAATTGCTACAAAGCGAATGGCAATATCGGCTACAACAGAAATTGCAGTGCGAGGTTATAGATGGAATGAATGCGAGTTTCGGACTGCCGCTGTGTCCCGGTTCCTACTCGGCCATTACGGGTGGAGCGCCGTATCGAAGCGCCCCTTTGAGGGCTCCCGTGTGGGCTCCTAAGCGCCATGCAAGTATGGCCTTGCCCTCCGGAGTTCCCACCAGATCCGGCGTCCTACGCAGCAGCGCCCGCAAGGACCGACCATACGCACGCCACCGCCAGAGTTCCCAGGATGATCGTCTTCCGTATTTTTTGTACAAAAACACTGCATTTTCCGCATAGTGCATGCCTTGCACGTACGTCTCTTGCTGAGTGCTGCGCAGGCGATAATGGAGGAGAGCATCCGGTGCCAACACGAGTTTCTGACCGGCGAGCTGTATTCTCATACAGTAATCGGTGTCCTCACCGACAAGAATCGACTCATCGAACCCGCCAACCTCTTCATGAAGCCGGCGAAAGATTCCAAGGCTTCCTGCCCCTGCATAGGCAAACGGCAAGAATTGACACGTCTGCAGCGCATCAACCTGCGTGCCGCCACGGGTTGCCGCAATAGAAGGGGGATTCAGCTTGTTAAATTCAAAACGAGCTGCCACGAACTGATGGTCCGTTAAGGCTCCGAGCAGAGCGGGAGCCCAGCCGGCGCCAGGAACATCATCAGCGTCGCAGAATAGAAGGCCTTCACCACTCGCCGCATTGACAGCCACATTTCGGGCATAGGCGGCGCCGCGTTTCGCAGTTGCATCGATGATCTTCAGCGAGGGGATCTTAGTTTTGAATGGCTCTACGGCGGATCCTAGACCATCGGTGGAGCCGTTGTCCGCGATGACAACCTCCCATTCCGTCGGCCATGACTGCACAGCGAGCGCATCGAGTGTCTCCCCGATGGTCCCAGCGGCATTCAGACAAGGAATTATGACGCTGCTCTTCATCCGTATCCTCGGCGTTCGAGACTGACTGGTCCAATTTCCAACAAGACGTGCAGCAATCTCTGCGAATTTTTCTGAATATTCTGAGGCACGTGAGTGAGACTTTTCTCAGCATCTGTGCTCAACGAGAGGCCAACCCGCACAGCCATTCACTCAACTGACGAAAGGGTCACTTTCGCAATACCTACAACGGAATCGAGATTCATCTCATTGCGACAATGAACCTTACGCACCTGCACCAAACTTTCGTTCGGGCAGGAGTTCTAAGAGTCGTCGGAAACGCTCGTGAGAAACCCCGGCACATCTACGGCGGAGTACGCACACAATAGGCCCGCGCTGCGGGAATCATGTACGCTGCATAGAAAGGTCGAGGGCAGAAGATTCCAGGTTGCGTTCGTACCACACTATGGTGCGCTTCAGGCCTTCATCCAATGACACCTGTGGAGTCCATCCCAACAGCTGTTTAGCTGCACGCCCGTCGGCGACACGGACTTGCTCGAACTGCCGATCGGGTCTTGCGCCGAATGAGGGCAGTCCATCAAAACCCATACTCCGCGCTAGGGTTTGCACCACGGTTTGTACTGTCTTCACTTCTCCCGAACCAATGTCGATGGTTCTGCCTTCGACATGATCGGCTACGGCTGACGCAAGAAGCGCTTTGACGACATCCTCGACATAAATCCAATCAATGGGACGCTGGCCACTGGTAATCTGGGGCGCCTGTCCCTTTAACAATGAACCGATGACATAAGGAATGAGTTTTTGGAGATCACGTTGCGCGGGGCCGTAGACCATGAAAATGCGCAAAATCACAACAGGAAATTGGTACAGAGCGTGAAACATGCGGGCATAGGCGCTGCTGGCCCATTTGGAAACTGCATAGGGAGAGCTTGGTACCGCCTCGATGCCGTTAGACGACGGCTCCTCCAGGGACCCTGGTAGAATGAATCTTTCGCAGCCAACGGCTTCGGCGGCCGTCAATAGATTCACCGTGGTCAGGAGGTTACATTGGAACGTCGGTACGACGGCTTCCGAGACTGCGTGCCCCCACCACATGGCTGGCGAGATGATAGATAAAGTGAGGCTTACTGGCTTTCAGCAGAGCCGTCGCAGTAGGACAGATCGGCAATATTGCTCTGGTACCACCGCACTGCGCGTCTTGTGTCGGGCTGCTGCTCCCTTGAAACCGCATGGACACTCGCACCCAATTCACAGAGATGAGCCAGCAAATGGCTTCCGATAAATCCTGTCGCCCCGGTGATGAGTACTCGTTTACCGGCCAACTCTCCGAAGGGGGTCATGAATGATCCTCGCCTCTCAAAACCAACAAAGGAATGGGCGAGCGTTACTCCGTGGAGTGCCTTCAACCCATCGTTCTTGCAAACTCACAGCGCTTAAGGTCGAGGACATCGTACATCTGACACCAACTGATTTTCCATCGTACAGTGTCCAGTTATACTGGACACTGTACGGGCCATGCAACCTGTGTTAAACCCTAGCCCATCGAAATTTTTAATTCTGCTGGATTTACCACGTGCCTCATCAAGCGTGATTCAATCTCGGGATGAGGACGAACCATGATCGTAGGAGCGCTTGCCATATAGAGTGGCCAGCACGATGCCAATTCCTTCCAGTTCTCGACCGTCTGACACTTTCCTGAATTCAAATGTTTGTCGGCAGTCTTCGGAGTTGACGGAAGAAACCCGGCGAACATCTGCTAGCGTTCAAACTATCAATCATGATCACCTGACTTCAAGCACTGCCTCCATGACTCGCCTCATCGAAAGCTGCTCCAAGCCACTCCGCATTAAGAGTCCCTCTGCTCAGTCCTTCACAATGAACCGATCGTTATACACTGATGAGCAAATGGGGGAGGTTCCCGTGCGTGCGGCTAAGGCTTATCCCAGGCCAGCCTTTGGACGCCTCTCGACTTTGTACCTGCGAGCTGTCTCCAGTGACAGCTCGTACTGGATAGCCCTCCACTTAAACTCGGCTCATTCCTATCTAGCCAAGCAAGGATTAGTGCCATGGTGAACTTTGATACGTCTTTCTGATCACTTCTTCTCGTTCGCAGGTGAGTTCGGCCATCATCCGCTGCCCTACTGTAGCTTCCTTGGGAATTCTCGCTAGACAAGCCTTGAGCGTGTCCTCTGCGGCACCTGGCGAAATGTCGCTAGACCTATCCTTGGGAGGAACAATGACGGCCCCCCTCAACTCCCGCTCTTCCGTCTGATTTGGTGGTAGCTGATCTTCTGCATGACCGGAGAAGGGTGACAGAGACGAAGCAAGCAATACCACGGATGAGAACCGGAGAGACCGTTTGATTAGTGAATGGCTCTGCATAAGTACCTCACTTCGTAAAGGTATAGCTTACTCAGTGGGTTCGTCAGCTGTCTAGGGGCGAGCCAGAGGAATGATCGGCTACATCGTCGAGGTTGATCCTCCGATAGAGGCGGCTCTGGCTTCGGTGATGCCTGGGCGACTGGGCAGACCTCGATCTTACGCTCGTTCCTTACCTTTGACGTGAGTTTCTCGATGGCGTCTATGACTCGGATAGGCTCAACTCCGCCATGCTTTTCTTTCCAAATGCCGAGGAATGTTTCTAAGCCTTCCAATGTGCGGAAGATCGAGTTTACGTGTAAGAGCGTGAGAGGCAGACCAAGCTGCAGATAGTTTTCGATTGGATTCCTGGCAGTCAAAAAATCGGCAACGATGCGATGAGCAGACATCGAGCCCCCACCGGGTTTCGCCTTAGGCGGTCCTTATCCTTTCGTCGCCGCCGTTCCATTCCCTACCATCTTTCCCAGGCTCGCCACGTAAATTTTCACCATGGCCAGCTCTTCCTCTATAGAGACGTTCGCATCTTCTGGGAACTGTCGGCGGGGTGTCAGACCGCAGACAATGAGAAGTGAGGGGAGGGAGTGATTAAACAACTTACCCAGTGTCGCATCAACAGCGACGTAAAGACTCCCGAACATTAGGGCATATGCCTTGGATTCCGGGACTAGCGGTTCTCAGAAGCTCCGCGCCACCCAGGGCAGGCGAGGAGCCATAAGTCAGAGAAGATGTGGAAGCGATACAACGCGATTGAGGAAAGGGACTTGACCCAAGCAGCCGCAAAGTTAGATAGATACTTTAGCGTTCAGACTATAATGACACTTGATAAATCCGTAGCGTTACAGTACGCATGTGAGGTATTGGAACCACAGTGTGCGCCCGTAGCTCAGTCGGATAGAGCATCAGCCTTCTAAGCTGAGGGTCGTTGGTTCGATTCCAACCGGGCGCACCATGGATCAACAGGTTGTGTTAATCAGTTAAAGCCCTATTGTTTACGCGTAGAAGCAGTGTAGAAAAAAAGTTACTGAGGATTTATGCCTAATTTATCCAGCCAGGCGAGAGAAAACGAGCAGGGGGGAAAGTCTATTGCGTGCGTTGGTTGAGAGAGTTGTTCACCCTTTCAAAGGATGACATGAACCAATTGACCAGCGCAGATCCCGGAGAGTGTCCCAGGTGCGAAGGTCCTGGACCGTTGTTTTGGAAATAATTAAGCCACCAAGCGTGTTGATTTGTTACCCGTATCCGCGCCTGACTAGCAGTTGAATGATTTCACAACCGTTTCCAGGCAACACTATGCCCGCTTTGTGGTCTCTTGTTCATAAGGCTACGTTCGGCGCATGAACTGGACACCAGACAAGCCCACTCAAGAAGGTTGGTACTGGTTTCGAATGGATACCGGTGAGAAACGCACGGTCATTGTCTACGTGATCAGTCCTGATCGCATGGTGGCGATTGGGACGGAAGTCGAAGGTAATCCAGCGGCCCAGAAGGGCGCCTGGTTTGGACCGCTTGAACCGCCTGCGTTTGAAGAACGAGAGTCGCAACCGTGAGGACCGTTGTACTCCACATGACCTTCCGGGAAATCGTCGTCAGACGCCACTGAGGAGCATATGGGCCAACGAGAAGATCAACTCCTGCGTGATGTGGTGAGCGCGCTGTCCACCGCCATGGTGATCATCGTGCGGGCGCTCGTGGCACAGTCTGAGAAGTCCGGCCACCCGATCAGCACGGCGCCCATCGTGGCGGCTCTAAAGCGCGCCGAGAACTCGTCAGCGACCTTTTCACATGACGACGAGGCCCGCACGATGCAGTTCACCATTTTGAAGAATATTGCCGAACAACTGGAAAGCGAGCGTGCCAGGTCAGAGCCGATTCCCCTGCCGCCCGGCTAAGTTGCTTGCGTCTGAAGAAAGGCCTGCAATGGAGACGCTACAGCTGGAACATCGTCCGCTCACTTTCAGTGAGCTTGAAGATCTGCTGCCGCGGTATGCCGACAATGCATCGGTAAGAAAGTCATCGAAGATGCCATGAAACGCGGCTGTCCGTAGTGCCTCAACGAGTCATGTAAGAAATGTAGCCTACGAGTGGCGTTAGCGATGGACCAGAGCACAAAAATTGACGAAGAGAAACTGGGAGACGAAAAAGCGAAGCGGCAGGATACGTGCAGACACGAACGAGTCAAAAAGAAACGTCTTGGCGGCATGGATACCGGCGACAAAATTTGTGAGGACTGTGGGAAAATCATCGAAGGGTGAAGCTGCGATAGACTGAGATTTTCGGGAAGAGACGGATTTGGATTTAGACAGACTGGCGACTGCGAAGGAAATTGGGAGTCAACCGGGAGTGGGTTTGAGGGAAATGTCCAGCCTGCAGGCGTCCCCTTCCAGGAAGGAATATGGTGATGAATGACTGGCACTCTCTGGATCTAGGTGATGGAGTTCAGGCCTTTGAGCCAACGCAAGCTATTATGAACGCCTACGGACAAGCTTACTTGAACGCTGGTTCGCCTGAAGATATGGCTGTATTTAGTCGCTATGACCTCAAAACCAATATTGTAACAGTCTATTTTTCTCCAGCCGCGACACAACTTGCAGAGTCATTTGGTGCCAAACGTGTTGACAAACCTATTCAAGATGAACATCTCAGTCTATTAGTGGGCAATGCCAAAAGCTTTGACATTCACTTTCCTTCCGCAGGAGTGTGAGCCCATATCCCCACTCATCTCACAACGGATTTTAAAAACAAATTTAGAGGCGGTTTATCATAGAGCACCACTTGATTAAGTCGCTGCGCTGCTACCTCGACACAGCGAATAGAATCGGCGTTAGTAAACCGCTTATGATCGGACTATCGTTTTTGGGCGTCAAAGGTCTTTCTATTGATATCCCTTTCGCCTCTGCCGCTAGAGTAATTCTGTTTAGGGAAGACATTTTACTGTTCCAGAATTGCTGCATGGCACGGACGAAACACCAGTGCACACACTACTTCGACCTGCGTTAGACAGAATTTGGAATGCTGGTGGAGCATCAGGATCTCCTAACTATGATGAGCATGGCAATTTCACGAAGCACGACCGTATAGACTGACATTAATTCGCATCGATGATCCGCATTTCTTGCGTCACCGCGTCATCATCCCGGCCACTCTGCCTCATATCGTCCGGCGTCAGGCCGCAATCCATCAGATACGATCACTGGTTGAGGCCATCTGAGGCACTGCCTGTCGGTCGATTCGCTCCCCACTCAGCACAAACTCACTGTGCTCCTGCAGCGCGGCTCTACGGGAATGCGACCATTGCCCAATCCTTAGGCTTTATCAGGTATCCAGGCGGCGTGGTTTTAAAAATTGATCCATTCTGACGGACCGTGGAGTTGAGACCATGGCCATTCGAGTTTCGGCATCACTCAGATGAAGGACATGCAGCTTGAGCTGGCCGGCCGCCGCAATCAGCTGCGCACATTGAGCCATTGCCACACTGAGATCAAAGAGCCAGGCCGATTCGTTCAAGGTGTAGACACCGGAATCGAGCGTAAACTCTTCGGATGGTATCTGTGAGCGAAATTTATGTAGGAGCTTATCCGAGTCGGAATTGTTGTGTTCAAGGACGACTAGAGCAAACGGCATGGTGATCCTTTCACGTATGCACAAATGCGATGGAATGGGACTAGGACGAGTGCTAGGAGCCGGTCAAGTTAGATTCTTGCGGCGACACGAATAATGCAGGTCCGACATATCACTGCCTGCTAATTGTCACCACTTGGCCCTGGTGACTTTGAATCGCTGTGGCCCATGCTCCATGTTACAAGGAGCTGAACTTCGGAGCTGCTGCATTTCGGGCACGGTGGAAAAGTCTGGATTTTCATCGTGGCCTCCACTCGGCTCATATGTCTCGGAGGGACAGCGGCACTTTCCTTCGTCTATCTTCAGCTTAATGCCAGATGTGCCTCCCTGCAGCTAGGACATATCCTAGAGCTGATCGTGGTTCAATGCGCCTGCGAGAGCGAAAGCGATCCCAGTGACCGTGATCATTTCGTCCTGCCCCGCGTCGTGCTTCACTACGATACATTCGAGCGGCCAACGGCGTCATGAACCGATCGACGGCGCACTGCAGAAGCGCCGTGCCTGTGCCCCTTATCGAGGGCCAAGCAAGAGGGAGACATGCCACGGTAAAAGAAAACTGATGCGCAAAAGATGCAAGACAAATTATCTCTCGCCCGCTAAAAAGTGGGTGAATTCAGTTGGCAATTTCTCTACGATGGTAGCGGACAGATTTCTGTTATTCAACCAGGAGGTATCTATGGGAAGAGTGAAGGGAATTTCTGGATTTATGGTTGCGGGGTTGGTCTGCGGTGCCGTGGCATTGGGAGCTGCCAGCCAGTCAGTTGCCGATGACAAGGGTACGGGAGCACATCGGCACTATAAAGGGGAAGTAGTCGAGAAGGCAGGAAATTGGGCCATTAAGGACGAGACCGGATCGACCTATGCCCTAAGCGAAAAGGAAGCGCATCGCCAAGGGCGCCAGTTTAAGGTCGGTGATAAGGTGGAGTTTACCGTCAATGAGAACAACGCCTTGATAGACGTGCATCTTGCGGGCGAAAAGGGTAAGCATAAGCACGTCACTGGCAAGCTTATCCATGTGGGGTTGACGAAGAAAGAAATCAAGCTGCAGACGGCGGACGGAGAAAAAACCTTCCCGCTGTTGCTACAAGAAACCAAAACCAAGGCGCTGCCTGAGGGGACGGAGGTGACCGTCGAACTGAATGAGGCGGGGACTGTCATCGATTTGCATGAAGGCAAACACAAAGAAAATCACTAAGCAGTGAACTGCTGGGGCCTCGTCACGGCATCCCTGCCTGGCGAGGTTTCACCTTCGCCTCCATATTCCGGCACCCTCTATCGGGCCGCACCATTCGCTAGGGGGATCTTCGGTTGCCAATTATTCTCTTTAGAGGCACAACTCCTCAAGCTCCCCATCCTCAAGGCTGCGACTCGCTTCTCTCGAATGCAGGCGCCTCAAGAGGTTCAAACCAGGGGCCTGCAAACTTAACCAGGTCGGCCCATTCCCGAAATCCAAAGGATGCGGCAGGAGCAATCCGCCCATGCTCATCATGCGCAAGGCGGATCATCTCAAGGTCAAGGACCTCATGCCTTGCTACACCGCGAAACCACTGCCATCCGGGCAATCCGAGTGTCTTTCGTGACCAAGCCATACCCCTCTACTAACGGCTTGGGAGTCATGGGGCGAAAGGCAGAACCGCTACGTATCGACCCTGTGGTGAAAGAGCGTTACGAATGTCGATAATCTCGTGCACTTTTTCGAAAGTGGCATACCAGCCTGAGCTCAAACCCGACTTCGAAACCAGTCCTCATCTCCATCATGCATTTTTTGCAATGCGACAGGTTTCATACCGTCTAGGCCTAGACAACCCCTTTTAACTGTTCAAGCCCGTTCAACATGCAATCACTCATTCAAATTGGACGATGAATAGTTTCGCCTCGTGATCGTGGGTGAGGCCGCGCTGGGTGGGTTGAACCATCAATATCCGTTCATCACCCTTCTTCTCGAACGAATTGGCTGGCCTCCCTCTAATGACCTTTCATGATATAGAGGGACCGAGGCACGGATTTTCTCACGGAAGGGGAACGGCTACAGGGTGGGACAGATGCGTTTTCGACGCTCAGTTAGGCCTGACGCCTTCGGCTCCGGGCTGGTGTCCAAACGTGTGCCGGTGGACCCTGTGCTCTTGGCCGTCACGTTCATGCTGGCACTCGTTGGGGTCGTGATGGTGTTCAGCGCCAGCGGGGTGCTGGCGGAGAACAAGTACCAGGATTCCTTGTATTTTCTCAAACGCCAACTGATCTGGCTGAGCGGCGGTCTCCTGATCATGCATGTGGTGTCCAAGATCGAATACACCTTGTGGAAAAAACTCTCTGGTCCCTTGTTGTGTCTGACCACGATCCTGTTGGTCCTGGTGCTCGTTCCCTCGCTCGGCCCTGTTGTCAAAGGGGCACGACGATGGCTGCATATCGGCGCGATCAACATTCAGCCTGCCGAGCTCACCAAATTCGTCCTTATCATCTACGTGGCTGCCTATATCAGCAAGAAACAAGGCCAGTTGGCCCACTTTTCACGCGGCCTCTTGCCGCCCTTGATTGTGCTTGGAGCGCTCAGCACGTTGGTGCTTTTAGAGCCAGACTTGGGTACGGTCGTCGTAATCAGCGTGGTCGTGATAACGCTATTGTTTCTCGCTGGGGCGAGCATCAGTCACTTGGGATGGTTATCCCTGGGTCTCTTGCCCGCCGTCGGGGCGTTCATTTTTTTTGGACCGAGTTATCGATGGGACCGCATACTGGCATTCTGGCGTGGCGCTAGCTATCAAGTGACGCAGTCGGTCTTGGCCTTCGGGAGTGGCGGAGCGTTCGGTGTGGGGCTGGGCAAGGGCGAGCAGAAGTTATTTTATCTTCCGGAGCCGCATACCGATTTCATCTTGGCAGTGGTAGGGGAAGAGCTGGGTTTGGTTGGCGTTGTGACCATCATGCTGTTATACGGGTTACTCGTCCTCAAGGGATTTCAGATCGCAAAGCGCGCGTGCAATCCATTTGGCCGTTATCTCGCCATGGGCATCATCATGTTGATTGGTACTCAGGCTTTGATCAATGCGGGTGTGGTTACTGGTCTCTTGCCCACCAAGGGATTGACCCTCCCGTTAGTGAGCTATGGCGGGTCCTCGTTAGTGGCCAATCTGTTCGGCATCGGAATGCTGCTCAGTATTTCACGCGACCGGCAGGGCGGGCGCGACAGCGGCGGATCTCCCCCCAGTCAGAACCGAGACCCGCGAGTGCCTGCTTCTAAAGCCGAGAGGGATTCTCGCCGACTTCGTCAAAAAAACAATCAGTCCGCGAGAAGGCCAAACCGGGCTTTACCATGACCTCGTTCGCATTTGCGCGCGGTCTGGAGCCATTGTGAGAATGAAGCTCTGGCGATGATGACTTCATCATTTCGAACTTTCTCGTTCCGGGCGCACCATAAAATCAAGCTTCCGCCAAGCTCCACCTCCCTGCAGTTCCACGCTCCGAGTTGTTCGCGGTTGTACTCGTTCCTGTCTTCTGTACTATCCGATGAAAGAGACTCGCCTGCTGGCTGCGTTATGCAGGAGGCCAGGGGTGATCCTGATGGCCCAGGATTTCCTTGATTCGATAGGGATCCTCCCAGCGAGCGAGGTATGCCGGAGCCTGTGCCAGTCACATCGAGCAAGCACCCTATAAAGAATTGTTTGCCTATTAATAAGGGATTTTTATAGGGGATTTGATGGTCTTCATCATCAGCAACTCTGGACTCATGCATATTTGCAGCTCGCTTTATATTTGCATCACGCTGCTTTTCCCGTCGCAATTCACGCTTGGCTCTTCGTTCTACTTTGGCGAGGACTGGTTTTGTCGTGGTAGGCAAGCTTCAAGCCTTGTTAGGCAGTTCTCTGTGCTTCCATCCCAGGTGTGATGACAAACTCAATACAGCCATCATTTTTAACTCAGAAAGTTCTATACATCCCGGGTCTCTCCCTATTACTCCGGTCCATTTAAACCTGTAAAACTCAGACCTCTTGCTCTACCTGGATCCCCGGTAGACCTAGCAAGAAACTAGGGCCTCAGCTAGCTTGCCGCTATGGACCATCCTCATTTAAAGTCAACACGATGAGAACTCAATCGACTGATCATCTCATTGCGGATACGCTCGCCATAGGAATGGAGATTCGACAGCATCTCGAAGATCGGCGCAGGCGACTGACGCCTCTGCAGATGGACGCGTTAACGAATGCCGTCACTGCCATCCACAATTATTTTATGTCCTGGAAGGCGCACGAGTTAGCCCGTCGAGACACCATGTTGCTTCCTACATCAACCGCTTCGCGAAGTGCCCCCAGGGAGAATCCCCGCGGCTCCGCCCGCTCTCCTCGGAAGCGCGGTTTAAAAGCTTTGTGAGACTAGAGTGATAGGGGAGCTCCCTGGCCAGACGGAGGCAGTTCTAAACCCCGAGGATAGTGCGGAGTGGTATGTATTCCGAAAGCTACTCATCGACGTCGACGAGAGGATCCCTCCAGGAAATCCGAGCGCTCTTCTGCCCACAGCGGAGGAACGAATCAATGCCCGAACTACTGTCGAGCAAGCACTGTGGCAGGCTTCCGATGCTGCGCAAATCTGAAAGTCAGCGCTCATGGCTACGACAGTCATTCCTCCGGGCGGTACGACACAATAGAGCGGTGCTCGACATATTAACTTTTTCTATTCCATTCCAATCCTCTCATCGATTCACATCCGGATCGAGCCCACCGTCCAAGGATCCATCCGCCTATAGCGCCGATTACCGCGCCTACGCCTACTCCGACCCCAAAACCCAAAATAAGATTGGAGTCATCCACTCATAACCTCCTTGAAGGTTGGTGCCGGCAATCAATGCTGGCTTTCGTACCCAGAATGATTACAGCCACACAGCGCAACGGCTTCGGGTTTCACGGGCTTGCGTCACTCACCCTCCGCGCAATTTAAAAATAAAGCCCCTCGCGGTCCTTGCCTAGCTAGGACATATCCTAGACATCATGGCGTGACTAGCGTGAAAATAGGTGTAGCCCGTGGAGCGACCCCCACCAATTCCTGTTAACGCAATCCACCATTTCAATGCTAGTAAGCACTGGCTAGCTTATGAACCGCGAACTGCCGCCTCGATCGCAGCGATGTCGATCTTTCCCATTTGCATCATCGCATCGAAGGCGCGCTTGGCGACGGCGGGATCGGAACTTGTGAACGCTTTCGTCAGCACTATCGGCGTAATTTGCCAGGACAGTCCCCATTTGTCTTGGCACCAGCCGCACTCACTTTCCTCACCGCCATTTCCCACGATCGCGTTCCAGTAACGATCGGTTTCGGCCTGGTCGGTAGTTGCGACCTGAAATGAGAATGCTTGGTTATGCTTGAAGGCGGGTCCGCCATTGAGCCCGAGGCAGGGAATCCCCATCACGATAAACTCGACCGTGAGTACATCCCCTTTCTTCCCGGAAGGAAAGTCACCCGGTGCCGTATGTATCGCGCCGACCGATGAATCAGGAAAGGTCTCAGCGTAAAACCGCGCTGCATCTACGGCGTCGCGATCATACCAGAGGCAAATCGTGTTCTTCGCTGGATTTGTCATTTTATTCCTCCTTTGGGTCGGCGAATGAACGTGAATCAAGGGCAAATGATAGGGGGGAGTGACCCCCCAGTTGCAACGTGACATACGTCACTCTCAATCAACCATCTTTCTTTGTCGCCGCCTGAATGTCCGCGGGAAAATCAGACATCTCAAAGACCTGTCGAATCTCAATCACGTCGCCGTTCTGTGCCGGGCAGCGCTGCATCCACTCGATGACCTGTTGCTTCGATGTGGCTTGCAACATCCAATACCCGCCGACCACCTCCTTGGCTTCGACAAACGGGCCGTCCGTCACGGTGGGCTTTCCTCCGGTAAACGCCAAGCGCGCACCGCTCGTCAGCGGCTGCAACCCGTCCAACGAAAGGAGCGCGCCGGCTTTCTCCAGCTCATCGTTGAATTGGCCCATCTTCGCCATCATCTCTGCATCCGGCGTGAAATGCGGATCCGTTTTCTGGCCGTTTCTCGGCTGGTACACCGCGGGAATCATAAACACTAAAAATCGCATATAGTTTCTCCTTTTGTTGGGATTGTTGGCCTTTACCTATTAGTCGATGGAAGGCGCTGAAATCGACATTCCGCAGACTAACTGAAAATTGAGAGGTTTCTATCATTAGTGGCCTTCAAGCAGGGAGTATTTACTCAAGGGAGATCACGGAAACACACATTCACGTCCCAATCACGGAGGATACAGATGTGATTTGCGCACGGACAAAGACTCGGATTTCTCTTCCAGCCGCGAAGCCGTAGAGCAAATTCCTCCCACAGCTGGATCCGGTGCAGCCGCCGGTAATCCAGGTCGAGGATTGGCGTTCGTCTCCAAAAGTAAGGAAGGCTGCTCATTCCAGACTGGTGACTATAGGAAAATTGTGGGGGCGGAAGCGGGGACGGCTAAAACATCCAGAAGCTCATGCCCTGAAAGAGCTGAGTCGCAATAATGCGGAGATGTCTCGCGTCCCGAAGTATCGACTCACGGCGAGGCTAAATCGCTTCGCCGCAGTGGTCGCCCTTTTCCTTTCCGAGCGTGCGTTTGTCGAGTCCATTCATGCCGGGCGGGCACGTGATCGGCGCAGGATGATGCCATGCAGACAGGTCTGACATAGGCCGGCGTCGTGAAAAGCGATGTGTGTAGAAGACGATTGAATGGCCGAACCGTGTCCTGGTCCCTATCGTTTGGTGCACGTCTCTTGAGGATCGTCGGGATAGGTGGGCGCGTGCTCAGATTTGTGCAGGTTAGCGTCTTGGATTCAGAGAGTACCCTACTACTACCCTTCGGGCGAATATGACGCACCAAAACTCCCGATGGATCAAGCCCTCTTCGACGCGCCATTGACAGACTTCGTGTTCTTTCATGGTCGCCCTTCCTTTACGAGGTCGATTCAAGGCTCAATTTCTACGGGTTGTACCACAGTCCCTTGGACGGCTCTTGAGATGGCCGTTGGAAGCGCATGTATTTGGTACGGCTCAGCCTTGGGGTAATAACCAAGGTCCTCCATACAAGATTGCATCCCAACCCACACGGCTGACTTCCATCTGCTACCGGTCGCCAATCTGCCATAATCCCGAACCAGCACACATAAACGCCCCGTTATCCCCTTGTTCTAGGCCACTGTTGCCGTTATCATTCCTACTCAATCGTTCTCAATCACGGTGTCGTCCGAACGGTGTTTCAGCCAAGGGGCGTTGCTTCGATGCCACCGGACGCCCCATCATCAGACTTTCATCGCCATGCCGCTTCTTGTGCGATATCGAATCATTTTGATTCTCGTGTGTGGAATCCTCGGATTCTACGCGCTGCTCGGCTTTGTCGTTGTGCCCTACGCGGTGAAGGCCTATGGAGTGCCGGCGTTATCCGAGCGTCTGCATCACCCCATCCTGTTAGGCGATGTTCGGTTCAATCCATTCACCTTCTCTCTCATGCTGTCGTCATTCGAGATTCAGGAACCAGATCATACGCCGATGCTGGCTTTCGAAGAATTGTTCGTGAATTTTGAGGGGACTTCACTGGTTCGCTCGGCGTACCTGTTCGACGAAATCCGACTCACCCTTCCGTTAGGATTCGTGCACATTCAATCCGACGGCAAATTGAACATGCTGGATCTTTTTCCTCCGAGCACGGAGACGCAGGTCGTCACGGCAGACGAACGGACAGCGAGAGCGAACTCGCAACGGTTGCCGCCGGTAGATATTCGTCTCATGAGCATACGGCAGGGAGTGATCGAGTTTCGGGACGATACCAAACAGAAACCGGTCTCCATCGATATTGTACCGATTGAAATTACGCTGCGGAATTTCAGTACCAGGCCGGGCGATGAGAATGCCTATGCCTTTTCAGCCGAATTTGGCGAGGGGGAGGTCCTTGCTTGGAAGGGCAATATTCATCTGGACCCATTGGAATCGAGCGGTCGCTTCTCGCTTGCCAACGTCAAATTGAATACCTTCTGGCCAAGCCTTCGTGATCGTTTCCGTTTCGAGATCCTCAGCGGGGCGGTCATGCTCGAGGCGGGGTATCACGTTGATACGTCGGCGGCGCCAATCAACCTGCAACTGTCCGACGGCAAAATCGTCCTGTCTGATTTTCGATTGGCCGCAGGTGGGGAACGGGATCCGATCGTGAGCGTTCCGTCGTTAGCGCTGGAGGCCATTCGGCTGGACCTTCCCAAGCAAGAGCTGGAGATCCAGACCATCAGTCTCACCGGCGCAGACGTGCGAACCTGGATGGCGCCTGAAGGAGTGATCTATCCTGTGCCGCTGTTCGATCCGGTGGCGGAGGATCCTGCTCCTACTCGGCAGGTGTCCCGCCCTGCGCGGCCGTGGACGGTGGATGTGCACAAGGTTGCCGTCACGAACACCCACGTGTCATTCGAAGATCGTCGCCTGAAAACACCTGCGGTACTGAGTATCGACGACTTGACCGTGACCGTCGACGATCTCCATTCGCCGTCCAGACGACCGCTGCCGATTACCGCCAAACTCCGTCTGAATCAGCAGGGATCGATTGAGAGCACGGGCACGGTACAGCTTGATCCACTCCAGGCGGATCTCACGATGGCCCTGTCCCGGATCGGCCTCCGCCATTTTCAGCCCTACGTGGATCGGTCGACGCATGTCGATGTCAAAAATGGCGAGTTTCAAATGGCCGGAGAGCTGCGCTACCGGAGCCGTCACGAATCAGAACCGCTGTTGCGCTATACGGGGCAGATCGGGGTGCAGAATCTGAGTCTGATCGATCGCGCGACACAGCAAGAGTTCCTCGCCTGGTCGACGCTCGAATTGAACAAGGCCGCGTTGGAGCTTGCGCCGACTAAGGTCAGGATCGCGGAGATTGCGCTACGCCAGCCGTCTGCTAAGTTCATGATCGCTAAGGACGGTTCCACGAATATCGCTCGCGCCCTGCGCGCGCCTGATCAAGGTGCCCAGCAGCCGAGCGCGTCGCCTCCCGTCAGTGCGGCGGCCAAGAAGGAAGCTTCCCCCGCTCCCACTCCACCGCCCATTCCCATCACCATCGATCTGGTGACGTTGTCGAAGTTGTCTGCGACGTTTGTGGATGAGTCGATCCAACCGACCGTGACCACGGGGATTCAGGATTTTGGCGGAACCATACAAGGCTTGTCATCCAGGCAACTGTCGAAAGCCAAGGTGTCGCTTGCCGGGAAAGTCGACAAGGTGGCGCCGATCACAATACAGGGGCAGATTAACCCGCTCACCGAGGACGCTTTTACGAATCTCACGTTCCTATTTCAAGGCCTGGATCTCACTGCTGTTTCTCCCTATGCGGGAAAGTATGCCGGATACCCCATTACCAAGGGCAAGCTCTCGCTCGACCTTAAGTATCAGATATCGAAGAAGCAACTAGTCGGAGAGAACAAGGTGTTGGTCGATCAATTTACGTTCGGAGAGAAGACCGAGAGCCCCGACGCGACGGGTTTGCCGGTGCGTCTCGCGGTGGCGTTGCTGAAAGACCGGCGCGGTGTCATCGATATCGATATGCCGGTGCGCGGGGATTTGAATGAGCCGGATTTCAGATACGGAGGGGTGCTGCTCAATGCCCTACTGAACGTGATCACCAAGGTGGCGACGTCTCCGTTCGCTGCGCTGGGAGGACTGGTGGGCGGCGGGGGAGAAGATCTGCAGTTTGTCGAGTTCCAGGCCGGCGCAGAGACGCTGGAGCTTGCGGAACAACAGAAAATCGAGTCGCTCGCCAAAGCGCTGCAAGAACGACCTGCTTTGCGGGTTGAAGTCATCGGCGCAGCCGATCTGACACGTGACCGAGATGCGCTGGCCCTACAAAAGATGAGTGCGGAGGTTCAGCGACGATTCACGAAAGGCGGCACGAAGAATCCGCAAGCGGCCGTCTCTCCGGAACGCGAGTTCGAGTTCTTGAGCGATCTCTACGCCGAAAAATTGGGGAAGCAACCGACCAAGCGGGAAGAGCTCCCGGGAGGGAAAAGTGTCGAACGGGTGCTGACGGTCGATGAACTGCGTCAGCAACTGATTCCCGCAATGGCTGTGGAAGAATCAGAATTACGATCGTTGGCGCAAGAGCCGTGCGAAAACGATTCGTGAGCAGCTGATCGCGCCGGGCCGGCTGCCGGAGGAGCGCGTATTTCTCGTCGAGGCTGAATTGGTCCACTCAGAAGGAAAGCAGGTTCGAAACCGGTTGAACTTGGCTGGGAACTAAGCGGGTCGATGCGGTCAGTAAGATTTTGGCTGGTAGCGCATCCGAGTGCCGTGCAGCAATGAGAGTTCGATCTCGCTCGCACTCAATTCGACTGGGGAAGTATGACTCCGGAGATTTTGGCCGCGTTGATGCTCGCGCCTTCGAGCCGGGCATGGCGGAAATCGATTCCGCGCAGATCTGCTTGTCGAAAATAGGACTCGCTAAAATCCAATCCATCCGTCTCGAGGCCGCGGAGATCGAGGCTTCGTAGATCACATCTGCGTGAGATCGACCTGTTCACCCGCGGCCCGTTTGGCATTGAACTCTTTAATGCAGCCTTCGCGGAGCAAGCGATACATGGGATCGTTGGAGATACGTAGCTTGGTGGTGGCAGGTGTTTGGTTTTCCATCAGGACTCCTCGATGCTGATTGCTGTATCGGAGACCTGAGAGAAAACTTGAGCGTGATCAGAGCGGGGTATTCGCCCTGTTCCCGTTCTCGTCTGCCTTCGGCGAAGCATCTTGCGCTTGCGTCAGGCTCCTAATAAACGGTAATCTTGAGCGCTGACTTGGCCTTATCCCACTGCATAGTACACATCCGGTCGAACGAGAAGGAGGATATCATGGGATTACGATTGGGCGACGAAGCCCCGAACTTTACCGCCGAGACGACCGAAGGGACCGTTAATTTTCACGAATGGTTGGGGAACGGGTGGGGCATTTTATTTTCTCACCCCAAGGACTTTACACCGGTTTGCACGACCGAGCTGGGCTACATGGCTAAAATCAAAGGGGAATTCGACAAGCGTGGCGTAAAGATTCTGGCCATCAGCGTGGATCCACTGGATTCGCATCGCGGCTGGACGAAGGACATCAACGAGACGCAGAACTGCACGGTGACTTATCCCATCATAGCCGACCCGGAGAAGAAGGTGGCGAATCTCTACGACATGATCCACCCGAACTCGTTGGATAGCATGACGGTTCGATCGGTGTTTGTGATTGGACCGGACAAGAAGATCAAGTTGATGCTGACCTATCCTGCCTCCTGCGGACGGAATTTCGATGAGTTGCTGCGGGTCATCGATTCCCTGCAGTTGACTTCCAAGTATAAAGTTGCGACTCCAGTCAACTGGAAGGACGGACAGGATTGCATCATCACTCCGGCGGTCAATGATGCCGAAGCCAAGACGCTGTTTCCCAAAGGGTTCAAAGCGATCAAGCCGTATCTGCGTGTCACGCCCCAGCCTAACAAATAGCGCATTTCAAGAATGAGTACCTATACAAGGGGAGCCGGCCTGAGGCCGGCTCCCCTTGTTGCATTGGCTTCAGTACTGGAAAAAAATTTTCCCCATCGAAGTGACCAGGACTGCTCCCGGTCTGCAACCTCCGGATCAATCGGCATCCAGCCGGGAGGGCGGGGTCGGATGCCCAGTGATGCCTCCATGGGCAACTGCCTTTCCACTGATGTGAAGCGAGAGGGTTTACGGGTACGTCTACGCACGGTAGAACAACAACTGCGGGCGAGATGCTGACGAAATGGGTTCAGACCAAGAGAAGCCCTGCTTGCCGGATCGTTTGCCAGGCGCGGGTCTGGCTGAACCGGTCGAAGCCTTGCGTGCCGGTGGTGGGAAACTGTTGCCGTGCCTCTGCGAAACGTGGGATATTCGGTGGTGGTCCGGTGGGACGACGGAGTCGACTCCTGAAGCAGTACCACCAGCCAGGCGGCGTGACGCGGTGACAGCGTGAGCGAGAAATCTTCGGCACGAGTCGGCAGGATGACGCGAGTCCGCGTCGCTCCAAGTGGCTTCATTACCGGTCCCCCGCCGATCCACACGCAGCGGCGTTCGGCGGTCAGAGGCGCGGAAGGGAGACCGGCCAGGGCCGTGCTCAGCCAGCGTCGCGCGACTCGAGGAGGTTTCACGGCTTGCGAAAACCACCGTTGTACGGGGACGTCGAGCCCAGCCTGTTCAAGGTAGTTGAGCAGCGCGGCACGCAAACCCTCGCCCAGCCAGCCCGGGCAGGTGGCTGTGGGATCGGCATGGCGAAGATCATTTTCGGCGAACCCTTCGAACGTCGGTCCGAGGATGGTGAGACCTTCCGCGGCCGGATTCAATCCAATGGGGCTATGGGCCGTGGCCGTGAACTTATGCCAGAAGGCGGATTGCAGGAGATCATCGGCAAAGAGTTGCCGGACGCGCTCGAGTGAATCCACCGTATCCGCAATCGTCTCGCCGGGACAGCCATACATCAGATAGGCGTGGACCAGAATCCCGGCTTGACGAAACGCGGCTGCAACTCTCGCCGTCTGGTCGACGGTAATTCCCTTTTTCATTCGCTCGAGCAGGCGATCCGATGCCGCTTCGAGGCCGGCTGTGAGAGCAATGCAACCGGACGCGGCCAACAGTCTTGCCAGATCCGGCGAGAAGGCTTCTTCGAAACGAATGTTGCCCCACCAGGATATGGTCAATCGTTTCTCCAGCAGCCGGAGGGCCAAGGCTTTCAGGGCGGCAGGGGGCGCGGCCTCGTCGACGAAATGAAAGCCCCGTTGCCCGGTCTCGCGCACGAGGGCCTCGATCCGTTCAAGGAGGAGGTCGGTGGGGGTCTGCTCATAGCGCGCAATATAGTTCAGGCCCACGTCACAGAAGGTGCACTGCTTCCAGTAGCAGCCATGGGCGACGGTGAGCTTGTTCCAATGGCCTTCCGACCAGAGCCGGTGCATCGGATTGAGGCTGTCGAGAATAGAGAGATAGCGACGTAGCGGCAGGCCTGTATATGTCGGCGTGCCCAACTCATGCATGGGCACGTCCGGCTCAGGACCCCCGTCACAAAACGTAACGGTGCCATTGATGCAAAGAAACGTGCGGCGGAGCAAGCCGTTCGAACGGCCGCCTGCCAGATGGTCCAGCAGGCATAACAACGGACGCTCGCCGTCGTCGAGCGTGACGTAGTCGACAAGCTTGAACAGTCGAGGATCGTCCAGGCGCCGAAGTTCCGTATTGACATAGCCGCCGCCCAGGACAATCCGAATGCCGGGACGCCGTATTTTGAGCGCTTGAGCAATTCGCAAGGCGCCGAAGAGATTGCCCGGAAAGGGAACGGTCAGGCCGACGACGTCGGGGATGGTTCGATCGATATGCGGCCAGAGCGCGTCGAGTAACAGGTCGTCGGTAAGACTCAGTGGCTGGGCCAACGCCCGCTCGATGTGGTCGAACGAGGAGGCGGATTGCGCAATCTGCTCGGCATAGCGGTTTAGGAATAAATGGGGGGCCACGGTTTCATGCAGCAGGTCCGTGAGATCTTCGATATACAGGGTGGCCCGATGACGGGCCCTGTCAGATGGCGACACGGAGCGGCTGTTTCCATGAGGGCTCTGGGCGGCAAAGCGAGGACCCTCCGGGAGGAATCCCGCCCGGGCGAGGTGCGGCGCGAGCATGGGATCTTGTCCCTGGAGAAAGGCGATCACTGGTTCGATGGTGGCAAGGTAGGCATCTTCGAGCGCAAGAAACTGTTGAACCTCTCCACGCCATGACCCGCCGACCTGCCTGATCCGTTGAAACGCCTGACGGAGCCCTGCCTGCGAGAAGAGACGGAGCAGCATCTCAAGACCGAGGTCTGCCTGAGCGGCCTCATACCCGCGGGAGCGCAAGAACCCTGTCAGTTGGGCCGTTGAGGGGTAGGGCGTATTGAGTTGTGTCAAGGGAGGAATGAGCAGCAGCACTCGCGGTATGGCCATGCGAGGGAAATACCACACTGCAGGGTGTGCCTGCCAGCGGCCCGACTGCGTTTACTTGGTCGTTTCTTCTCGAACTGTGCGCATCGAAGACTGGATGAAATAGCCGGTCCAGCGTTTGATGTGAAAGTAATCGGTAACCTGGTTGGACAACTCCGCGCGTGGTACGGCGCGAACAATGGTGAGCTGGGATCCGCCCGAAAGGTCAATGGTAGTCGGGTTCTCTCTCGAGGCGGCAGGATCGTTCAGCAAGACGAGGGGTTTGAGGCGGGTTTCAAAATTGATATTCAGCACGAGTCCGAGAGTTCCGTCGGAAAGCGTGACCACGGTTCCGGGAGGGTACACTCCGAACGTTTGAATCATTGCCACGACAACCTCGGGCGCAAACAGGTGTTGCTGATGTTTGTACATCTTAGCCAAGGCTCCGGCCGGACAGATGGCTTGCGCGGGGTCCGGGTGATTGATCAGCGAATCGTAGTGGTCAACGGCGCTGACGATTTTGACTGAGAGAGGAATCTGATCTCCCTTCAGTTTCTCCGGATAGCCGGACCCATCGAGCCGTTCGTGATGGCTGCGAATAATGTCCAGGACCTCCTCCGGAAAGCCAGTGTAACGCCTGAGCATTTCGATGGCGTGGTAGGGATGTAGCTGGTACTCTCTCGTCTCCTGATGTGAAAGATGGCCTCGGTTTCGTAGAATGCGGCCAGAAATGCGCTGCTCGCCGATGTCGAGTAGCAGTGCCGCCATGCCGATCAGGTGGAGGGACTCCTCCTGGATATCAAAATGTTGGGCGACCATCATCGAAAGAGTCGAGACATTCAGGGAATGAAGCACGTTCAAATTTTCGAGGTCTTCCGGATCAAAAGCGCTCGCTACCATACCGGCGGATTCAGTATTGGTCAGTAGGGTGCTGAGCCCATTGATCAGCATTTTTGCATTACGCAAACCCTCTGGAGATCCCGTCGAGAGATCGCGCATCATTTGCGAACTTCGTTGAATGACTTGTCGGTAGGCTTCGGATGCCAGTTCGGCCGCCTGATGATAGTCAGTGGCAGTCGGCATTTCTTCCTCACTCAACCGCATCGCGTCATCGGCTAACGCGGTATCCGTTGCCGGATCGGAAGCCGGTGCCGAGATTGAGGCGGAAAGGCTCTCGACCGTATCGGTTGTGGTGGCAGGATCCGATTCACGTGGATGGACAAGGACCGTGGAGAGTCCAAGTCCGCGTATGGTTTTCAGCTGGTGTTCTGACGCGATTCTGAACGATCGCCGAGGAAACGGGTGTTTGAACCATGAGCAATTCAGGTCGACATACATGCCGACCTTGAGTGACCCCGGACGAACGGTGATCGTTTCCGGGGCGGTGTCCTTCGCTTGGCGGTCTGACTTGAGCGACAAGAACCTTCCCTCTCCCTTTGCACCACCGGATGGCTGGTTGGTGATGGTTGATCCTGGTCTATATCGGCTAAGAGGGAGAAAATCTGTAGGAAGGGCTACTCTTTCTCTACCCGGCGGACAAACTCCAGGCAGGCAGTTCGTATCTTGGAGGTATCTCGGCGCACGTCACTGCCGAGAATGTACACAACATCATGGCCATAGAGGTCTGCCATCTCATGGATGCGAGAGGCGGCCATTCTCCCTGCCGCGGTTGGAAATATTGGAGGACAGGAGCTAAGTGATCGGCGACAGGATGCTGCAATGTCCCGGCAGTCGCCTTCAGAGATCGGGTACGCGAGTCCGTATGTCGGATAGATGGAAATGTCGGCCCCGGCCAGTCGGGGGAGGAGCCCGAAAAGGACTGAAGGCGCGATGCCGCTGTCCGGCGAGACGTAGTGGCTGCCGAGAAAGTCCGGATGTGAGACGAGAGGGAGGGAGCGGGAGGCAGTCGAGGCCAGGGAAGCCATGGCGTCAAACCCGATGAGGCCTGGACAGACCAGCAGGGCGCCGGCTCCCGCTTTCCGGGCCATGCTCGCTCGATCACTGAGAATTGGTGAGGGACTGGAAACATGCGGGACATAGAGGCAGCGTTTTCCAGTCTGGCGTGAGGCTTCATGGACGGACTCCATACATCGTCCAATCCGGTCCTCGTACCGGCAGAAGGGTTGGTCTCCGAGGCTCTGGTCATCCTTGATCATATCGACTTCCCCGAGCGCGAATTCGTAGGCCAGGTCGGCCAGTTGCCGCGGGGAGTATCCCAATGGCTTCAGAACGGCACAGACGAGCGGACGAGTCGGGATGTGAAGCAACTCGCGAAGGCCCGGCGTTCCGAAGCGAGGGCCGGCCAGCCGCGCCACGCTATTGTCGGGCAGCGACAGGTCTGTGAGGCGGACTCCGCCTTGTAAGCTGGCCATGCCGAATGTCATATGCAACAGGGTACTGACGGATCCGTCGAGAAGCTCAGTGGGAAAGCTCAGAGAGGCGCGGGAAAGCTCGGGGCTCAAGGATTCCAGTTCCTCCACGTGGCCCAGTAGGTGTTCTCGAATCGCTCCCGGTGGAATGACGTGATCAGCCGCCTCGACGGTTTGGTCGATGCAGAGAAGATTCGCGCGCTTGCGTGCCTCTGCAGCCGATCCACGGATGTGGTACTCCACAGAAAAGCGTTGTCCCGACAACCCCAGGTCGCTTTCCGGCGTGGGATGATCAGCCATACGTGGCTCCTTTCAAGTTGCAGTCCCGCAGGCGAAGAGGGTACCGTATTTCCGCTCAGATCGGTAGACCCTCCATGCGCTGTCATGCTGGCTATGGAGACTGATGGGTGCGGAACAAGGAGCGCCATGGGGAATCAAAAACAACAGGACAGCCGATCTAAAATGTGGTATCCCGTCGGCGCTGGGATCATCCTTCTGGCTGCGATGGCTGTGTGGTCTGATCGCGCGGGCGCGCAACGTCTGTTGGATCTCACCTACGCTTTCGATGAGACAACGCAGGTCTGGCCGAGCAATCCTCCTTTCCATCGGGACTCAATGGTGCGGGGAGGCACCACGACTGAAGCCTGGTATGCGACGGGACAGGTGGCGCTATCCGAACATGCCGGAACCCATATGGACGCTCCCGTTCATTTCGCGCAAGGGGAAGTAGGAATCGATGCGATTCCGCTTGAGCGCCTGATAGGACCGGCTGTGGTGATTGACGTACGAACTTCGGTAGCCGCCGACCGTGATTACCGTCTGTCGCTGGTAGACATTCAGCGCTGGGAGGCCCGACATGGATCAATACCAGCCGGCGCGGTTGTCATGATGCTGACAGGGTGGGGCGTCTATTGGACGGATCGCGAACGCTATTTCGGCACGACTACGCCGGAGCTTCCTGCGACACTGCATTTTCCAGGGTTCTCAAAGGAAGTAGCACAATTTCTGGTGGCCGAACGGCACATCAACGGCATAGGAATCGACACGCCCAGCATCGACTATGGTCCTTCTCAGGATTTTGTGGTTCATCGAATCATAAGCAGCGCGGGTCTGTATGGCCTCGAAAATGTGGCGCACCTCGAGGAGGTCCCTCCGTCCGGCGGAAGTCTCATGGCCCTTCCCATGAAAATTGCCGGCGGCACTGGGGCTCCGGTGCGTATCATCGCCATTCTGCCTTAGCAGGATGCTGAAAAAAGGCTGCCAGACCTGTTCTCGCATCGCTCGCAGGCTCAACGTCTCTCTCATGGGTATTGAGCCTGTCTCAGCAGGCTCAGGGAAGGGGGGCAAGAAGTGAAGGACTTCGATGTGGTCAGGCGGGTAGATCGCAAGCTCCGAACCTCATCCGCAGAGAGGAACGAGCGATTCGGAGCTGCTTCAAAGGATCTCGCCGGAAGGGGGAACGGCGTGCTGTGATGGACTTTGAAGATTTGAACCGGAACGTGAATTCTGGCTGATCGGCGTCGGGTGAGAAACTGAACGATCCTTCGGCGCTGAGATGTTCCTGCGAGTGGGACTGGCCCTGCGGAAAAAGTTTTAGACGAAATTCGCCTGATCGCCGGGACTCAAGGGCCGGCAGATTCCCTTCCACTTGCACGTATTCCCGTACCGTCGCCAAGGCTTGATCGAACAGTTCGCGCAAAATTTTTTCAGGTTTCGTCCTGTCGAGCAGGTCACTCGCCGCGCGGCCTAGATCTAGAGCCGACAGGGGACGATCCTCTGCCGCATATACCGGTGTGGCGGAGAGCAGTAAGGCAGTGAGGAGAAAGGCGACCATGGATTCAGTCTACCCACCGGCGGAAATGCAGTCAAGCGTGGAAATGGGAGAATTTTCGCGGAGAATTCTGATCGGGGATGTTAACAGCGAGAGAGCAGCTTTTCGTTTCGATTCCATTGGGATACCGTCCCGCTGCTGTCGGTCAACTCCATCTTGTCCTGCGCCAGAACACGCATGATTAGCGGGGGGATTTTGCTCTGGGCTACGATCAGTTTGAAGCGGTCCTGGTCCGGTTCGATCCGGCCCCTCTGGGTAGTGGCCTTGTAGAACTCCGATACGTTGGCTGAGGTAATCGTCCAGACGAATTCTTCTTGGCGATCGACGAATTTGGCCGAGCCTTCCCATGTCCCCACAAGCGCTGGTTCAATCGGCGTCATGCGCTTCACTGTCATCTTACGCGGGACTGTACCGAACGATTGCCAGAGAAGGGGATCGAATTTATTTGGTACTTCCTTCTTCGGAAGCTTGGTCCAGGCGACGTTCAGAATACCGGTGGTCGAGAACGTATTGCTTTCGGCGATCTGATAGGTTCCATGCAGAATCTCTTGGTACGATTCGGCTTGCCAGCGCCCTCGGTCTGCCACCACCGTCCCCGGCATTACCACGGCTGTCGTGAGGGTCCAGTCGGCACGCTCGCTTAACGCGAGATGGCCCTTGCCATACATCAATCCTACGGGGACGCAGCCAAACCAATCTCCCGACCATTGAGGGGACGCGTGGGCCAAACCCGAATCCGATGCGGCCGTTGCCACGGCAACTCCCGGACGGGGACCTGCAAGCCTGTTTGCGGCGACCTTGGCGAGGTTGGTGACAGCTGCTTGAGGATTCCGTTGTTTCGGCGAGGAAAGCGAGAGTGTAACCAGCGCGTTATCCTTCAAGAAAGTCAGCTGAGTGCTACCGATGGGAGATCGCAGGGTGAACGCTCCATCCCCGATTCCAGTGATTGGTTGGTGGCCGGTTTTTGAGCGCTGGTCGTTAAAGACGCTCTTCTTGTTCCCGTCTTGTCCCGGATCAAATTCCACTGTGACCGTCTCTTCTGGATTGCGTTTGGCCTGATAGAGGCATTGCCGATCGTTTTGCAGGCGGGTGGCAACTGGCGTTCCTATCGCCCGCTCCACATCCGCTTCCGTCACGATTAAACACGCGTTCAGATTTGTAGAGATCACATCGGAGGACTGGGAGCAACCGAGGACCATAGCGCACGCCATCACAAGGCAGAACGGGAAGCGTTTCGAGGAGATCATGGACATGGAATGATTAGTCTAGGAGGCGCTCCTCCAAATAGCAAGTTTCAGTGCCAGGCACAATCTGCTGGAAAGCGATTCCCGATCGGGTGATCGATGCGTCGTTGTATCCGGACAGGCGATTATGTCTGAACCGGGACAAATTTCAGTGACACGCCGTTGATGCAGTACCGGAGTCCGGTGGGCTTGGGGCCGTCATTGAAGATATGCCCTTGATGCCCGTTGCAACGGGAGCAGTGGACTTCGGTGCGTGTCATAAAGAATTTGGAGTCGGTGCGGGTCTCGACCACGCGGGGATCGATCGGCTGCCAGAAGCTCGGCCACCCGGTGCCGCTATCGAATTTATGCTCCGATGAATAGGCGGGGAGATCGCAGCCGGCGCAGTGGTAGACGCCGGCTTGATGATTGTCATTGAGCGGACTTGTATACGCCCGCTCGGTATCCTCATGCCGCAACACTTGATAGGCCGCGAGGGACAGCAGTTTTTTCCACTCGTCATCACTCTTGGTTATTTTCACAACGGGGCCAATGTCGATTTTGTCTCCCATGCTCTCCCCCCTCAATCAGAATGGCCGATGAGAATCAGAATGGCTGATGAGACAGAGGCTCATGGATTGACGTTATCATGCCTCTGTCTCATCAGCCAATGGCCTCTACAGCCCCTGACTAGTCGGACAGCCATCATGACCCGACGATGGAGGTTCCGGCCGCCACTTCGGGCTGAGGTCCAGGCGTCGGATCCTCATGAAAGGCCGCCTGGAGCACTTCATCCAAGCGCTGGACCAAAAAGACCTGCAAGTCTTCACGCACTTCCGCCGGAATCTCTTTCAGATCCTTCTCATTTGCCTTCGGCAAAATGATGCGCCTGAGACCGGCTCGATGAGCCGCCAAGACTTTTTCCTTGATACCGCCCACCGGCAACACCAATCCGGTCAGACTTATTTCTCCGGTCATGGCCGTGTCACTGCGCACCGGTTTACCCACGTAAGCGGAAGCCAGCGCTGTCGCCATGGTGATACCGGCCGAGGGCCCGTCCTTGGGAATGGCGCCGGACGGCACGTGGATATGCACGCCATTCCGTTTGAAGCGGGAAATGTCGAGGCCCATCGCCTCGGCATGGCTCCAGAGATAGCTGCGCGCGGCGCGCGCCGATTCCTGCATCACGTCGCCCAGTTGACCGGTCAGCGTCATGTCGTGGCTTCCCGGCAGCAGGCTGGTTTCGATATACAGCACATCACCGCCTGTCGGAGTCCAAGCGAGACCGGTTGCGACACCGGCCGGCAAGTCCTTCCGCGCTTCTTCCGGCTGGAACCGTTCCTGACCCAGCCATTCGTCCAACAGGGTCGCTGTAATATCGACCGTGGCCGACGCCGAATCAGCTGCCTGATCCGCCAAAGTCACGGCGACTTTTCTCGTCAGGCGTGCCAACATTTGCTCCAGCTGCCGCACCCCTGATTCCCGGGTATAGCGGCCGATAATCTGGTCGAGCACGACTTCAGGGAGATTGATATCCTCCGTCCGCAGCCCAGCCTCCTTCAGCCGTCTGCGGCCACAGGTACCGAACGGCGATCTCGCGCTTTTCCCGTTCGCTATATCCGTTCAGCCGGATGATCTCCATGCGGTCCAGCAGCGGTTGCGAGAGACGTCTCCAGGGTATTCGCCGTCGTGATGAAAAATACCTTCGATAGATCGAAGGGCAAATCGAGATAGTGATCGCGGAACGTATGGTTCTGCGCCGGATCCAAAATCTCCAGCAAGGCCGCCGCCGGATCGCCGCGGAAATCCCGTCCGAGTTTATCCACTTCGTCCAGCATGATCACCGGATTGTTGACTCCGGCGCGCCGCACCGCTTGAATGATACGGCCGGGAAGGGCGCCGACATACGTGCGCCGGTGGCCGCGCAGTTCCCCTTCGTCATGCAGTCCGCCGAGGCTGAAGCGTTCGAAAGTGCGGCCCATCGATTTGGCGATGGACTGTCCCAAACTGGTCTTGCCCACGCCTGGAGGCCCCACCAGGCAGAGGATCGGCGCTTTGGCCGCAGGGTTCAATTTCAGCACCGCCAAATGCTCCACGATCCGTTCTTTGACTTCCTTGATGCCGTAGTGATCCTCGTTCAAGACCTTGCGGACGTGCGCGAGGTCCAGATGTTCTTCCGAGGACTTGTTCCAGGGCAGTTCGAGCACCAGTTCCAGGTAACTCCGAATCACTTGATGCTCGGGTGAAGCGCTGGGCGTCTTGGCGAGCCGCGCAAGTTCACGGTCCGTTTCTTTTCGCACGTGCTCGGGAAGATCGGCTTCTTGAATTTTTGCTCTCAATGCGCCGACTTCATCTTCCTCGCCGTTACTCTCGCCCAACTCCTGCTGAATCGTCTTGAGCTGCTCGCGCAGGAGATACTCCCGCTGAGTCTTGCCCAGTTTCTCTCGGGCCTCGCCCGCGATCTTGTCCCTCAATTGGAGGATCTGCACCTCGCGAGACAGCGCGGCATAGAGGCCGCGCAACAGGTCTACCCGCGTGGCCGCTTCGAGCAACTGTTGCTCGCCGTCCAACGTCAGGTTCAGCAACGAGGCGATGCGGTAGGCCAGGACGACCGGGTCCTGCTCGGTCCCGAGAGCCGCCACTGCTTCATGCACGCCCGGCGTCTGAATCAACTTCGGCAGCTCGGTGATGATGTCCAGGATCGCCCGATGCAACGCCTCGACTTCCGTGCTCTGTTCACTGGGAGGCGGCAACTGTTTCACCCGCGCCTGCAGAAACGGATCGATTTGGTCGAGCTTCAGCAGCACGAACCGCTCCAATCCCTGGATCAAAATATTGTAATGACCTTCCGCAGCGCGCGCCGTCTGTTTGATGACGGCCTTTGTGCCGATGGTATAGAGATCCCCCAGCAAGGGCTGGTCGGTTTGCGCATCCCGCTGAGCCACGACAAGCAGAGTCTTATCTTCGGTTTTCAATGCCGCTTCCACGGCTGCGACGGAACGATCCCGTCCCACGGTCAACGGCATCATGGTGCCCGGGAACAACACCGTTCGTTTCAGCGGCAGTACGGGCAGATTCGTGAGTATCGGGGCATTCACATCGTTCATATCATCCTCCGGTATGCTCGGATGGCCAGGTGCTGAAGGCTGCGCGAGTGATACTAAGGTCACACTTACGCTCGTTCATGTTGGTTAAGATAGCCATAAGACAGGGTGAGTCAAGCGCAGGCTTTGGAAGGGTAGTCCATCGATCGCAGTTGCCGGAACGGTCGCGTGTAACCCATGCTTGGTAGCGAGGAGGGCGCCACCGCGAGAGTGATGACCCGCTTCGCAGATAGTTGAAAAAGTTGTGGGGCCTTCAAACATCTCGAGAGCGCCGAGTCGGAGAGAACTCGGGCGAGCGTGCAGAATGGTCAAAACGGCCGTCCAGCGAGGCCGCAACGAGTGAAGAGTCGAGGCGTACCCCTGGGGTACGTTGAGACTGTGAACGATGCGAGAAACAAAGCTGGCGGACATTTTCACCATTCTGCTATCGGTCGATGAAGAGGCTGCCCTGGTTCTCGATGTAGACTTTTCGATTGAGCCGCTGCGGACGAGCGTCGGCGGTCGGTGGCGGGACAGAAGAATAGTCGTCCCTGCCGTCAAGATCGAAAAATGCGCCGATGCTGGTCATCCGCGCCATGTCCCAGCCCCCGACTGACGGCATATTGGTCGGCGCCGCCTTCTTCGATAAACAGCCCCCATCCTCCGAGGTCTCCCATCCCAAGCCCCGTCGAGGCCGGCAGGTCGTAAAAGTCACTCGCCATCCCACCGTCAACAGCGAGCGCGACACTGCCGTCCCAGGCCGCGCCGCCGTTGTAGAACGGTCCTTTTGAGCCGTAACGGTCCTTGCCCGTCATAATCGACGAGCAGGCCGACGCCGAAGTGGGCGGCCGTGCCGTGCCCATACCGGGCGGCTTGGTGATCGTCGTCACCCTGGAGATCCAGCTTCACGCCAAGGCCGAAAAAATATCCGTGGCCTTGAGAAAAATTCGCGCTGCGATAACGATCGTGTCCGTCCAGATCGATCAACAGTCCCCAGCCGCCGGCGAGGCTCAGCGCGCGTTGCGCCGGATTCTTCGTGAAGACGCGAAGCCCGGATCCGGTGCCTAATCCGAAAGCAATCGAATTGATATCCGGCGTCATGCGGTTGCGCATCCGGGGCATCGGCCGCATTGTAGGCGCTGGGATAATGCCCGCCGCATTCATACGAATCATTGCCCGCCACATCGATGACGGCGCCCACGCCCAATGGAGCACCGAATCCCAGCGCATAGCCGAAGCTCGTATACCGATCGTCTCCGGCGCGATCCACCAACAAGCCGAACCCGCCGAACGCGGCGCCTTGCGTAAACCGGCTGCCTTCGTAGATATCCTGTCCTTCTCCATCATACAGGATCCCGAGGCCCGCGAGGCCTACTCCGCCGGAGCCGGGCGACAGGCGATAGGTGTCGTTGCCGCTGTGATCGATGACGATGCCGATTCCTGCCCGGCCCGTGGCAAGACCCAAGCGGAGATGGCTCATAGGTGTCATTCCCGTTCAGGTCGATCACGATGCTATTGCCGAGATCACTGTTAGAGCTCGCGCCGATGGACCGCGGTAGGTGTCGTTGCCGCCGAGGTCGATGATCAGCGCGGCGCCCTTCTCAAGGTCATAGGTATTCGGGCCGCGGCCGCCGATGATGACCAATCCATACGGGGTCTGTTGCGCCAGCAGCAGATCTCCGGTGATGCCGGCGAATCGGAAGGGTGACCGGGGGCTCGATGGTGAAATGCAATGTCCAACTGTTGCAAAAATTTCCGGTTGCCCAGTCTCGCCAGTCGCTGCGCGGCGGTGATCAACGATCCATAGTCGACCTGTTGCATCAAGTAGGGTGGCATATCGGGCGGCCGCTTCGGCGTCGGATAAGCTGGGCCGGCGGCGTGATCTGAGGAATGAATCGTTCCACGAGAGGACGGGCCTGGGCAAACAGAAATTCCCGATCCTGAGGAGACAAATGGCGGAGCGCATGTTCCCGGTCTTGATAGGCGTCCTCAAGGACTTCCATGAGAAAGCCGAGCACATCTTCATGCGCGAGGGTCACGGGAAACGTGAGCGGCCTGAAAGGGTGCGCCGTGCGATCCATGCCGCCTTCTAGGATATCGATGACGGCCGGAAGTCCTTCGACGCCCGATTCCGCGGCTCCCGCGGCCAACAGACCGGCTTGTTCCACGGTTGAAAGTCCGTCCCAAGGATCGGCAAGCGTGCGCAGCGCGAGACCGCCGTTTGAATTTGGCGATCTTGTTGGTCTGGTCGGCCAAGGCCGGCACGAACTGCCGGGAGTGCGGTATTGAGATTGTCGCGCAGATCCGGTTCGACGATCGCCTGCATCCGCGACATCATGGCCTGTTGCGCACGGTCCAGCGGTCGGTCGAGCGGCCGGGTGACGGAAAAGAGGTGGGTAATCTGAGCGCACCCGCCCATGAGTAGCCAGAGGGCCAGCATAGCGGCAGGAGGGGGACTCAGCCGGCTCATGAAGCGGCGTAGATCTAGGCTCACACGTTCCTGTGAGAACCGTATGCGGCTGTTGGAGAAGGCGATTGAATAGAGATGTCCGGCAATGGGGTGACAATCACAGGCCCTCTCAACCGACGCCCGTTGTCGTGGCGCCGACTACACAATAGAGGGACTGTCATCCGGTGGCAAGAGGCCCGCGTCCCGGAGGCACTCGTCCGCCCAGGCCCGAATGTCGTGAGTGGCCAAATACCCGCGCATCCGGCGCATGCGCGTCCACGCGTTCCTCCACCGGCATCTCAAGCGCCTGACGGATCGAATCGGCCACGCCCTCCAGGTCGTAGGGATTGATGACCAGGGCATCGGTGAGTTCTTCCGCGGCGCCCGCCATATGGCTCACGAGTAGCACGCCCTTCTCTTCGGCCTGGCAAGAAACATATTCTTTCGCGACCAGATTCATGCCGTCGTAGACGGAACTCACCAAAGCCAAGTCGGCCATCCGGTAATAGGCGGCCAGCGTGTCCACGCCGATGCGCCCTTCCCGGAATTCGATCGGCCGCCAACGCGACGCGTCGCGGCTGCCGGGACGCGAGATGCTGCCGTAGCGGACATTGATATCGTTGGCGGTCTCACGGATGATTTCCCGATAGCGCCGATAAGTTTCGACATCGTCCCTGGTCGGGACCGCGATCTGGATGAAGGTAAATTTGCCGCAATAATGGGGGTACTGCTGAAAAAACGCATCGATCGCCCAGAATCGTTTCAGAAGTCCCTTGGTGTAGTCGAGGCGATCGACGCCGAGCCCGATGCGGGTGTCGGGCCGACAGACATGGAGGTTGCGCAGAACCTCCATCGCTCGTCCGACTTGAGGGGATTGCGCCCGCTCAGACCAGGCCTGAAACCCGACACTGATGGGCCGGGCCACGAGACGAGTCGTACGACCTTTATACTCGATGTGATGATCATCGGCTCGTACGTCGCCGCCCAAAAAATCCTTCGCGCATTCGACGAAGCAATGGAGAAACGTCCGCGTTTGGAACATGACGAGGTCCCCGGCCAACAGGGATTCGATCAGTTCGCGGCGTTCAGGCAGGATGCGAAAGGCATCGGGGCCGGGCCAGGGCGTGTGCCAAAAGGTCCCGATCGGCTGCCCCGGGAGCGAGGTTTTGAGCAGGCCGGGGAGGAGAGCCAGGTGAAAGTCGTGAATCCAGACAAAACCGGGTTTCGTTCGTAATTCGTCGATCACGGCTTCCGCAAAGCGCGCGTTCATAGCCTGGTAGGCGTGCCAGAATGTTTTTCGATAGGCGACTCGATCCAGGGTGAGGTGACACAGAGGCCACAGCACTTGATTGGCATACCCTTGATACCCGCCCTTCACTTCATAGGGTTCCAGCCATACGCGGCGCAGACGATACGTCGGGGAGTCGGGTGGCACGTCGATGGCCATGGTCTGGTCCACGACATCGCGATCCGCTTTGCCGCTGCCCCAGGCAATCCAGGTGCCGCCCAAACGACGCGCCACCGGATCGAGCGCCGAGATCAAGCCGCCGGATGTTTTTTCCCAAATAAGGTGGTTCTTGACGAGGCGATGTTCGTACGGTTCGCGATTTGAGACGATGATCAAACGAGAGAGGGACAGCTCGTCCTGCGACTGAAGTTCTTCCAGGGAAGTGTGAGACGTGTTCATACGTATCCAGATTCCTCTGTGGGAGGTAGTAGTGAACCGGTGCGCAGGACCTTCAACTGAAAATAAGAGTCTTTCAGGTGGGTGTCAAGCGACGGGTCGTCCGTCTTGAAGGCTGAAATGTATTGCGCCACGGCGCGCCGGGCGAATGTCCCTTCGCGAACGACACGGAACTCACCATGCTCATGAACCATCACGAAATGTGTTCACTGGGTAGGGAGGGATTGGTCTTGGGCGCGAGGTTTACGATGGCTCCCTGCCACCATCCGGAACTCGAACAGGCGACATTCGATCGCCCCATTGAACAGCGGGACGCGCCGGGAAGGGGCCAAGCGCAGGAGACCGGGAAGTTTCAAGTCGGCAGTAAAGATATGTACGGTCCACCCGGAGTAGCATTTCTTTAACTGGTCGCCGAACTGCGGATAGAAGGCACGGAGCGCTTCGCTGTCTCCCATGCGATGACCGTAGGGAGGATTGGTGATGAGAATACCGGTTTCAGCCGGCGCCGGAAGTTCCAGCACGTCTCCCTGATGAAGAGTGACAGCTTCCGCAATACCGGCGATGGCGAGATTCGCTCGCATGGACGCGAGCGCCTGGGCGCTGTGGTCTGCGGCATGGATCAAGCCCTGCTTGGCCGGATACTTCCGCGGCCTTGAGTTCGTCCCGCAGATCGTTCAAGGTGCCGGCCTCAAACGACAGCAATTTTTCAAACGCAAACCGCCGACCGAATCCCGGCGCCACCCGGCGGGCCATCAAGGCGGCTTCGATGACGAATGTTCCGCTGCCGCACATGGGATCGAACAGGACGGTCTCCGGCGTCCATTTCACGAGACGCAACATGCCGGCTGCGAGGTTTTCCCGGATCGGCGCTTCACCCGCGGACTTCCGCCATCCGCGTTTGAAGAGCGGATCGCCGGATGTGTCCAGGTAGAGGGTGCAGGTCGTCTGATCTAGAAAGACGGCGATGAGAATGTCCGGCGCATGGGTGTCGACGACCGGGCGTTTGCCCCTGGCATATTGAAATCGATCGCACACCGCGTCCTTCACCCGCAGAGTCACAAAATCCAAACTTTTCAGGGCGCAGTGGTGGGCGCTCACCTTGACCTTGATGCTGTGCTGCGGAGTAAACCAATCCTGCCAGCGGACCGCCTTGGCGGCGTCATACACGTCATGCTCATCACGATAGGGCGCTTCGGCAATGCGCAGCAGAATGCGGCTCGCGATGCGACTCTGCAAATTCACGCGATAGCAGAACGCGAGGCGTGCCCCGAAAGGCGACACCCCCGGCCGTTGCCTCGATATCGGATGCGCCTAGATCTTTCAGTTCATCGGCAAGAACGGCCTCCAGCCCGCGGGGGCAGGGTGCAAAGAAGGCGTGGTTTATGCTATCCATTCTCTTCGCGGCGTGATCAGGAGTTGTCATGAAGTTTTGCTCTGAATGTGGGGCCGGGTTGTCGTCAAAAATTCCCCCCGGCGATAACCTGCCGCGATTCGTGTGCGATACCTGTCAGGCCATCCATTACATCAATCCGAAAATCGTCGCCGGTTGTATTCCCGAGTGGGAAGACAAAATCCTGCTGTGCCGGCGGGCCATCGAACCGCGTCTCGGCCATTGGACCTTTCCTGCAGGTTTCATGGAAATCGGAGAGAGCACCGAGCAGGCCGCGGTCCGCGAAACTATGGAAGAAGCCCATGCCGACGTGGAGATCACGTCGCTGTACGCCGTGTTGAGCCTGCCTCGAATCAGCCAAGTCCATATGGTCTTCCGGGGGACGATGCGCACGCCGGACTTTAAGCCCGGCACCGAGAGCCTCGACGTGCGGTTGTTCGCCCTGCAGGACATTCCATGGGACGACCTTGCCTTTCCAGTTATCCACGAGGCTCTCGAACGCTACGTTGCGGATGTGGCCCGGGGTACGTTCACCATGCATTTCGGCAGCGTCTTTCCGCGGATGAAATCCTAATAATCAGCGAATCCGCTGCGACGTCGGGAGCTATCTCACAGGATGCTCAAAAAGGCTCGTCCGGCGGGGCCGCAGCAATGCGAGAGGGGCGAGGCGTCCGTTCTTGCCCGCCATCTCGCGCCTACCGAGACAGGCTTTGTTCCCGCAGTCGGTCCGGCTCTGAGGTGCGAGACGCGATGAGTACGAGCGTGAGATAGCAGGATGGTCAGAACGGTTGTCTAGCAAGGCCGCAACGAGCGCGAGGGCAGAGCGTACTCGCCAGTACGTTGAGCTTCTACGCGATGCGAGCACGCCGCTGGCGACCGTTTTCAGCATCCTGCCTAGTTGTTGCTGGGCATGATGAGCCCCAACTCACCCGGCGGGGGATGCACGAAGCTGAAGCCCTTCGCTTCCTGAAAATCCACCGTCATGCCGGTCGTGCGGTGCACGCTGGCGCGATCCAGCGCAATCGTCAGTCCCTCGATGTGTTGCACTTGGTCTTCTTCCTGAGCCGCGGGTTCCAATGTGATTGCCAAGGAGAGGCGATTGTCATCCAGGTCGCGCAGCGTAATCCGGACGACCGGATCTTCCGGATGTTCCTTGATGAGCTTCCGCAGGCGTTCGATGGCGGTCCAGGTCAGGTTCAGCATGAATTACGTCGGCAGGGGCCGGTGAGGCGGCGCCACGTTCCGGATATGGTGAATGTCCACGAGCTGTTCCGTGCGGTCGATCGAGTAGAAAATCCGCCAGTCGCCCACGGCATATTTGTGGATGGCCGGGCAAATCGGCGGCGACGGGTTCATGCCGCAGATTCTCCACGTTGGAAGCCAGCCATTTGGTTTTGTCGAACAGCCGTTGCGCCATGGCGGGATCGGCAGCACGCAAGTCGGTAATGACATCAGGCCGGAAGGCTAAACGAAACCAGGGCATCGCGCTACCACCGCAGGCCGAGCTTGTCGGCCACTTCGTCGCCGGTCAGACGTTCCGTCGAAGCCAAGGACTGCTTGAGGCGGTCGCGTACAGATTCGCCCAGCGGCGCGCCCAGATCGGGGTCGCCGAGCAAGACCCGCAGCCGATCGTCGACGATCCCTTCGACCAGCTGCTTCAGTTCGGCCAGGCTTAAGTTGGAGATGGTGATGGTCGGCTCGGTCATAGCCACTCCTTAATAATATTTCGAGCATACGGGGCTGGCTGCGGGAATTGCAAGACATGGGGATGAGACTGGAGCATACGGTGCAGCGATAAAAAGTAGTGATGGTGCTTGTGTGGGAGGGATTGAAGCAGTATTCTTCCGGCGGGCAATAGGAAAAATCAATGCACAGTTCTTCTCTACGCCAGGTGAGCAACTTTGGACCTCTACATTCAGAGATAAAATTATGCCCTCGTGGAGATAGCGCGAGGATGACCACGTTATGATTCGCCGCATGGAGCAATCAAAGCCTTCGGGGGGCCGCACGCAGATTCGCTGACGCACAGGTGGAGCTTAAGTCTGAGGATGAACCGCTCACCACCTGTCCTCTCCGCAAGCCGCCCCATTGTCTCGAGTTCATTCGGACAAGCATTTGCGCTCTATCGAATGGGTTCGAAACGGATTTGACCCGTCCATGATGTTCTGCGGTGACTCGATTGTTGGCCATGGACAACTTGGTCCGAAGCGCGTCAAGATAGTATCGAAACCTCGCTCCTAATGCGGTTCATCCACGCGTCAGACCTCCATATCGACAGTCCCTCTACGCGGCCTCGACCGTTACGACGGAGCGCCGGTCGAGCGGTTGCGGACTGCGACCCGCAGCGCGCTCGAACGGCTGATCGATACCGCCCTCTCTGAGCGCGTGGACTTTGTCCTGTTCGCCGGCGACATCTATGACTGCGATTGGCAGGATTTTCATACCGGCCTGTTCTTTCGCGGACAGATGGTACGGTTGGAGCGCGCCGGTATCCGCTGTCTTCATCGTCCAGGGCAATCACGATGCCCAAGGTGTCATCTCCAAGCAGTTGGCTCTGCCGCCGAACGTCACGGTTTTTTCCAGCCGCACTGCCCAGACAGTCAGGCTCGATGAGCTCTCGGTGGCGGTCCATGGCCGCAGCTTCCCCGAGCGCGAGGTCAATGAGGATCTCGTCCCTGCTTACCCGGCTCCGGTCCCCGGTTTCTTCAACATCGGGATGCTCCACACGAGTCTGACCGGTCGCGCCGGTCATGATCACCTATGCGCCGACGGATCTGCCGACGCTGGTCAAGAAAGGTTACGACTATTGGGCACTGGGCCATGTCCATGCGCGCGAGATACTGAGCGAACAGCCACGCATCGTCTTTTCCGGCAATCTGCAAGGCCGTCATGCGAAGGAGACGGGCGCGAAGGGTTGCGAGTTAGTCACGGTGGAGGGGGGGCGGATCGACAGCGAGTTTGTGGCACTCGATGTCGTTCGGTGGAGTCAGGTCTAGCCGTGCCGCTCACTGGCGTGGACCGGCTGGAGGCCCTGAGCGAGATGTTCCATCAGGCGCTGGAGCCGGTGCTGGCCGGAGCCACCGACCGATTGCATGCCGTCCGTGTGACCTTGACCGGCTCGACTGCCTTGCATCGGATGGAAGCCGACCAGCCCGGTACCTTGGCCGCGGCCATGCGCGCGGCGGCGCAGGATATCGGTGAGGCAGAAGTCTGGATCGAGCAGGTGCGGCTTGACCTCTCCACGCCGGTGGACCGTGCTCAGTCTGCGGAACGGCAGGATGCCGTCGGCGAATTGGTCCGTCTCGTGGATTCGATCGTGAGCGATGAGACGGAGCTGATGCGCCGGGCCCAGGTTGAACTGGGGGAGCTGCTCGATTCGATTCCGCAGGAAGTCGCTTCAGGAGACGTGCCGAAACTCGACAATCCAAGCCGAATTGAGGAGCCTGCTGCTGGATGCCGAAGCCACGGTGTTGGCGCGCCTGAGAGCGATCGGGGAAAGCGCATGAGATTTCTTCGGCTGTTGCTGCAGGCCTACGGGCCCTTCACAAATAAAATCATAGATTTTTCGATCGGTCACCCTAATCTGCATCTCGATTTACGGGCCCAATGAAGCAGGGAAATCGTCGGCGTTGCGGGCCATGATGGACCTCCGATTCGGTATTCCGCCACGCAGCTCGGATGGCTTCCTCCACGCGGCGGCTGATCTACGCATCGGCGGCATTTTCGCCGATCAGGAGGGAAAGCGGATCGGTGTGGTCCGCCGTAAGGGCAGGGGTGCGACACTCGCTCGGCTCGATGTCGACACTGAACGGCCTGATCCGGGACTGGCACTAGAGAGCCGGCATGAACAGGAATTGACGGGCGGGCTGGATCGCGCAGAGTTCGAAGCCATGTTCGGACTGAACCATGCTCGTCTGCGCGAAGGGGGCAAGGTGCTGCTGAGCGGAGAGGGAGATCTAGGAGCGACCCTCTTCGAAGCCAGCGCGGGAACCCGCGGGATAGGGGACCTGTTGGCGGCATTGGAAGCCGATGCAAAGAAGCTCTATAGCCCCCACGGTCGGGCGCAGAACGCGGTGATCAATGAGGCGCGCCGCCAGCTCGATGAGCAGCGGCAGGCCTGGCGTCAGGCGCAGACGAAACCTGCCGATTGGCAGGCGCTGAATCGCTCACACGAAGCCGCCGTAGCCGCGCTCGATGAGATGACGATAGCCTTGGAGCAGTTACGCCGGCGCGAAAATGAATTGACGGAGCTGCGTACGGTTGAGCCATTGTTGCGAGAGCACGATCGTGTGGCGGCGGAGCTGCAGACACTCGCCGCGATTCCGGATCTGGCGGAGAACTTCCGCGAAGAACGACTGGCGGCCGCGCAGGCCTTATACCATGCGCAGCGTGATGCTGAGAGAGGCGGAGGCTGAACTCGACCGGTGCGCTCGCGCGCTCGATGCGTTGGTGCTTGAGCCGTTGGTCCTTGACCATGCAGACGCGATCGAGCGACTGGTGTCAGGGGTCGCCGCTGCGGCTCGCCATCGTATCGAGGTACAACAACAGGGTGCCGTCATGACGAAGATCGAGAGTGACCTGGCGACCGCGGTCGCTCGGCTTGCGCCGGGACGAGCTCCTGGTGAACTGCTATCCATGATGCCTTCTTCCGCCGACCGCGTGGCGTTGGATGACCATTTGATTCAGGTGAGTCGACTGGGCGAACGACTCGATGGCTACCGGCAGCGTGCCGAGATGCTGGACCAATCCTTGAGTCAGGATATTGATCAGCCCACGGTACTGGTGGACCAGGCGGTCATGCAACGGCTGGCGGCGGCTGTTCGAACAGGGCAATCCCTGGGTGACGTCGTTCGACAAACCAATGATGTCGATCGGCAGCTTCGGGAGCTCGATCGCAAGCTTGAACAGGCACTGTCGGATTTGGGCATCGCATCGGACTCGGTTCTGCGGCGTACTCAGCCCATTTTGGAAGCGCAGGTCACGCTCACGAAGCAGAACCTGGCGGAGCTGGACGAGCAACTCAAGAAAATGCGGGATGAACAGCAGTTGGTGGGCCGTGATGTGGATGGTCAGCGATTGCGGCAACGGCAGCTGGCGGCAGAAGGTGAGGTGGTCACCGCCGAGACGCTGCGCCTGGCGCGTTCCAGGCGCGATGAAGGCTGGGCGTTAATCCGTAGCGGCTACATTGAGCAGACTCAGGATATCGATGATCTCGCCCGTGCCTTCGATCCGGCCAAACGATTGCCGGAAGCCTTCGAATGCACCATGAGCGAGGTTGATCGGCAGGCGGATTTGCTGCGTGCCGATGCCAAGCGGGCTGCGGGATTGGAGGAATGTTCTGTTCGAATTGCGCAGATGGAGGCGCGTTGGGGCGAGATCGACCGTGACATGGCGGCCCTCGCTGCCCGACGCGGGGAGCTTCTCGCTGCATGGGCACAGCGGCTGAGGGAGGCCGGTCTGCCTCAGCTTGATCCGGACATCATTACGCGAATGGCAAGGGAGGAGATATGATGCCCTGCAGTTGGCCGAACGGGTGGCCGCGTTACGCGCTGATCGTGATCGGCTTGTTGAGGAAACTCGTGAAGCCGCGTCGAGCATTCTCGAGGCGCTTCGGGCGAGTGACTGTCCCCTAACGGAGACGAAGGCGGGAGAGGTGCCGATGCTGCCTTCGTTGATCGAGCAGGCCGTGCGATGGGAGCAGAGTGCGGTCGAGGCTGAGGCAGATCGGAGCGCGAAGCGTAACGCCGCGCATACCCAGCGTGCCGAACGCGAGAAGGTGGGACGCCTGCTGGCCGAGACCGAGGCCGAATCGCAGCGTCATGTATCCGCTCTGCAGGGATGGCATGCCAGATTATTCCTGCCGTCCGGCACGATTCCAGATGCCGTCAAAGCCCGCTTGAATGAACTCGACAGCCTAGTGTGCCAGGCATCGTCACTCAGCGAGGCGAAACAGCGGCAGGCCCTTGTCCAAGCCATACTGGACGACCTTGGCAATCAGTCCAGCCAATTGGCCCTGCTTCTCGGTGAGACAATCCCTGAAGCTGCAGAGGACTTTGCCGATCGGCTGCGAACCCGATTGGCTGCGGCCCGAGCCGGGGATCATGAGCGGAACACCTTGGTGCGAGATCAAGAGAAGGCACAGATGAAACAACGGCATGCGGAATCGGAAAGTGGTCACCCAGCAGATCGGTGCTGACGCGGCTCTGCGCGGCGGCCGGTGTGGCAGACTCTTGAGAAACTTGCCCGAGCTTGAGGAGGCGGCCGCTCGCAAGCGAGCGAGCTCACGGGTCACTCCTGCAACTGCGCCAACAGATTGCGGCGGCGTCTTCGCGTTCCGAGGAGCAGCTTCGTCGGAGCCTCTCCGGCCGTGATGCGCTCGCGATCGACGCTGAGCGCGAACGATTGCCGTGACGAGACCACTCTTCGCGAGCAGGGGCTGACTGCCGCGCGGCAAGCCGAGGAACAGGCTCGCCGCGCGCTGGAGGCCATCGACTCGTCCGACCGTGCGGCACTCGCACGGGAAGCCATGGAATCGGCGGCCGCGCGGTATCGCTCAGCCATCCGGCCCTGGGCCAGACTGAAGCTGGCCCATGCATTGCTGCAAGAATCTTTGAACCGTTTTCGCGAACGGGCGCAGGGACCCATGGTCACGCTGGCTTCCGGCTACTTTTCTCTCATGACAGGCGGCAGGTATGAACGACTGGTAACGGATGATACAGAGGCACAAGCCGGTCGTTATGCGCGCTCCGGACCGGGGGCAGTCGGATCAAGGTCGAGGAAATGAGCGAAGGAACGGCAGATCAGCTCTATCTCGCGTTGCGGTTGGCCGCGCTGGAATTGCGGCGAACGTCCCATTCACAGATGCCGCTCGTGCTGGACGATGCCCTCATTACGTCCGACGATGAGCGGGCCGCCAACATCTTGCGGGCGCTGGCACGGTTCGCCGAGGGGGGACAGGTGATGATCTTTACTCACCACCGGCATTTGCTTGAGGTGGCGCGGGCGGCTCTCGGGGACCAAGCCTTCATCGCGCATCACTTGTGAATTCTTCAGACCTGTCCCCTGCTCTCCACGAGGGAATCCACGCTCAGTGGACCTCAGAAACCGGCCCGGAGCGACCCCCTTGCGGAAACTCCCGCCCCAGCACCGGATCAAGATTGAAAGCCACGCTGATGCGAGGCACGGCGCCTCGATAGGTCGTGACCGCGTGGAAGAGCCATCCGGGGAAGAGCACGCATTGGCCGGTGAGGGGAGTGAACGCGATATTCCTGCCGGCGTCATGGAGTTCCGGCATGTTGTAGTTGAGGTAGGGCGCCAGCATGCGAGGCAGGCATCCTCTCGGATCATAGAGTTGCAGGTCTCCGCCGCAGTTGGCGCGTGAGGACACATCACCGACGTCTACGTAATACACCCCCGCCCAGAAGCTGCCGGGATGCGAATGGGCGGCGTTGCTTCCGCCGGTTCGCTGGACGTTGGCCCACACTTCCACGATTTTCCAATCGGGTCGACAGCCGGATTGGCCCGAACGTTCGGAATACGTCGTGACTTGTGTGGCGATCTTCACGACGGGCGCGAACAGTTCCCTCAGCGGTTCGCCGGCCCAGTCCAACATCGTCAGGTCGTGAGGGGATGACCATCCGATCACTTCCTGGTCGCTGTACGTCGGCACGGACGCTTCCCGTTGAAGGATTTTTTTGAAAGCTCAGCGTTGATCTGTTGGTGAGAGGGGGAGTGAACACCAGCAGCGGCGTCGAGAAAATGGGGCTGATGTTGACCGCGAGCTCCGTCGGCATGGATAGCTCCCAGCGGGTTCCACGACCGTCGACGGGCGCACGGTATCGTCGAACATAGGCATGTCAATGTTTGATTGCGTCGAGAGGGCAGGGGCTGGCCAGCGGGCCAGGTCCACATAGGGGTTCATCCTAGTATGGATTTTTATAGACCGGCGCTACAGTCGAATGACCGCGCTTGGAATGGAGGGTGAAGAATGTCTGAGGACACAAAGGATCTGCAGATGGCCGGCTGCCAAGTCCACCTGACCTTTCATAAACTTGCAGATGGACAATGGACAGTACTCGGTATCGTACGTTGCGGGGTTGATAGCAATCAGACGGAGCAGTCGGTGTCGACAGGACCCTTTCTCAGCCGCGAAGAGGCGGAACAGGACGCCCTCGAAAGACTAGGTAAAATCCTAGGTAACAATATTGATCGAAGCAGCTCGCGCACTAAGAATTATTAGTCCTATTCAGGAATCACCGCTGCCGTTGAGCACACTTCTGAGTTTCCCTCGTCACGAATCCATCGTCCGGACATCTACATCATGCGGCCGAAAGGTAACCGATGGGATCAATCGGCATGGTCCAACCCGTCTTGCCGAGATATTTTGAAGGAGACCGGCACAATTCACCCGACAATAGAGGGAGGGATGCATGCAGAGACTCAAGGATAAGGTTGTGATCGTCACGGGAAGCAGCAGCGGAATTGGGAAGGCCATCGCCTTACGGTTCGGCAATGAGGGAGCCACGGTGGTGGTGGCGGCAAGGCGGATCGACAAATGCCAAGATACGGTGGCTCAGATTCAGTCCTCCGGAGGAACCGCCGTGGCGGTGCAAACGGACATTGCCGATGAATCACAAGTCTCGCACCTCATTGCCGCCACGGTCCGGCAGTTCCAGCGTGTCGATATCCTGGTGAACAATGCCGGTATCTTCGGCGGGCGCCGTCTCGCGGAGACCAGCACCGAGGCATTCGACCAGGTGATGAACACGAATGTCCGGGGCACGTTTTTTTGCTGCCGGGTTGGTTTCAATCAGATGAAGAAACAAGGCGGCGGAACGATCATCAATATGTCGAGTGTGGCAGGCCTACAGGCCTGGAGCGGGACCGGCGCCTATAGCGCATCCAAGCACGCAATTATGGCGCTCACCAGGTCGTTAGCAGACGAAGGTCGCGCCCATCACATCAAGGTCTGCGCGATCTGTCCCGGCGGCGTGGCGGACGAATTAGTGGACGCAACGGACGAGGAGAGGGCGAGGAGCGAAAAAATCGATCCCTTCGACATTGCCGAAACCGCCCTCTACCTCGCCTGTCTGGGACCGCAGGCTGTGGTGCATCAGGTTGTGGTCGACCGGATTGGAGCGGACTGGTGACGCATCTCCGTCGAGCGGGCGCTATACGACCTTGGCTATAGAGTGGAGAGGCTTCAACGGATGGTGTAACAGGGGCGGGCCAAGGGGAAACAACGCCTTGCCAGTGAAAGCCTGGGTGAGACTGCCGACGGCATGATAAAAGGCCATCAGGCCCACGATGATGTGTCCGATGCCTGGAAGCAGATCGGTGATAAAGTCTAGCCTGGCGAAGGTCGTCGCTAACAAGGTCATCGTGATGACGACATGCAGAGCGCTGAGGGTGAGAGTTCGATAGGCCGTAAGATAGACCATGACGGCAGAAAAGACGGCATAGACGAGATCAATGGGAGCGTACAGGGCATTGTCGAATTGGAACGTCGTGCTTGCGCTGACCAGTTTGACCGTGCAAAGGGTGAGCCAGAGAAATCCATACATAGTCAATGCGGTGCCGCCCAGTTGTTCGTTATAGCGAATGTCTGTAATTCCTGCCAGAAGTTGCACCACCCCGCCGAAGATCAGTGCGATGACCAGTGCTCCGACCAGGTTCTTGTGAGGGATCCAGCCCATCTGTCCTACCCCAAGGGTGAGTGCCCCAACCGCCAAGCCGAATAGGCCGATCGCCAGCACGTCGATTCTTCGACTCTGATTATCTTCGATCATCGTGGTCGGCCTCCAACGCGAGCATTGCGGACGCGGGGATCAGTACAATCTGTTTCAGAAACTGAACGGCAGCAAGAATGCAAGAGCCGCGCACAAAAGGCAAGCAGGAAAATGCCGACAGGCGGTTGCTGTCCGGCGCGCTTTATTCAGGGCTGATGAGAATGTTTATGGCAGCGTTGAGGCACCGCTGCTCGCGTCAGAACGATGCCGAGCTCAGAGACAGTTCAGCGATCCTATGACTCAGGCGGCCGCTCGGAGTCTTCTGAGGCGAGGAATTTGCCGAGGCGATTTAGCTGCAGCGGCTGGATGGACAGAAACTGGATACCGCGCTCTTTTCCGCGCACCCATCGCACTGCACCCAGATCCACAAGGACGGGTGGTTCTTCATCAGCGAGTGAGAGTCTGAGTGAAAGGTAGGTATTGACCGGTAACTGGTCGGCACATTCGATCCGACAACCTTCAATCGAGAGATCCAGCAACGTTCCTTCGCCGCCAGCCGCGGAAGTTGTTGAAAGGGAGATCTGGTAATGAACTTTCTGGTGCATTGTGATCCGGCATTCTAACCTGACAAAGGTCAGGTCTACGTTTGGTGGAACGGTATTGATAGGAGAAACACATGAGGCGAATCTCTAAAGTAGGGGTCAGTAGTTCAGCAGGCTCCTCGGCGACATTCAGCGTAGCGTGCGTCAGAAACATGACTGGCATTTGCTATTGGAGAGACATATCACATGACGCATGTGTAGGCGATCACGATAATGTCTCCGACCGTTTGGGAAAATCCCTAGGGTAATTGGTATCTGGTCACGGTACTCGGAGGCATGAGTCTGGTTTGATTTTTCAATCCATCGCCTTTTAGAATGCCGCCACCCATCACGACTGGTTATGCCTACGAAGTCACACGCTCAAAAGCCTCCGCGTCCTAAAAAACAGCCGTCCAAGCAGACCGTCTCACTGGCGCGCGGCCAGAAACAGCGTTTTCAACATCGCCTCCTGAAATGGTACAAGCAGCATGGGCGCGATCTGCCCTGGAGGAAAACCTCGGATCCCTACCATATTCTCGTTTCTGAGGTGATGTTACAGCAGACGCAGGTTGACCGCGTCATCCCGAAATATCATGAGTTTTTGGAGCGTTATCCGTCATTTGAAGAACTTGCCGGAGCGCCCGTCGCCGAGGTCAAGCAAACCTGGTACCCCTTGGGATACAACATTCGTCCCGAACGGCTGCACAGTATCGCCTGTGAAACCGTCGTCCGGTATGGCGGCAAGCTCCCGAGTGAGGCTGATGAGCTGTTGTCCTTCAAGGGAATCGGACGCTATACGGCAGGAGCGATTCGTTCGTTCGCGTTTAATGAGGATGCGCCGATCCTAGACACGAATGTGATTCGCGTGCTACACCGAGTTTTCATCGCGACCGGCGATCCCAAGACACAGAAGGCGGCATTATGGGAACTCTCCGAGGTCTTAATTCCTCGCGGGAAAGGATATGATTTCAATCAAGCCCTCATGGATTTCGGCGCCACGGTCTGCGCGGCTCGGGACCCCTATTGCCTTCTCTGTCCGATGAAAACGTTCTGTAAGACCTTCCCGTTCGAGGGCAGGAAGTGACGAGGTTCACAATTTATCATGAAGGTCATCGAGGTGGCGGCAGGCTTGATCCTTCACGAGGGGCGGTACCTCATTGCGCGTCGAAAGCAGGGTGTACATCTCGGTGGCTTGTGGGAGTTTCCTGGCGGCAAGCGGGAAGCAGGCGAAACATTGGAGGAATGTCTGCATCGGGAATTGTGGGAAGAGTTGAACGTGCGCATCGATATTCCTGTCCCTTTCCAGATCGTACATCATGAATATCCCGAGAAAATTGTGGAACTGCATTTCTTCCGCTGCCGGATCGAGTCAGGCGAGGCGATCGCGCAGGATTGTGCGGAACTTCGATGGGTCTATCCTCATGAGATGGCCGCGTTCCAGTTTCCTTCGGCCGATCAGGCCATTATCGCGGCGCTTCAGGAGGGAAGGGCGTAGGGGCGCGTGAAAGTCGTGCTCGACATAGAAACGATCCAAGTCCCGAGAGAGGAATGGGCTCGTCTGGCGGGGAGGCAGCTCGCCTGCGGGGCCGCGGCGTTTGTCCAAACGGGAGGAGATTTGTTCGCGGTCGCGGAAGCCGAAGCGCTACAGCGCCTCGATGAGGAGCTCTACGAAAAATCGTCGTTCGACGGAACCTTCAGCAAAATCGTTTGTATCGGACTGCTGGAATTTTCGGACAGTCTTGATCCGCGCGGCGCGACCTCCTGGTACGGTGGGAATGAACAGGAATTGTTGCGCAGGTTCTGGGCGCACCTCGCGCAGCTGCGCCCGTCACTGTTCATTACGCACAACGGGCTCAATTTCGACCTGCCCTTCATCAAGAAGCGCTCGATCATCCACCAGGTGAGGCCGACCATGGAGATCAATCTGGCCAAGTTTCGGTCAGAACCGGTCTACGACACCATGTGCATCTGGAGTAATTGGGACAATCGAGGGTGGGTCAAACTCGACGTCTTGGCGCGGGCGCTCAACGTGGAAAGCAAGTCGGGGAGCGGGTCCCAGGTGGCGCAAATGTGGGCTGATGGACAGGGGAAGGAGATCGCGCTGTACTGTCTACAAGATACCTATGTGACCTATGGGTGTTATTGCCGCATGAACTTCAAGCAGCCGATTTCACGAGACGTGGTGCTGCTGAGGCCGGAATTGATCGATGTGGGGTAAGCGAACAGGGCCGAGAGTCAGCGAATGCTGAGTTCCGCGCTGTGGCGCTTATCCGGTTTGGGCTGAGTCTGCCTGGTGCTTTTCACGGCCCGAAGTTCCTTGTCCCTCGTTTCAAGCTGTGTGCGCATCGATTCCAAATCTCTCCGCAGCGCGCTGATCTTGGCATCTTTCCGAGCCATGGCGTTCCGTGCATCGTTCAATTCCTGCAGCGTTTCGCTCAATCGTTCGTCCTGAAGCGGCGAGGCCTGCATCGCCGGCTCGTCCATGCCCGGTTGTGCCACCGTCGGCGAGTTTTGGGAAGGCTGTTCGTCTGAGGCGGCAACCAATACCCGAGGAGGCATCAGTTGCTGGACTGGTTGAGACGACGGTACGGCTGTTGTCCCCGTCACCCTCGGACCCGGCTCCGGCTGCTTGGCAAACAGAAATTCCCGATAGTCGATGGCAAGCGACTTAAGATCTTGTCGGCCATGGGCGATTGAGGGCAAGGCCGGCTCGATCTGCCCGGCTGATTCCGGGGCAATCGTCACGATGCGCGCTGGTCGTCCGCTGCTGAACCACGAGGATTCGAATTTCTCAAGCGGGCCCTGGTGCTCGCTCAGAGTGAGGTAGAGCCTATCGTTCCGAACGTAAAGGGTGCCCGCGGTGGGTTCAGAGCCTGACCCTGCCGATGAGGACAGATGGAAAGCGACCACATATTCAGGTCGCGCTTGAGACAACGCTTGGGCTAGCAGGGGAGCAAGAAATCGAACGTCCTCATCGCTGAATACTCTCATCGGCTTGCTGCCATCCACGGGCAAATTTGATCTATCCTGATGTGCGTCAGAGATCATGACGGCGCGCAACAGGCTATCGATGGTGACGGCCTCGAGGGCGCTGGGATGAGCGGCTTCAAATTCCCAATCGGCAACTTCTTCGAGCCGGACAGAACCGGTCGGTTGTGCCGCGGATGTTGGGTGCCCGACCGTGGAGGTCGAGGAACAGCCTGCGGCCATGGCTCCCATCAAGGTTAATCCCAGTAATCCTGAGGTCATGGTCTGTGTGAGGGAATCGTGAGAGCCGTGGATTCGCATGGCGTCTTCCTTCTCGGCTGGTTGAGCGAAGGGATCAAATTGGCGCGGCTTCATGATGAAGGCGCGCGCTGACAGAGAATTTTGGCTACCAGATGCCGAGGCCCATCATCACCACCCCGAGTGCCATCCATCCGAAGACGCCGACAGCGATGATGGTTTCCAAGCTCATGCCTCGCGGGGCCTCTTCTGCGCAACTCTGAACGGTCTCTTTCTTCATGATGGGCGGTCCTCTAGGAGCAGGGTCTGAGGTTGATCAGCAAATTGTTTCTGATTGCGAGAATGGACCAAGCAAAGGCTATGCCCTGTTTCCATGGACTTACGGAGCAATGTTCGGCATCCCCTAGGCAGCGAAGAGATCACGGTGAGGTGAGGAACGATGCACGAAAGCTCGCGGCGAAGGAGGCTAGTCTAAGCTATTGATGTTTCAGCACAGAAAAGTCGCTCCGTTTGGATGGTTGGCGCCAGTGAAGCTCTTTGTGAAACCGGGCACGGAGCGACCAAGCGAGTGTGGAGGCTCCTGCATAGGCCGTCAGTCTGACGAAATTGCGTCTAAATTTTGGCAACGGTTGTTCAGGACTGAGCAACCAGATCCTCGACGATATGCAGCTGAGTTATCTGCTGCTGTCGCTCCCTCGGAGGAGACGTGACCGATCATGGAGCGAAGTTGGCGTCATGCTGTGCTGGTGACGAGAACGATTCACGCGAGGGCTGGGGTGGAATCACGCCGTCCCATGAGTACGGCGGCACTTGCATCGAGGATCGTAATGGGGTGAATGTCGCCGACGGAGGCAGGAGCATCGCTCTTGTTCCAGATGACCGTGATGTTGGTATCGGTGCGCCCCATCCATTGCTCGGAGGATCGTTTCGAATCGCTTTCGACCATGACCGGGAGCGTTCGTCCGATCAGGTCTCGATTGACGCGGGCTGTAATCGGCCGCTGCAAGTCCACCAGGCGGCCGACTCGTTCACCCTTCACTTGTTCCGGGACGTCGTCCGGAAACTTGCGCGCCGCGATGGTATTTTTTCGCTCGGAGTATTTGAAGATGTAAGCAGAGTGATAGTTCATGTCCTGAATCACATGGTAGGTGTCCAGGAAGTCTTCTTCGGTTTCCGAACAAAAGCCACAGATGATATCAGTCGTCAAGGCAATTCCAGGGTGGCGGCGCCGAATGTGCGCCGCCAGGTTGAGATAATCCTTCCGGCTGTAGGTGCGATTCATCAGCTCGAGGATACGGTCATTGCCGGACTGCAGAGGCAGGTGGATGTGCTTGCAGATGTTCGGATGCCCGGCCACGGCGTCCAGCAATGGGCCAGGAAAGTCCTTCGGGTGCGGGGAGGTAAAACGGACCCGTTGGACTCCCGGCACCTCCGCCACGGCAAGAATCAAACGGGCAAAATCCCAGTCGCCATGTCGGTAGGAATTGACGTTTTGTCCCAGCAACGTGATTTGTGTATGGCCGCTTTGAACGGACGCTTCCACTTCGCGAAGCACACCTTCGGGATCGCGTGAACGCTCGCGCCCTCGCGTATAGGGCACCACACAGAAGCTGCAGAAGTTGTCGCACCCGCGCATGATGGCGATCCAGGCATTGATGCCGCTGTCGCGCTCCGGAAGGATATCGTCGTAGGTTTCATATTCCGAGAGATCAACGGCCAGTCCGCGACGTGTCAGTCCCTCTTCGCCGGCAGTCAGAGCGCTCATCAACAATCCCGGTAACTGCCGGTATCCGTCGGGACCTACAAGCACATCCACGAGCGGTTGTTTGTCGGTCAACTCTTCCTTGAGGTTTTGCGCCATGCATCCGAGCACACCGACCACGAGCGGGCGCTGTTCCTTGACGATTTTCAGTTCGGCGAGGTGTCCATAGACTTTGTTGTGGGCGTTTTCTCGAATCGCGCACGTATTCATGAGCATGACATCGGCGCATTCCCGATCCTCGGTAAACTGAAACCCTGCCTTGCGGAGCAAGGATCGGACGAGCTCCGAGTCATACTCGTTCATCTGGCAACCGAAGGTTTCTATATGGACCTGATGGGGTTTGTCTGGCTGTTTCATGGTCATAATATGGGACGGCGCGTGGGTTCCAAGACGGGAGCGGCCGGATGGCCATAAGCCAACCCGTCCGTGATTCCCGTGATAGTGACATGATGGATCGACCCGGCGACGACGGAATCGGCGGGGACAGCGACACGGGTAAAGTTGGCCGTGGTGCCGCTGCGAAATCCGTCCCGCTCACCCTCTTCAAAGAGAACGGAGACGGTGTGACCGATCTGAGCCTGATAAAAGCCGATCGTCTTGGTTCGGGACAGTCCTGCTAAGACTTTGCTGCGCTGGCGGATGACCGGAAGTGGAATCTGGTCCTCAAGGCGAGCCGCGGCAGTCCCTGGTCGGGATGAATAGCTGAAAACATGGAGATAAGAGAAGGGCAGCCGTTCCGCCATCTTGACAGTATTGGCAAACGCCTGTTCGTCTTCACCTGGAAAGCCGACCATCACATCCGTGCCCAGTCCGAGATCCGGCATTAGTTTCATGGCCTGTTCGACCAGTTCCTCATACTCCCGGACGGTATAGCGACGGTTCATCGCCTGTAAGATTGCGTCGTCGCCGCTCTGCAGCGGAAGATGCAAGAATCGGCACAGTTTGGGAGAGGCGGCCATTAGCTCAAGTAATGCTGTAGGTACTGTGGTGGGCTCGATCGAAGAAATCCTCAGGCGAGTGACATCGGGGATCGCTTCGAGTTCCCGCAAGAGATCGACGAGGGTTGCTCCTTTATAGGAGTATCGGCCGATGTTCACGCCGGTGAGCACAAGTTCTCGATAGCCGTGGGCGGCGAGGTCCCGGGCTTCCCGCAGCACATCTTCGAGCGTGCGGCTGCGCTCCCGTCCACGAGCAAAGGGAATGAGGCAAAAGGTGCACATAAAATCGCAGCCGTCCTGAATTTTAAGCAGGGCGCGCGTGGAGTCCGAATAGGCCGTGCCGGGCAGGGTGAAATCTTCGCGGTCGATCGTCCGGCTATGGCGAAGTTCCGGCTTCGGCTGTTTGTGAAGCTTGCCCGACGTCGGCAAATAGTCCGGCAAATTCATTTTGAACTGCGTGCCTACGATCAAATCGATCCCAGGCACTGTCTGCAGCTCTGCCGCCCCGGTTTGCGCATAGCACCCCGTAACGGCCACAAAAGCATGAGGTGAATGTCGCAACGTTTTGCGGACTGCATACCGGCAATCTTTTTCGGCGTTCTCCGTGACCGAACAGGTGTTCAACACCAGGAGATCGGTCTCTTCGCCGAACTCCACCAATCGATAGCCTTTGCGTCGAAGGTTATCGGCCAACATCGAAGTCTCTGATTGGCTGAGGCGGCATCCCAAAGTATGGAGTGACGCGCGTGGCGTGGTGATCGACATCGTGCGCGATTATAAGAGCGGGGCCGTTCTCTCGGCAAGGTGATTAGAGAGAAAAGAGCTGGCACTGGCTTGATCGAGCGTTGAGTGAGTGGTAGCATAAAAAATCCTGCTCTGATCCACGGAGTCTTTCGGACCGTCCCATGACGAACCCCCAGTTGCTTGCCAGTCTGCTTTTCAGCCTCCTACTTGCCTTTCCGAACGTTGCCGGTTGGTCGAAGGAAGTTCTTCCGGTTGAGCCTGACCTCACTAGTCGGCTCGACGAGCTGTACGACCATGAGGCCCGGTTGTTCATCATGCTGTTTTCACTGAAGGGCGACGGCAATGTGGACTACATCACCGGTCGGTTGGTGCAGGACTATACGCGGAGCAACTACGGCAATCCGGTGTATTACACTGAGCAATTTCCGCTGTTCTATTGGTGGGATCATACCATGTTCAATGATCCTGAGCAGGACGGTGTAAACGGAAACGAACTCGTATACCAGGAGAACATCGAGTTCGACATTGCACGGTACAAGCCTTGTGTTTTCAACGGCCAGCCCTGCTAAAACTTCACCCGACTTCGATCACTGTTCTACCAGCTCCCTCTCTGCTGCAGCTTTTCATTCCTGTTGCATGCCTGGTCGGTTGATCGCGCGCCTGCTGCTTTTGTACCATTTACTCGAATACCAGCACCGGGCATTGCGCTTGATGGAGCACCGCGTGAGAGACGCTGCCTAAGAAAAATCGGGTGACGCCTTGCCGACCTCGCGAGCCCATCATGATTAAGTCCGATCCACCCTTCTCCGCCTGCTGTACGATCATCTCCGCGGGGGTACCCAGGACGCTTGCACTGCGGGTTGAATGTCCGAGCGCATGAATTTTGGCCGCGACGTCTTCGACAAATCCATGGGCATGCTGGAGGGCATGCTCTTCCAGCTTGACGGTGGCGAGGTTCTCCACCGGCCAGGGAGGCCGGGTCGGCGGCAGGACGGTCACCAGGCTGACGTTTGCGGGCTCCTGAAAAGGTTGTTTCTGAAAGAAGCGCAGCGCCGCTTCGGCGTCGGACTGACCCTGGAGCGGCAATAGAATTTGCCTCAGGCCGCGAAGCGGGCTGTTGAGGATCAGTTTGGCGCAGGGGGCAGAGCTGAGGACTCGATGGGAGACGCTGCCGAACAGCCGTTCCTTCAGTGGCCCCAGGCCCCTGGCCCCAAGGACGATGAGATCCACATGGAGGGTTTCCGCCATGGTAGCGATTACGTCGGCCGGCGAGCCGATTTCCAGCCGCTTGGTGACCGGCCCGCTGTTGGGGGGAAGCAGCGACTGCACGTGGGTCAGCAAGCGATCGCCGTCATCCTTCATGGTCCGTTCCATCTGATCATAGAGTTCCACTGCCACTTCAGGATTCATGACCGGATAGGCCGGTCGCGGGGCGTCTACGACGTGGAGCAGGGTCAGTTCGTCCGCGCGTCGCAGGTATTTCAACGCCCGCACGGCTTCATAAGAATGGTCGGACCCGTCGACTGCCAGTAAGGTGTTCATGCATTCAAGTCCTTTCCTTCATTCGACTCGCGCTGGTTCGTTTCCTTCTGATGACGCTCTGGAAGTTTCATTGAGTCGATGACTCAGCGTGACCGGACTTATTGCCTACCGTAGATCAAGGTTTCAACTCCTGCGATGCGTATCTGCAACCGGAGGAGAGGCCCGGTCTAGCAGACTGCGGGAAACCCTGTAGTTTCCACGGATGACACTGGTTCCGGAATAGTCTGCAGGATACTCAAAAAGGCCGTCCAACTTAGTTCTCGCATCGCGCAGAGACTCAACGTACCGCCCATGGTCATAAGGCCTGTTCCGGCAGGCGCAGGGTGGGCGGGTAAGAATGACTACGCTTCCCATTGAGGACACTGCCGGCTCACCGTCTCGCCGGCGTCCACATACGTGGCGCTCATTCTTCATCGCGCCGTGGACCTCGCTGCGGCCGAGCTGGACGGCCTTTTGGATCCTGTCAGACATAACGCTGAAACCAGCCAAGCGCGAGTTCGGCAACTTGTTCCAGGGTTTCCGGTTCTTCGAACAAATGAGTGGCTCCCGGAACTATTTCCAGTTCTTTGGGACATGTGAGCCGCGCGAACGCGTCCTTATTCAGAGCGAGGACCGGCTGGTCGTGCGCCTCCTACCAACAATAACGTGGGAGCCATGACCCGGTTGAGATAGGCTCCGGCCAGATCGGGTCGTCCGCCGCGAGACACGACCGCCTTCACTTTCCGCGGCTCGCGTGCCGCCGCTTGCAACGCCGCGGCGGCACCCGTGCTGGCGCCGAAATACCCGACCGGTAATCCACAAGTTTTAGGATGCTCGGTCAACCAGGTTTCAGCAAGGAGAAGACGGTCGGCGAGGAGGTCGATATCGAACACCTTGCGGCGATCGTCCGCTTCATCGGGCACCAGCAGATCGAGCAACAAGGTCGCAAACCCTCCCGCCTCCAGATGACGCGCGACAAATTGGTTCCGTGGGCTGAAGCGCCCGCTGCCGCTGCCGTGAGCAAAGGCAATGACGCCCTGAGGTTGTGCAGGGAGACCCAGAATCCCGTCGAGTGAGATTCCGGGTTTGCAGATCTTGGCTTGAAGAACTGTTATTGATCCCATGGTGTGGATTCGGAGATTGTGACGCCGGATTCCTCGCGCGGCTCATGCCCTTCAGATGTCTGCGCTTTCACGATGGCGCCTCCTTCGTGAACAGTCGTTTCGATAGGAGAACACCAAGTACAGGGCGACCGCAACCCCAAACAGCATTGCTCCGAGCAATAGACCTTGCGCGCGCGGCATATGATGCCCATCTGTTCCATGCTCAGGTTCAGCAGGAGGAACTTTTCACGCTTCACGCGTTCCTTTCCTGTGGTGTCCGCTACAGCCTGTCATAGCCAGCTAGCGGGTGCTACCGGCGAACTGTTCGTGAGGTTTCATCTCCCCGACACCGATCTGAACCAATTGCGGTCGGCGAGCGCTGACGAGAGCTCACAGTGTCCTCAGTATAAAGTTACGACGATGCAAATCGAGAAAGTCTTGCCGAGCAGACCCCTTCCGTCCCGATGCATGCGGTGCTGATGACATGACAGCAGAGCCCTTCACTCCAACAACCGTGGAGTCTTGCTGGTAGCCATGGTCGATTGGAGTGTCTCCCAGGACAGACCTTTCCGCGTGATCGTCTCGACATGGATTTCACGATTCCAATGCGCAGGAGAGGCGCGGCGGTGGTATGCTGCACCTCGTGATCCCCCAACCTCTGTCAATCCGATGAATAAAACTACCCTGCGCGCCGTCCTGAGTCCGCGGCTCGGCATCATGCTGCCCTTGGGGTTTGCCTCCGGATTGCCGCTGGCTCTCACGGGTGGAACTCTGCAGGCGTGGCTGACGGAAGCAGGGCTGGATCTCACCACCATCGGGCTCTTCGCCTACGTCGGGCTTCCCTATACCTTGAAATTTCTCTGGGCGCCGGTGATGGACCGGATCGTCCCGCCGTGGCTGGGTCGCCGCCGTGGGTGGATGATCGTCACGCAGACCGGTCTCGCGCTGGCCCTCACCTTGATGGCGTTCATCGGTCCTAGCGCCGGCGCACAGATCTTTGCGGCGCTGGCGTTGAGTGTGGCCTTTCTCTCCGCCTCGCAGGATATCGTCTTCGACGCCTATCGGACCGATTTGCTGAAACCGGATGAGCGAGGATTGGGGGCTGCCACGTGGGTGATGGGTTATCGCATCGCAATGATTGCCTCCGGCTCGCTGGCGTTGATCGTGGCGGCGCGCCTGGGATGGTCCTCGGCCTATCTCTGCATGGCTGGCTTGATGCTGTTAGGCATCGTGACCATCTTGATGATTCCGGAACCCGGAGCAGCGCGGGCCGTCCCGCAGTCGATGAAAGAAGCGGTGTGGGGACCTCTCTCTGAATTTTTGTCGCGTCCGATGGCTGGGGCGCTGCTGGCATTGATCGTCCTCTACAAACTGGGTGACGCCTTTGCTGGCGCGCTCACGACCTCCTTCTTGCTGCGCGGGATGCAATTTTCTTCCGAGGACATCGGGGTGGTGCGGGCATTCGGGATCGGCGCGACCATTCTCGGCGCATTCATTGGCGGTGGCCTGATGCCGCAATTGGGACTCTTCCGTTCGCTATTGGTATTCGGAGTGCTGCAGGCGTTGTCGAACCTGTCATTTTTGTGGCTGGCTTGGGCGGGGAAGAGTTATGCCATTATGGCGTTTGCCGTGGGAGTCGAAAATCTGACCGGCGGCATGGGTACGGCGGCGTTCGTGGCGCTGGTCATGTCGCTCTGCAACCACCGTTATACGGCGACTCAGTTTGCTCTGCTTTCTTCGGTCGAAGCCCTCGGTCGCGTATTCCTCGGCTGGCCGGCCGCCAAGCTTGTGGGACTCGCAGGGTGGGGACCCTTCTTCTTTGTCACGTTTCTCGCCGCGCTGCCGGGGTTGTGGCTCTTGTGGTTTCTTCGGAAGCCAGTGACGCAGCATGCGGAAGTGAATGTGGGGAAAAGTGAGGTGAGTGTATCTTACTGAAGGTTCGTTGATGGTGTGAGGCTCTATCCAGCAATGCAGGGCAACTGGCATGTGTGTTCAGAACAATTAAGAAGTATTCAGGGAGCTATGAGTAAAAGAGAGTTATTCGAGTTGCATGCGCTTAACCTTGGGAAGCTTGTCGGGAACCTGCAGTCCCTCGTTCATCCAGCTATTGAAGCATCTATGCGACGGCTAGGAGCTTTGGCTAAAGATGCCCTCTAAAGATGCGCTCTACAGAACGGTTCTCGCGCTTCAAGCTCGGCCTGCGCTCATGAGCGCCTGAATACGATGCAGGATTCGGATGCTCCAATCGTTCTTGGGACGCTGATTCCAGAGGGTACGACGAGGGACTATTGAGGCAAGAAGTTCGCTGGCCGGCTGTTCAGCAGCCTGCTATGACCTCACCTTCCTCTGCAGAAAAAGAATGAACAGCATGAGAGTGGGCAGCGGGGCCAGAACAAAGGGCACCAGCCAGAGCAAGACGTTCTTCCCTCGCACGCGGGCCTGATCGAACATCCAGATGAAGATCCATATGAGCAGGCCGATGTAGTTCGCGGCCATCCAGCGGGTGGTGTGAACCTTCAAGCCGCTGATCGATTCCGGCTCACCCTGAAGGAAGAAGATTCCGATGAGGAGCACGAAGGCTCCCAGAAGTCCTCCAACGAGGCGTTTGCTCCACACGAACATAGGTTGCCCTCCCCATAACGTCCGATCCCCGTACCTGCATGGCCCAGGGTTTCTTTCGTGAGAAATCGGGCGTAAGCTAAACAGGCTGAGGATAATTGTCAAACCGTCAGAGGCGCGCCTGTGCCTCGATCTTCAGCGGGGTCCTCCCGGGTCACGGTGAGAAATGAGCACGCTCAAGCTAGCTGGTGTGGTCGTTGGGCTTGCTGATGGCCGTGGGATTGGCCGCGACCAATCCCACAATGGAGGGCTATGTCGGCTTCGTCGAGGCGCGACTGACGGCTGAGATCGATAAAATGGACAAAACTGCTTCCCGAGCCGACCAGGAACTCATTCTGAAAATGTTTCGCGCCCAGGGCAGCAAGTTGGTCGAGGGGTTGGTGCGCCCCAAGACCACGAGGAGCAATTGGGGCTTATTGAGCCTGTTTGAGACGAATGTGCTGGAGGAATCCGTCCTGGTCCTTGGGGTGGCCGGGCAATTCATTCCCTTGCGGGGGGTCGAGGCCGCCACGCTTAAGGTCGGCCGACTGGCTTTTTAGCCCTGGCGAAAAATTTTTCGCGCCCCGTAAAAAATATCCCTGTTTGGAAGCCCATGGCACTGTGGATAACCGGTTCAAAATAAGGCTCAAACCGGCCCCAAATCTGGGTCCGCGGCTATCACCAGCTTATCCCCATTACTCACAAGTGTGCCACAACATTTTGTTTGACAAAAAAAGACGATCACTATATCTAGTGGGTATGTGCGGTTGCATGAGAAATCGGCAAGGATTTAGATCGCGGTACAGTGCTCTCTTTTCCGCTTAGTTCCAGCTCATCACTGCCGCCTGTCGTTGGTATCATTTGTTAGCTATCTGTTTGAAGGAGGAAACCAGTGAGGATTGAACGAAGATTCACCAAACGTGGGCAGAGCCCTTATGAGGGTCTTACGTTCGTACAACGTTCCTCGGAGATCCGGAATCCAGATGGGTCGACGGTTTTCAAATTAGACCATATCGCTGTGCCGGAGCATTGGACCCAACTGGCGATCGACATTTTGGCCCAAAAATACTTCCGGAAGGCCGGAGTGCCGCAGGTGCACGAGGACGGAACACCGGTCGTGGATGCCGCCGGCAAGCCGGTGCTGGGATCTGAGCGCGATGCCCGGCAGGTGTTCGATCGATTGGCCGGCTGTTGGACCTTTTGGGGAAAAAATCACGGCTACTTTAAGACGGCGGAAGATGCGACCGCCTTCCACGACGAGATGTGCTACATGCTGGCCTATCAAATGGCCGCCCCTAATAGTCCCCAGTGGTTCAACACGGGATTGCACTATGCCTATGGACTGTCGGGGCCGGCACAGGGCCACTTTTATGTCGATCCCAAGCTGGGAGAGGTCGTCAGGGCGACCAACGCCTTCGAACATCCGCAGCCCCACGCCTGTTTCATCCAATCGATTGAAGACGACCTCGTGAACGAGAACGGCATCATGGATCTCTGGGTGCGTGAGGCGCGGCTGTTCAAGTACGGATCCGGGACCGGCACCAATTTCTCGCGATTGCGCGGTGATGGAGAATCCTTGTCCGGCGGCGGCCGGTCATCAGGGCTCATGTCGTTCCTGAAGATCGGCGATCGGGCTGCCGGAGCGATCAAGTCCGGCGGTACGACCAGGCGAGCGGCCAAGATGGTCTGCCTGGACCTTGACCATCCGGATATCGAAGAATTCATCGACTGGAAAGTCGTCGAGGAGCAGAAGGTGGCGGCGATGGTCACCGGCTCCAAGGTCTGCGCCCAGCGCCTCAACGCCGTGCTCAAGGCCTGCATGCTGGTTGATGCTCAAGGACTGGGCCATGTCGAATTGGATCTGAAGAAAAACCAGGTGCTGAAGGATGCCGTGACGGCGGCCCGTCGCGACATGGTGCCGGAAGCCTATATCCATCGCATGTTCGAATATGCCGGTCAGGGCTATACGCATTTCGTGTTCCACGAGTACGATACCAATTGGGACGGCAAGGCCTATCAGACGGTCTCTGGACAAAATTCCAACAACAGCGTGCGTATCCCGAACGGGTTTTTTGACGTGTTGGAGCGAGACGGCGATTGGGAACTACGGCGCCGGATCGACGGCAAGGTCAGCAAAACGGTCAAGGCGCGCGACCTGTGGGACAAGATCGCCTGGGCGGCCTGGATCTGCGCCGATCCCGGCACGCAGTACGATACGACCATCAATGAATGGCATACCTGCCCGGAGGACGGCCGGATCAACGCCTCCAATCCCTGCTCCGAATACATGTTCCTGGACGATACGGCTTGCAATCTCGCCTCGCTCAACCTCTCCAAGTTTTTCAATATCGAGGGAGAGTTCGACCTGGATTCTTTCCGTCATGCGGTGCGCTTGTGGACCGTCGCGCTGGAAATCAGCGTGTTGATGGCCTCATTCCCAAGCCGTCAAATTGCCCAGAAGAGTTACGAGTTCCGGACGCTCGGCCTGGGTTATGCCAACCTCGGCACCATTCTCATGAAGCAAAGCATTCCCTACGATTCGCCGAAAGCCGTGGCGATTTGCGGGGCGATCACGGCGATCATGACGGGCGAGTCGTACGCGACCTCAGCGGAGATGGCGGCGGAGATCGGTCCCTTTCCCGGTTACAACAAGAACCGGGAGTCGATGCTGCGGGTCATCCGAAACCACCGGCGAGCGGCATACAGTGCCGCACATGAGGAGTATGAAGGTCTTACGATTTTGCCGACGTCGATCCAGCCGGAGCAGTGCCCCCCGGCCATGCTGCTCGCGGCCAGACGCGCCTGGGATCGCGCGCTGGAGTTGGGCGCGGCCTATGGATACCGCAACGCCCAGGTCACGGTGATCGCGCCGACCGGCACGATCGGTCTGGTCATGGATTGCGATACGACCGGCATTGAGCCGGATTTCGCCCTGGTCAAGTTCAAGAAGCTGGCGGGTGGTGGCTACTTCAAGATCATCAATCAGAGCCTGCCGCCGGCGCTGGCCGCACTTGGGTATACCGATGCGCAGATACAGGACATCGGCGCCTATTGCGCCGGCCATCAAACCTTGAAAGGCGCGCCGTTCATCAATCATGAAGTGCTGCGACAAAAGGGATTTGATGATGCGGCGCTGGAACGGCTGGAAAGTTCATTGGCGCAGGCGTTCGAGATTCAGTTCGTCTTCAATAAGTTTAATCTCGGCGAAGAGTTCTGCCGCGAGAAACTGGGTATCAGCGATGCGCAACTGGCCGACCCGACCTTCAATATGCTGAAGATCTTGGGCTTCACGCAGGAGGAAGTCGCGGCAGCGAACGACTATTGCTGCGGCACCATGACCGTCGAGGGCGCGCCCCATCTCAAGGCGGAACACTTGCCGATTTTCGATTGCGCCAATCGCTGCGGCCGGATCGGACAACGGTATATTGCCGTCGATGCGCATATCCGCATGATGGCGGCCGCCCAGCCCTTCATCAGCGGCGCCATCAGCAAGACCATCAATATGCCGGCGGATGCCTCGTTGGATGATGTCAAAGCAGCCTATCTCTTCGCCTGGAAGAGCATGGTTAAGGCGGTTGCGCTCTATCGCGATGGATCGAAATTGAGCCAACCGTTGAATGCGTCTTCGGACAGCGGAAAAGGCGAAGAGGCGGCGCCCAACGTCATGTCCGTGGCCGAAAAGGTGGCCGAGCGGGTGCTGGTGCGGTATCTCCATAAGCGGCGGTCGTTGCCGTCGCGCCGTAGCGGGTACACGCAGAAGGCCATCATCGGGGGACACAAGTTGTACCTTCGTACCGGTGAATACGAGGACGGCACGCTCGGCGAAATTTTCCTGGACATGCATAAGGAAGGAGCGGCCTTCCGCAGTTTGATGAATAATTTTGCGATCGCCATTTCTCTCGGTCTGCAGCATGGCGTGCCGCTGGAAGAGTTCGTCGAGGCCTTCGTATTTACGCGGTTCGAGCCCAACGGACCGGTGAAACTGAACGATCGTATCAAGATGGCCACGTCGATCATCGACTATATCTTCCGTGAACTTGCGATCACCTATCTCGAGCGCGCCGATCTGGCCCAGGTGCGCGAAGAAGATCTCCGCATGGATTCCATGAAGAAAGACGAACAGGATCCGGAATGCGTGGAGGAAGAGGCGGACATGACCGCTTTGTCGAAATCATCGATCCTGACCGAGCATTTGCCTGTGCGGCGCAATGGAATGAACGGCGGGAACGGGCATGGCCACAAAGCGGGGAACGGCAGCGTGGCCCATAAAGTGGAACTCAAGCGCGAAACGTTGACCGTGACGGCAGTGCTCAAGGAAGCCAAGGAAAAGGGCTACGAAGGCGATCCCTGCCAGAATTGCAAACAGTTCACGTTGGTTCGAAACGGAACCTGCTTGAAGTGCATGAGCTGCGGAGAGACGAGCGGCTGCTCGTAATAGGTGAATCTGATTCTAGGCCTCCGTTCTTGGTAGACGAGTGCTTTGAAAGAGAGGGTGTTGCTACGCGCGGCACCCTCTCTTTGTTTTTCACATTAGAAACGCCAGAATAGTGACGCAACATTACCGTGCGTGAGATTCCGGGGCGTTTCGGAAGTCTAAAAGTATTCTCTTATATCTCTCACATGTAGAGTGAAGGCCTAGCCGGTATCTGCTTAATAGCTGGGTGTTCTGATTCGCTCCGTTGAAAAGCTGCGACGGGTATGATCGCAGCGATTCGTAGGGCACGTACAACTTCCAGTTCGCCTCCTACCTAGCGATAAATAGCACCAACCCTGAATAGCTGCTTTATCGGGAAACCGCTCGTCTGCGCTCCGGCATTTGGAACATAAAAGATTTGAGTGACTGAAAGGCGTCGGGAAGGTAATTGTTTGCCCATTCTTTTCGTGAGTTCGAGGGAGCTCCCACCAGGGTTTCATCCAGGTCCCATAGGATCTCTCACAGAGTACGCTACCGGTAGCATCGCGAGCGGACCTATATCTTTTCTATCCATGGAATGAACATATGACACTCACAGGCGCGTGTACTTATTGTCGATGATAATGCGGAGACGGTTTCCGTTTTGCGGGATATTCTGTCGAAGGAGGGGTACCAGATTTCGTCCGCTGCCGATCCGAGGGCTGCGCACAATTATCTGGAAAAATTCTCCGCTGATCTGATCCTGACCGATCTTCATCTGCCGCAAGTCGATGGATTAACATTTTTGAGCCAAGTGCGAGAACAGTCGAAGGACATTCCAGTGGTGCTCATGACCGCCTACGGTTCTCTCCGCACGGCCGTCGAGGGGCTCAAGGCTGGAGCATTCGATTATCTGAGTAAACCGTTCATGGATGATGAGGTGCGACTGGTGGTGCGCCGGGCGCTCGAGCAAAAACACAATGCCTCGCCTGGCCCGGTGCCTTTCGATCCTCTGACGCAGCCCCCCGTCTTCGAGAATTTGATCGGCAGCAGTCCTGCGATGGTGAATGTATATAAGGCGATTGCTCGGGTCGCGCAGGCCGACACCACAGTTCTCCTACAAGGCGAGAGTGGCACGGGCAAAGAGCTGATCGCCCGCGCCATCCATGATAATGGGCCTCGTAGCGCCGGTCCGTTCGTGACGGTCGATGGGAGTGCGTTGGCTGAAACACTTCTGGAGTCGGAATTGTTCGGCCATGAACGCGGATCTTTCACCGGGGCGGTCGCCACGCGCAAAGGTCTGCTGGAACGGGCGCACATGGGTACCTGTTTTCTGGATGAGGTCGCGGATCTTTCTCCCGCGTTGCAAGGGAAGCTCCTTCGTGCCATTCAAGAAAAAGAGATTCGTCGAGTGGGCAGTAACGCCTCGACGATGCTGGACGTCAGGATTATTGCCGCTTCGAAGACCCCGCTTGAGCCGTTGGTGAAAGCCGGCACGTTTCGAGAAGATCTATATTATCGAATGAACGTGGTGACAATTGATATTCCGCCACTCCGCGAGCGGGCTGAGGACATCCCGCTTCTGGCCCAGCGTTTTGTTCAAACCTATGGTTCCGCGGCAGCCACTCCGGTAACCGGCATATCTCCGGACGCCATGCGCCTTCTCAGCGACTATTGGTGGCCGGGTAACGTGCGTGAACTGGAACATGCCATCGAGCGGGCAGTCGCGCTGACCTCCCATTCAATCATTTGCCCGGAGGATCTTCCGCCGGCAGTGAAAAACGTTCAACCGCAAGCGGCGGCTCGCGCCCAAGGATGGGTCACGTTGGAAGATTTAGAACGTGACCACATCCTACGCGTGCTGGAGTCTCATGAGCGCGACCTAAGCCGTTCCGCTTCGATCCTGGGCATCCATCGTAAAACCCTTCTCCGTAAACTCCGTCAATACGGCATCGCTTCCGGCTATGGCGTCGCCTAACGGATAGCCCAGGCACGGGCCTCATTTCGCCGCTGGTGGAACAGCGATGTCGATGACTTTGTTTTCCGTGTCAACCAAGAGGATCACGGAGTCGCCTTTCTGAAGCTTCGAAATCTTTTCCTGCACGGTGCCTCTCACCTCATACTTTGATTCTGGGCCACTTGGCGGCCGTAGGGCGATTTGGCTTCCATCAAACACCGTGGCAATCGTGCCGCTGACTTGCTTGTGAGCTCCCTTGATGGGCGGTTTCGGCACGGGCTGCTGGTGTGCTTCTTTGACTGATTGCGCGCTCGTAAACGACGCATCCGCAATTTGATTCGTTTCATCAATTAAGAAGACGGCCGGTGGTCCCAATCGGAATGGCGGCAAGTTTGCTCCGTGCCTGTGACCGGATGACATACGACTGTTCTTTACCACCGCTCCGAATCACGACGGTATCGTGCCCGATGGTGAGATTTTGGGCGACCTCGCCCCGAATAATCGTGTGCGCGCTGGCTTCACCGTCGAGAGGATGGTAGTCAACCAAGAGGTTTTCCGGGTTCAGAACTATAATAAGGTCATCTCCCTCTTTGATCTCTGGGAATCCTTTCTGCTTCGCCTGTGCAAGGGGAAGAAAACGAGGTTGTACTTCCCCGATATCCACTTTGATCTGGTCCGAGGCCACCGCTTGCACTTTTCCTAGGACGGATCGATTCCCCTTCAGCAGGGTCTCAGCATCTTTGCGGAGCTGAGCATTGTCGGCCTTCTCCCTGGAACCGCCATCCGCCCATGCCGGCGGCGCCACCAAGCTAAGTGCCACCGTAGCCATAGCGAGTGACGATTGTCGCCCGATAGGTGGCTGGCATTGTGGCGTGCAAAAAACTGTTTCTGTCGTGGGTCATCATCTCTCCTCCCGGTTGAGCTCATCCCTCGATGCCTTGATAATCAGCAAGAGATGGGCCAACACAAGCTGGCCAGACTAAGGTTGCATTTCACGTGTTAGAGCAGCGGTTTTTAGCACGATGCAGCGTCTCTGTAACAAATGGGCTCAGAGGAGTATGACGGACAAAATGTCTCCACAGGGACAGTCCATCCAGATTTCCCGCCTTCCAAATTGCATGCTCGCGCGGCGAGGATTTGCAAATAACGGCCTGGAAGAATTTAGAAAACCGCCTCTGTGAAGCGTCGATCTTCTAAAATCTGCGCAGTGGAGCAGAGAGGGAATCTGTTTTCGGCACTGGTCTTGCTCCACACTCATCCTCAACCGATAAAGGGCCCCCAAATAGGGCCTCAGCATATAAGATGGCCGAAAAAGATGGCCGAAAAAATAGCGAGGCGAAAGACCTGCGACACGCTGGACGGACGATCACCCAGCTTAGTGCGTGTGGCCAAAGGTCAGAGCCCTCACGAATGTGTGTAAGGAAGCGCGACTATGTTGAAAGCGCCAACGCCGATCAAAGAACCAGGGCCAAACAAACCTCCGAGGCAAGAACCGCCGGACGACCCTCCTCCGCGGCAGGACCCGCCGACCGAAGAGCCACTTCGAAAGGATCCTGATGACGAGCGTTCACCCATGAAAGTGGAGGCGCCAAGATGACGACCTTACTCGCTGCCATCGTACTGCTTGGTATTATCATCACCGCGTTGTATGCGTTTGGGATATTCAATACTCCCTACACGGATGCCTTTCGAATCGGATTCTATTTATTCTTGGTGATGGGTCTCGTCGCGGTTGTCTTGGTCATGGGTCGGCAGCCTTTTGAAGGTTACGATCCCACACCGGGTACACCGTAGGTTCACGAAAGGCGAAGCTGGATGAACAAATCCGTGACTCGACGTGTAAAGCAGCGGCCTCTCGTCGTCGTCGTCACGGGCGCATCCGCAGGTGTCGGGCGAGCGACCGTGCGGGAATTCGCCCGGCACGGAGCGCATATTGGTCTGGTTGCTCGCGGCCGGGATGGGCTTGAGGCGACAGGCCGTGAGGTTGAAGCGGCGGGCGGGCGGGCACTCGTCATTCCTGCGGATGTGGCGAGTCACCAGCAGGTTGAGGCGGCAGCCAGTGCGGTCGAACGTCACTTTGGCCCGATCGATGTCTGGATCAATAACGCGATGGCATCGATCCTGTCACCTGCCATAGACATTACCGCTGAAGAGTTTCGTCGCGTCACGGACGTGACATACCACGGCTATGTGTACGGCACGCTGGCCGCTCTCCGTCGCATGCGACCTCGTGATTGCGGTGTGATTGTGCAGGTCGGATCGGCTTTGGCGTACCGTTCGATCCCGCTCCAATCGGCCTATTGTGGAGCGAAACATGCGGTGCAGGGATTTGTCGACTCCGTACGCTCGGAACTGATTCACGAGAGGAGTCACATCCATATCACCACTGTCCAATTGCCGGCGGTCAACACGCCGCAATTCGGTTGGATCAAGTCGCGCATGCCGCACCACCCTCAGCCGGTCCCACCCATTTACCAGCCCGAGGTGATTGCGCGAGCGATCTATTGGGCCGCCTGCCACCGCCGTCGTGAAGTGTGTGTGGGTTGGCCAACCGTCAAAGCCATCATCGGAAACAAATTTATTCCCGGTCTACTCGATCATTATCTGGCCTGGATAGGGCATAGCTCCCAACAGACCGATCAGCCGATCCCGTCTGAGCGTCCTAACAACCTCTTTGAGCCGCTGCCTGGTGACTATGGCGCACACGGGCGGTTCGATGAGGGGGCGCGTCAAGTGAGCGTTCAGTTTTGGCTGAATCGACACCGGCATTGGCTGGGGGTGGCTGCGGTCGGTGTGGCCGCATTGGCGGCTCGGCGTTGGATTGGAGTGCGAAAGGATGAACGCAGAGGTCCGCTGCCTCTGTCCGATCGTGAACGTCCAAGGGTGAAACCGGAGATTTACGGGTAAGCGTGGCGATCGGCAGGCATTCGAAAACTCTCACGCGAGTTCACCGCGCCGCGAGAGCTTCCACGACGGCGCCAGCCGAGGCGTCCCGGTCATGAGGAGGCGGACCACTGGGGCCGGATTGCACCGATGAAGTTCGGTAACGGGGTCGAATGTTTCAGAGTGATGAAGACTCTGGTGAAGGCTCGGAGCACATGAAAGAAAAAGCGGTTTTTTTTGCCACGCATGGGTTAGTGGGGAACGGGAGCCCGCAGCTTGACCCAACCTCACCATTGCTCACATCGGAAGAATGGAAGGCGCTTCGACTTTTAACGCTGGCGGGCTATACCATCGTGTTATTCACCACGGAGAACATCCCGCATTACGCACCATGCCGAAACAACGAGTGGAGCGACCAGCACGATCGGGCTACGAGTCATCTGCTCCCTCCACAGCCCACCACTGTGGGCAAACAGGTCACGACCCTGCTTGAAGCAACGGCTAAGTTACAGGTCGACTTGTCCGGATCATGGATGGTCGGTGATCGGCTTGATAATATTGAGGTTGGACGGCTAGTGGGATGCAGCACCATTTTGGTAACCAATGGACGCGAATCGAGGTGGGAAATGACGGCCATGCGCTGGCCTCATTTGATCGCCGGGGATGTTTGGGAAACCGCCTGTTTGATTGTGACCTCTGATGGGTCATCTGTTGAAGGCTTGTCGTCTCTTATCGAGGATGATATGGATAGCATGTAACAACCGCCTGCTCCTTCAAGTGTGGCGGGCTTGACCTGGGCTGTGACTTAGTGGGCCTACAGGCTGCATTATTTGCCAATGCCCACGATCCCCACACGGATGCGCGCTCCTCGCCTAGGCCATGGCTCTTTAGGGTCGAGAACGCGACCTCTATTCGAACAAATTAGTTGGTCGACGATCTCACCGCAGGCAAAACAACGCCATGCTGCGGCCTCATTGTTCATCAATCCACCGGCTCCATCTCGAAGCTCAACCGGAAACATCATGCTGTGGCAGCGATGACAACGCATGTGTATGTCCTCTTAAGGTGCTGAGGTGAATGATAGAAAAGACTGAATGAATTCGGCACTAGGATCTACCCTAGCCGCATCCGTGAGTGACGAAGTTTCTGTCACGCTAGGGTTGTCCCTAGTGGGCAGGCGGATCGTGCATCCTTACAGTGCCGAAACAATGGTCAATGTGATCGATAGGCCAACTTAGTGCCATTTGTCCATTCCTGTCTCGTTCTCGCCAGAAGGACGAAAGACCGTTAAAAAAATTTGAGGTGTTGAGGTGTGCGCCCTTTCCAACACGGGGTCGAACTCTGGCCTGGTCTTCGCGATAGGTGGGACGTTTCTGTTCTTGACCCAGGGGGCGGGCGCGCAATCAGAGAATTCTAAAGATGGAAGACGGCTTCAAGAATACCGCGCCATTGAGAAGCGAGGAAAAGAGGTTCGAGGGAGTAGATTTCTTTTATTAGTGTTCGGGGCTCCTCCTGTTCACCGGAACTAGGGTTGCTGAAGAGGTCATGGCGAAAGATGTGGCCGCCCAGCCCTAAGGTGATGGGCACGCAAGTACGGCCGCTGAAGGAGCGCTACGGACTAGAAGGCAAAACGCATTCCGGCATGACCAAAGAAAATTCATGCCGTTCATCACATGAAGAGCGGGCTGTTTGCCCCATTGACCAATCGACCCAGGGACGATGGAGAAGGGAATCATGATCGCAATCGGAAAAACTATCCCAGACGGTACCTACCAGGCGTATCACGAAGAAAAGATCCGGCCGGTGATCCTGAATGAGTTTCGGGGGCAGTGGCTGATCCTCTTGTTTTACCCAGGCGATTTCACCTTCGTCTGTCCGACGGAATTGGCTGAGACCGGCCGACTCTATCCGGAGTTCAAAAAATTGGGAGCTGAAGTGTGCGGGGTGAGCACAGATTCGGTCTATGTTCATAAAGCCTGGCATGACAGTTCCCCGACGATTCGATCCGTCAACTTCCCTTTTATCGCCGATACCACCGCCTCCCTCAGCCGGGCATTTGGTGTCTATCTGGAGGATGAGGGAGTCGCGTTGCGGGGGACCTTCCTGATTGATCCCGACGGTGTCTTGCGTGCGTATGAAGTCCACGATAACAGCATAGGACGACATGCCGGGGAAATGCTCCGCAAGCTCCAGGCGGCCATACGGGTGCGTGACGGTGAAGGGGAAGTCTGCCCGGCCAGCTGGCAACCGGGACAGTCGACCTTGACTCCAAGCCTCGATCTGGTTGGAAAACTCTGAATCGTTTATCTATGAACGATGCGATCGTCCTGCGCACGTGTATGGGCGACCGTTATGTCATTGGCCTGTTCCACATGGCGGCCTTGGACGGAGGTAATCACGTCCAAGGCCGCCCGGAGACCACTTTCCACGGCCCCGTTCATATAGCCCTGCCACCGAACGCTGGTATGTTCACCGGCGAAAAAACAGCGGCCATGAGGATGGCTCAGCCATTGACGCAGGGCCGGATCGTAAGACGTGGTGAAGGCCGCATAACCCCCTCCTGCCCAAGGGTCGTTCTCCCACGTAATCTGCGTGAAGGCGAGAGTATCTGGGGGCGCAGGTCCCAGCCAGGAAAGACCTGAGACGATTCCCTCGATGCCTCCCTTCTTAAGAGATTTTTCCGCTATACGGCTCGACGAGCCGCCCGCCATCAGGGTGAGAATGCCGAACCGGCCGGATTGCTCCTCATTCGCGTCCCATATCGTCCCGAGAGGAAGATCAGTGGCGAAGGCCCTTCGGTGATGCCTGGCGCGCCAGAATCGTCGTTTGAATTGGAGCAGCGTTTTGGTTGCCGGTCCGTAGGGGAGCGTTGAAATAGCCTGATGCTGAGGCGGTAAAAGGGGTGGGTCGAACTGCAGAGAGCGCACGATAGTCGCAGGAACTGTCACGACGACATAGTCCGCCCGGAGCCTCTGGAGTGTTCCATTGTTCTCCCGAGCTGTGACGTACACGTTGTCTGGTGACTGCGCGATCTTCACCACTTCGACGCCCAGATGAATGGCGTCTCCCAAGAAGGCGGATAAGCCGTGCGCCAATTGGTCGTTCCCGCCCTTCACGCGGAACAACCGGCCTTCTCCAGGCGCACCGGCGATGAGTTGTTCGACCAGGAGAAGCAGGGGAAGCTCCGTTGGATCGATTAGAAAAAATCCTCGAAGGCCCTGGACCAACGCACGAAGTTCCTCCTCCGCGACGATACTTTCTAACCATTGCGCCGCAGAGATTCTCGCCAGTTGATGCGCGACAGAGCTATCCCAACGTTGGTCGGCGAGGCGATAGGCCCGAATCAATGGGAGGAGATGGCGATGGAGACTCGCCCAGAGTTCAGTCCCGGCGGTCAAGCGCGGCGCCGCGCCCTTGGGCCGGCGGGAGGCAAAGGTGAAGCCCTGTTTGAGCACGGGAACCAGTTCGAGATTGAGATGACCCGCCAGTCTTCGAATCTCCTCCTGATCTTCATCGATGAATTCCCCTCCGGCTTCAGCATGTTGAGCGCCCATGAAACCATCGCGTATGGTCCAGACCCGTCCGCCGATGCGCTTGCGCGCTTCCAGCACGAGCACGGTGGCGCCATCGCGAGACAGTTCGACCGCGGCGGTGAGACCTGCCAATCCCGCGCCGACGACAATCACCGACTTTCCTCGAAGACAGGGTGTCATCTCGATCTCCCATGTCTGCTTGGTAGGCGTACGGACCAGTCGTTGACACCCGGCTATCAGGGGCCGCGGTAATCGTGGCGGGGACGAGAGGCAGGGCGCCGAAAAGACTCGCGCTCGCGTTGAAGGTGCCCGCAATCCAACCGTAGAGCGTTATGCCGATGACTGCCCAGGCCGTGACGCCCGGATTAAAAGCAACAAACACGCGCGCCATGAGATGTGTTGGTCGCCGGAGGGCTGGCATTGCGCTTGGCGCGTCGACGGTTGACCTGACCTCCCCAGAGCCGTGCGACGTCCCGGATTTGAAACAGACTGCGCCAGTCGACTAGATGCGCGATGCTCACGGTGATGGTCGTCATGCGCCTATTCGATCTTTGCCTCATGGTTCATGTTTCATCATGAATGATTGATAGTCAGCGGAGCAAGATGTCCGTATGCACCACGTCCAGTCCATGCCCTCCATGTTGGCGGACGTTCGTCCGTGGAACGGGCACGGCGCTCCAAGGTTGAGCTCACCTGTGCGAAGGAGTGGCGGGAATGTGTATTGCTTCACGATGGCGCGCAACTTCGATTTTCTTGCTAGGGCTTTTGCCAGTTCTCCCAATGTTCCGATTTTTGTAAGGTCACGCTACACATCGGCGGCATTCACGAAGAAAAGTTTTTTTCGGTTATGGACCACGTACCGAAGAGAGGCTTGGCCGTTGTAATTCGGTAAATCGACTCCGCGTATGTTTTCCATCATCCTCATTGGCGGGAAATTTCGAAATAGGGAGTATGAAAACTCCTATTGACTGCAAGGAGAATGACACCCTCATGGCGAAACGAAAAGTAAAAGAGTCTCCCGCAAAAGTAACAGAGCAGCCTTCAGGAATGGCGGCAGTTCTCAGCAGTGCTGACGCGGCATCCACGCCATCAACGGCAACGGGCTTGCGCGCGATGGCCATTACATTCGTTGCGCCTGAAGCCAGAGCTGTTTCCATTGTGGGGGATTTTAATGACTGGCTGGTCGCCCGGCATCCATTGGAGATGACGGACGGCCAGAATTGGCACATCACATTACAGTTGGCGCCTGGCACCTACCAGTACAAATTCTGCATCGATGGCATCCGCTGGGAAGAAGACCCACAGAATCCCAATCGTGTCCTCAATGAGTTCGGTACTTCCAATTCGATTTTGGAGGTCCAGTAAGAGATTTGGGCACTGCATTTCATTCCGCTTTGGCATCGCTCACTATGCAGAAGAGATAAGCGGGTACATGAGCCTCGAGTTCTTGCGTTGATTCTGGCGGGAGGGAAGGGCGAACGCCTCATGCCCTTGACGCAGGCGCGCAGCAAGCCCTCAGTTCCTTTCGGAGGCACGTACCGGATCATCGATTTCGTGCTGAGTAATTTTTATAACTCCGGCATTTTGGGTATGCACGTCATGGTGCAGTACCGGGCGCAATCCCTCATCGAGCATTTGAGGAAGGCCTGGCGAATCGGCGATGGGGATACGGCAGTTTGTCACAGTCGTCCCGCCGCAAATGAATTCTGGCGCTGGGTGGTATGAGGGGACGGCCGATGCGGTGTTCCAGAATATGAACCTCATTCGTGATTTCTCTCCTGATATCGTCGCTGTCTTCGGCGCAGACCATATTTACCGGATGGACATTCGTCAGATGTTGCGCTTCCATATGGAATGCGAAGCTGACGTGTCGGTGGCGACGCTCCCGGTTCCTGTTGCGTCTGCTCGAGGGTTTGGGATCGTCGAGGTCGACCGAAACCAGCGAATAGTTGGTTTTGAGGAAAAGCCGCCCGTGCCCAAATCCATTCCGGGGGATCCGGCTCGCGCGCTGTCTTCTATGGGGAATTACCTGTTCAGTACCGAGCCTGTTGATCCAGGCGTTGGAGGAAGATGCCAAGAGTGGAACCTCGCATGATTTTGGTCGCGACATCTTGCCACGTCTGTTGGGGACTCATCGGGTGATGGCCTACAATTTCCAGGACAATGCAGTGCCTGGAATTGCGCCTTACGAGGAGCCGGCGTACTGGCGAGATGTCGGCAGCATCCAGGCCTACTGGCAGGCCAACATGGACCTATTGGGTGACACTCCTGCCTGTAACCTGCGGAACCGAGACTGGCCCATCCGCACGGAACCATCGAGCGGTCCGCCCGCCAGTTTCGTCAACTGTTATCTTGATCACACGTTGATCGGCGAAGGGTGCTTGCTGATAGAGGCCGATATCCGTCGTAGCATTATCGGGCGCAACGTCAGGATTGAAGCCGGGGCCCAGATTGAGGATTCCATCATCTTTGACCATACGCATGTCGGTTCCGGGGCGAGGCTGCATCGTGTCATCGTCGATCGTCAGAATGAAATTCGGGCCGGTGTCGAGGTGGGAAGCGGTGACGCCACATCGAGTTCTGGAACTGCGTGGACCACCTCAGGTCTGACGGTTCTGCCCAAACCGGCCCAACCGACCAAAACGCATAAAGATCGACTGTCGCCCTACTAGCAGACCTACGTATATTCGTGAGATAACATGCCACGTATCCCAGTCGCCACCTACCGCCTCCAGATGAACCATACGTTCACATTTCGCGACGCTACCCGTGTCGTGCCCTACCTGCATGCTTTGGGGATCACGGATTGCTACACCTCGTCTCTCTTGAAAGCCGTCCCCGGAAGCATGCATGGGTATGACCTTGTAGACCCTGGCGTCCTGAATCCAGAATTAGGCACGGAGCAAGACTTCCAGGACTTTACTGCGGCGCTTAAACAGCATGACATGGGACTCTTGATCGACGTCGTGCCGAATCATATGGGGATCAGCACCACGGACAATCGCTGGTGGTGGGATGTGTTGGAGCACGGGCCCAACTCGAGGTATGCGACGGCGTTCGATATCGACTGGTCTCCACTGAAGCGGGAATTGGAGGATAAGGTGCTCCTCCCGATTCTTGGCGAGCAATATGGGACGGTGCTGGAAAACCAAGAGATCCGCTTAGTGTATGACAACGGCGGCTTTGTCATTACCTATTACGATCACACGTTTCCTATCGCGCCAAAATCCTGGACTGCGATTTTATCGTGCCGCTTGGATGAGCTTATCGACCGACTTGGAAAGTCGAACGAGCAGGTACTTGAATTGCAAAGCATCCTCACGGCCCTACGTAATCTGCCGTCTCGGAATGAGCGCGGCGCGGATCAGGTCGCCGAGCGGTATCGCGAAAAGGACATCGTGCGCCGTCGGCTTTCGAAGTTGGCCGTCGACTGTCCACCCCTTCAGGAACATCTGCTGGCCAATGTCTCGATGTACAACGGCACAAAGGGCGACTCCGCGAGCTTTGATCGCCTTGACGCGCTACTCAATGAACAAAATTACCGGTTGGCTTCCTGGAGGGTCGCCTCTGAGGAAATCAATTATCGACGCTTCTTCGATATCAACCAATTGGCTGCCATCCGGACCGAGGAGACGAGCGTTTTTCTGGAATCGCATCAGTTGATATTTCGATTGCTTAAGGACGGCGTGGCGACCGGGTTACGCATCGATCACGTCGATGGGTTGTACGACCCCGAGCACTATTTGATTCAGCTGCAACAATGGGCGGCTCGTGAGTTGCCGCCCGAATCAGAAGGAGAGCCGGCCTCACTTTTTATCGTGGTCGAAAAAATTCTCGGCAAGGGGGAGCAGCTTCCAAAGACCTGGCCGGTCGCCGGGACCACCGGCTATGATTTTCTCAATCTCGCCAACGGCTTGTTCGTGCATTCGGCTCAGGAACGGACCATGGATGCGCTGTACACCCGTTTCATCGGCCAGCGGATTGTGTTTGAAGATCTTGTCTATCTGACGAAGAAACTGATCATGCGCGCGTCGATGTCCAGCGAGATTAATGTGCTGGGCCATCAATTGAATCTGCTCTCCGAACGTGATCGACACTATCGGGACTTCACCCTGAATAGCCTGACCCACGCGATAGGAGAAATCATCGCTTCCTTTCCCGTGTATCGATCCTATGTCACGTCGGACCAGAAAGAGGTGCTGGAAGGGGATCGGACGTATATCTGCGATTGCGGTGGCGCGTGCCAAGAGGCGCAACCCGGCGCTGAGCAGTCACGTGTTCGACTTTGTCCGGGATTTGCTGTTGCGAAAGTTGGACGACCGGACGAACCTGACCAAAGAAAAACAGATTCGATTCGTGACGAAATTTCAACAGACCACGAGTCCTGTCACGGCCAAAGGTATCGAGGACACGGCATTTTATCTTTACAATCGGCTCACGTCGTTGAATGAAGTCGGTGGTGAACCTGCACAATTTGGTCTCTCCGTCGAGGCCTTCCACAAGCGGATGCGCGAACGCCGCGCAAGTTGGCCCCATGGTATGCTGGCGACCTCTACGCATGACACCAAGCGAGGGGAAGATGTGCGGGCAAGAATCAACGTGTTGTCAGAGATGCCGGATCGCTGGAGAAGCGCGATTACTCGATGGGCGAAGTTCAACAAGCGATTCAGAACGGAAATCGACGAGATTCATGCGCCGGATCGAAACGAGGAGTATCTCCTGTATCAAACACTCGTCGGAGCATGGCCGGTCACCACTATGGACGACCCCCAGTACGAGGTCTTCATCGGGCGTATTCAAGCCTACATGATTAAGGCGATACGGGAAGCCAAGACGCATACCAGTTGGGTCAACCCACATGAGGTGTATGAGAAGGCGGTGAGCGGCTTCGTCCGTTCGATCCTCGATCGCTCGACGCGTAATCTGTTCCTTGAGGACCTGGTTTCTTTTCAGGAATCCCTCTCGGGTCATGGGATGACCAACGGGTTGTCCCAGCTCCTCTTGAAACTGACGGCTCCCGGTGTCCCGGACTGTTACCAGGGGTCGGAATTGTGGGATCTCACGCTGGTTGACCCGGACAACCGGCGGCCGGTGGATTTCGCCCTTCGTTCGGAGATGTTAGGGCAACTCAACGCGGCCTGCGTGCAGAACCATGACGATCGCGTGGAGCTAGTGCGTGGCCTCATGGATATGTGGACGGATGGCCGGATCAAGCTCTACCTCCTCCATACGGTGCTCCGTCATCGCCGAGCGAATCCACAACTATATTTGGAAGGGGATTATGTGCCCCTGGACTGCGAGGGGACATCTCGCTCGCATGTCTGTGCCTACGCGCGGATGCATCATGATCAGGCGGTGGTGGTCGTCGTCCCACGCCTGTTGGTTGAGCTGTCTGCTGCACCGGGCGCGCCTGGCGGAGCGGTGTGGCAAGACACCCAAATGACCGTTCCCTCGTGGAAGCCCGGATCGGTCTACCTTAATCTACTGACGGGAGAACGGCTAGAGACTATTGCCCAAGGCGAAAAGCAGGTCCTGTCGCTGGCTCAGATTTTCAAGCACTGCCCAGTGGCGTTGCTTGAACGCTGCTCATAAGTAGTTTAAGTCACATAATAGAGGGATTCTCCGCTCCATCATCCGCATCATCCGACCAAGCGATCACTAACACATCTGCATCAGTGTGGATGCTGTGCCGCGCCCAAGTCGATTGAACACCCGGCTCTTCTCCTATTTTGCACTACAGCAGCGCTTGGTCTCTCGTCCGACTATCCAGAAATCACGTTAGTTCTAGGGTACTCCCTAGCTGTTGGTGAGATGCCAGGGCGTTAAGGATAGGTATAGCGCATTGAGTTTGGGGACTGAGCAGGACGGTGAGTATCGGGAGTGAGTACGACGATTGGAAAGCCAATTGCGAGGCCGAATAGTCAAGGAAAGTATCACAGGGGGGCACTTGGGCAGGGTATTTATACAATCATAGGGAGGGAAAAGGATGGCGACAAAAGTTGGACGTCAGCTATTACCCGCATCGACCATCGAGGGCACGGCGGTACAAAATGCTGCGGGGGAAGACCTGGGTGAGATCAACGAGCTCATGATCGATATGGAAAAAGGCCGCATAGCGTACGCGGTGCTGTCTTTCGGTGGGTTCCTCGGCATGGGTGATAAATTATTTGCGATTCCTTGGGAGGCGCTGAATATTAGTCCAGGCGGCGACGTATTCATTCTTAATGTTCCGCGGGAAAAGTTGGATAACGCACCAGGATTCGATAAGGATAGTTGGCCTGACTGGGCCGATTCGTCCTGGGGAGAGACGGTCCATACCTACTATGGGTATAAGCCGTACTGGTGAAGAAGCAGGCAGATATCCGTCGTCAGCGAAAGTCAGCTGTTAATATCTTTACAAAGGAGCGTGCTCCATGACACGTCAGATCAGCATCTATGCGGGAACGATTGCCTTGTTGCTTGCCGCCGGTAATCCGGCTTTCAGCGAACCGACGGGATCCAGCACCATGGGATCAGGCAGCGCTACACCTACTCAGCCTGTGACTCCGGATAAGAAAACCGACCTCACCGGCGGCGCGTCCGGTGTACCTGAAGAGTATGCAGACACTCCCGTGCGCCAGGGGAAGTTGGAAGAAGTGAAGGATAGCAAATATCTCAACGCATCCGTTTACAGCACCAGTGGGCAGGAAATCGGCAAAATTCAGCAGGTCATGAAAGACAAGGTGACTGGAGATATCGAGTATGTCATCTATGTCTCCAATGACTCCAAACGACCCCAGCCGATCAGGTGGAGTCTGTTCCAAACCAAGGGCGATAAATTGCAGCTGACCTTGAAGAAAGAAGAGACTCAAAATTCTGTGCCTATGAGCAGCAGCCAGGATAAATCTCCTGATATGAAGGAATACAAGGACAAGATGGGTCAGGTGCAGGCTGCTCCAACTGCTCCGGGCAATCCAGGGATCCCGGGTCAGAAGCATCCGAATGCAGTGGGCTCCATGGGTGAGGAAACAGTCGGTGGGGGCGGTCCCAGCGGCTCAAGCGCACTTCCTCCAGGAAAAGCGCCGGGCTTTGAAGGTGGGAATCCTAGCAGCAAGCAATAAGTACGAGTGTATTGGTGCGAATATGCGAATACAGGGGGGCCGGCGTTCTTTCGGACGCCGGCCCTTCTCTTTGTGGAAGGTCAGCTTTGTCTCGTGGCCGCAATGCCGGTCGGTTCTACTTCTAATACAGTCTGGCGTGGAGAAGGTTCACTTGGCGCCGCTAGGTTGGCGGAAGTTCCGACCAACCGTTCGTAGACGCGCAGATAATCTTGCACCATCCGCTCGGTAGAAAAACGTGCTTCAAAAGCCTGTCGACAACGGTTTCGATCGACCACGGACACGTGCCGGACCGATTGAACCATTTCTTCCAATGTTTCGCAGAGGAATCCAGTTACTCCATGATCGATGATTTCAGGCAACGAGCCTCGCCGATAGGCAATGACAGGGGTCCCGCAGGCGAGGGACTCGATGAAGACGAGACCGAAAGGTTCCGGCCAATCGTACGGACATAATTGCGCGTACGCGTCGCCCAGAAAATCATCTTTTTCAAGATCCGTCACCTCTCCGACATATTCAATCAGCGGATGGTCGAGGAGCGGCTCAATCACCGCACGATAATATTCAAAGTTCGTGGGATCGATTTTGGCCCCAATCCGTAAGGGCATCTCGACCCGTTTGGCAATTTCGATAGCCTGGTCGAGTCCCTTTTCGGGAGCAACCCGTCCGAGGAACACGAGATATTTACCTGGCTCTGCATGGAAGGAATAGAGATCCTTGGGAAGCCCGTGATGAACGGTGGCTTGCCAATTCAAGAATGGAAGTGGCTTTCGCTGTGCGTCCGAAATCGACACAACTGGGAGGTCCGAAAATGTCTTGAATAGAGGGAGGATTTCGGGAAGATCGAGGCGCGCGTGAAGAGTCGAAAGTACAGGCGTGGGGCTACGCCGGGCCAATGGGAATGGTAAAAATTCCAGATGAGAATGGATGATCTCGAACTCTTTGGAGGAACTGAACACTCGCTCGAGCATCGCGACGAGAGGGGCATCTACGTTGGTGATCACTTTCGATAGTCGAAGCGCTTCAGGGCACATCGGCACCAGTCGTGCTTTCGTTGTGGAATCGCCACTGGCAAACAGCGTGACCTCATGGCCTTGACGCACCAGCTCTTCTGTTATGAAAGACACCACCCGCTCTGTACCTCCATATAAGGTCGGCGGAACACTTTCCCAGAGCGGCGCCACTTGCGCGATCTTCATGTCTGCGACTCCCTTCGTAATGAGTGGTTAATAGAGTGCCAGGACAGATACGGCCATCACTGTTTTTGCGTTGTTCACCTCGACTGCCCAAAGAGTGAGCAGCCATCTTATCTGCGGTAGCCGCGCCCACGAACTAGGTTGCTCCCTAGTGCTCCTAACGGTCATCGAGTCGCATAGGTTAGCACCTGAGCTTTGGTCTGCATCATGCGGATTGGGCATCTTGCTCTTGAACATGGCCCCGCTTTTTCGAAGCCTGTCGAGGAGTCTTCTCAAGGCGGAAGCGCGCGAACGATGCCGTGGCGCGATTGAATTACTCAGGTGTCGGTCACAGATGTAGGGGAGATCGGTAGGTAAATTTTCCTGTGTGGTTCTCGATCCAGCTTATTTCGATGGAGGGGGCTGAGTTCCTTGATTCGGCGCTGGCTTAGCTTTGTCGGAACGGGAATTCTCTTCTGGGTCGATGGCCATTTTAGGATCGACGACCGGCGGTGGGACGACGGCCTTGGGATCGGGGATGGTTGCTGGCTGTTTCTGAATGCCAGGATCGATCCGGGATGGCGGCGCGGGTGGTGCCAGCTGTGGTGTTTGGGCAGGAGGCGGTTCATTGGGATGACTTGGCCCCGAACCTGGCTCAGCCGACGCTACCGAAGCGCTTAACAAAATAAGCAGGATGACGGCTGATAAGGCTGGAGCCTGTACGAACATGTTTACCTCCGATAAAGATCCAGTGTACTGGCTCCCGGTTCCTCTTTGGACTAGGCGTATCCCTGGAGCAAAGTGCTTTGTAAGGCTTTAGGCTCTCTTCTTTTTGACCAGCCTGGCGCTAGTCATCACACGCGTGACGGCGCGTTCGACGTTCCCGATTGCTTTCCCGAGCACAGTGCCGACAGCTCGGCCGACCTGCTTGGCCGTGCGCGTGGCGTTGGTTGATGCCACTGCCGCGTTCTTTGACTTCCGTGCAACTTGTTTGACCACTTTTTTGGCTTTGGTCTTCGCAGCGCTGACCACGGACTTCGTGGTTCGCTTGACGACTTGAGCCGCAGGACCTACCTTCAAGCGGCGGGCAGACGTTTTCAGGGAGGTCGCCTTACGGACGCCGGTCGTTCTTTTTGCTGACGCTTTTTTCAAGGTGTCTCCTTTATGAGGGTAGAGGAAGCTCATGCAACCATTGCCAAAGCATACAAGTTTGAAAAGCGACACACAAGAACAGATTCATCGATGCCAGGCTCCACGGAATGAAAAGGGTTGTGTGAGAGAAAGTTGCCTTGTAGAGTTTACATCCATGATGCGCATCCAGCCTACTTAGAGTGATAATCCCATGACCGTCCCATCCAGAATTGAAGACTACGCGCTCATTGGAGGCACCCACGCTGCGGCCCTGCTCTCTCGCGAAGGCTCGCTGGATTGGTTGTGTGTGCCGCGGTTTGATTCGCCGGCCTGCTTCGCCGCTCTGCTGGGGACGACCGAACACGGCCGATGGTTGCTGACGGCGCGCGGCGAGACTACGACGATCCGGCGGCGCTACCGCGGCGATTCGCTGGTACTCGAGACGGAGTATGTGACGAAGAGCGGCACCGCTAGAGTCCTCAGTTTCATGCCGCCTCACGATCGCGACATCAACGTTGTGCGCATCGTGCAGGGGGTAAAGGGAAGGGTGCGGATGAGGATGGAAATGACCATCCGCTTTGATTATGGATCGATTGCGCCGTGGGTCAGCCATGAGAGACGACTGCTCAAGGCCGTTGCCGGACCTGATGCGCTCTATTTGCAGACAGAAGTCGAACTGCGTGGTGAGGGGTTTTCCACGGTCGCTGATTTCACGGTCGGGGAGGGACAGGACATCCCCTTTACCCTGACTTGGCGTGCTTCATCCGACAGCCCTCCGCGCCGCATAATCCCCGAACAGGCGCTCTCCGAGACCGAGCAGTGGTGGAAGAAATGGTCGTCGCGTTGCATGTATCAAGGCCCCTGGCGAGATGCCGTCATGCGTTCACTGATTACGTTGAAGGCGCTGACCTACGCTTCCACCGGCGGCATTGTGGCTGCTCCAACGACGTCTCTTCCTGAGCAGCTAGGGGGGTGCGCAATTGGGACGACCGTTTTTGCTGGATCCGCGATGCGACCTTCACGCTGTACTCATTACTCGTGGCAGGCTACCACAGTGAAGCTTAGGCCTGGCGTGAATGGCTGCTGCGAGCCGTGGCGGGAAAGCCCTCGGATCTGCAAATCATGTATGGCATCGGTGGCGAACGCCGTCTGAGCGAGATGGAATTGAGTTGGTTGCCTGGGTATGAAGAATAGACGCCGGTGCGAGTCGGCAACGTGGCTTCGCAACAGTTTCAGCTCGACGTTTATGGCGAAATTATGGATGCATTGCACCAAGCCAGGGAGTTGGGCTTGGCGCCGGATGGGGATTCGTGGCGGGTTCAGCATGCAATCATGGAATTTCTGGAGTGGGCCTGGGATCGTCCGGATGAGGGAATATGGGAAGTGCGGGGCCCCCGTCGGCATTTTACCCATTCTAAGGTCATGGCCTGGGTGGCGGTTGATCGGGCCGTCAACGCGATTGAGCGCTCGGGAATCGAAGGGCCGCTCGAACGATGGCGTGCCTTACGCGCGACGATTCATGATCAAGTGTGCCAGCAGGGTTACGATTCGAATCGCGGATCCTTTGTGCAATACTATGGCTCCAACGCCGTGGACGGTAGTTTGCTGATGATTCCATTGGTGGATTTCTGCCAGCCTCTGATCCGCGTGTCCGCGGGACCTTTCGAGCCATCGAACAGGATTTGCAAGTGGAAAGTCTCGTCATGCGTTACCGGCCGGCGGGAGAATTAGACGGATTGCCCGATGGCGAGGGCGTATTTCTGCCTTGTTCATTCTGGCTGGTTGACAATTTGGTGCTCGCCGGGCGCACAGAGGAAGCTCGTGAACTCTATAGTCGCCTGGTGGGACTGAGCAACGATGTAGGCTTGCTCTCCGAAGAATAAGATTTAAAGAGTAAACGGCTGGTGGGAAATTTTCCTCAGGCTTTTTCGCATGTGTCATGGATCGATTCGGCTTATGGTTTTTCTCGACTGGAGAGTCCTTCCGAACACCGTCGGCGAAGCTAATCACCTCCGTACCGACGTTGGAATTATGAGGACCCCCTATGGAGCGCAACACGTCATTTCTGTTCGGGGCAGTTCTTGCCGTATCCCTGGCGGACGATTCGAACGGAGGGTTTGCCGGGGTGAGCGACGGAGCTTCACGCTCGAACGCCGCGACGGAATATAGCCAGAGCAAATCGCCCGTGGCCGAAGGGGTCATCGAACAGTATATTCTTGACCCGCGGGGTGAAGTCGAGGGATTACTGCTCGCAGACGGCTCTTATATGTATGTAACGTCGCGCGCGGAGCAAGAAATACTTGGCCTTTTGACACCCGGAGATCGTGTGCGCGTCTACGGTCGGCGTACGCAGGATCAAGGATTAATCCAAGCCGATGTGATCAAGAACCTGACCAATGGAAAGTCTTTTGTCGTGCCCTTGCGCCTGGATCTTCCCATGCCGGATCAGGAGCGAAGACTGTCGGTGACTGAAATGTATGCAAAAGGAACGATTCGGGTCTTGCTGTACCATCCGTTGAGGGGGTTTGTGCATGGGATGGTGCTGTCGGATAGAACGCAGATTCGCTTGCCGCCAGACGCTTCTGTTGAACTCCGTCGATCCTTGCATGTCGGAGATTCGGTGATGATCCGGGGAAATGGGACTGCCAATAAATTCGGGACGCGCGATCGAGGCGGGCGCCATCGGTAGGGATATGGGACCTCTCGTCCCGTTGGATGTTTCTGTGCGGAGCTTGCCCTGACTGTGTATTGGGTATCGTGCTATTTCACTCGAGGTGACACCTGCTCGATCCTCCAGGTCGGGCCCTTTGGATAGAGACTTCCCTCAAAGCGGACGAAAGCCGGCGCGTCTTTTTTAATCAACCAAAAATGATAGTCCTGCGGGGTTTTGCCGAAGATCGACGCGACGGTGCTCAGGAACCAGCCAAGGCGAGGCTTCAATACATAGTGCGCGGCGGTGGCTTTGGCCTCATTCCGATTGGTATTGCGGGTCGGTTCGGCATCGATCAGCTTCAATTCGACCTCATAGACTTTCGGCTCCGGATCGAAAACCACCATATGGACGGACGCGCCGTTCTTGCCACGAAGGTTTTTTAACGCCGTGATCGTCATGCCGTTATACACATCAGCGGGTAACTCCACATGCCCGGAAATGACCTGCTCCTGGCTCGTCTTCTCATGTTGCCGTACTTGGTATTGGCCCGTCTCCCCGTTCAGCGAGATGGTTAACGGCTCTGGAAACGCCGGTCCGCGTTGTGTCAGTTGATAGCTCAGTAATGTGAGGTGTTTTTTTTGGGAAAATGTCACTGTTTCGTCATACAGGGAGCCGTCGGTGAAACGAAAGGTCAGGCGACTTGCCAGCCGATCGGCGCCTGTCACCAGTTGACTGAGTTCACCATCTGCGAGCTTTTTCCCGTCCAGCGTCTTGAGCGTCACAAACCCTTCGCTGACCCCTTCGGGATAGAGCACTTCAATGGGCGCAGCAAAAAGCTCTGCGGCCAGAAACAGGATGCCGGCCAAGACCGTTCCGAACCCGCCGACGGTCATCCCAATGAGAGTGCCATGTAGAGGACGGAAGACTCTAAATCGATGCATAGAGTTTCCACCATAATGCGAACCGTCTGGGTTCGATACTGGTGATGAACCTAGTGACAGGCTTAGATACATCAACATTGGCAGAAGTGAATTGATGGCGGATCCCTGATCCTGAGAGAACCTTGTCGGCTGATACTGGGTGGAACCGGCCGCACGACTAGGGATTTTACCAGGGAAGAGGGAGGAAGGACTGCCTTATAACCAGCCACGTTGCGATCGGTACAAGGGTCTTTATCAAATAGGAGAGCATAGCTAGAGTATGGGTGTTGCACATCGTAAATGGTCGACGTGGGGCTGTTTGGAGGATTGCAGGCAGTCTTGTGATTATTATGGCTTTGCCTGGACTTTGGCAATGGCGTGCCGCGGCGGAGGACGCGACTCCGATCGCCGGGGAAGAATTTCGTACGACTCTCTTCGGCGAAGAGATTTATGTGCCGCCCCGCGATCGCAGAAGCGTGACCGCCCTGAGCTTCGGTATTCAGGCCATTCCGAACGGTCCGACACAGCAGGAGATCCTGCCGTTCGGAGCCTTATACGTGTGGCGAAATTGGGACAATGATAATCGTCGGCTCCGCGGCACGTTTTCCGGGGTGGTCAACGACGTCGATTATACCATCGGTTTACGAGACTACCCGAACTGGTCACTGCTCTTTACGTGGGACAATTTCATTCTGCCCTTCGGTCGCTCGGAATATGTGCAAGGCCAACGTCAACGAGGAACGGAAATAGAGTGGAGTTATGCGTTTGCCGGCGCCGGACTGGGCTATCGCTTGCCGGTCCACCCATTTCGCCAGGACAGTGCCGTCAATATTTCTTTGACCTACGAGGCGGGCTATCGGTGGTTTAAGGGAACGGGCCACACCACCGCGGCCTATGGTGTTCCTAAGGATACGTATGAGGGACGCATTCATTTGCGCATCCGTGCCGATTCGTTGAAGCGAAACCTGATGGAATTACCCCACGAAGGCTTCACCATGGGGGGAGACTTCATCCATGGGCGCCGGGCGACATGGGATCAATGGGGAGGGGCCCCGTTTGCCACACCCGATTTCAAGCAGGAGCGGACATATCTGCAGGGGAGCGCGTATGCGCTGATGGCGACCGGTCTTCCGTTTATTGAAAGCGACAAACATCGCCTGATAACCAGCCTCCACGGAGGAATCGGGAAAGATTTAGACCGGTTTTCCGCCTTTCGATTGCCAGGTCGCCCAACCGGGTATGAATGGGAAGCCATTTCTCTCCCCATGATCCATGGCGTGGCGTTTAATGAATTGTTTCCCACAAAATATGCCGTAGCCAATTTGCAGTATCGCTACGAGGCGCTTTTCTTTTTCTATCCCTACCTTGAAGCGACCTGGGGACTGGTCGAGCGGCCTGTTTTCACCAACAGCGCTGCGACGGCGATCAAAAGCGTCACGGATTCATTGCCTACGCTAGGAGGAGGGCTGGTCACCGGCGCGCCATGGAAGTCCCAGCTTGAACTCAATTACACGTACAATTTTGGCATTTATCGTGATCCGGGGGGTGCTCCACCCACTAAAGGCGGACACGGACTGATCCTCTTCTGGTCAAAGGAAATAGGCAGCAGCAGCTGATAAGCAGCCGCGGGGAATCGTTCACCGTTCCACCGGTAAAAAGCGATAATCTTTCCTGGTGCAGGGAACCCCCCTCGCATATCGCGATACAACGATGGTAGGATCTCCCCATCGCAAAATGCCCACGAAATACGATACCATGATGCACGCGCGCCCGGACCAGACATCACACATCACGTGAAGCAGTGTCGTCCTATTTCACCACCCTTTTGCTAGGCCCGGGAGCAGAAGCATGAAACATAGAGTACTGATTGCTGACGATCATACCCTTGTTGCGGAGGGGGTCGAGAAACTTCTGGAGAATGAGTTTCAGTTGTGTGGCAGGGTGGCCGACGGCCGCGCGCTCGTTCGGGCAGTAGAGAAAGACAAGCCCGATATTGCTATCGTGGATATCGCTCTTCCCTTATTGAATGGCCTTGACGCCTGTCGCCAGATTCGGAAAACCACGCCTGAAGTAAAATTGCTTGTCCTGACCATGCATAGCGAGCAATATTTTGTGACGGAAGCGTTTCGCGCGGGAGTGTCAGGCTATGTGCTGAAGCAATCCGTGGCAGAAGAGTTGGTGTTTGCTATCAAAGAAGTGCTCAAAGGCCGATTGTACGTTTCCCCCAGCGTCGCGGAGAATCTTGTCGAGCAGGCGTTGAATCCTACGGAAGCGCGGCCGTCGGGAGGTGTCCGAGGCGGGTCCGATAAATTAAGCGCTCGCCAGCGTGAAGTGCTACAGCTCATCGCAGAAGGGCAGTCGACGAAGGAAATTGCCTCGACACTCAATGTGTCCATCAAGACGATTGAATTTCACAAAACCCGCATCATGAAACAGCTCGGTGTTCATAGCACCGCTGAACTCACGAAGCATGCCATCTCGATCGGTTTGATTGCCATGCCTCAACAGCCTACCATGCCTGGAATACGGCCCTAATTCACAGTTTGTTTTTTACCCAGCACGCTGCCGCGGCCGGCGCAGATGTTGCTCACCCTATTACTCGCCAGCGGCTCTAAAAACTGCACCATACCGCCGATCACGCATGGTATCCAAGCAACGCTGGAGGGGGAACTATTGTAGTCTGCGGACCGCGGGAGGATCTTTCCTAACCTTTGCTAAGGATGATGCTCATCGAGTCGTGTCAAGCCTTGCGAGAGGGCGAAGCGCGTCAATTCTGCCGTGGTTCGGATGCCGAGCCTCCGTGTGATGTTGCCTTTGTGAAACTCCACTGCTTTCGTAGATACTTGCATACTGTCTGCGATTTCCTTGGTTGAAAGTCCTTTCGTCAGCAACTGTAAGACTTCTTGTTGGCGCGGTGTCAGTTTCGACGAAAACCCTTCCGGCTTGACCCATGGCGTCTCGATCGCATCCTGTACTTCAAGCGAGAGCTGCGGGGACACATACCGTTGGTTCCTCAACGCAGCCTTCAGCGCGCTGAGCAGCTCAGTCGACGCGGACTGTTTTAGCACGTAGGCGGAAGCTCCCATGGCGAAGGCCTGTGAGATATAAAAAGGCTCGCCCATCATCGTCACGAAAATCAATTTCGCATGGGGGACCGCCGTCTTGAGCTGTCTGGCCACATCGAGGCCATTCAGTGTCGGCATAGAAATATCCAGCAGAATGACATCGGGATTGAGACGAGGAGCGATGTCTAAGAGCTCCTGGCCGTTCGCAGCCGTTCCGACGACTGAATATTCAGGTTCCAGTAACTGCCGGTAGGCTTCCAGTACGATGCTATGGTCGTCCGCGATTACAAGCCGTGCTTTGGACACAACGCTCCTTGATGAATCAGGTTTCCAATGCCTCTCCGATGCCCGGATAGTGCACTTGGCGTTTAGATTATCGCAGGGTCAGCAAAGATTTAACAGCTGTATGAATATCAGCTTTCCTGTAAGCATTTCATACCACATATAAAATGGCGGGCCGCCTAGGAAAGCCCCCAGAGCGCGGGACGCCAGGGCTTCGCCTAGTAGAGATGATCGGAGGGACATGTTAGCGTCACCCTGCAAATATTCTCATCCGGCGACCTTCATTTAGGGAGAGCGGGAAATGAAAACCTCAGGGCAGTACCAAGTCAAATCATATGATCTCTATGGCTTATCAGGTATTTCCGATCAGACGTTGCAACTTCATTTCGGACTTTATGAAGGATATGTGAAGGCCTCTAACGGATTACGCGCTCAATTGAACGAATTTTTGCGCGATGGAAAAGTTGATCAGGAAGAGATGCCCGCATATTCCGAACTGACCCGGCGTTTAGGCTTTGAGTACAATGGGATGGTCCTGCATGAATACTATTTCGGTAATTTACGGCGGGGAGGGAGCGACCGGCCGACAGCGAGTGGAGGACTTGGCCGAGCCATAGAACAGACGTTCGGAAGCTTTGAGAGATGGAAAGCCGATTTCAGCAGTGTAGGCATGATGAGGGGAGTCGGCTGGGCAATTTGCAATGTCGACCCATCCAGCGGCAGGATTTCCAACCACTGGATCACGCTCCATGAACATGGGAACGTCGCCGGGTTCGTCCCCATATTGACCATGGATGTCTGGGAGCACGCCTACCTGTTGGATTACAAACCGTCCGAAAAGAAACAATACATCGACGCATTCTTTTCCAATATCGATTGGAACATCGTAGAAGAGCGGTTGCAAGCCGGGCTTGCATTTGGAACAGTTGCGCCGAGAGGAGGCGTGGTGACCTCATGAACCTGTCAATTGGATTCCAGTTAAACCCAGACCCACTGCATCCTAATCCCAATCCGGATCCGTTCCCCCAGCCAGAACCGAGTCCGACTCCGCCTGAGCCCTTTCCATCACCCATTCCTCCGCAGCCGACACGTCCTCCCATCCCTCAACAGAATCTCCGGGGGTCGCGTCAAACCAGGTGGAAGATGGCGATGGACTAGGGATCTTCCTAGTTAGTCCGGCGGAGTTCCTCTACTAGCCTGATAGGATCAGGAACGGCTGCATAGAGCACTGAACTAAGAGGAGTCATGAGATGCCAAGATACCCGATCATGAGACGTATCGGGCTCTTTCTGTCGCTTGCCACCTGCGCCATCGCAGTGTGTGCGCTACCAAAAAGTCTTGTCAACCGTCCGTCTAGTCATATCACTGATCCGGAGGTTTCCACTGAGCTCGGCGCTGAATCGGCTTGGCCGCACCTTCGGCCGGATCTTGCTAGTTAACTCCACACAAAACAGGGCCTGACCGCCCCGCACAGCGCAAACTAATTAAAGGAGACTTTATCATGAAAAACGACACATCCCAGGCGTCAATCGTGAAGGATATACAAGCCATTCGGGATCGCGCGCGGCAGCATGTCGAGGAAGGCGCCCTGACGGCGGACTATAAATGTGATCCTAAAGTAGTCGTGAAACTGCTGAACGAAGCGCTCGCGACAGAAATCGTATGCGTTCTGCGATACAAGCGGCACTATTTCATGGCCCAGGGCATGAATTCTGAAAGTGTCAAAGCGGAGTTTCTGGCCCATGCAGGCGAAGAGCAGGTGCATGCGGATGACCTAGCCGAACGGATCATCCAACTGGGCGGAGAGCCCAATCTCAACCCTGATGGGCTCTCAAGCCGGAGTCATTCAGAGTATGTTGAGGGCGAGAGTCTGGGAGACATGATCAAGGAAGACTTGGTGGCCGAACGTATTGCTATTGAAAGCTACCGGGATATGATCAATTTCGTGGGGAATAACGATCCGACGACACGACGCCTCCTTGAAACTATCTTGATGAAAGAGGAAGAGCATGCGGAAGATTTGGTGAGCCTCCTAAAATCCTAAGCGGCAGTCGATCAATTCGACAAGGAGACAGCAAGATATATGAAAACATGGCCAGGCCGGCCTTATCCGTTGGGGGCGACCTGGGACGGGGAGGGGGTAAATTTCGCATTATTTTCCGAAAATGCCACATCCGTCGACTTGTGCCTCTTTGATGGGCCTGACTCTCCTAAGGAATCACATCGGATTCGCATGGAGGAACGGACCAATCAAACGTGGCACGTCTATCTGCCCCAGAGCCGCCCGGGCCTTCATTACGGCTATCGAGTCGATGGACCTTATGATCCCGCTGCCGGACATCGATTCAATCCCGCCAAATTGCTGATCGACCCCTACGCCAAATCCATTGCGGATACCATACGATTGTCCGATCGCATGTTCGGGTATCGCCTCGGTGATCCTGATGGCGATTTGACGCGGGATGAACGAGACAGTGCGGCGGATACGCCGAAATGCGTGGTGGTTGACCAAGCGTTCAGCTGGGGCGGCGATCGATTGCTGAGTACACCTTGGTCCAAGACGGTCATTTATGAGCTGCACGTCAAGGGCTTCACCGCGCGCCACCCGGATGTGCCGGACCATTTACGCGGCACGTATGCCGGTCTCGCGACTCCTGCCGTCATTGAGTACCTGCAGGGATTGGGAGTGACCGCCGTCGAACTGCTTCCGGTGCACCATGCCGTGCTAGACAAGCATTTGACCGACCAGGGGCTCACAAACTATTGGGGCTATAACACGATTGGTTTCTTTGCTCCTGACATGCGGTATGCCCTATCGCCTATCCGCGGACGGCATGTTCGGGAATTCAAGACCATGGTCAAGACCCTGCACAGCGCCGGCATCGAGGTCATTTTGGACGTGGTGTATAACCACACGGCCGAAGGCAACCACCTTGGCCCGACCCTATCCTTCCGGGGCATCGACAACGCCACCTACTATCGACTCACGCCCGATGACCCGCGCTATTACATGGACTATACGGGCTGTGGAAACAGTTTGAATGTTCGGCACCCGCGGACGTTGCAGCTGATCATGGATAGTCTGCGCTATTGGGTGCAGGACATGCACGTTGACGGATTCCGGTTCGATCTTGCCTCCACCCTTGCGCGTGAGTTGCATGATGTCGATCGATTGAGCGCCTTCTTCGATATCATTCATCAAGACCCGGTGTTGTCACAGGTGAAGCTGATTGCGGAGCCGTGGGACCTCGGCGAAGGCGGGTATCAGGTCGGGAATTTTCCTGTCGGGTGGGCCGAGTGGAACGGGAAGTATCGCGATACGATTCGGCGCTATTGGAAAGGGGACGGGGGGCAGGTGGCGGAGCTCGCCTATCGGCTGTCGGGGAGCAGCGATTTGTATGAAATGAGCGGGAGACGCCCATTTGCCAGCATCAACTTCATTACGGCTCATGATGGTTTTAGCCTCCACGATCTCGTGTCCTATAACGATAAGCATAACGAAGCCAACGGCGAGAACAATCAGGATGGTACGAACGAGAATTCCGAGTTGGAACTGCGGCGTAGAAGGGCCGACGGACGACCAGGCCATCCAGGATCTCCGCATGAAACAAAAGCGCAATATGTTGGCCACATTGTTGTTGTCGCAAGGTGTGCCGATGTTGTGCGGAGGGGATGAAATCAGCCGTACCCAACAGGGGAATAATAATGCCTACTGTCAGGACAATGAAATCAGCTGGCACAATTGGCATCTGTCCAAAGCCGATCGGGCCCTGCACACGTTCGTCAGGCAATTAATTGCCCTTCGGCAGGCGCATCCTGTGTTCAGGAGACGCCGGTTCTTTCAAGGCCGACAGATTCATGGCAGCGAGATTAAGGACATTGTCTGGCTCCATTCGGACGGCAAAGAAATGGATGAGGCGGATTGGGGGCAAGGGCATCTGCGCGCGATTGGATTGGTGCTGGCCGGCGATGCCATCGAAGAAAAAGACTCTCGCGGCAATGCCATCGTGGATGACACCTTTCTGTTGCTGTTAAATGCCCATCATGAAGCGATTCAATTTGTGATGCCGCAGCATGAAGAGAATACGCTCTGGCATCTCATTCTTGATACCGCGATCAGTCATCCCCGGTATTTGAATCCCTCCTTCAAAGGCGGCGAGCAGTATGAAATTCACGCGCGGTCATTGGTGATATTCCGTCGGGAATCGATCGCCAGCCTATCGTTCCGATAATCTGCGGGCTATGCCTTCCCACGGCCCGCTCTCTTCCCTCTAGTCGACCACCACCCAAACACAGAGTAGTACGTATACATCCACGCTCGTGATAACCGCCTCAGGAGGCGCGTTTCCGCACGAACTAGGGGAATATCCAGTCCCGCAACGCGATTCGGGCGCTATAAATACGGCGTAACAGAGGAGGTGCCATGGAGGTGACGATGATAGAGTGAGAATCAAAGGCATTAAGCGGCCGAGTCCTCGTGACGCTCGGCAATAAGAGGCGAGAGAAGAGGTCCGGCTATACCGGGAAGGGAGATTGGGATTGGCCTCTCAGCACGCCTATGGGGCCGATCCGGAAAACCGATAGGGCAACAGATTCGCAGCACTCCGATGGTCACGAAGAGATGGCATGCGCGAGCACGTGTCCCGATCACAAATACGTAAGGAGGATCGTTATGAACGCCGATCAATTCAAAGGCAAATGGATACAGTTCAAAGGCGAGGTGAAGCAGAAATGGGGCAAGCTCACGGATGATGACCTCATGCAAGTTGAAGGGAACTACGACAAATTCATTGGGAAAGTGCAAGAGCGGTATGGCGATAAGAAAGAGGACGTCGTGCGTTGGGCCGACGATTGGCATACGCAACAGGGTGGAGTCTGGCATCAAGCACCGGCAGACACGCTTCCTCCACGCTAAAAAGTCGGCCGCGCATCGGCGCTGGCCATTACGACAGGAGCGTTGCGATGATAAAGCAGTGCGTTGCAATTCTTTCCTGTCGTTCGCTTGGTCGTGCAGTCCTGCGTGGGCGCTGTTTGAGACGAATAAGCAGTTGGCTGAGACCGCCAAGATCACTCTCGAAGAGGCCGTGCATCATGCCCTGACGTCGGTTCCCGGCAAGGCGGTCGAGGCCGAAATACGCAAAGAGGACGGCCGGACGGTCTATCGAAGTTGAGATCATCGATTTGAGCAATAAGACACAAAAAGTTTACGTGGATGCTCAGAGCGGGCAGACGAAGATCGAACAATAGAGCTATGACTGAGCGTGCGGACTGCGATATGGTCCGCACGCATCACCAAGAAGGGCCGACCATGAAGCTGAAATTAGGTTTCACTGTAGTGAGCGTGCTATCGTGCGCGATCATGAGTGTGGAGTATCAGCGCAGGGTGGCACCATTCAGCCAGAGCCGCTGCTCGTCACAGGAGCACGCCTAGCTCAAGCGTGGCAAAGGTCGTGGTGAATCAGGACCAACTCGCAGGAATGTGGAAGCAGTTTAAGGGAGAGCTGAAGGAGAAGTGGGCGCAATTTACCGAGGATGATCTTCTGGCGATCGAAGGTCGGGTGGATAAATTGGAAGGAAAGATTCAGGAGCGATACGGCGATCGGCGTGAGGAGGTGAAAGCATGGGTGGATCAATGGTTCGATACTCACGGAACACGCAAAGGCCTCACCGAGTCGTGACGAACATCAGGCAGCCAGGAAGAGGAGTCACCACAATGAAACGCAGGTCTCGCGAGATTCTTGACGTTCATGGGGCTTTCATGATGGGTTCTCTGTATGTTGCGTCACCGCCTTCCGTCAGGGCCGCTGATGACAATGGCCTGTTCAGCAGATGGATATCGGCCTCCTCTCCATCGGTGGTCGAGCGACATATGTAGACCCAAATGATGGATCGAGCCGCTGGTTCGGGGGCGGCCAGGTGCGCCTTCATCCTTCCCGGTACTTCGCTCTTGAAGGCTCGGCGGATTATCGTCGAAATGATATCGGTGATACCCGCGTGCACAGTTACCCCGTCATGGTTTCGGCCTTGATCTATCCGCTGGGAACGACGCGGTTGGCGCCATTTCTGCTCGGCGGTGGAGGGTGGTATTACACTACGGTGAAAGGGCCAGGCGGATTTAGCGATACCCAGAATCGATTCGGCGCCCATGCCGGCGGAGGACTGCAATTCTTTTTCAACAAGCATGTGTCGATCGACGGAACATATCGCTACATCTGGTTAGAGAAGATTGAGTCCAGAGACCAGAATATCGTCGACAAGAAATTTCAAGATAGCGGCCATATGATCACGGCAGGCATCAACTTTCATTTTTAAACTTCTGGGGGACTGGGTGGGAGATGAAAAGGCGTGGGTTGAACCGAGCATTACGGGTCGCATCCTATCATTCATACGCCTTGGCTGTTTCATGTGCCTGCTGTTTCAGGGGGGCGCTGCAGTCGCTGAGGGCACCGATGAATACATCTCAGGGTATGCGGCGGCCCTGGTTGAGCATGGATTTAATCTCCCCGGAACAGAAATTCAGGTTGATCATGGAGTGGTCACGGTTTACGTGAAGCGGCTAGGAGCCGAGAGATCCGGATAAAATTGCGGCGGCGGTGGAACGGATTCCAGGTGTCGTGCGGGCCGATGTACGCGAAGGTGAACCACCCGCGAGGCGAAGCGTCCCCTCAGCACAAGCGGTGACACCGGAGCCTGAGTCGAAATTCTTGCCGCGCGGATTACTTTTTGATCCCTTGCATGCGGATCCCCGCTGGCCGCACTTCGGCGCATCGTACCATTGGTTATCTCAGGGTAGACAGTTTGCGAGTTCGTTCGGTGAGTCGTTTGCATTTTACAGGAACGCCGCTCCCTTCGGTGGCCAGTGGGAGTTGGGCATGCAAGCTGGAGTATTTGGAGTATTTGATACCCAGCGAAGTTCCATTGATTTAATCAATGCCGATTACAATGTCGGACTGCTGGCCAGCTATCGCGCCGATAAGTTGTCGGGATTTATCCGGATTCATCATCAGAGTTCCCATCTGGGGGACGAGTTTTTGTTGAGCAATCCACAAGTGACGCGCGTGAATCTGAGTTTTGAAGAAGTGGATTTGAAGGTGTCTTATGACCTCACGACGTGGTTGCGAATTTATGGAGGGGTTGGCACTTTGATCCGGACGGATCCCCGTAGCCTCGGCCGGCATACCAGCCAAGGAGGAGCGGAATTCAAAAGTCCATGGGTCCTGTTAGAAGGGAAACTGCGTCCTGTGGCCTATGCAGACTTCCAAGCCAATGCCAGAACAAATTGGCGACTCGGGCAGTCGATTAGAGCAGGGTTCCAGTTTGAGAATGCGACCATTGGAGATCGGAAGCTACAGGTGCTCGCAGAGTACTTTTCAGGGCCTTCGCCGAACGGGCAGCTGTATGTTCAAAACGTCGAGTGGGTCGGCATGGGAATTCATCTGTGGTTTTAGTCACTGTCAGTCGGTGAAGTTTAGGGGATTCGATGAGTCGGAGACCAACATTCACACCCGGAGGCTCACGGAAAGGGAATCAAATGCCAACTGAAACTCCAACAAAATCCTGTGCGCATCCAAGCTGTTCCTGTCAGGCCGAGCCAGGCAAGGAATTCTGCTCGGATGCCTGCCGCAATGCGAAGGCGCCGAGTGGGAGTTGCATGTGCGGCCATGGGGGCTGCGCACAAAAGAAACACCATTAATACGTTCGTCTCGCGCGAATGTGCGAAGGTTCTCACCCTTAGAATGAGGTGTCATCATGTTAAGCTGGGCCGTCACATTTCTCGTGATTGGATTGATCGCCGGAGTGCTAGGAATCTCGGGAGTTGCGGGAACTGCAACCCAGATCGCCTATATACTTTTTGTCGTGTTTCTCATTCTCGCTGTCATAGGGATGGTCATGGGGCGGCGCCCTCCCGCCGTCTAGATCGGGTAAGTTATCCGGTCGTTTGATAAAGCCGTCCGGCGGCGCGCTCTTTGGTCATCAAGACCGCCGCCGGCCTTTTCCCTATCCCCTCTCCGACCTTGACGCTCAGTGCCGTACAGAGTGAGAGTGTTCGGCAGGACCGCGATCCAGCATGCCGAGCGAAGACCCGCCATGTGAACCCATCCCTTGAGGATGTAGTTACCCGGCCAGCTTGACCTTCATAAGGCCGGGCATTCATGCTGCGAGTGACGTCAGATTAGTTGTTATGGCTGTGAACAAGCAGGGAGGAAAATCCTCACCCGTTGCAACCTAATTTCTGCAGGTGTCCAACGTCGAAGATCCAGAGCAAACCCCGAACTACGCATCGGTTTAACCACTACAATCGGGTTGAAGGGCTGGTTGTTGGCCTTGCCAATTCGTCAGGATTTGACAGGATAGTGACTCAGGATCACCTCATAGAGCCGGCTGGCTGCCGACTCTTTTGGAAGAAAATCAGCGGCTCCCGCCTCCGTCATGGCTACTCTAACCTGAGGATCATTTCTCACGGAGATTCCGATCACGGTAATGCTCTCTTGCTCACGGCGTAAAATGCGGGTCGCTTCGATGCCGTCCAACAGCGGCAAGTTGACGTCCATCACGACGACATCGGGATGAAGCGACCGCGCCATAATGACCGCGTCTTGCCCATCTGCTGCTTCGCCTACGACTTTTAAATCGCTGTAGCCGTCAAGAATGCTTCGAAGTCCCTGTCGAACCATGGCGTGGTCGTCCACTAAAAGGATTCTCACACATCGGTCTGGAGATCGTTCCATATCCGTTACCATCTTCCCCGGGGGCCCGCCCATGGAAGCGGGGCCCCCGGGGCGGCAGAATTCTTAGTCAGTGGAAGTCGCAAAATGGCCAAAGTACCTGCACCCCTGCAGGAGGACAGTTCGCACGTCCCACCCAGTAACTCCATTCGTTCCCGAATGGTGAGTAACCCAAACTTGCTGTGGGGGTCTTCGGCGGATGAGAGGATGCCCACATCAAATCCGATGCCACTGTCCTCAACACAAATCCATAATTCATGGCCTTCATCGATCGTGATCGTGATACTCGCCTTGTCTGTCTGCGCGTGCTTGACGACGTTGAATAAAAGTTCCCGCACCGATTGAAACAATAGGACCGCCTGGTCGTCGGGGATTGTCAACGAACTGGGTACGGCCTGCACTGCAACCTGGAGACCATGCTGCTTCATTTGATCGCCCAGCCATGCCAGCGATTTCAGCAATCCAAATTGATAAAGAATGTGAGGGCTGAGTTCCGCCACCAATGATCGCGTATAGGTCAAGGCCTGATCCAGCATTTGATCGACGCGGCCGAGGGAAGTTGAGAGGTTCTTGTCCGTGGTTTGTAGGATAATTTGTGAGAGACCGAGGCGACTGGCCACGACCAATTGGGCGAGGTAGTCGTGCAAGTCGGTGGCGAGCCTCCGGCGTTCGCGTTGTTCGGTTAGGGTGAGCTCCGATGCCAGTGCGCGTAAACGATCTTGAGAGCCTCGCAGTTCGTGCGTCCGTTCGATGAGAAGCTGTTCAAAGTCGGCGGCGAGTTGTTGCAATTGCCGCTCCGACTGCTTGCGGGGCGAAATGTCTCGGGCGATTTTCGAAGCGCCGATAATACGTCCGGCAGAATCTTTCAGCGGGGACACTGTCAGAGAGATCTCCACGAAGGTGCCGTCTTTGCGTTGCCTCACGGTTTCATAGTGGTCAATACGGTCGCCGTTATGAAGACGCTCTAAAATCTGAGTTTCCTCATGGCAGCGATCGGGCGGAATGAGACGATGAATGGGCTGGCCGATCATTTCTTGAGCCGTATAGCCAAAGAGGGCCTCAGCTCCTCGGTTCCACGTCAGAACGATACCCTGCAGATTTTTAGAAATGATCGCGTCGTCTGAAAATTGTACGATTGCCACTGCCTGGGCGAGGGCGAACTCGGGATTGTCGGATAGGGGCCAGGCGGATTCATTACTCATACATTCGGTCAGTCCTATTCCCCGGCTCGCCCTTAAGTCTACGGCATGCATTGGGGGGAACGGTGGCAGCATGCCATTGCGAGCCAATATATGATCTCGAAGCTCACATTTTAAACCAGTATTTAAACCGCGCCACTAGGCAAAACGCTAGCGAAGAATGTGGTCAAATCTAGGGAGACGCCTAGTCCTGCGGGCAATTACAAAGTGCATTTTAGGGGCCGCTTGCGATATCCAAGGGTCCCCTACAGTCGCTGCTAAGGAGTGAGAGAGGGATTCGCAGAGGATTCCTCAGACCAATGCTTTATGACGGAGGATTCATGCGAGATGGTGCTCCGCTACCGTTGAGTTATTATCCAACTAGGGGTTCCCCTAGTCCTTCCTCATCTGGAAGCTATTCTATAGTGTTTCGCGCTACAAATATTCGGCAACTCCTTCCCAGCCTCAAACCATAGGAAACATCGTGCCTACACCCACTCGACGGAGGAATTGATGAAAAGCAAGCCGCGTACGCAGGCGGGTGAGCGACAGGAGTCTGGCCTGCTCCATGATCATGGGCACGATAAGGCTATCCTGAGCATACTTCAGGCGGTCAAAAAGGGTGACTTTTCGGTGCGGCTCCCAGCGGAGTGGACAGGGATGGTGGGAAAGATCGCCGATGAAATCAACGGGTTGATTGAGTTGAACGCGCTGTTTGCGGAGGAGTTCAAACGTGTCAGCCACGCCGTCGGAAAAAAAGGAAAATTATCCGAGCGCGCCTCGGTGCCGGAGGCCAGGGGAGAATGGAAGACCAACATCGAAGCAGTGAATGGTCTTATCGATGACTTGGTACGGCCGACGACCGAAATGGCTCGCGTCATCGGCGCCGTGGCCAAGGGGGACCTGACTCAATCCGTGGCGTTGGAAGCCGAAGGCCATCCGTTACGCGGGGAATTTCTGAGCACGGCCAAAACCGTCAACAGCATGGTTGGTCAACTCGACGCGTTTGCGGCGGAGGTCACGCGGGTCGCTCGAGAAGTGGGGACGGAAGGGAAGCTGGGTGGACAGGCCGTCGTACCAGGCGTCGCGGGCACATGGAAGGATCTCACGGACAACGTCAATTCGATGGCGAGCAACCTCACGAACCAGGTGCGCAATATTGCGGAGGTCACCATTGCCGTGGCCAACGGCGACCTCTCGAAAAAGATTACGGCCGACGTGCGCGGCGAAATTCTCCAGCTCAAAGATACGATCAATACCATGGTGGATCAGTTACGCAGTTTTGCGGCGGAGGTGACGCGCGTCGCGCGTGAAGTGGGCACGGACGGCAAGCTGGGCGGGCAGGCGGTGGTGCCGGGCGTGGCCGGAACCTGGAAGGATCTCACGGACAGCGTGAATTCGATGGCCAGCAACCTGACGAATCAAGTGCGGAACATCGCGGATGTGACAGTCGCGGTGGCCAATGGGGACCTCTCGAAAAAGATTACGGTCGACGTGCGCGGCGAAATTCTCCAGCTCAAGGATACGATCAACACGATGGTGGACCAGTTACGCAGTTTTGCGGCGGAGGTCACGCGCGTCGCGCGCGAAGTCGGCACGGACGGCAAGCTGGGCGGGCAGGCTCAGGTCCGGGACGTAAGCGGCGTCTGGAAGGATCTGACGGAAAGCGTGAACCTCATGGCAGGCAATCTCACGGCGCAGGTCCGTAACATTGCCGATGTGACGACAGCGGTGGCCAATGGGGACCTCTCCAAGAAAATCACCGCGGACGTGCGGGGTGAAATTCTCCAGTTGAAGGAAGCCATCAATACCATGGTGGATCAATTGCGAGGGTTCGCGGCGGAAGTCACGCGCGTGGCTCGCGAGGTCGGGACAGAGGGCAAATTGGGCGGGCAGGCGGTGGTGCCGGGCGTGGCAGGAACCTGGAAAGACCTGACGGACAGCGTCAACTCGATGGCCAGCAACCTGACGAATCAAGTGCGCAATATTGCGGAAGTCACGACCGCCGTGGCGAATGGTGACTTGTCGAAAAAGATTACGGCCGATGTGCGCGGCGAGATTCTCCAGCTCAAAGACACGATCAACACGATGGTGGACCAGCTACGCAGCTTTGCGGCGGAGGTCACGCGCGTCGCGCGCGAAGTCGGCACGGACGGCAAGTTGGGCGGCCAGGCTCAGGTCCGGGACGTGAGCGGCGTGTGGAAAGACCTGACTGATAGTGTGAATTCCATGGCGAGTAATCTCACGGCGCAAGTCCGGAACATTGCGGAAGTCACCACGGCGGTGGCCAATGGCGACCTCTCCAAAAAGATTACGGCGGACGTACGAGGGGAAATTCTCCAGCTCAAGGAAGCCATCAATACGATGGTCGACCAGTTACGCAGCTTCGCGGCGGAAGTGACGCGGGTCGCTCTTGAGGTCGGTACAGAGGGGAAGCTTGGCGGTCAGGCGCAGGTGCGGGATGTGAGCGGCGTCTGGAAGGATCTCACGGAGAGCGTGAACCTCATGGCCGGCAATCTCACCGACCAAGTGCGCAACATTGCCGACGTGACGATCGCCGTGGCGAATGGCGACTTGTCGAAAAAAATCACCGTCGACGTGCGCGGCGAAATCCTTCAGCTGAAGGAAGCCATCAACACGATGGTCGACCAGTTGCGCAGCTTCGCGGCGGAAGTGACGCGCGTGGCCCGCGAGGTCGGCACCGAAGGCAAACTCGGCGGCCAGGCGGCGGTCTCCGGAGTGGCGGGGACCTGGAAGGATCTCACCGACAGCGTCAACTCCATGGCCAGCAATCTCACCGATCAGGTCAGAAACATTGCCTATGTCACGATTGCCGTCGCAAACGGTGACTTATCGAAGAAGATCACGGCCGACGTACGTGGGGAAATTCTTCAGCTCAAAGAGGCCATCAATACGATGGTCGACCAGCTGCGCAGTTTCGCGGCGGAGGTGACGCGGGTGGCGCGCGAAGTCGGCACCGAAGGGAAGCTGGGCGGGCAGGCACAGGTACGGGATGTGAGCGGCGTCTGGAAAGACCTGACGGACAGCGTGAACCTCATGGCCGGAAATTTGACGGACCAGGTGCGCAACATTGCCAATGTGACGATTGCGGTCGCCAACGGCGATTTGTCGAAGAAAATCACGGTGGACGTGCATGGGGAAATTCTGCAGCTCAAGGAAGCGATCAATACGATGGTCGACCAGTTGCGCAGTTTCGCGGCGGAAGTCACGCGGGTGGCGCGGGAAGTCGGCACCGAAGGGAAGCTGGGCGGGCAGGCCATCGTGCCGGGCGTCGCGGGCACCTGGAAGGACTTGACCGACAGCGTGAATAGCATGGCGCGGAATCTCACGGCGCAAGTCCGGAATATCGCGGAAGTGACGATTGCGGTGGCGAGCGGCGATTTGTCGAAGAAAATCACGGTGGACGTGCATGGGGAGATTCTCCAGCTCAAAGACACGACGAATACCATGGTGGACCAATTGAACGCGTTCGCGGCGGAAGTGACGCGGGTCGCGCGGGAAGTGGGCACCGAAGGGAAGCTGGGCGGGCAGGCCGTCGTGCCGGGAGTGGCGGGCACCTGGAAGGACTTGACCGACAGCGTGAACGCGATGGCGAGCAACCTGACGGCCCAGGTACGGAATATTGCGGAAGTGACGATTGCGGTGGCGAGCGGCGACTTGTCGAAGAAAATCACGGTGGACGTGCGCGGCGAAATCCTCCAGCTCAAAGACACCACGAACACCATGGTGGACCAGTTAAACGGGTTTGCCGCGGAAGTGACGCGGGTGGCGCGAGAAGTCGGCACCGAAGGGAAGCTGGGCGGGCAGGCCGTCGTGCCGGGGGTCGCAGGAATCTGGAAGGATCTGACCGACAGCGTGAACGCGATGGCGAGTAACCTGACGGTGCAATTGCGGGATATGTCGACCGTCGCCACCTCCATCGCGAATGGAGATCTGACGCGACAGATCACGGTGGATGTGCGCGGCGAGATTCTGCAAATCAAGGACGTCATCAACCGCATGGTCGCCCAGCTCAGCGCCTTTGCGAGCGAAGTGACGCGCGTGGCGCGCGAGGTGGGCACCGAGGGCAAGCTGGGTGGTCAGGCGATTGTGCCGGGGGTTCCAGGGACCTGGAAGGATCTGACCGAGAGCGTGAACCTTCTGGCGGCCAATCTTACGACGCAGGTACGCGCCATTGCTGAAGTCGCCACGGCCGTCACGCAAGGAGACCTCACCAGGTCTATCCAGGTTCAGGCGCGCGGCGAAGTCGCGGAGCTGAAAGACAACATCAACGTCATGATCCGGACGTTACAGGCGACGACCGATCAGAACACGGAGCAGGATTGGCTCAAGACCAACCTGGCGAAGTTCACACGCATGATGCAAGGGCAACGGGATCTGACCACGGTGGGTGATCTGCTGCTGACGGAGTTGGCGCCCTTGGTCAATGCGCAATACGGAGCGATCTATCAGCGTGATACGGCGGATAAGCCTCTGTTGCGGTTACTGGCGAGTTATGCGGGCGGAGCAGAGGAAGTGGCGCCGGATGAAATGAAGGTTGGGGTCGGGCTCGTCGCGCAGTGCGCACGAGAAAAACGACGCATTATGCTGACCGACGTTCCCTCCGACTATATACGGATTCGCTCGGGGCTGGGACAGGCTCACGCGCGTAATGTGATCGTCCTACCCGTCTTGTTCGAAGGCCAGACCAAGGCGGTCATCGAACTCGCCACCCTATCAGAGTTCACCCCGACCCATGTGGGCTTTCTCGGGCAATTGACCGAGACCATCGGTGTGGTGGTCAATACGATTGAAGCCACGATGCAGACAGAAGGCCTACTGCAGCAGTCACAGAATCTGGCCACCGAGTTGCAGGCTCAGCAGAAGGAGCTTCAGCAAACCAACGAAGAGCTGGCCAAAAAGGCTCAACAGCTCGCTGAACAGAATGCAGAAGTGGAAATGAAGAACAGGGAAATCGAGCAGGCGCGGCATGCGTTGGAAGACAAAGCGCGAGAGCTGGCTTTGGCGTCGAAGTACAAGTCCGAGTTCCTCGCCAACATGTCCCACGAATTACGGACCCCCCTGAATAGCATCCTCATCCTCGCGCAACAACTTGGGGAGAACCCGGACCGTAACCTCAGCTCCAAACAGGTGGAATTCTCAAAAAACATTCACGCGGCCGGCGCCGACCTTCTCAACTTGATCAGCGATATTCTGGATTTGTCGAAGATCGAGTCCGGCACGGTCACGGTCGAGCCGGAAGAAGTGCTCTTCATGAAGGTCCGCGACGCCACGGAGCGCAGTTTCCGTCACGTCGCGGAAGCGAGGCAGCTGACCTTCCAGATCGACATCGATTCGCAGTTGCCCCGCAGCATGGTGACCGACTTTAAACGATTGCAGCAGGTGTTGAAGAATCTCCTGTCGAACGCCTTCAAGTTTACGTCTCACGGCCAAGTGACGTTCCGCGTTCGGCGCGCCGTGACCGGATGGAGCCTGGACCACGCGGTTTTGAGTACGGTTCCTACGGTGGTGGCCTTCGAAGTGAGTGACACCGGCATCGGTATCCCGGTGGAAAAGCAGAAGATCGTCTTCGAGGCGTTCCAACAGGCGGACGCAGGCACGAGCCGGCGGTTCGGAGGAACGGGGCTTGGGCTGGCGATCAGCCGCGAATTGGCCATGTTGCTGGGCGGCGAAATTCGTCTCGTGAGCGCTCCCGGAGAAGGCAGCACATTTACGCTGTATTTGCCTGAGGCGTATTTGGGCGCGACGCCGGAACTCATTCCTCCCAAGTTTAAGTTGCAGGAACAAGCGCCGTTGCTGGTGCAACAGGCCCATCGCCTGGAGGATATTCCCGATGATCGTGAAACCATTATTCCCGGCGAACCGACCGTCCTGATCGTCGAAGACGATCCGCATTATGCCCGGGTGCTTCTAGGGGCCGTGCGGGAAAAGGGGCTGAAGGGCATTGTGACGGCCCATGGCCGGTTGGCTTTGAGCTTGACGAGGGAATATAAGCCGGTGGCCATCACGCTGGATATCTTTTTGCCGGACATGCTGGGCTGGACGGTTCTCAGTCACCTGAAGCAGGATCCCGAAACCCGACATATCCCGGTCCAGATTCTCACCGTGGAGGAAGAGCGGTTGCATGGTTTGGGACATGGCGCCTTCGCCTACATGATCAAGCCAACCACGACGGAAGACCTGGGCGAGACGTTCGGACGTCTGGTCAACTTCACAAAACCCAGACGCAAGCAATTGTTGCTGGTCGAGGATAATGAGATCGAGAGCCGCAGCCTTTGCGAGTTGCTGAGCCACGAAGAGGTGGATATCGTGCCGAGCAACAACGGGACAGATGCCTGGAATCTGCTCTCTCAACGGCATTTCGACTGTGTCGTCTTGGACCTTCGACTGCCTGACATGTCCGGCTTCCAGACTTCTCGAACGTATCCGTGAACATGACGGCCTGCGAAACCTTCCCGTTATCGTCTCGACAGGCAAGGACTTGAGCGAGGAAGAGGAGATTTACCTGAGGGAGCTGTCTCAAGGAATTGTGCTGAAAGGGGTGCAATCGCCCGAGCGACTGCTGGACGAAGCGACGTTATTCTTGCATGTAGTGGTGGCCCAATTACCGCCTGAAAAGCAGCGCATGTTGGAACGGGTTCGTCAGAGCGACGATGCGCTGGTCGGGAAGAAGGTGTTGGTGGTGGATGACGACATGCGAAATATTTTTGCCTTGACCAGTCTTCTGGAGCGCCACGGGATGGACGTGATCAGCTGCGAAACCGGACGGGAAGCGATCCGAAATGTGGAAGAGGATGGCGACCTGGATATGGTCCTGATGGATATCATGATGCCTGAAATGGACGGCTATGAAACCATGCGCCAAATCAGGCAGAATCCCCAGCATCGGCTACTGCCGATCTTAGCGCTGACGGCAAAGGCCATGAAAGGTGACCGCGAACGATGCCTCCAAGCCGGCGCGTCGGACTATATTGCGAAACCGGTGAACACCGATGAACTGTTGGCGCTCCTCAGGATTTGGCTCTTTGGGCGCAAGAAGGCGATGGGTCGTCCATGATGGTCTACGTTGCTCCTCTGCCGCTTCCTAATCGCTACTCCGCACCTCGCCTTCCCGGTAAGGAGCCGTCCATGACCGAAATCCAAGCCAAAATCCTCCTGGTGGATGACGACGCCAGAAGTCTTATGGCGATGGAAACATTGCTGACGGGTTCCGGAAGGATCGTCATCACGGCAGATTCTGGCCAGGAGGCTCTGCGCCAAGTGCTTCGTCACGATTTTGCCGTGATTCTGCTCGATGTCCGCATGCCCAGAGTCGATGGATTCGAGGCGGCCGAATTGATCCGACAACGGGAGCAGTCGCGTCACACGCCGATTATCTTTTTATCGGCTGTGGACAAGTTGGACGAAGATGTATTCCGAGGACTGGCGAGCGGGGCTGTCGATTACTTATTTAAACCGGTGGTTCCCGAAGTGCTGCAGAGTAAAGTGTCTATATTCGTCGATCTGTATCGCATGCGCGAGCGAGTGAAGATTCAGGCTGTTCGGCAGGGGGAAGAGCGTTTCAGCCTGCTGGTGGACAGCATCAGGGACTATTCAATTCTCCTGCTGAGTCCGGAAGGGACGATCACCAGCTGGAATCCCGGCGCCCAGCTGGTCGAAGGGTACGACGCGTCGGAGGTGATCGGCCTCAACCATGCCGTATTTTTCACCGGCGAGGAGATCACACAAGGCAATCCGGACCTGACGCTGGAAATGGCAGCAGCCGCCGGTCAACATGAGGACGAAGGCTGGAGAGTGCGCAAGGATGGATCCAGATTCTGGGCCAATGTCGTCACGACCGCCATGAAAGACGAGGCCGGGAAAATTAGCGGGTTTGCCCGCGTCGCGCGGGATCTGACGGAGCGGAAGGCGGCCGAGGAACAGTTACGAAGGGTTGCCGTGGAACTGGAACAGCGCGTCAGCGAACGGACGCAAGAATTACGCGATTCTCACGTGCGGCTTCGTGATCTGGCAACGGAACTGACCTTGACGGAACAGCGCGAACGGCGGCGGTTGGCGGGCGACCTGCACGATTATTTAGCGCAGTTGCTGGTCCTCATCCGGATAAAAATCCGCCAAGCTTCGGCTCATGTCAAAGAAGCGGTTCCGACGTCCCTGCTGATGGAGGCCGATCAGGCCATTATCGACTCGCTCAACTATACGCGATCGTTGGTAGCCGAATTGGCTCCGCCCGCATTGCAGGAGTTCGGGCTTCTCGAAGGATTCGGATGGCTGGCCGAGCAAATGCAGAATCATGGCCTGACGGTCTCGGTTAAAAAGAACATTCAACATGTCGAGCTTGATGACGACCAGGCGGTACTCGTGTTTCAATCGACACGTGAGTTGTTATTCAACGTGTTGAAACATGCCGGCACCAATCAGGCGGAAGTCACAATTGATAAAAATGACGACGGCTATCTTGTGGTACGGGTGAAGGATGAAGGATGTGGTTTCAATCCCGATGAAGTGATCGCACCGAGCGATGAGCGCAAGCGATTCGGACTATTCAGTGTTCGAGAGCGCACCGAGGCCATGGGAGGCAGACTTGAGGTAACCTCACTCAGCGGCCAGGGCACATGCGCGGCATTGATCGTTCCCTATTGGCCTTCGGCGCCGCGCCCGGCAATGAAGCCTACGCCGGGCGAGCCGCCGGTGGCGCGAGGAGTCGAATCACGGGTGACCTTGGAATCTCCGGCGCTCGGTGAAGGACTCCCTTCAACCAGTGATGATCCTGATCAGGGTAAGGTCCTACGTATACTACTGGCTGATGACCATGCGATGGTCCGACAGGGCCTGCGCAGCATTTTGGACTCCTATCGAGACATCTCCGTGGTGGGTGAGGCGGCTGATGGAGACGAGGCAGTGGAAATGGCCGGCTCGCTGGATCCCGATGTGATCGTCATGGATGTGAATATGGCCAAGATGGACGGCATCGAAGCGACACGTCGGGTGAAAGCTAAATGGCCTGAGATCATTGTCATCGGGCTCTCAGTTTCCACGCGCGCTCAGGTAGAGTCATTGCTGTTGGAGGCAGGGGCCACCTGTTACGTGTCTAAAGAGTCTGCCGGCGAGCATCTGTATGGCGCGATTGTTTCGGCGGTGCAACAGCACGCCAACCAATGAGAAGGTGAAGGCGGAGACAGCGCGACCGGCCGCCGACCATCTGCTCTAGAAGTGGCCGCTCGACCTAAGACGGCGTTCGGAGACTGGGAAATCCTCGCGGCGATGGAAGAAGACCACAACATTCCATCTCTACCACTCGGAAGGAACACCTGCAGACAAAATTTTGGGGCCGTTGTTCTGCGATCGAGACAAGCCTGACGTGTGGGAGAGCCCCCAGCGGTCGGACTACCTCATCTTGGAACGGACGGAGGAGGTAACTCAGGAGCCGCCATATCCATAACCCGCACGGCTCGAGCTTGTTTATCCAGTTTCAGGGTCACTCTTTGGCCCACGGAGAGATTGATGAAGAGTTCTGGCTTAACGATCTGGAACGCGACTTCTTTACCCACATCAGTAGTCAGGGTGCCTTTCTTTTCTGCCACATTCACCATGCTCAGCGTTCCGGAAACCGTGTCATAATTCTCAGCTGTCTCGGCATGTGCTTTTGGAAGGCGGTGAATCTGAACCTCCGCGAGGGTTCCGAACAGCAACCCTGCCGTGATCCCGCCCAAAGCCATGCCTCGAAGGACCGTTCGGCTTATGCCCTGTTCTCTATGATGATCTTCCATAATCCCCCTCCTTTCAACGGGCGTTCCATGCAGCCCACGCGCGGCCACGCCGTCTATTTTGGTGAACCGGGCATGGGAGGTGGCTGGGGAGTCGATGGCGGAGTCGGAACAGGTTCCGAAGGTCTCGGTGGAACTGTCGGGCCTGGACCTGGTTGAGGCGCCGGCGTGGGCGCCTGACCGAACGAAATGAGCGCATCAGCGCAGATAATACTGCAGAAACCCAACGTAGCTAATAATCTTCTCATCGAAATCTCTCCTTCCTCAGCCTCCACATCTTGACGATCATGACCAGCGCTACTGTGAATGTGCGCCGGACGCCGCTGGCACTGATTCCATCACCACTTTGTGGCAGATTTCAGCACATCGGCGACATTCCCTTGCACAGTCTCCACAAAGCGGGTGATGTGGAGCATGTTCCTCGCAGACGCCCGCGCAGACCTCACACAGTTCCGCACAGAGTGCGCACATGCGGATGGCAAAGGCGGAAGTCCGTCCCATCCATTGGGCGGTGAGCAAACAAATATCGGCGCAATCGCGGCAGAGCCTGATGCATCGCGCCATTAAATCCTGTGACGACTGATGGGACATGCCAATCATGTCATCCCCACAGGTATTGCAAATTCGCGCGCAAGCCAGACAGGCCTCAATGCATCTATTCACATCCTGCCCCACTGAGCGCTCAGGGGCGTCGGTAGACTTCATATGCGCACCTCCCTATTGCAGGCATGCCTAACCTATACGCATAGAGGGACTCTAGCAAACTCAGGGAAGAGAGCTACTAGGGAAACCACTTGGCGTACCGAATTACGCTTATGGAAGAGTCTGGGTGGAAAGTACCTCGATAAATGAGGACAGCGCCACCTGTCCAATCGTGGTCTGGGTGTTGGCGACATGGCAGCAAGCGAGTGCGCTGCCAAATTACATCTTGTAAGGAAGGGAAAGGAGGTTGCGACCGCGTGAAACAATAACCAGTGCGGGACCGAAGAGAAGTGCTTGGAAGTCATGAACGGTCGCAAAAAACTTACTGCCCTATCGGCAAGCCAGCCTATGTACGGGGTTCCGACAGTGGGGACGTGGGTAGCGCCGAGCCTTCATCCTCAACAGAGGTTTGTGCCAATGATCGATGGATGAGCGTGAGGACGGATGCCGACACCCGACCATGTTGTCGCATCGCCGATCTGAATGAACCATACAAGCAATGATTCATTCAGATCGTTACACGAGATCTCGGACGCTTGGCACGGGCACAAAAGCATTTTCTTGATGGCATCGCAGCAGGCATTGACCGGCTCCCCGAAGACTAGGTCTGAGCCACCAGGGATGCATCTGAATTTTCCGCAAGCTCGATGGAATACTGACCATGACCGAGGTAGCTCAAGCGGATCTGCCCATTCCGGCTCAATCGGTCGACTTCGGAAAATACCTGGTTCCATGTCAGGGTTGGGCAGGCCCGTACGAGCATATCGAGATCACACTTTTGGACGTTTGAGAAAACATCCAAAATTGCGGCAGCTGCATTGTTTTGAACATTGAGCTGTGTCGCGCTTTCTCGTGCTGTTTCACCGTCGGATTTGAACAGTTTGCTGAAATGGGCCGAGCAGTCCGGACAATAGGTGTTGGTGAGGTGATATTCGCCGCTGGAGATGTGATGGGTGTGTAAAAAAACAGCGAGTGTGCTCCAAGATTCTTTCTGACTAGCCGGCTGCACATGCTCGCGAACCCGATTACAGACACAACATATGGGGATGACGATGGCGGCATTCATTGTACCCCTCCCTGACAGAATGAGTTGCGCGTGGAAACATTGTATTGCATGGTAAGCACATTAGGCCCATCGGAAAACTAGGAGCTCCCCTAGTTTCTATGTGGGAACATTAAGAGGACAGAAACCTTTATCCGAGCATTGAGATGGGTAGGCCTGCTAATGGTTGCATTATTCACGAGGATCAGAGGAGACGGTCCAAGCTCCGGCTTCAGTCGGTTGGATGCACAAAGTCCAGCAGGGTGATCCTATCCAGCGGCCGGAACCGTGTACCGTTCCTCGATGGCCGCCCGAACGAGCCGCCGGCTCTCCTTGACCGGCAGATCAGGCTGCTCTTCAATAGTGCGGACAGTTTGAGCAAGGGTATCGTCCTTGATCGCCTCCTCGATCCAGGCTGAATAGTCATGGGCCTGCAGATGGTGCCGCCAGGTGGCCTCATCTACTCCTTCTCCAAGTTGCATGAAAAGCAGCAGATTTTGAGCTCGGAGATTGAGCTGTTTCGCAGGACCCGTGAAGTAAAAACTCCGTTCCGGGGGAAGCTCGCCTTCAGCATATTTCCGTCGATGCCGCCGGCGTTCCGTGGTACTTGGGGCGATTTCCAGCAGGAAAGGAGGCTCCTGCGAGACGCGGTTCCACATCAGTGCGTGACCGGCTTCAAGGTCGGCGCCTCGCACGAATGAGGTTGGTTGGTGTATCGCAGAGCAGTAAGATTCCAATCGTCTTATCGGGCGATTTTCCTAGCGCAAACACCATGTCTACGCTCTCGAGGATGGAGGGCTCGATCTGGTCTGGATGGACGGTGACGTAAATCATGCCGCTTAACTCTTTGGCGAGGGCGAGTGCCGTAGGATTGCCGTCCGTGGGAAGCAGGTGATGCGTTTCATCCACGAGCACCCAATGCGGTCGGCCGGTTTGTGCACGCAGCTCCTGAAGTTTGGGAAGCAGTCCTAGAAAAAATGAAGGCCGGTCTTGTATAGGCAGCCCGACCAGATTCACGACGACATGATTATCGGGGTTGGCCAAGGCCGTCAGTATTTCAGAGAGGCTAGGACCGCCATCCGCCGTTCCAAGGACAATCGCCTGGGGAAATGTTTCATAGTCACCTTCCGGGTCGATGACGCACACTTGATACCCTCGTTCGCCGAACCGCTCAAGAAGGCCGGTAGCCAGCGTGGATTTACCGCTGCCGGAGGTCCCCGCCAGCAGGAGGTTTTGGCGCGCGGGATAGAGGTTCACCTCATCGCCGTTATCACGGCTTCCAAGCAGGATTCGATGCCTCGACACGAATTGTTCACCTGTCGCCAGGTCGTTTGCCACGAGGTCGTTGATGAGCTCGATGACGCCCATTCCACGGCTTCCGGCAGTCGTCCGATCCGCCGTTTCTTTGAGCATCGGCACGGCGTTCGCGACGGCCACGCCATATTCGGAGAGGGCCAGCATCGCATGATCGTTTTCCCCGTCGCCAATTGCCGTCACATTATGTGCCGAGAGTTGCAACTCTTTGAGCGCCGCCGTGAGCCCGGTGGCTTTGTTGACTCCCGGGGCCAGCACCATGACGGCGCCTTTATTGAAGATAATCCGCAGCTCGAGGCCAAGGTCGCGGATGATATCCAAGATGACGGTTTCGTAGGGCACCCGGGTCGCGACGATGGAATGCCCGATGCTGAGATGCTGCACCCCTCGACGCTGCACTTCCTCCAGGAAAGCCGGGCGAGGGGCGGGGGCGAGCAGGGTGACTTCCTTGGTGGCAGGCCGGTAGAGAACGGCGCCGTTTTCTGCCACTACGCGGTCGCATAGAGTGATGTGGGGAAAGATCTCCAATAATTCCGGCAAGAGGCGGCCCGTCACCAGAATCAATTTGCGACCGGATGCCACCAGTCGCTCGATCGCTTCGACGGTGTCCGGAGTCACGGCTCCATCGACGGCCAAGGTTCCGTCATAGTCAGCTGCCAATGCTAAATAGCGCATCTTACATGTTCCATTCCTGATGAACTGCCCGCTCTTTCAGGCCCCGATGTCCATGCCTACTACAGTACATTCAAACCTTTTCCTTTGACGTCGCGCCACCCTCGCAATCGTCTGTGCGAGATGCAGGACTTGTGTCGCCCCAAATCAATCAGGCTGGGTAGGGAATGAGGCTGACGCCGCGCCTGCCTTAAGTCTGGAGTCTTTTCACAGGGCTGAGATCGCTGGTCGCAGGACCATTCAGAACCTTGCCGAGTTTGTCGAATCGCGAACCGTGACAAGGACAGTCCCAGGTTTTTTCCGAATGGTTCCACGCCACGATGCAGCTCAGATGCGGGCAGACGGCGGAGCAGGTGTGAAGAATGCCTTGCTCGTCGCGGTACGCAGCAATTTTTGTGAGTCCCTCCCTGAGCACGGCTCCCTGATCGTTCGGAATTTTATCTGGACTGTCCACGTCGCCTCCGGTGACCCAGTCGGTATATTGCGCGGCGACGTTCAGGTTTTCGCGCATAAATTCGCCGGCGGCGCGAACGGGTTGGCGCGAGGGATCATAGAGGGACGCCCAAGCCGATTCGCGGCCCATGATCAGATCGGTGATCAAAAGTCCGGCGATGGTCCCGTGAGTCATCCCCATGCCGGAGTCACCTGTCGCAATGTAGACATTGTCGCTATCGCCGGGGTTCCGGCCGATGAAGGCCAGCCCATCCACCGATTCCATCACTTGTCCGGACCAACGGAAGTCCACTGCCTGCATGAAGGGGAACCGCTCGCGCGCCCAGGCTTCAAGTCGAGCATACCTGGCCTCGGAATCATCGGCTTGCCCAGTCTTATGATCCTCCCCGCCGACAACAAGAACCGTCCGGTTGCCGCCTTGTGGTATGGCCTCCTGATGGACTCGCACATAGTGGTAGGGATCCAGCGTATCCCAAAACAATGCCGGTTCAATCGAGCCGGCCGGTATGGTGGCGCCAATCACGTAACTGATGTACGGAGCCTGTTTGGTATGGATCGTCACCATATCATTGATGGGCGTGTTGGTCGTCACCACGAGGGCATCTGCGGTCACGAGGCATCCTTGGCTGGTTTCCAGCTTGATCTTTTTCCCGCTTTCGACGGTCGTGACATGGGCGTTGCTGAAGACTCGTCCCCCGCCTGTCTGAATGGCCTTGACCAACCCCGATACATACTTCAAGGGGTGAAATTGACCCTGCTTGGGAAACCGCAGGCAGGGGCCCGTCATGAACTTTACCCCAGCTAACCCCTCGAGCCGCTCGATGCCATCGACGCCGGCCCGTCGTGCGGCCTGCCATTCTTCATCGATGACATCGCGGGAATCGTCGGATGGCGCAAAGAGGTAGCCGTTCAGCCTGGTGAAATCGCAGTCGATGCCTTCTTTGGTCCGTGTTCTGTCGATCCAATCAATGGCTGCCATATGACTAGCGGCCGCTAATTTCGCGCCGGATTTCCCGTGGAGACGTTCTATTTCGACGTAGCGATCGTCGATCGCATTCGAGAGATGGGCCGTTGTCCGCTGCGTCATGCCACTACCAGGTTGTGCGGCGTCCAACAGGATGACGGATTTGCCCTCCTTCATGAGGCAGTAAGCCGTTGTGGTCCCCGCGAGTCCCGCGCCCACAACACACACGTCGGCGTGGGCTCCCACGTCCAATGGCGGCACAGCCGGTACCCCCTGCAACATCCAGAGAGAAGTGCTTTGTCCAGACTTGTTGTTCATCATCATCTCCTTGCCATAACCTCCTCGCAACACGCTCAGCGCCGCCGACAGAGGTCACGCTGTGAGACTAATGGAGACAGCTGAGAATACAGCTAGGGATGGGCCTAGTTCATATTGATACCGATTACGCGCGGGGTCCTAGGGATTCTCCGAGTTGGCCGCGCACGTCGCTACCGCTATTTTAAGTCGCCCAATGAAATCAGCTCAGTGATGGAAAGTCATTCGATTGCATGAAGATCTGCCCCTATGATTGCAACCCTTGCGAGGACCGATCTTGTGCGCAGGATGGTTGCAAACAGATCAGCGAATCGGTCCATCTGATTTGCGACGGCTGCGGCGAACTCGTCCGTTGTGTCAATTGCCTGCATCTATGTGTCGCCTGTGTCCACCTCCCGGATCAGATCTCCGTTGAAAACGACTAAGGTGTAGCCATGCCTCGATCCCTGTGGAAAGGATCTATCAGCTTTGGTCTCGTGAATATCCCGGTCGTGCTCTATTCGGCCGAGAATCGGAATAGCTTCGATCTTACCCTCTTGGATCGGCGAGATATGCACCCGGTTGGCTTCAAGCGTTACAACAAGGAGACCGGCAAAGAAGTCACCTGGGATCAGATCGTTAAGGGATACGAATACGAGAAGGGTCGTTACGTCGTTCTGACCGACGAAGATTTCCGGCGCGCCAACGTAGAAGCCACCCAAACCATCGACATTGTGAATTTTGTGCAGGCCGAAGAGATCGCGCCCACCGCCTTTGAAATGCCCTACTATCTTGCGCCTGACAAACGAGGGGAAAAGGGGTATGCGCTCCTGCGCGAGACCTTGAAGAAAACCGGCAAGGCCGCGATCGCGACGGTTGTCATTCGCACGAGACAGTATGTCGCGGCGCTTATTCCGTGGGACGACATGATGGTCTTGAACACCTTGCGGTATGCTACCGAGCTTCGTCCTACAAAAGACCTGGAAATCCCGGCCAAAAGTCTCAAAGCCTCCGGGGTCACGCCGCGCGAACTGGAGATGGCGGCCAGGCTGGTAGAGGAAATGTCAGATACCTGGAAGCCCGCACAGTACAAGGATACGTATCATGACGATTTAATGCGGCTGATCAATAAGCGTATCAAAGCCGGAAAAACGGAAGTGATCACCGCTCCGACAAAAGACCGAGACGATGAGACCCCGGGACGCGCGAAGGTCGTGGACCTTATGGCGCTGCTGAAGCGTAGCGTGCAGCAACCCAGAAAAGCAAAACAGCCGCCGTCCAAAAGCGAGCGGCACAGCAGTCGCAAAACCGCATGAGTCGATCAATGAAATCCGCTACCCTTCCCATCACGAAGGCCGATTCACAACGACTCCTTGAAGATTCTATCCGCTCGGCTAGGGCTGCCGGTTTGCGCTACTGCCTTGACCTCGCGCCGGGGATCGTTCGGAAGGGACGAGGCAAGAAACCGTCCTACATTCGTCCTAACGGCACCGTGGTCCGCGAGCCCGGATGTCTGAAGAGGATTCGGTCGCTCGTCATTCCACCGGCCTGGACCGACATCTGGATATGCACCGATCCGCAGGGGCACCTCCAGGCGACCGGCCGGGATGCCCGAGGCCGCAAGCAGTATCGCTATCATCCCCGCTGGAACCACATCAGAAATGAAAGCAAATATGATCGCCTGCTCACCTTCGGCCGGTTGCTGCCTAGAATCCGCAGGCGGTGGCCGCAGACTTACGACGTCCCGGATTGCCGCGGGATAAAATTCTCGCGACCGTGGTGCGACTGCTTGAAGTCACGTTAATCCGTATCGGCAATGAGGAATATGCGCGGACAAACGAATCGTTCGGCTTGACCACGCTGCGGGATCGTCATGTGAAAAGTGAAGGGCTCTACCCTGCGATTTGAGTTTCGAGGGAAAAGCGGGATCCGTCACAGCGTGGATATTACCGACCGGCGCTTGGCCCGCATCGTCAAACAAAGTCAGGATCTTCCAGGGTATGAATTGTTCCAGTACCTGGATGAGGCACGGGGCGCGTCGTTCCATCACCTCCAGTGACGTGAATGGGTATCTGCAGCGGGTGGCGGGTCAAGAATTTACGGCGAAGGACTTCCGCACGTGGGCCGGCACCGTGCTGGCCGCGCGGGCGCTCAAGGAATACGAAGACCAATGCGAGTCCGTCACCAAGGCGAAACGAAACGTTGCTGCTGCGATCGGGGCCGTGGCCCGGCAATTGGGCAATACGAAGGCCGTCTGTCGCAAGTGTTATGTCCATCCTGAAATCGTTCAGGCCTACTTGGACGGGACCTTGCTGGATTGTCTCAGCCGGACCATGGGACGAGAATCCTCCCGGTCGTTACGGCGTCTCCCACCTGAAGAATGGGCCGTTCTCGAATTCCTGCGTGAGCGTCCTCCTGAGATCAAACTAAGAGGGATGTAAGTATAGGGGTCGGGCAGAGCGGTCGCGCCGAAGCATTCACTCTGTCCAACGGGAGCCCGTTCGTTCCCGCCACCGCCTCGGAGCCCAGGTGACGGCAGAAGGGATCTTTTTCCGTTGCTGGGCGCCGAAACCTGCGCGGTGGAGGTTATCCTTCACCCTCAAGGAACCGCCTTTGCCTTGACCAAAGAGGCCGATGGCTATTGGGTCGGTGTCGTGCCAGAGGCAACGGCCGGCATGACTTACCGATATCGTTTGGATGGAAAGGAACTCTTCCCGGATCCTTGCTCACGATTTCAACCGGAAGGACCCTCATGGGCCGTCATTGATCGTCGATGCCGACGCCTTCGCGTGGAGAGATCATGATTGGCTGGGCCTGACCATGCACGGCCAAGTGATCTACGAATTGCACATCGGCGCATTCACCACCGAGGGAACTTTTGATTCGGCCATCGCTCATCTTGATGGACTGAAGGACCTCGGCATCACTGTCATTGAAGTCATGCCGGTGGCGGAATTTCCCGGTCGATGGAACTGGGGCTATGACGGGGTCGGTCTGTATGCGCCTGCGCATGTCTATGGTGATCCTGATGCCTTCAAGCGGTTCGTCGATGAAGCGCACCGCGAGGGCTCGGCGTGATACTCGACGTGGTCTATAACCATCTGGGGCCGGACGGAAATTACCTGCCCGCTTTTAGCGATGACTATTTCACTGACCGCTATCCCAACGAATGGGGACAGGCCATCAATTTCGACGGACCCGGTTCGCAGGGAGCGCGCGAATTTTTCATTCAGAACGCCTGCTACTGGATCGAGGAGTTTCATTTGGACGGGCTCAGGCTGGATGCGGTGCATGCGTTCCATGATGCCGGCCCCGTTCATGTCGTCGCAGAGCTGTCTCAAGCGGCAAGGAAAGCGGCCGGAAAGCGATCGATTATTCTCGTAGCCGAATGTGAAGCGCAGTGGGTCTGCACCATCCAACCGGTCGCGCAACAGGGATGGGGATTGGACGGAGTGTGGAGCGAAGACTTTCACCATGCGGCGCGCGTGGCGGCTACCGGGCGAAGCGAAGGCTATTACAGCGACTATCGCGGCGCTGCCGCAGGAACTCATCTCATGTGTCAAGCGGGCATTTCTGTACCAGGGCAACGATACCAATGGCAAGGCAAACCGCGAGGAACGGTCGTCGCGCGCGAGCCTGCGGAAAGCTTCGTGTTTTTTACTCAGAATCACGATCAGATTGCCAATCAATTACGGGGAGATCGACTGCATCAAAAGACCAGTCCGGGCGTGTCTCGCGCCCTGACGGCCCTGCTGCTCCTGGCTCCCGAAACGCCCGATGTTGTTCATGGGGCAGGAGTTTGCGGCTTCTGCTCCCTTTTTGTTCTTCGCCGATTTTCCGCCTGGCGAGCTCGCCGGGCAAATACATCAGGGGAGGAAAGGGTTTCTGGCCCAATTCCCAAGCTATGGATCGCCCGACGCCCAGGCCGCGATTGCGAATCCCTGCGATCCCGCCGTCTTTCAGCGCTCCAAACTCGATTGGTCGGAACGTGCACGGAACCGGGAGTGTTATCGGCTGCACCAGGATCTGCTTCGGCTCCGTCGCGAAGATCCGGTCATCGCCCAACAAGCGCGGGATCGGGTCGAGGGTGCTGTGATCGGACCGTCGGCCTTCGTCCTGCGTTATGTCGGTCAGGAGGGAAACGACCGGCTCCTGCTCATCAATCTTGGCGCAGATTGCAATTATCGTCCGGCTCCTGAACCGCTCCTCGCTCCATCGGAGGGACGCGTCTGGTCGCTCGTCTGGTCGAGTGATGCGCCGGAGTACGGAGGTCCGGGTGTGATCGAGCCGTTGACGGAAACTGGCTGGTTTGTACCGAGTGGATCGGCGGCTTTCTATGCCGTCGCAGCGCCGGGACAGGTGATGAAACAGAGCCACCAGTCCGAACAGGAATGATGATGAGCAGCCCATTGCCAGCCGATACCATGATTCTATCAGTGCCGCCGGACCATCTCCGGGATAGCCAAAATTTGCTCTCCAAGGAGTGGCTGGTGACGAATGGCCTGGGTGGTTATGCGTCCTCGACGTTGCTGTGCGCTCCCACGCGACGATATCACGGGATATTCGTACCGGATCTCCCGGCGCCGTGGGGCCGAACGGTCATGATTCCCCGGTTGGACGAAACAGTCTGGGTCGACGGACAGTCCCTCTTGCTGAGCGGCGTCGAGTTTGAGGACGGACGCGTGCAAAGCGATCTCACGGAAGTGCTCGCCGAATTCAGGCGTGAATCGCACACACCGATATGGCGTTGTGTAGTCAAAGGTCGCCGCCTTCAGAAGCGGGTCATCATGCCGTACGGCCACAATTCAGTTTATGTCGAGTATCGTTTGCTGGAGGGCGATCCGATCCGGCTGCATCTCCGCCCTTTCATTACATTTCGAATGTTGGATGCGCAGTTGCATGAGGCCAAGCGGCCTCCCTTTCCGCTCACCCTGCTCGAGGGGCGTTACGAGATGCATCTCTGCGAAGGCGCTCCGTCACTCAAGCTATGCATGAGGCCCCAATGCGGGCAGTTCATTGCCGACGCGCTGGTGAGTGCGGGGGTGTCGTATCGGGTGGATCGTGACCGCGGCTCCGAGCATATCGAGGACCTTGCAAGTCCGGGATATTTTGGCGTGGATCTGACTTCATCGCGACCGGTTGCGTTTGTCGCGAGCACCGAGTCGTGGGATCTGCTTGAGTTCGATGCGGATGCGATCTTCGACGCGGAAGCACAGCGGCTGCAGAAACTGGCTCCGCTCCCAGAGCGAGGCCATGACGAATTCGAAGGTTTGTTGGCCCTCGCGGCGGACCAATTCATTGTCATGCCAGGCTCGCGCTTGAATGATCAGGCCCTTGCGCGGGCTTCCGGTGGCGAAGCGCGCACGGTCATTGCCGGCTACCATTGGTTCACCGATTGGGGCCGCGATACCATGATCAGTCTGGAAGGGCTCACCCTCTGTACCGGCCGCTACCGCGAGGCGCGCTCGATTCTGCGCACGTTTGCCAATTATGTCGAGGATGGATTGCTGCCGAATCTTTTTCCCGAGGGGCAGCGCAAGGCGCTCTACCATACTGTCGATGCGACGCTCTGGTACTTTCATGCGCTGGATCGGTATCAGCGGGTGACCGGCGATACCGAGCTTGTCGTCGCCCTGATGCCGATATTGAAATCCGTGATCGAGCACCATGTGAAGGGCACTCATTTTGGTATCGGCGTTGATGCCAGCGATGGTTTGTTGCATGCGGGAGCCGAAGGGTATCAACTCACCTGGATGGACGCCAAGGTGGAGGGGTGGGTCGTCACGCCTCGGCGCGGCAAGCCGGTCGAGATTCAAGCCCTCTGGTTTAATGCGCTCTGTTGCATGGTGGAGTGGGGAAAAATGGCCGGGGAGAGCACCCAGCCTTGGGCGGAGATGGCGGAACTGGCCAGGCGATCGTTTAACGATCGATTTTGGCGACCCGATGCCGGCTGCCTGTTCGATGTCATTGAGGGCGAGCAGGGGAATGATACGAGTTTTCGTCCCAACCAGATCATGGCGATTGCGCTCCAGCATCCGATTTTGGAAGAACAGCGATGGCGCGCAGTCGTCGACGCGGTGGCGGACAAGCTCCTCACACCTGTTGGCCTGCGTAGTCTGTCGAGAGACCATCGCGACTACAAGCCGATGTACTTCGGGGACCTTCGAGCGCGAGACGCCGCCTATCATCAGGGAACGGTGTGGGCCTGGTTGATCGGACCCTTCATCGATGCCTGGCTGAAAGTCTACAAGGATGCGTCAACAGCGCGAGGGATGTTGGAAGGGTTCCGCTCGCACTTGCTCGACGTGGGTATCGGCACAGTCAGCGAAATCTTCGATGCCGAACCTCCCTACCATCCACGCGGCTGTATTGCTCAAGCCTGGAGCGTGGCGGAGGTGCTGCGGATCTGCATAAAAACGCGATCGGCCCGAGAGAATCCGTGAGTGGATCGATCCGGCTCGCGCTAGACAGGGCGTACAGTGCGGAGCGGAACAGTCCCTCTGTGCGCATCGGCACTTCAGGATGGCATTACGGGCATTGGCGGGGTCCCTACTACCCACCGAGCGTTCCACCGCGAGCCATGTTGGATTATTATGCGCGAGAGTTCGATACGGTCGAGATCAACAACAGTTTTTACCGCCTGCCTTCTACGACAACCTTCGACACGTGGAGCCAGGCCACGCCGGATGGATTTTGCTTTGCCGTCAAGGCCAGCCGCTTCCTGACCCATCTCAAAAAACTATTGGATCCCGAGCCGGCGCTTGCCCGGTTGTTGGAAGCAGCCGAGGGATTAGGCGGAAAGCTCGGTCCGATTTTGTTTCAACTGCCACCCAATTGGCATTGTCATGTCGATCGTCTCGAAGCCTTCCTTCGCGCGCTTCCGCCAGGGCAGCGGTACACCATCGAATTCCGTGACCAGAGTTGGCATACCCAACAGGTGTTTCAATTGCTGCGGGAATATAATGTGGCGTTTTGTATCTATGAGCTAGCCGGGATTCGTTCGCCCATCGAAGTCACTGCCGATTTTGTCTATGTCCGGCTCCACGGGCCGGGGAACAAGTATCAGGGCGACTATTCGATCAGCTCGTTGAAATCATGGGCCGCGCACGCCAAGCGGTGGGTCAAAGCACGCTGCCACGTGTACGTCTACTTCGATAACGACCAGGCGGGATATGCAGTCAAAAACGCCCGCGATTTGAAGCGAATGGTGACCTCCAATCTTCGGTGATATGCCCCCCTATTCCGCATGATCGAGTGCCGCGTCATCGCGTCGAAAACTGCTTCAATCGCTTTTCTTTCGGTACGGCGAGCGAACGTTTGCCGGTTCGTGGTAGATCGTGCGCTTTTCTTTTAACGTCATCTAACCGTAGATGAGATAGCCATCATAGGCGCGTGCCGTTTCTCTGCTCCATCCCATCGTCAGCATCATGAGCCTGGTGCCGAACGAAAGTGTGGTTCAGCACGACAGACCGGGTATGTGCTGCAGGTGATACGACAGTGCAGAGACACCGCCGGCGAATGAGTGCGGCGATGGAGGACGGGAAGATCAGCAGGCACCGCGGAGCACCATAAGGCTGAGTATTCTTATCGGCGATGATCATGCGATCTTTCGCCGAGGCATCGTCCAGGCTTTGCATGACCACGCCGGCCATTTTGGACAAGCTATCATGGCATGGTCTTCGGGGGCTGCTCATAGGTGGATCGTTCCTCCTCAAAGGAGATTTCGCCATATATCAGATAGCCGTTGTAGGCTCGTGCCGTTTCACGCACCCATCCCATCGTAAGCATGATGACGATGGCGCAGAGTGACAGGGCCACCAATAACTTGGGCGACAGCCTGTCTGAGTTGCTCTCGGACTCGATCTCCCACCAGGGTGTCCCTAGGTGAAACGACCGGAAGAAGTACGCCCAGTTCAAAAGCCCAAACAGGACGAGGAAGGCCATGGCGAAGTATTTGTTCGGTTGCATCTTCCCGATCGTAAGCACAATCTGATCCGTCAAGGCAGGCAGGCCTGGGATGTGTTGAAGGTGATAGGGGATGGAAAATATGAGACCGGCCACCGTGACGACCGCCACTGAGACCGTTGGCACAATCAGCGAGGAACCGCTCGTCGTGACGCGCCGCAGCTGGCGCGCAATGTAGCAGATGCCTAGGATTATCAATAAACTGTAGAAGAGAGCCACGAGATCGAAGAGCCACGAGCGTCCTCCCAGCATAAGTGTGTGAAATGCCTGGGGGTGCTCGTATCGGATCCGCAGGAGGTACTCATAGCCAATCACGGGCATGACCAGCAGGGCGCCAAAGCCGATCGCGAAGCAATAGCCGCCGGCCCATCCATAGTGCCGTCGGTCTTGAGGAGTCATTGCCCGCAGGAACGCCACTGCGCACAACGCTGCGAGTGCCAAACCCTGTCCATGTGAGATTTCCAAACCATCGGTGTAGGTGCAAGTGGATCATGGTGGGATTGAACAGACCGATCCCATAGCAACTCCGGCGGACGCGGGGTCAGCATGTAGGAGGCGACCATATCGATGACGAGCATCGCGGCAAGCGCACATCCCGCCGCCAGCCAGCCGAACCCTAGGTGCAACCGTTTGCGTCCAGGATTTGTGGCCGCCCAGTCCCAGGAATAAAACCAGGCATAGGCGAAAATGGCTTCTCCTAAGAAGAACGCGGCTTCGAGCAAGAGCGGCCAGAACATGATGCGAAACAGCGTGGACCAAAAGCGCGGCCAAAAGATATTAAGCGCAAAGATGAGCGTGACCCCCAAAAACGACACGGCCGCCGTGGTGAGGATCAAGGTGAAGGCGATCGTGCGAGCCAGCCGGTCATACCGTGTTTTGCGCGTCAGCCACCCGACCGTTTCCGTCCCGGCCCCGATGAGAGACGATCCGACGATGAACGTCGCAAAGAGCGCATGGGTCAACGCCACGACGCCGATGGCGAGTTTGCCATAGTGCATCGGTATGTCGAGAGCTTCGAGCGTCATTGTCGTTCCATTCGAATGCCGCGACCTGATGCGCCGGCCTGGTTACTGCTCGGGCCGGTCGGTCGCCGGTTGATGCAGTTCGTCCTGAAGGGAAATAATGCCGCGCACGGTATCAGGCCGCCGGGCGGTTTCCCGGATGATACCCATCGTCAGGTACGTCACTAGGGATACGATACCCATGATGATGGCCGCGCGCCGAACGATTGGCCGATTCAGCTGGGCGGGGGACCCGTTCATGAAGCAGGCCCGGGATTGATAGACACACCAGATGACTAATCCGGCCAACATGAACGTGAGAGGTCGACGCAGGTTCGGCGAGGTAGCCGTGACGACGAGCGACAACGCGATACCAGCGGCGACAAACATGATTCCTCTCGTCAGGGGAGGGCGGGTCGGCAGCGTGAGCCGCAGCAAGCCCAGGCCTCCCAGAAAGAGCCCTGCGACCAGGACAAATTGCGCATAGAGATATCCCCGGTAGGTTCCCTGCGTTAGTTGAGCGTATGCGAGGGGCGCGGTACTTTCGATTCGCCACGCATAAAGCAGGCCTGTCGCCGGTTGGAGGATCAGCGACATCAGTCCGATCCAAAATCCCGTTTGCAGGAGATGCGCATAATACGCTTCATCCGGCCGCCCTGCCTGTTTTCTGAGACGCCATCCTGCGTAGCCGGCTATCACGAAGCCGGCCAGAACGAGGTTGCCGATGAAACGGTGGAGCACCAACGGTATCCAGGTGGGATTGAGGAGCCGTTCCCAATGTCCTCCATTCGTTCTTGGCGTCAGCATGGCGGATCCCATGCCGTCGAGGATGACGACCCAGATCAGCAGAAAGAAGGCGGCGAGTAACCCCATGAGAATGTGAAGTCGCCGGTTCTCTCGCCTGAGATAATCCCAATAGTGATAGTAGGGGTACAGCATGGCGAGCATCAGGATGAATGCGGCGATGGCCGCCAGGATGGGCCATCGAAACTGGTTCCATACCCACATGGTAGTCAGGGGAAAGAGCCCGATGGACAACTCGACCATAAAGACCGCCAGGACGGTGCTGATGCTGAAGGTTACGATCGTGAATCGCGTGATGCTGCGGGAGAAACTCGCATAATGAGGATTGATCCGGTCGGCTAATTCGAACAGCGGCGCCAACACCATGAAACCCACCGTCAGACCGGCAATCGCAATGTGCAGCAGGCTGAATAGCCCGATGACCAGGCTATTGCCGATCAGCGGGAAGCTGATCGCGTCCAGTTCTTGTCCGAATGCAGGCACGGTCACCTCATTGGTGTTGCGGCCTTTCGGCGTTACGGCGGACCAGTTGTATTGTCCGGCGCCTGCAGGGTTTTGACATAGGCGACGACCGCCCACCGTTCCGCGGCCGAGAGCTCCCCTCTGAAAGGAGGCATCGAATCTTTCCCGTCCGTCACTACGGTATAGAGGTCGTCTGCCGACCGTCGTTGGACATGCGGCGCCTGCAAATTTTTCGGCATGTCCCGTAAATATCCTGCGACCAGCCCATCCCCGCCGCCGCTTGGACCATGACACGGCACGCAGTTGATCTGGAATACCCGTTGCCCAGCCACCAGTTGTTCGGCCGGTACGACCGTAGAGGCGGGGTGGGCGGCTCGGCTCTGGAGGGGGATACTGCCGGGTGGCGAATGCCTGCGAGGCGCTTCTTGGGATTGATACGAGGCTTGAGTTTCCATGTCCTGAGAACAGGCATTGAGGGAACAGAGGGGGACAAGGGCACAGCCAATCCACAGCCAGACACCATCAGTCCCGCTTTGCTTCGTTGCGACTGGTCCCGGCGTCCGAGCCGGTTCTTTCAGGAGCGACGTGATTTGGAAAGCACCGGCTTCCTTGAGCAGGGTGTGAATGACCGCCGGCCGCGCAGCCCTGGCGTCCATGTCGATGGACAGGGCCACTGCTCCGTCGTCGATCTCCGCGTTGCGAAGCGCCGGCCTTCGTCTCACTCTGAGTCGAAGGAGCATGACAACGAATGTCGTGACGATGGCCAACAGCATCATGTTCTCGAACGCGATGATGCCTACTACGGGCGGCGCGACGATCGGCTTTCCCCCGGTCATCAGCGGATAAAAGAGGGCCGTGCCCACCGTGAAAAATATGCCGAGCCCGATGCCCGCGAGCCCGCCGAGTATCGTCAGCCGATGGAGCGGTATGCGGGGAGGGCGGCTGACCTCGATTCCTCGTAACGGCAACGGGGAGGTGACTTCGATGCTCTCCATGGGCACACCGACTTGCCGGAGCTGTTCGAGGACGGGCTTCAAGGGCGTCGCGAGCGTGAAGAGCGCGACAAGCGTCGCCTCGTCATTGCTGATGTCCGCCATGGACCAATCCCTCCTTCTCCTCCCATATGGAAATGATGGGGACGAACTTGACGGCCAGGACATAAAGCAGCACCGCGAGGGCCAGCGACCCCACGACGATGGTCATCTCGACCCAGGAGGGCGCGTAGCTGTCCCAATTGAAGGGCAATCGGGGATAGGCTAGCGGCGGGACGATGAGCAACACGCGTTCAATGTACATTCCGATGTTGATCAGCAGCCCGATGAGCATGACCCCCAAGGGCCAATGGCGAAAGGCCGGCAGGGTGAGGGTGATGAGGGGAATGACATAGATGCAGCACGCCATAAACCAGAACGGCCCGGCGAACGCACCGGTCAGGAGGGCGTCGACCACCCACCGGTGGTCGGGGATATTGCCGTACCAAATGGTGAGCAGTTCGGCAAAATACAGATAGGCCAGGCCGAGGGTCGTCAGAAGCAGGAGCTTCCCCATTTTGTCGAAATGCTCCCGTCCGATGTAGTCCTCCAAGTGATAGATCTTTCGAAGCACGTACATACCGATGACCACCAGCCCGACTCCGGAGTGCACCGCACCCACCACGAAATAGGGCGCGAAAATCGTCGAGTGCCATGCCGGCACCAGCGAGACGCCAAAATCCCAGCCCACGATCGAATGGACCGACACCATCACCATGACGATCAGGGGGGTGATGATGCGCATGGCGGTCTCCAAAACCTGCCATTGCTGCTGCGTGCCTTGCCATCCCAGGGACAGCGCACGATACAGCGGCTTTCTCCAGCCCTCGATCCGGTCGCGCATCAAGGCGAAGTCGGGTATGAGCGGCACGTACAGATAGATGGTGCTGGCGGTCGCATAGGTGAACACCGCCATCGCATCCCACATGAGGGGGGAACGGAAATTCGGCCAGATCTCACGCTGGTTGGGATAGGGAATCAGGTAGTACCATCGCCAGACCCGCCCCAGGTGATAAAAGACGAACAATGTCGCGATCATCAAGGAAATAAACGTCATCAGTTCGGCAATCCTGGTGACCGGCCGTCGCCACTCCGCCTTGGTGAGCCGAAGCACTCCTGAAATGAACGTGCCCGAATGGCTCGCGCCGACCCAGAAGATAAACGACGCGATATACACGCCCCAGAACACCGGCGGGTGAAGATTGGTCCGGCCGATGCCGGTGCGGAACTGATAGGACCAGGCTCCGGCGCCGGCGGCCACGAGACAGGCCAACGCTCCAACCAGGAGAAAGTAGCTCCAATGGGTCGTCAGGAGCGGGGCCAGGAGGTCCCGATTGATTTTCGGAATCTGATGTTCCTCTGCGGATGCCGGTGTCGTCATGGTAACCGCTTCAAATAGGTAATGGCCGGATGGGTACCTAAATCTTCCAGGAGGTGAAATCCACGGTCACTGGCGGCTAATTGCGATACTCGGCTGGTCGGGTCGTGACGATCGCCGAATACGAGCGCCGAAGTCGGACAGGATTGCACGCAGGCCGGTACGACTTCCCCGTCGCGTACGCGGCGGCCCTCCTTCTCCGCTTGCTCCTTTCCCTGCCTGATGCGCTGCACACAGAAGGTGCACTTTTCCATGATGCCGTTTTGACGGACGGTCACGTCCGGGTTCAGTTGTTCCCCCAGCGGCGGGTCCCAATGCGGGTCGAACCAGTTGAACTGCCTGACCGTGTAGGGACAATTGTTGCCGCAGTACCGCACCCCGATGCAGCGGTTGTATACCTGCGCGTTCAAGCCATCCGGCGTGTGGTAGGAGGCATAGACCGGACAGACGGGCTCGCAGGGGGCGTTTCCGCAATGCTGGCAGAGCACCGGCATGAACCTCGCTTTGACATTGGGGTACTCGCCCTCCCAATAGCGCTCGATGCGGATCCAATTGATGGCCCGGCCCTCCGCGGCTTCTTGCTCGCCGGAAATACGAATATTGTTTTCCGCATGGCAGGCCACCACGCAGGCCTCGCAACCGGTGCATCGATCGAGATCGACGACCATCTCCCACTTGTAGGGACGGCCGTCCCGAGGCTCTTCCTTGTCGTCGCTCATGTGCTTCCTCCCATACGTAGGCAGTCATAACCGGCTGCCGTTCCTCTCGATTCATGGGCTCGCGCGCGCCTTCCCGATGGTCAGTAATTCGTGACCTGGATCCAGAGCGGAGGGTTCCAGCAGGACCGGTCGTCCCGGCCTGCCTGTTGCCTCGATCCGTACTCGCGTGGCGGCGCTCGCGAGAACTCCGGTGCGGTGGTCGAACAGCGGAGCGAGGATGGACCGCGGATTGACGCCGCGCCGGCTCGCATAGCGGCCATACTCCTGATGACCCTGTCCCATCGGCACGGCAATGACGTCCGGCCTGATCGCAGGGTAGTACAGGGCCGGAACTTCGATGTTGCCGTGGCGCGAAACAATGCGCACGATGTCTCCCTGTTTGATTCCATGCGCCTGCGCGGTGCGTGGATTGATTTCCGCCCAGGTTCCCCACATGGCGGACGTCAAGGCATCGGGCAATTCCTGAAGCCAGGGCAGATTGGCGCCTCGACCCTCTCCGAGCGACGGAGATGGGTACGGATGGAAATACAGAGGCCAATCCCTGTCGTCTCCGTCAAAGGTCGCGGCGACATGGCGAGGCGGCGGATGGGCAGCCGTCACGGTCAATTCGCGTCCCGGCCGATCCCACCAGCCGCCCCGCTGAACGTGATGAACCCAGGCCGCCGCGAACGCCTCTTCGCCGTGAGCCCCGGCTTGCTCGTTCAACAAGCGCCGCCAGCGATCTTGGAGGAACGCGTGGAAAGTCTCTCCGTGAACCCCGCTCAGGCCGAGTCGATGGGCCAGCGACAGAAACGTATCTCCTACTGACCGCGTATCATAGAGCGGTGTGACCACCGGCTGGCTCAGGCTCACGATGGCTGTCGGAAACGACTGCGGTGGAACATGATCGCCCCAGGACTCGAGCGGGGAATGGTCGGGGAGAATCAGATCGGCCGCGAACGTAGAGTCGTCCATGAAGGAACTGAAGCTGGCGACGAAAGCCGCCTGGTCGAACAGGCGCCGCAGCGGGATCGACGGCGGCGCCGCATGCAAGGGATTGGTGTCGTACAGGAGCACGACGGACGGGGCCCGCTGCGCCAGTTCTGCCAGGGAGCGCTCCGTGAGCCAGGGGATGCTCTGCGTTCCGGGAGACAGGGCCGGTTCATAAAAGCGAAGGCCTCCGGGCCTGCCGATTCTGCCCGTGATGACGTTGAGCCCCTGGATCGCCGCCAGGGATTCGGTCGCGTTGGTATGGGCGCAGGCGTTGCCGCCGCCGATCGCGAGGGGAGCGCCGGCGGAGCCGAATTCCCGTGCCGTGCGGACCAGCTCATCGCGCGGGATATCCGTGATGGCGGCAATCCGGTCAAGCGGGATGTCTCCGTAGATCCGCTCGTACGTCCTGCGCTGGGTTTCAGGCAATAACGATGGTCTCTCCGCCAGAAGAATCTGACCAATGCCCATGGCGAGGAGGCCGGCGGTGCCCGGCCGTACAGGAATCCACCGATCCGCGCTGGCGCCGGTCAGTGAGAGCCGCGGTTCGATCTGGACGAATCTCCCTCGGGTCATCGGTCGACCTTGGCGCATGTGTCCGTAGGCGATGCCGAGGGAGACGGGAGACAGCCACCCTTCGAGGAACGGAGCGCCGAAGGACAATACGTAATCGCTTTCGGCCAGGTCGATGTGGGGCCAGGCGTCTAGGCCGAAGGCCGCTCGAGAGGCCTCGCGAAGCGGGAGGTCTGCGCCTGGTTCGTAGAAATACAGCTCGCCGCCGATCGCGCGCATGACGGTCGAGACCAACTCGGACAAGGTTCCGGACAAGGGGCGGCTAATCATGATGACAGGGCCTTGGACCTTGCGGAGCCGGTCTGTCAGCTGGGTCAGAGCCTCTTCCCATGCCAGCGGCTCGAAGGGGAGGCGATCTCCTCGTTCCGGCCGCCGCAATGGCTCCCGGATGCGATCCGGATTGTAGAGACCCTGCAAGGCTGCCTGCCCCTTGGCGCAGAGCTTGCCTTGATTGAGAGGATGCTCCGGATTGCCTTCGATTTTCTTCGCGCGTCCCTCCATCACGCGAACCACAACCCCACATCCGGCCTGACATTCACGACAGGTGGAGGCATACCAGTCGGCGACACCCGGCACGATTTCGTCGTCCGGTAAGACGTATGGCACGAGGTGGTGCACTTCGCGCTCGCAGCCGGGCAGGAATGAACCGGCTGCCGCGAGTCCTAACGCTTTGATGAAGGTTCGCCGTTTCAGTTTCATCGACTCGTCACACTACTGCTAAAGGGTGCAAACTGCGCCACGATCCGCTTGTCGTTTCGGATGAGCAGCCTTATTTGTGACACGTGATGCAATCGCGAGACGCGCCACGTTGCTGATGACAGGCCAAGCACCAGCCCATCTCGTAGGTCGCGGCGCGCGGCGTGTAGGGCGTGGACTCGACCTGTCCGTGGCAGTCCACGCACTGCACTTGATGAGCGAGGTGACGCTCATGCGTGAAATACACAAAGTCCGGCAGGCGCTGCAGACGCACCCACTCGACAGGTTGTTGACGCGTCCAATGATCGAGAAGGTTCCGGATGCCGGCTTCTTGGCGTCGATATTCTGATGACATCCCATGCAGAGCTGCAGACTCGGGACGCCGGCCGTTTGTGATTGATGCGCGGAGCGATGGCAATATAGGCAATCCAGCTTAAGCTGGCCCGCATGAAACTCATGGCTGAACGGGATGGGTTGGCGATCCTGGGCGGCCGAGTCGGCGCTACCCTTCGAATAGAGGAGTCCTACGACCACTGCAGCTATGCCGGCCAATAAGAGAATTCCGAGATTCTGCCACCGAGAAGAACTCATATGCCGGCGCGATCGATAATTGCAAAATACGCTAGCCTGTACAACTCCCGCAAGATCTTTGTATCGTGAACGAAACCAAGCTCCCACTAGGCAACCCTCCTGCCGTCGCGTCGGCCGAAGCATACAGATTCCTTGGCTAGGGTACCCACTAGCTCCAACCTGCGGAATTGGCCGGTACAGTAAATCTGTTGTGTCCTCGGTGCTTTGAGCGGTTTAAAAGCACGATCTACACGATCTACGGAAAGTGGAAAGCGACCAATGCCCGCCAGTAGGGAACTGAGCGACCAGCGCCAAGCCCAAGTCGTTCAGACCGGTGCGCCGGGAACATGGCCGCATGGGTATGAAACCGGACCACACATCGTCTTTAGTCCTAGTCTATCGAAGCCATAGCCGACTGACTGAGTCAGAGTGAGGTTGATGACATGAAGACCTCCCGGTTCACGACGATCAGTACTCTGTTAGTGGTCCTGCTGGGACGGGATTTTTAACGGTACGTACCGCGACGGCAGAATGGTATGTGGCCGGCCAGTTCGGCGCGAACTTTGCGGATCAAATCAGCGATATTCGAGGGACCGGCAGTCTGAGCGGATTTCGGGCGCCCGATTTCGATCTGCAGAACTCTTTCGTCTACGGAGGCAAGGTCGGCATGTTTCCCGGCAACGGATGGTTCGGCGTGGAACTGGACGTGTTCAATAGCACCCCCCATATTAAGAATCTCGACGATGTTCCAGGCATTCACATGCGGGTGACGAATGTCGGAGTGAATCTGCTGGCACGATATCCGGGGGTGACGTTCCAACCATATATCGGGATTGGGGCCGGTGCGGCCATCGCGCGAATCAGTGATTCTGCCACGACCCGTGCCAATACCGACGTCGCCTCCGCGCTGAACCTCCTGGTGGGTATCAGAGCCTTCGTCACGCCGTATGTGGCGGTGTTCACCGAATATAAATACAGCCAGTCCACGTTGGGATTCGACCAGGCATTCGGGCCGACGGGCGGATTCAATGGAAACTATGATGCGCACATTTTGGTTACGGGCCTCTCCTATCATTTTTGAAGGGCGGACATGCTTCGCGGCGCCTGACCGCCGCGGCCCTGCTGTCTCTACCCTTGCTCGGGGCTGCTTGCGCGCAAAGCGCGCATCAATCCGGTCGCGATGTGCTCGATCGGATTCTGCCCGATCATCTGGAACAACAAATCGATCAGACCGTAGCGTTCACGGACCTGAAGGCCGATCCCGCCGCCTATCAAGGAAAGACTGTTATGGTCAGCGGCATCGTGCTCAAGAGTAAACGGGTGAAGGATCGCACTGAAATCGAAGTGCTCCAAATCCCCACCGGCTCGGGTGCGGCGCCGAGGAAGGATCGCGCGAGGTCGCAGGGCCGGTTCCTGGCTATCAAGAGTGGAGAATTTCTCGATCCGGCCGTGGTCGACGCCGGCACGCCGGTCACGGTGGTTGGTGAAGTGGGGTCTCCTGCCACCCGAAGTATGGACGACGGCGAATACACCTATCCGGTTCTGGAAATCAAACATCTGGTGGATTGGGAGGAAGTCGATCCACGCGGAGGCTCTGTTCCGTATGCCTATCCATATGGCGGTTCGATGTACGGCTATCCCTACTCCTATTGGGGTCCTTACGGGGGAATGGGAGGCTGGTATGGAGGCTATCCAGGCTATGGAGGCTATGGCTATCCCTACTACGGACCATTCTTCGGATTCGGGGGCGGATCGTCTGCTCCCAGCGGGCCGCCACCGGCATCCGCGCCGCCGCAATTTAAAAAATGATGTGACAGGCTCGGCCTCCACGGCGAAGGAGCCACATGGGTCTTCGGCAGTATTGGAAGAAACGCGACTTCAAGCAGACACCCGAACCGCGAGGAAAAGAGGTTCCGCCTCAAGGCCGGTTGCAGTTCGTCATTCAAAAACATGCCGCAAGCCGTCTCCACTATGACTTTCGGCTCGAATTGGATGGCACGTTGAAAAGCTGGGCCGTCCCCAAGGGGCCCAGTTTGGATCCCACGCAAAAACGCCTGGCCGTGCACGTCGAAGACCATCCGCTTGACTACGCAAGCTTTGAGGGGATCATTCCCGCCAAACAATACGGCGGCGGAACAGTGCTGCTCTGGGACCGGGGATACTGGGAAGCCATCGGCGATCCAGGATCGAGCTATCGTCGCGGACGACTCAAGTTCATGCTGCACGGGAAAAAATTGCGCGGCATCTGGAATCTGGTTCGCATGGGTGGCCGACAGGAAGCGGGCAAGGAAAATTGGCTCCTGATCAAGGAAAAGGATGAGGAGGCCCGCAGTGGGAAAAAAAGCGATGTGACGCAGAATCTTCCGGCGAGCGTCGCGACCGGAAAGAGCATCGACCAAATTGCCACTGGAAAACATGCGGTGTGGCAGTCCAATAGATCCTCGGATAAACAGGGCCCCGGGACCAAGGCGCGGCGTCCCGTTCAGAGTGCTTCCGCGCCCGGCGCTGTCAAGGCCGCCCAAGAAAAATGGGTGGTCCCGCAATTGGCGACGTTGGTCACCGCCTCTCCCGAAGGAGAGGAATGGGTGCACGAACTCAAGTATGACGGGTATCGCATCTTGTGCCGGATCCAAGGCGGCAAGGCCACATTGCTGACTAGAAACGGAAACGATTGGACCGCCAAGCTGCCCCACATCGCCCGCGCGGCCGCAGAGCTTCCGGTGAACACAGCCTGGCTTGACGGCGAAGTGGTCGCCTTATTGCCTGACGGGCGCGTCAGCTTCCAGACCTTGCAGAATGCGTTCGATACACATTCCGACAGCAATTTGGTTTATTTCGTGTTTGATCTTCTGTATCTCGATGGCTACGACTTACGGCCCGCCTCGCTGATTGAACGCAAACGCCTGTTGTCGGCCCTGTTCAAAGATAGCTCCCCCACGGATCTCATTCACTATAGCGATCACATCACTGGCAAGGGGGACGTCGCCTTCGCCGAAGCCTGCCGGAGCGGCATGGAAGGGTTGATTGCCAAACGCGCCGATGCTTCCTATGCGGGGGGACGAAATCGCAACTGGGTCAAGGTGAAGTGCGGGCGACGGCAGGAGTTCGTGATCGGGGGATTTACCGATCCCTCCGGCTCACGCAGCGGGTTTGGAGCATTGCTGCTTGGCGTCTATGATGAACATGGCCAGCTGCGGTTTTCCGGACGCACGGGCACGGGCTTCTCCCAGCGTTCCCTGAAGGAACTTCACAGTCGCCTCAAGAAGCTGGAACAAGATACGTCTCCGTTCGCGAATCCGCCCAGAGAGCGAGGGTCTGCATTGGGTGAAGCCGACACTGGTGGCCGAGGTCGCGTTCGCAGAATGGACGAATGAAAACCAGTTGAGACAAGCGTCGTTTCAAGGTCTTCGCGAGGACAAAGATCCCCGGAAGGTGATCCACGAGCGGCCGGTCACCGAGAGTTCGCCAGACGGGTACAGATAAGCCTGCTCGCTTTCGATCGTGGCGTCGGAAAGACCATTCCGGAGGCCGACCATCCTCGCGGAGCGCTTCTCAGGATGGCTCGACACGTCGTCAGCGGTGTGACCCTCAGCCATCCGGACAGGGTGTTGTTTCCCGAGCAGAGCGTCACGAAACTTGCGTTGGCGCGATATTACGAATCTATCAGCGAATGGATCATCCCGCACGTGGAAGACCGGCCATTGACGCTCGTTCGCTGCCCAGAAGGATACAACAAGGAATGTTTTTATCAAAAACATGCGAACGATCGCATACCCGAGGCAGTCGGACGCGTCGACATTCCCGAGGATGAGGGGACCGCTACCTATATGGTCGGCGGATTCGCCGGCTGCGCTGGTGGGACTGGTGCAAATGGGCGTGTTGGAGCTGCATACGTGGGGGTCGAAGCGGGATAAGCTCGAACGTCCGGACCGCATGATCCTCGATCTCGACCCCGATCCCGCGGTCGAGTGGTCTGCAGTCATTGAAGGGGCGCAGCTGTTGCGCACCTTGCTGAATGAATTGAACCTCGCCTCGTTCGTCAAGACGACGGGCGGGAAAGGCCTTCATGTCGTGGTGCCGCTGCAACGCGTCCATACCTGGGACGAGGTGAAGACGTTCTCGAAGGCGCTTGCTGATCATCTGGTCCATACGATCCCGGAACGTTTCCTCGCAAATATGTCGAAGCAGAAGCGCAAGGGAAAGATCTATATCGATTATTTACGCAACGCGCGGGGCGCGACGGCGGTGGCCGCCTATTCCACCCGGGCGAGGCCGGGCGCTCCGGTCTCTGTCCCATTAGCCTGGGAGGAATTGTCAGTCGACCTGCGATCCGACCATTTCACCATGAGCAATGTGCCGGAGCGGCTCGAGCATCTGCGCAAGGATCCTTGGAAGAATTATTCTTCGACGAAACAGCGCATCAGCCGCAAGATGCTCATGAGTTTGATGTAACCCTATGAATTGATGGCTAGGGTGCATAGTGCAGCGACCTGGGGGGAGTGCTAGTAGAGCCAATTCGGCGGTCCTGGTATCAGTGAGCATGACAAATGGCCGCTTCACTGATTAACAAAGGAGTGCCGTATGAATGCCACGATGTCCTTCCCTCGGAACAAAAAACACACACCGGTTTCCGCGCCGGCTCCGTGCGATTCGCCCTGCTGCACGCGATGCGGAGGTCTGCTGGTCGATGAGCGTTGCATGGATATCGGTGAAAGCCTCGGGGGGTATTGGTTTATCGCCATGCGCTGCGTGCAATGCGGCGATATCATTGATGAGGTGATCTTGCGGAATCGCTACGCGCATCTCGCCGCGAGCTCAAGAGGTCGTGCGAGCCGCTTGAGAAAGCTGCCTACGCTGCTGTCTGCGACAAGGAGGCGTTATGGCGCAGTATCTGGATCCGCTCATTCGTTCCGGAGCCATGTGGTCATGCGGACGTCAGGCGGGACTCAGATCGCAGCCTAGCTGGTGGTCGAGGATCTGGAGCTGGCTGGTCGGTGATCCGTCCTGCCCCGCAACGCTCCAGGTCGTGCGGAGTCAGTGACTAGACTGGAGAAGCCACGGTACTGAAATGGCATTTTCGCCTGCCGGAGTCGAGACGAGTCTGCTGGACCACAATCGGGAGCTCGATTCGACGACGCTGCGTAATCCGTATCCGGGAATCGGAGCGGGATCAGACAGATCATTGATGCGAGATGTTTGCTGCGGCGGGCGGAACAGACGCGATAGGGTCCGGCAGGTTCGCGATCCGCAAATAGAGCGTGATAGAACTTCTGCATCGATGTCTGATGTGTTCAGCAGGCACAAGTTTCGTGACTGATCATTGCGGAGACGGCCCATGGCTCAGTGACGGAATATATCCTTCGGCAATGCCCAGCCCGTCCGTCCGATGGCCTCCATGACTCCTCCTTTGAATGCCGACACAATTTTAGATAACCTCGCGAATTTTATTCTCTATTACTGTCTTCATCAGCTCCCATCGGTTTTCCGTTCCCCGGGCGACGGATTTGGTAAATTGCCATGCCTGTTCAATCGTAATTTTCCCGGGCAGCGGTGGTTCGAAGGGATCAATGACTGCCTGGACTACGACGGGGCCTGGCATGGAGAAGGCCTGCTGCAGCACGTGTCTCACCTGTCGGGGATCTTCAACGGTCAGTCCCGTGGCTCCGCACGATTGAGCAAAGAGGGCAAAATCGATCGGCTGCAGCTCCACGCCATACTGTGGATTGCCTTCGAATGCTAATTGCTCCCACTTGATCATGCCGAGCAGATTATTTTTTAGCACGATGATTTTCACGGGCAGCGCGTACTTTACCAGGGTAGCCAGTTCTCCCATTAACATGGTGAATCCGCCGTCCCCTGCAATACAGACCACCTGGCGGCCTGGATAGGCCACACCGGCCGCGAGACTGTAGGGCAGGCCGTTACCCATCGACGCCAGGGTACCGGAGACGGTAAATTCCATGTCGCCCTTCATGCGGATATGACGCGCCGCCCAGGTAGTGACCGTGCCGGTGTCACAACACACAATGGCGTCCTCTGCGAGAAACTCATTGAGCGCCCGCACGACGACTTGTGGTTTGAGAGGACGGTCCATTCGCGTGCCGCGCTCTTCCATCAACTCATTCCACTGCCTCACTTGCTCTTGGGTGGATTCCAGAAAGCTGCGATCTGCTTTCTTGTCCAAAAGGGGCAGCAAGGCGCGAAGCACATCCCAGCACTGTCCCACCAGTCCGACTTCGATCGGATAGCGGAGGCCGATTCGGCTCGCGTCGAGATCAATTTGCACGGCTCGGGCCTGGCCCGGTTTTGGATAGAACTCCAAATAAGGAAAGCTGCTGCCGGCGATGATGAGGGTATCGCAGCGTTCCAGCGCTTCCTGGGAGGGAGCGGTTCCAAGCAGGCCGATGCCGCCGGTGGTCAAGGGATGGTCGTCCGGGACTAGGCCTTTTCCAAGAAGCGGTTTGACAATCGGAGCGCCCAGCAGTTCCGCAAGCTGCAGGATTTCTTGTTTCGCACCCAGACATCCTCGTCCCGCTAAGATCGCAATTTTTGACCCAGCATTGATGAGCGTCGCGGCCTTGTCGAGTAACGTGCGCGAGGGCAGGGGCAAGGGATCGCTATAGAGGTCGCCGCTGTGGCGGGGAATATTGGCCTTTGAACCTCCATCGTCCGCGCTCCAGTCCTGGACATCCTTGGGAATGGTGATGTGCGCCGGCGTGCGCCGAGAAATGGCCGTCTTGATCGCCATGTCGACCACGTTACCGACATGGGCCGGGCCCATGACCCGCTCACTGTATGCGGCGACATCGCTGAAGAGCTTATTCAAATCGACATCTTGTTGGTAATGCGTACCGCTTAGGTCGTGGAACGTGTGCCCCGTGATCGCCAACACCGGTTGTCCGTCGCACTTGGCATCGTATAAACCGTTGAGGAGGTGGATGCCTCCGGGGCCGGAGGTGGCTAGGCACACCCCGAGCCGCCGGGTAAACTTGGCATAGCCACAGGCCGCGAGGGCGGCGGACTCTTCATGCCGCACGAGGATCAGTTTGATGCGATCTTGCCGCGTGCGAAGGGCTTCATAAATCCCATTGATCCCGTCTCCCGGCAGGCTGAACACGGTGTCTACACCCCAATCGATCAACCGCTCAATCAAAATATCCGCCACGGTCTTCGGCATAAGGCTCCCTTCAGTGAGGTGGAGATGACGTCTCAGCGGCGTTGCGCACGAGCCGGGGGACGATCAATTCCTGAGCGAGAATTTTTAGACAGGCAGCGACAGGAATCGCGAGCAGAAGGCCATAAAACCCGCCCAGCGCGCCGCCGATAAAGACGACGATGAGAACGGTCACCGCGCTCATATCCATGGATTGGCTTTGCACCCAGGGCGTCAACAGCCAGCTCTCGATGAACTGCACCACCAGGTAGGCGAGAGAAGGCCAGACGACGATCGGCAGCCATTCAAAGCTCCCCGCGCCTGACAATACATCCAAATATTTGAGGAGTATCGCCAAAGGCCATCCGATGAGGGACGCATAGGGAATAATAGTAAGGATGCCCGTAATTAACCCCAACAAGAACCAATACCGTATTCCGGTAAGCGCCCATCCGAGCGAATACAGGATCGCCTGACCCCAGCGCGATGGTCAGTCGACCTCGAAAAAATCCGCTGACGGCCACATCCATTCGTTGCGCAATTCGTCGCACTCGGGAACGATAACGCACGGGGACATGCTGCTTCAGCTCGGTGAGCGCGCTGTCGAACTGCCAGGCGAAGAAGAAGAAATAGATCGGTACGAGAGCCACGGCCAGGAGGATCGCGCTTGTGGTACCGATGACCGCTCCGAGCACGCCGAACGCCTGCCCGGTGCTGGAAAAAACCGGGTTAAGAATGGAGAGGGGGTCTTCCTTAAGGCTTGCAGCAATGGTGGATAAAGGCTTAGAGAAATCGCCAAGACTGACATGGTATTGCTCGGCGACGCTCTGCAGATAGCCCGGCACGCGTTCCGCAAACGACTGGACCTGTTCGGCAAGCAGCGGGCCCAGCCACGTCACGAACCCTCCTAGGGCGAGGGCGGCGAGCAGCAGCACGATAGAAATAGAGACGGGCCGGGGAACGTTCCACTGTTTCTCCGCCTTCCTGATCAGGGGATTGCACAAGTACGCCAGCAGGAGCGCAATCAGAATGGGCGTGAAGACGCCGCGCAGGTGGTATCCAAACCATAGTAGAAATGCGATTCCTCCCGTCCAGAGCAAGTCTCGGATCGGTGTGATTTCCCACAGGTGGCGGTCGGCGGGAGAATTGGCAGGTGTGGCCGTAGTTGGCGCCGAGCCGTCGCCAGGGGTCAGCACCTCGGAGTAATCGGGTATCATAGTGCTGTCCGGTTTCTGGCCTGGGTCGCCATGCTACGCATCGGCGCTCCGGCTCTTGTTCCGCGCGGCGCGAAGGGCTGAGGCCGCATGTTCGATCTGGGCATTGATTTCTCCGCCGAGCAACATCACGACTCCGGTCAGATAGAGCCACAGCATGAGCACGATCACCCCCGCAAGAGACCCGTACGCGGCATTATAATTTCCAAAATGATCGACATAGGTTTTGAACCCGAGTGAGACGCATACCCATAGCGAGGCGGCGCAGACTGAACCCGGCGTCACCCAGCGCCAGTCTTGCTCGACATTCGGGCAGATGAAATAAATGATTGCCAGGGCCAACAGCATCAGCGACACCGCAAACGGCCATTGCAACAGGTTCCAGGCGATGAGGAACAGCCATCCCAGACCGACGACATCGGCAATCCATTCACCGATGCGCGCGCCATACAGGATCAACGTCATGGAGATAATGATAAAACCCGCGAGCCCGATCGTCAGAAGTGTCGCGATCAGACGAACCTTCCAATAGGGCCGGGTTTCTTCCGCGCCATAGACGACATTCAGCGCCTCCATAATGGCCGTGACTCCGCTGGAGGAAGCCCAGAGCGCCCCCAGGAGACCCAGCGATAGGATGTCGCCTCCACTGCCTTTGACCACGTTATCGAGGTATCGCTCGAGCAAGGACAGGGCGTCGGACGGCAAAACGGTGCGAAGGTACGTCATGAGTTCTGGCATGACCTGCTGAAGCGGGAATAATCCCAGAAACGCCGTCAGGAACAACAATGCCGGGAACAGTGCCAGTAAAAAATAAAAGGCCAGCTGCGCTGCGCGGCCTAGGATCTCGTCCTTCTCACTTTGTTGCCAGAGACGCCGTCCGAAATCTTTCCAGCTAAGCCCGCCCAGCTTCCAGGGGTTGAAACGCGGCGAGGGACTGGTCAGAGAAGCGGGCACAGAACCCTCGGAAGAAAGGTCGGTGAAAATAGGCATGTTAGAACTGCGGCACTACCATTTGAGCCGATGGCTTGGCGAGAGACGCCACCGGTCGCAGGAGGCTTGAATCATTTATGACGACACCGTGTGCGGACCTGACTGCCCTTGTCGGTGTGATTCGACCCATGCGACGCAGAAAGAGATCAGCGCGTTATATGGTCCTCGCCGATTGGTGCTCCTGTGAGCCCGTACGCTGCCGCCCGGCATGGGACGGTGGACGCTGGTTCGGTGGATCCTTCTGCTTCTCAAATTGAGTCGACAGAGTGACCCCGAGAGAACGCGCGATTTCCGGCACGGCCTTGCGGACTAACTCAGTCAGCAGGGAACGACCGGCTTCCAACAAAACGGCCTTCGCTTCCTCAGCCTCCTGGCCGAATTCCCGCGACATGCTGCTCCATAGGCTTGTGCGGTGTGTGTTCTGGGACTGGGGCCCGGTTGGGTAATAATCGTAAACACCTTGTGCCTGCTGGTCGGTGGTGGCTCCGGTCTCACGAGCAGACTCCGGCATGACCCTCGAGGCCCGGGCTCGTGCGGGATAATAGGGATAGACCCCACTACGCTCGGATCGCGAGCGCGAGTCCATTAAGCCTATGGCGAAGCCCACGCAAATGGCGCCGCCCAGCATCAGCCATGGATACTCGTCAACCTTTTGAACCGGATCCAGCGCGGCCTTGGTTTTGTCGACCACCTGGTTGACTGTTTCGTTGGTTTCTTCCAGCATGCGGGAAAACTTCATCGTGGCTCCCTCCGCTGTATCGATAATACGCTGCTCCAACAATTCAAGCTTCTCTGCGATTGCCACTCGAGTGCCGATGATGTCTTTTACGTCCTGATCGATAGCAGTTGTTTTTTGATCCATTGGACATCTTCCTTTATGGAATGAACGGTACGGAAGGGCCAAAGCCGCAAACTGGCCCCTGCAGCGGACATATTGTAGAAAAACAGACCGCTGAGCGCGGCAGTGACAACGGCGACTAGTCCATAACAGGCCCACAATGCCAGGCCCGTCATGGCTTGGACAAGGTGCACTAGCATGACGAGAAATAATCCTAGTGCAGCCAAACTCAGCATGATACCGAGAGCGGCATGGAGCAACCCTCTGGCGGCCTTCGCGAGTTCGACCTGCATCTCGTGCTGAGCTAATCGCACCTCCTGCGAAACAAGTCGCCTGAGATCTTCCACCAGCCCTGTTGCCAACGCCGCGATGGAAATGGGATGCGGGTTATCCATAACCATTCCTTTACGCCGGTCACGCCCTTCAGTCCGGACGGAGCCGGGAGAGCATGTATCCACAACCGACTCCCACCAATAGGGTTTGAAGCGGATAGCGCCGAATGAGACCCTCGAGGTCCCCGAGAATGCCGCTCATTCCCTGGCCCTGTAAGTACTCGGCGGTTTGCTTGACACCCCGGGATACAGCGTCTGCTGCCTCGCCCATCTGTTCCACTGTCCGGCAAGTGTCGCCGAAGGCTTTCTCCAGCCGACCCAATCGCCTCTGTAGCCTGCTCAGACAGGCCGGCGGTAGAGGCGGCGGTTTCCTTTGCGGCTCTCTTAAGGGTCGATCCAACGGATTCTTCCATGTTAAGTGTCTCCCGTTCCATGTGATACCCCCATTGCAGCTTCGTTTCGGACACGCGTCGGGTGTTAAGTGTATTGATGGCCTCATCAGAGAATAAGGCGATTGCCAATTTTCCTGAACTGGGCAAAGCCCTAGAGGCCTGGTCGTCCACGACGCAGACTTCGGGCCCCCTGTGCGGATCCACATGCGGGGCAGGATCATTTCAGCGCTGGGATTCGATTCCGTTTCATTCCGAATCTTTTCGCGGAAGAGTTGCCAATATCGGAAACATGTCGCGTTCTTCAGCCAGAAAATGCGCGCGCACCGTCTGCATCATGTCCTCGAAAAATTCGTCCAAAGCTTGGTCATCGTCAGTTTCTGCTTGCTGCATCTCGCTCATCATGGCCTTGATTTCATCATGTTCGAGCAACGCTTCCTGTACGAAATGACGAGCCGGTTCGGTTGCATTTTGAATCTGGCTGTACAGCATCTTTTCCTCTTCCTCGAGGTGCGACGCGAGCTGATCTAGAATTTGGTCCACGATGGATTTTCGCGAGTCGGCTTCCGCGCTTAAGTACAACTGAAAGAGAACTAGAATATGTCGGTGCTGCTCCCGGACGGTTTTCTGCACATCGTCGGCTCCTATGGACGTGCCATAGTCTTTCTCGTGGATCATACATGGGCCTCCCTCGATGGCCGATGGTGACTCTATTCTCCAACCGGAAATGTAGCAGTTTGAAAGAGAGACGCTAACTGGGCAAGACCCTAATCATTCGACTAGATCACCGCGCAATACAACTGCAAGAACTGGATGATTCATGATTAGGACCAGGGCGGGGACGAGCGCATTGTGCCAATTATGCCGGCGGAAATAATCCCCGCCGCGTCTATAGGCCAGGTTGGAAGAGAGCCAACCAAGTGAGGGTCAGAAATGATGAGCAGCCTATTCATCATTTTTGGTTCGGCAGGGGCTGCGGCAAGCAGCCCCTGCCTAGCTAGGACTTACCGGGCTTCCTGCCTTGACAGAGTACGGTTCCCACTATCCTCAATCGCGATAGTTGCCTTTTGCACTCGCCGTTCCTTGAAGCAAGATTGTGGCGACCAAAGCCTGGGGCGTGGAGTGAGCTTGATCGGGCTGTTGGCCTGTGACGAGGATGTCCATCGTCATCGACCCGACCGTGTGTTTTCCCGTCAGCGCCTGTTTCATCTGGTCAATCTGCGGTGAAAAATCAGTTGTCACAGCCTGGCGAAGTTTAGTTTTTAATTCCCTATCCACCATTTGCCAATAGCCCACGCGGACAGAGTCGAGGGCCACTCGTGATTCATTCGCCATCTGGAGGTCAGGAATGGATAACGTTTTTCCGTTATCGTCCAATCGTGGAGTCCCCCAGTAATAGATGGTGCCCTTCAGGTCGCCGCTGGTCTCGACCGCTAATAAAATGCGGCCGTTCGCATCTGTTGCGGTGACCCGTTCAATGACGGCGCTTTCTGTTCCGGCGCCATCCAGCGGAATCGTCTGGTGAAACAATTTGCTTTGCGCCTGATGACTCAGACTGGCGTAGGGCAGGGGAATTTTGGCCAGGATCACGAAAGGCTTAGAATCCGGCGAGGGCGCTCCTGAGTTCACGAGCGCGGTGGTCGGTGGCGCTTCCGCGCAAGATTGATCGAAACTGACCACCGGCATCTGCCGTGCGAAACCCGAAATGATCGTCTCCTGGGTCGTCCCTCGTTGCTGCCCGAGTATCACTTCGCGTGGATTCCCGTACAAACAAGCACGAGTGTTGAGTGCGGACACTGGGACGGACAGGGGACCTCCGAGATCATCCCATAGGCGCTGAAAGGGAATGCTGAAGGTCTCTGGCCGGACCGACTCCGCCAAGGCGCTCTTCGCATCCGAGATGGAGAACAGTTCGGGCAACTGATCTTTGACGGGAATGTTAAACATATTGCACCGGGCGTCGCTCTCGGGCTTCAGGCCGACCGTGGTCTGTGCCGGTTCGAACCCGAACGCAACGGCTTCACGGTCCTGCAACAGCACGAGTTTCCCTGTCGCATCCAATGTCGAGTAGACGGGATCCAGTCGGCAGGTCCCAGCTCCACCTCGCGTTTCGATAAATCCTTTATACTCGGCATGTGCCGCAACCAGGCCATCCTGGATTCGAACTTGAGGGGGGCCATTGCGAACGAAGGTCCATCGGAAATCCTTCTCCAGCGCATGTCCCACTTCGGTGAAGCGCTCGGGTATCGCCCCCCGAATGGCAGTTTGAACCGGTGTGAGGTCCGTTTTGATCTGCAGCGGCATCTGGGAAAGGGGGGCTTTGGGCTGTTCCTTGTTCATGGCCGCGAAGGATGGAACGGCGCTGGTAATGGGTGGCGGAACCGGTTTGGTTGCAGCCTGGGGAATTGTATGGCTACAGGCGCCGACTACGAAAACCATTGGCACCAGAGCCATGGTCATGGATCTCGAACGGTGTTGCATCATGAGCCTCCCTGAGATCCGATCTGAATAGATTCCGCTGGTTGACGCTATGGGCGTCTGCCCAGACTCTTGAGCAATACCGAAATCACTCGCGATCTGTCTATGTACCTTCCGGAGTCTTACGGCTGTTGGATCTGCAGATTGTTGTTCACGGTTCTCACGCCCTTGACCTCGCGGGCCATTTCCGTAGCTCGGCTTTTCTGCTCAGCAGACTTCACGACACCGTTGAGTGTGACGACCCCGCGTTCGGTATCGACGTCGATGCGGGAGAAGTTCGACAAGCGATCGGACGTTAATTTGGACTGTACTGAAGCCGTGATAGTCGCATCATCGATGTTTTGTCCTGCGGTCTTTCCAGTCGTAGACTGACAGCCCACGATCGAGAGACATGAGACGGCAAGGGCAATGCAAGCGAATCGAGTGATCATAGTCATTCTCCTATGTGTGATGAAAAACTTATCGAGCATCCTGTTATCCGCGTCGGGAAACGGCTTCCGCGGCCCCCTTTTCTACGGTCTGCGTGGTTTCATCCACGAACTCCCGAGCGGCTCGTCCCGCATTCCGAAATGCCTGCTTCCCACCTTCAACGTACTCCTGGCCTCGCTCGACAGCCGTATCCCATGCGGCGCGACCTTGTTCCGTGGCCTCGTCAAATTCGTCCTTCGCCCTCGACGCATAGTCGCGGAGAGATGTGCGAAGCTCCGAACCCGATTGAGGGGCCACGAGCAATGCGATGCCGGCACCGATAAATGCGCCTGCCAAAAACGCTGACCAATTAGAAGAATCTTGGTTGTACATGCTCGTCCTCCTTTATCCTTGTGGACATGTGCGATGGGTGAGTGTGCTGTATTGGCCTCCGGCTCGACAGCCGTTGTGTGCCCCAGTTTAACAACATGGCGCAGATCTCTAACTAGGCAAGGCCCTAGTCATGATGGATTGTGATCCCAGCTGCTATGTCGGAGGCTGCCTCAGAGGTTGATGGCTCCGAAAGATTTCGAGTCGGCCTGGTTGTCACAGTACAAACGCAGTTTTGGTCTGGAGCTTCATCAGCGCGCCCAGTCGAATGACGACTTGAAAACTCCAGGTATGAGACGGTTCGCCCGATTTTACGGCAGCCCGCACGGTGACGCGCCGCGTGATATATCGGATTGATTCCGTGATCTTTGAGTTGATCCGTTTGATGAAGTATGGGAGGATTGCCGGCGCGCAATCGATGGGCTCCCTATGCAGGCGAAAGAGCGCTGCATCGTCAGTGCCATCGAGGGCACTGACAGCATGGCTCTACGAAAAAGGTATGCACTTTTTACACAGGCTGGTTGATTGACTCAGCAGAGGGAGAGGAGCCGATGCCGACAACGACGCAATTCGTAGTGAGTGGACAGAGCAAGCCAGGGGTGCTGGCCGAGGTAGCTGCGGTCCTGGGGGCAGCGGGAGTCAACATCAAGGCATTTTCGGCGCCCGAGGTCACCGGTCCGGGCAAGCTGCGCTTGATCGTGGCGGATGTCGATGCTGCGCGTATCGCTTTGCGGAAATCCAAGATCAAGTTCCGCGAAGAGACGGCGTTGATTTTAAGTCTGGAAAACAAACCGGGGGCGTTGAAACAGGTAGCGGATTCACTCACCAGAGCCCGTATCAATGTGAAATGCGGGTATTGCACCCCCTCACGGGAAGGCAAGCGGGCCATCGTGGTGCTGACCGTCTCGAACACGACCAAGGCGCTCGGGGTCCTACGCACCCAATCACTCGACGAGTTTTAGTCCCTCTCACCATGGAGGAGAAGAGGACAGAGAGCCGTCGTCATCCTTCTTCTCCTCCTTCTCGTTTTCGCCGCATGGTTTAGCGGTTGCTCCGGACGGGAGTCCGGTGCGGCCGTCCTATCCGCCTGGTTACCCGCTGGGATTCGTCGAGCGGGGGAGCGCCTCCTGGTATGGGCCGGGCTTCCACGGAAATCGCACCGCAAACGGTGAGCTGTATGATATGCATCAACTGACGGCGGCGCATCGCACATTGCCGCTCGGCTCGGTGGCTGAAGTGCGATCCTTGACCACCGGCCACCAGGTGACGGTGCGCATCAACGATCGAGGTCCGTTCGCGCGTGGGAGAATTCTGGACTTATCGTTTGCCGCCGCCCAGGCGATGGGTATGATCGGCCGCGGCACGGACGATATCGAGCTGCGCGTCATCCGCTACCAAGGAAAGGCCGGCGAATTTGGGGTCATGCGGGTCCAGGTTGGTTCATTTGCCGATCCGGCCAATGCGCGCGTCTTATTGGAGCGGCTCAAAGGGCGCTACCCAGGATCGAGGGCAATATCGATCGATTTACCTGAGGGCCGTCGTTATCGGGTCTATGCCGGTCAGTTCCAGACGGAATCCGCGGCTGAACAGGCTGCGGCCCAACTAAGAAGGAGCTTGGATACCGATCCGTTTATCATCCGGGATGACATCGAGGGGCTCACGACAGGGAATCCCTGAGGGTCCTGCCTGAAAGCACACATAGCAGGGACTGATTTTGTGTGTTCGATGTCCGGTCGGGTGGAAGTACTGTTACCCTTGATGCGCCTCGCTGCCTATGTTATCTGTAGAGCCGATGGATGACAGTGACCCGAGAAGACCGTTTCCCGTCATCTTCCCTCACTTCAGGGTAAACCTTGCAATTCGGACCACGGGTTCCGAATTGATCCAAGGCTTCTTCAGTTCTACCCATTACTGCGTCCGGCTCTTACACCCTCAATAGGTCTTATGGACATTCTCGTATTAATCGTTCTGATTCTGTTGTCTGCAGTGATTTCCGTCGTCGAGGTCGGATTCTATTCCGTCAATGATACCAAACTTCGAGCCCTGGCCGACCAAGGGAGTAAACGAGCTGAGATGGCCCTCCATCTCAGGACGGACCCTCAGCGCCTGCTGCTGACCATCCTGGTCGGCGACCGATTGATCGATACAGCCACCGCATCCTTGGCGACCATCATCGCGCTCAATCGCTTCGGCGGGCAGGGCTTGGAAGGGGTGCTCGGTGAAGCATTTGCAGTATTAGTCGGAATTCTGACCTTTGTGCTCCTGGTCTTTGCGGATCTCGTTCCGAAGACCCTGGCCGCTAAATATTCCGTTCCAGTCGTGCTCAATATGGCGTATCCCGCCTATGCGGCTCAGCAAATGCTCAAGCCGATTATGTTCTTCGTCGTGCCGCTGATCTACAAGTTGACCGGAGGAAAAGGGCTTAATGTGCCCTTCGTCACGGAAGAAGAGCTCAAGATCATGCTGGATCAGAGCAGTAAGAGCGGCGCCATCGAAGCGCAGGAAGTGAAGATGATCAAGAACGTCTTCCAGCTCAAGGACATTACGGCGGAAGACTGTATGACCCCGCGTATCTACATGTTCTCGCTCGACTGCAATCAGCATCTGCGCGAGGCGAAAGAACTGCTGTTCAAGTCGAAGTACTCCCGCATCCCGCTGTATGAAGGCACGCTGGATAACATCGTTGGGATTTTGTACAAAACGAAGGCGTTGACGTCGTTAGCGCAGGGCCATACGGAAATGAAGCTCCGTGACATCGCCCATCCGGCGCTGTTCATCCCCCACACCAAATCGGCAGACGACCTGATGAAGCAATTTCAGTTGGACAAACGCCATATGGCCATCGTGGTCAACGAATTCGGCGGGGTGATGGGACTGGTCACCTTGGAGGATTTGTTGGAGGAGGTGGTCGGTGAAATTGTCGACGAAACCGACATCACGGAAGAATTGATCAAGCGGATCGGGAAAAATCAAATCCTGGTCCATGGGCGTACCGAGGTACGCAAGGTCAACGATTTCCTCAAAGTGGATCTCGGCGACGATGCCGTGACGATCAGCGGCCTCATCCAGCACGAACTGGGCAGGATTCCCAAAGTCGGCGAAGAAGTCCATATCGCCAACTGCCGCCTCGTCATCCATGAGGCAGACCCGCGCGTGATTAAGAGCGTGAATATCTATAAGGAAGAAAAATATCCCGCTCACGCAGGAACCGATTGCGGAGGAACATGTGCCCGTCACGCAGGCTTCACGAGATCGGTGAATTCCGCTTCCGTCAGAATCTTCACCCCCAGCTTCTGCGCCTGTTCGAGTTTGGATCCAGGATCGATTCCGGCCACCACATACGAGGTTTTTTTACTGACGCTCGACGTGACCTGCCCGCCGTGCTCGTTCGACCAGTTCTTTCGCCTGGTCGCGACTGTGGTTCGCCAGCCCACCCGTAAATACGAACGTCCTGCCGGCCAGAGATTGGCCCGCGGTGGTGCGCTGAGGGAGTGAGGCAGCGATGGACAGTCCTCGTTCGACAAGCCGATCGATCACTTGCCGGTTTCGATCTTCCCGAAAGAAAGACGCGAGGCTCGCGGAGATTTCCGGCCCGATCTCGCGGACCTGAAGAAACTCCTCCTCCGTCGCCGCCAACAGCTGCGGAAGGGTTCCAAACTGTCTGGCCAGCAGGCGGGCGACATGTTGCCCCACCTGTCTGATGCCAAGACCCATCAAGAGCCGGTCCAAGGATACCGTTTTGCTCCGTCCGATCGCGTCGAGCAGCAGTGACGCCGAGCGATCGGCAAACCCCTCCAGGGTGAGCAATTGTTCCTTGGTCAGGCTGTAGAGATCAGCCAGATCGTGGACCAAACCTCGGTCTACCAGTTGGGCGACCGTTTTCCTTCCCATGCCATCGATATTGAGGGCGCTCTTGGATGCGAAGTGTTCAACGGCGCCTCTCAACTGTGCCACGCAGACAGTCTGACCGGTGCAGTAGAAATAAGCGCCTTCCCGCGCGACCGCCGATCCACAGACGGGACAGTGATCCGGCATGACGAATGGGTCTTGCCGATGTTCGCCGGGGACCGGCATCCGTTCGGCGATGGCAGGAATCACGTCGCCCGCCCGCTCTACCTTGACCGTGTCTCCTACACGCACATCTTTGCGTGCGACCTCGTCCGCATTGTGAAGCGTGGCCCGGCTGATCGTGACGCCACCGACCTCCACCGGCTTGAGCAAAGCCACCGGCGTCAGCGTGCCGGTTCGACCGACAGAGACGACGATGTCTTGAATGACCGTAATCTCTTTGCGGGGGGCAAACTTATAGGCGATGGCCCAGCGGGGGCTGCGGGATTTGCTGCCGAGCTGGTCCTGCCACTCGCGCCGATCCACTTTGACGACGATCCCGTCGATTTCGAATGGCAAGGAGTCTCTCGCGGCATCCGTGGATTCGTGGAACGACAGGACCTCTTCGATCGAGCGGCAACGACGTCGGTGTTCTGGAATGGGAAGTCCCCAAGCGCCGAGGGCTTCGAGCTCGTCCCAATGGGTGGAGAGAAGCGTTCCTGAAACTGCCACGATGTCATAACAGGTGACCGTCAAGGGCCGGGAGGCGGTGACCCTGCTGTCGAGCATGCGCAACGATCCCGCCGCCGCATTGCGGGGATTCGCAAAGGCCTCTTCCCCTCGCTCCGTCATTCGGCGGTTCAAGGACTGAAACTCGTCCAGGCGCATGTAGACCTCACCACGCACCACGAGATGGGACGGCGGGGCAGCATCCTGCCGCAATTGCAAAGGCAGCGCGCGAATCGTCCGCAAATTGACCGTGACATCTTCACCGATTCTGCCGTCGCCGCGGGTAGAACCACGAACGAACTTCCCCTGGTCGTACACCAGTTCCACTGAAAGGCCGTCGAATTTTGGTTCTACCGTATAGGTGACATGGTCGCTTTCAAGCTCTCGCTTCATGCGGCTATCAAAGGCTTGGACATCCTCCCGAGCCGTGATCGAATCGAGGCTCAACATCGGTTTCTCGTGAGGGACTTTGGCGAGTTCATTGATCGGCGGCGCGCCGACTCGCTGAGTCGGCGAGTCGCCGGTGATGAGGTCGGGATGCTCGCTCTCGAGTTCGACGAGTTCATGAAACAGGCGATCATATTCCGCGTCGGATATTTCAGGACGGTCCTTACTGTAGTACAGATGATCGTGATGCCGGATTTCCCGGCGTAGGGCGGCAATCCGTTGTTCGGCTTGGCTGTGCGTCATGGGCTGGTCACTCACGAATAAATTGGGCGGCGAAGCTGCGGATCTCATGGCCGTTCAATACGTGAAATCGCCGCAAGCGGTCGATCATCTGTCCCGAGAACCGGCTCATGGGTATCGGGACCAGGTGACGACCGAACTGTTTGGCAATCTGCCGCCATCGAGCCTTGGGCGCCACCGGCGTGACTAGGGCCACGTGCGTTTCTCTTGAATGCACTGCTCCGGCGGCAATCAGACGCTCCTCAAGTGTCTGCGCAAATCCAAGTGCCTCATCGGTCCAGATATCAGGAATCGGACGAGGAGGAAAGATAAACAGCGCGCCACCATAGCGGGATTGCCCGATGCCCGGCGCGACCATGTTGTTCAAAAATGGGGTCGCGTAGAAGCAGAGGGTGGATTCCTGCGCGTGTTCCGCGTACCAGGTGGCCTGCCAGCTGTAGCTTTCCGGATCCGCCGGCGTATCGAACAGAAAAATGACTGTGTCCACATTCCCGCGAGCGGGGGGGATTGTTTTGACGTAGATTTCCAGGCGTTTCGGGCGGCCTGGTTTCTGCCGTTGATACCAGTGGCGCAGACTTTCCCGGATATCGATCCCATCCTTCATCGAAGTCGTGAATTTCTCGCTCCTCGCCAAGTCCGATCCGATGATCGCCTTCGCCTGCTCGCGGACGTGGGTGTGGAAACTTTCGATCTTCGAATCTTCCGGCGGCCAAGAACATTGCCGATTGGGGTTCCAGAGATAGGACCACCGACGGCTCGTACGACGGGGCGGGCGGGGCTTGAGCGAGAGGGAGCGCCACACCAAGGGCGTTCCCTGGAACCGATTGGTGGCACGAACGATCTGCTCATCCGGCAAGGCGAGCTGGCCGAGCCCTGCCGAGATGTGAGGCAGGTGGGTCTGCTCAGTCTTCTGATAACGATAACTTTTGGCCGTTTCGAGCAGACTGATAGCAAAGTCATCACCTGCCATCTGTTTGGCGGCGAGCACCAGCTGGTAGAGATCCGGCGTGAGGCGGCGGTCGAGCAGCGCGAGATTTCGAACATACTGCAAGTACAGCTGGAGCAGCTGAGGTGTCACCCAACTTGGCACGGTTTGGCCTTCCACATCAGGGGCGTCTTGCGATCGCGTGCGAGTCTCGAGCAACAATTCCTTGATGCCGTCGATGGTGAGGTGGCGGTCTGAATGAACGGTGGCCCGTCGTCGTTCGTACAGTTCGGTCAGAAAGGGCAATTCGCCCAGCACGAAATACAACGACGAATGCTCGACCCCGTAGCGTTCCGGACGGCCGATCATAGGATCTGGGGCCCGGTAGTCAGCTCGTTGCTGATAGGCCTGGCGGATCCATGGCCAGTCGGCAAAGTGACAGAGGCACAGGATGTGGTCGTATTCCATTTCCAGCTGATGGAGTTGGAAGGCCATCCACGCAATCCGCGCCTGCTGCTGCGACCCCTCCACTGGCGCCGTGATCGTAGAAACCAGGGCGGCAGCGAAAGTGGCGTAGGAGAGGCGCTTCAGCACATACGCATCGGGAGAAATGAACGGCACAGGCTCGACGACCGCAGTTTCGCGATCGATGTAGGCCCGCGCCGTGCCTTCTCCCATGGCAACACGGAGACCCATGATCACGGCTTGGCAGGGATCGACCGGCACGAAATTGACTGACGGCCCGCCTTCTGCCTGGGTCTCTGGTTGAATGATGACACTGATGGACGGCAAATCGGCGATGGCTTCTTCAAGCGGGCGCTCGAATGAAGGCGGCAGGGGGACGGCCAAGCAATCGTAGCGGCGGCTCACGAGTCGCTCGCGCACTTCTTGGGCGACGTCGCCGCTTCCGTGCAGAATCGGGAACAGTTCAATACGCGGCGAGAGGCTAAAAATGGAATCGGCGGTGGAAGATGGCACTGCCATTATCGGCCAGGATGTAGAGGGTCATCGCTCTCGAAGAAAAAATCGCCTAACCCTTGTGGCAAGGCCTGGTCGCCGAGGGCGCGCTTGCGCCGCCGAGACTGAGTCGGCAAATCCAGGGCCTCTTCGCCCAGCACCTTGAGGAGGCTTTCACGCCAGGCAGCATCGGCCGAAAGCGGGTCAGTGGGGTCCTGCGCACGACGTTTTAGGGCGTATTGCAGCAGATGGATTCCGTCTCGAACCGAATAATCGAGTTTGAGTTGGTGCGCCTCCTGAAGAAATTCGACGGTCACAGCGAGCATCTCCGCCGGAGCAAAGGGCAGATGGTAGCGCAAAATCGCCAGCTCATCCTCGCGAGCGGGAAATCCCATGCCTAGCGTCGGCTGCAGGCGTGACAGAATATAGTCTGGAACCTCATATGTCGAGGCATCCTCGTTCATGGTCACGCAGCAGCGAAAATCCGCATGGGCCTTGATGAGAATTCCGGCGATGATCGACTCCGCGCAACGCCGGTGATCCAGCAGCGGAGCCAAGGACGCCCAGCTCTTCTCATTCATGCGGTTGCCCTCGTCCAGCACGCAGACACTGCCGGTCAAAACCGCCGTGATCAACGGCGAGGCATGGTAGCTGATGGCACCTGACTCGGCCAAGACCGGCGTAATCAGCAAGTCTTCGGGGCGGGTATCCGCTGTGCATTGGAAGATATAGAGATCTTGTTTTCGTTCGCGCGCGCCGGCCATCGCCAACGTGGTTTTGCCGATTCCCGGTTGGCCGGTGATGCGGGGCGACAAGGGGAGGTCGCGTTCATCGATGACCAGCCAGCAGGCCAGGAGTTGTTTGAGTATTTCCCGGTTCCCGATCCATTCCTGGCCCATCGTCATAGGTTGCGCGAGGTGCAGAGTGATGCCTTCAATCGCGAGGGTGCGAGACGTCGACGGTGTTGCGCTGGATGACATGGTCATTGTGGTGGCCGATTGGTTAGAATAAGTGCAAATCTGTTGCGACCGTAGCATAGGGGCGGGGAGAGGGTCAAACGAAGGTCCGACCCAATTCTCTTTGACTTTCGCTGCCTTGGACCGTATTCTTACCACTTTCGCACGCCGCGAAGGCGAATCGGACGAACCACCCATTGCTCGTCTCGATCGCATGCGGAAGCCACCCACATGCATAGCGCAGCCAAGGAGCCACATGATGAGCGAGCGTAATGGACAGATGAGACGCGCAGTTGGAGTTCCCATCGGATTGCTCATGGTAGCTAGTCTGACCCTGAGCGGATGCGTCATGTCGGAGAAATATGAAGCGGAGAAGGCGCGCAGTTTGAATTTTCAGCGGCTTCTGGCGCAAGAGGAAAAGCGAAGTTCAGAACTCGATAGCGAAGTAAAACGCACCAAACGCGAACTTGGCGACTATGAAGCGCGGAATCGGGAGCTCGGCGCCCAAGTGGAGGCAGTACGCCAGCAAGCGGCTCAAATTCAGGAAGAGGCTCACGCTATGAAGGAAGCCTCGCTGTTGGAGAAGCGCGCGCATGAAGATATGAAGCGCCTTACTACCATCCCGTCAAAGGGGAAAAAGTCGGCCCAAGCCGCGAAGAAAGATTTTTCTTCCGCCCTCGATGAGGCGTTGAAAACAGACGTGTCCTCAGAATCGAGGATGGAATCGACGAAAGATATCCTTGGCCAGGAGTCTACGGCTCTGGATGCATTCAGCGCCGACCTGTCACCCGAGTCAGCCAGCACCCATACGGTGAGGGCCGGCGACACCCTCTATCGGATTGGTCAGAAATATCATGTCGCGGTCGACAAGCTACGCAAGTGGAACAACCTGACGAAGGATAAGATTGAAGTGGGACAGAAGTTGATCGTCAGCCGACCCTAACTCCCTCGACCTGTGACAGGATGAACAAGCCTCACTATTCTCTCACGCTGGATGAATTTCGTGCCCTCGCGGCGGAAGGCAACCTGATTCCGTTCTTTCGCGAAATTTTGGCGGACTATGAAACCCCTGTCTCGGCGTTTGCCAAAATTGATCATGGGCCGACGGCGTATCTGCTGGAGAGCGTGGCGGGCGGGGAAAACTGGGCGCGGTATTCATTTTTAGGAAGCGGATCGGCGGCAGTGATTCACGAAGAAAACGGCGATTTACGGGTAACGAGGGGGAAGAAAAGCCTACTCCTTCAAAGCCGGGGCAATCCACTGGAGCGATTACGCGAATTGATGCAGGAATACCGACCGGTGACGGTGCCGGGCTTGCCGCGGTTCGTCGGCGGAGCCGTCGGTTATTTCAGCTACGATATGGTGCGGAGCTTCGAGGAACTCCCCACTGCTCGCAGGGACAGCCTCGGCATGCCGGACCTCGCGTTTCTCCTGACGGACACGTTGCTGATCTTCGACAATGTCTCGCAGAAGATCAAAGTGGTGGCCAACGCGTACGTGGAGTCGTCGAAGGAGCGGGACGTACGCGACGCCTATCGGCATGCAACCGCAAGGATCGAAAAGATGATCACGCGCCTGAAGCGGCCTGTGCGGCAGCCTCGGCAGAAACGGCGCCGCAAGCCCATTACGTTTACGCCGAACATGAACAAGGCCGACTTCGAAAAGATGGTCGTGCGGACGAAAGAGTATATCCGCGCCGGTGACATCGTGCAGGCCGTCCTCTCTCAGCGATGGGAAGCGCAAATCCATACCACGCCGTTTCAGCTCTACCGTGCGTTACGGGTGATCAATCCCTCGCCCTACATGTACTATTTGCGCGTGGCCGGCGTGGAATTGGTGGGGTCGTCGCCCGAAACGCTGGTCCGTTGCGAGGACGGACATATTTCGTTGCGTCCCATTGCCGGCACGCGTCGTCGTGGCCAGACCGAGCAAGAAGACCAGGAACTCGGACGACAATTGTTGGCGGATGAGAAGGAGCGGGCCGAACATGTCATGCTGGTCGATCTGGGACGGAATGACGTGGGACGGGTTGCGGCGCGCTGGTTCGGTAAAGGTCGACTCGTTGATGCAGGTCGAACGATATTCCCACGTCATGCACATCGTCTCGCAGGTCACGGGGGAGCTGGAAAAAGGCAAGTCGGTGTATGATGTCATGCGAGCCTGCTTTCCAGCCGGAACCGTGTCCGGCGCGCCCAAAATTCGGGCGATGGAGATCATCGAAGAACTGGAGCCGACTCGACGCGGGCCTTATGCCGGGGCGGTGGGCTACTTCGGATTTTCAGGCAATATGGATCTGTGCATCAACATTCGCACCGTTGTGATCAAGGGCCGTCAGGCCTATATTCAGGCCGGCGCCGGCATCGTCGCCGATTCTATTCCTGAGCATGAATACGAGGAGACCTGTAATAAGGCGCGGGCGATGATGCAAGCGATCGAGCTCGCCGAGCAAGGGTTGGAGTGAGAACGTCAATCGTGACGCGTGAAGCGCCGGAACGGCAGGCCGCCGGGATACGATTCACGAACGACGAGCGTCAGGTAGCTCTCGGGTGGCTCTTATGCTGTTGATGATCGATAATTACGACTCGTTCACCTATAACCTCGTGCAATATTTCGGCGAGTTGGGGGAAGATGTCCATGTCTATCGCAACGACAAAATTTCCCTCTCTGAAATCGACGCGCTTAAGCCTCGCCGCCTGGTCATTTCTCCCGGTCCCTGTACGCCGAATGAAGCAGGTATTTCCGTGGAGGCGATCCGTTACTTCGGCGGAAAATTGCCATTGCTCGGGGTCTGTCTAGGCCACCAATCTCTCGCCGTAGCATTCGGCGGTGAAGTGGTCCGCGCGGAGCGTCTCATGCACGGAAAAACTTCCATGGTTCGGCATGACGGGCGTACGATCTTTCGCAAGCTTCCCAACCCCTTTGAGGCGACCCGCTACCATTCGCTCATCGTGAACCGCAAGACCTTGCCGGACTGTTTTCAAATCAGCGCCGAAACGGCTGAAGGGGAGATTATGGGGATGCGGCACAAGACGCTGGGTATCGAAGGTGTGCAATTCCATCCCGAGTCGATCCTCACCACCGCCGGCAAGGAGCTGCTGCGAAACTTCCTGAAGTTGTAGCGGCGCCATCGACCAGCTGTCGCCAGCCATCGGTTCTTGAAATGATCAAAGACGCGCTGCAAAAATTGGCCGATCGTGCCAATCTTACGGAACTGGAAGCCGACACCGTCATGGGTGAAATCATGGACGGCACGGCGAGCGCCGCCCAGATCGCAGCCTACCTCATGGGACTGCGAATGAAGGGCGAAACGGTTGAGGAAATTGCGGGCTCCGTGCAGGCGATGCGTGCTCGCGCAACCAAGATCCGGGTGGGCGACGTCCAGGTGGTAGACACCTGCGGGACGGGTGGGGACTGCGCGCACACGTTTAACATTTCAACCACCGCGGCTTTCGTCGTGGCTGGGGCTGGGCTCACGGTCGCGAAGCACGGCAATCGGTCAGTGTCCTCCAAGTGCGGCAGCGCCGACGTATTAGCGGCGTTGGGTGTAGAAATCGATCTACCGCCCGAGCTGGTAGCGGATTGTGTGAACGAAATCGGCATTGGATTTCTCTTTGCCCCCCTTTACCACCGCGCCATGAAACACTGCGCTCTTCCCAGGCAGGAGCTGGGAATTCGCACCTTGCTCAACATCCTCGGTCCCCTGACAAACCCCGCGGGAGCTCGGTTGCAAGTCGTGGGCGTGTTCGATGCCGAATTGACAGAGTTATTGGCCAAGGTGCTGGTGCATTTGGGGGCGCAGCATTGCTTTGTCGTCCACGGTATGGATGGCTTAGACGAGATCACGTTGACCGATCGAACCAGAATTTCAGAGGGCAAGGCGGGGGTGGTCTCAAGTTATCTGATCGATCCGTCTGAATTTGGCCTGCAACGGGTCAATCCAGAAGGATTTTGTCGGTGGCGGCCCGGAAGACAATGCGGCGATTACGCGCGACATACTTCGCGGACGGAAGGGGCCTAAACGCGACATCGTATGCTTGAACGCGGCACCGGCGTTGGTGGCCGGACGGAAGGCGAAGACCCTGCAAGAAGGATTTCTCCTGGCCCAACGAACGATTGAGACAGGGGCCGCAATGGATAAATTGGAGAGACTTATCGGCTTTACAAAAAAGGCAGAACGTTCATCGTGATTCTGGATCAAATTCTCGAACATAAACGAGCAGAGCTCCGGCGAAAGAACAGCCGCGGGTATCTCGCGGACCTGAAAAATAAAATCCGCGATGCCGGGCCGACGATGGGATTTGCTGTGACCCTCGATGCGCGGCGCACGGCAACGAAACCCGCTCTCATTGCTGAGGTGAAGAAGGCTTCGCCTAGTCTTGGGGCTCTTGCGGCCTGAGTTCGCGCAACGGTTCGAGCCGGTGACCATTGCGGATGCGCTACCGGGAACACGGCGCTGCGGCCGTCTCCGTGCTGACGGATAAGGATTTCTTTCAGGGAAGCCTGGACTATTTGGCGGCGGTGAAACAGAAGGTTGGACTTCCGGCGTTGAATAAAGAATTCATGGTTGCGGATGTTCAATTCTACGAGGCGCGTGCCTATGGGGCGGATGCGGTGCTGTTGATCGTGGCTGGTCTAGAGAAACGACAGCTCGTGGACTTTGCGGCCCTCGCCAAGGAGTTGTCCCTCGACGTGTTGGTGGAGACGCACCACGAGCGCGAGTTGGATATTGTGCTGGAGTGGTTGCCCGACGTGCGGATGATCGGCATCAACAATCGTGACCTCAAGACGTTTTCGACGGATCTCGGGGTCACCTTTCGGCTGGCGAAGCGAATTCCCAACGACAAGCTGATCGTCAGCGAGAGCGGCATTCACAAGCGGGAGGATGTCGTCCGGCTGGTGGAGGCCGGAGTGCATGCCATGTTGATCGGGGAGTCGCTCATCAGAGCCCATGATGTCGGTGCGAAAATTCGTGAGCTGCTTGGGCGAAGAACCCAAGAAGGAGAAATCATGAAGCAGGTCTTCACCCTCGGTCTGATAGCCGGGTTGCTGACCCTTGCCGGCTGCGTCAATCAAGAGGTTCATGAATACTCGCCCAAGTGGGATTCCTGGATGGGGAGCAGCAAAGACGATCGCATCAAGGAAATGGGCATTCCCACCAGGTGCCATTCCTTCAAGGACGGCGGGGAAGTGTGCGAGTGGTCGGTGCCTCAGCAGGACGGGCGGCAGGACCTGATCGGGCTGACGTTCAACGCCAAAGGGCAGGCCTGTCACTGGTCCTACCGCGGGTTTTACGGCATGCAGAAGAGCAAGACGGGCTGCTAAGGCCATGACGGTCAAGATCAAAATCTGCGGGATGACGAACGCCGTAGATGCAGCGGTGGCGGTCGAGGCCGGCGCGGATGCACTCGGGTTTGTCTTCCATAAGAAGAGCCCGCGTTGCACGGAGTCGGTGGTCGTGAAGGCGATCGTCAGGACGCTACCCCCGTTTGTATTGCCGTAGGGGTGTTCGTGAATGAAGAGGCCAAGGTGGTTCGCGACCTCATGGACGGCTGCGGCTTGGCGCTCGCGCAACTCCACGGCGATGAAACCGCGGCCTATTGCGAGGCGCTCGGGCGTCCGGTGCTGAAGGCGATTCGCCTCCAGGATCGTCGATCGTTCTTGTCCTTGGCCGAATTTCAGGGCCGCGCCGGTGTGAGAGGGTTTCTGGTGGACGCCTTTTCTCCCGATGCGTATGGAGGCACGGGGCAGGTCGCAGATTGGTCGTTGGCCGCTGAAGCGGCGTCAGCCGCTACCATTCTGTTGGCGGGGGGACTGACCCCGGAAAACGTGGCACAAGCGATTCGACAGGTGCGGCCATACGGGGTGGATGTCAGCAGCGGCGTCGAAGCGAGTCCGGGCAGGAAAGATCACGGCAAGGTGCGGGCGTTCGTACAGGCTGTCAGACTTGTGTCATCATAGTTTCAGCGTTTATACTTTTATTTTCTCAAGCTGAAGGAAACTATATGGCGATACCAGATCAACATGGGCGGTTCGGACCTTACGGTGGCCGGTATGTGCCCGAAACTCTGATGCCGGCTTTGTTGGAACTGGAAGAGGTCTATCAAGGCATACGTCGGGACAAGCGATTCCAAGCCGAGCTCAAATATTATCTGAAAGACTATGTCGGACGTCCCACCCCGCTATATTTTGCAGAGAGGCTGACGAAACGCCTGGGCGGCGCCAAAATTTACCTCAAGCGCGAAGACCTCTGCCATACCGGCGCCCACAAGATCAACAATGCCATCGGGCAGGCGCTGCTTGCGAAGCGTATGAAGAAGCCCCGTCTCATTGCCGAGACCGGGGCGGGTCAGCATGGCGTGGCGACCGCGACCGTGGCGGCGATGTTCGGTCTGGAGTGCGAGATTTATATGGGCACCGAAGACATGCAACGGCAGGCGTTGAACGTCTTTCGCATGCGACTGCTCGGCGCCACCGTCACGGGGGTCGATGCCGGTAGCCGCACCCTGAAGGACGCCATCAGCGAGGCTATGCGTGATTGGACCACGAACGTACGGACCACACATTACGTTCTGGGGTCCGTGCTCGGCGCGCATCCCTACCCGATGATGATTCGAGATTTTCAGTCGGTGATCGGGCGGGAAGCCCGCAAGCAGATTCTGGCCGCGGAAGGCCGTCTCCCTGATGCTCTTATCGCCTGCGTCGGCGGTGGAAGCAATGCGATCGGTCTGTTTCATGCCTTTGTCCCGGATAAGAAGGTGAGGTTGGTCGGGGTCGAAGCGGGAGGCCTCGGCATCGAAAGCGGGAAACATGCGGCACGGTTTGCGGGTGGCCGGCCGGGTGTACTCCAAGGCACAATGACCTATCTGCTCCAGGACGATAACGGCCAGGTCAATTTGACGCATTCCGTATCGGCCGGCCTGGACTATGCGGCGGTAGGGCCGGAACACAGTTTTCATAAAGAAACGAACCGTGCCCAGTACACGTCCGTGACGGACGATGAGGCGTTAGCGGCGTTCGATCTGCTCGCGCGGGAGGAGGGAATTATGCCGGCGTTGGAGAGCGCTCATGCTATCGCCGAGGTGATGCGATCGGCTCCAAAAATGAAGAAAAGCCGAGTCCTCATTGTGAATTTATCCGGGCGCGGAGATAAGGACGTGCAGCAGGTCGCCAGGATGAAAGGCGTGACTCTGTAGCAGGATGTTGAACACGGCCGGCAGCTTTGTCCTCGCGGCGCCAGAGGCTCGACGTACCGGCTGGAGAACGCTTCACCTCTTCGCTTGCTGCGGCCGCGCTGGCAGCCCTTTTGAACATCCTGCAAAAAAAGCGTTGTGAGAGACTAGCGAGAGGAATAGGTATACCGATATGAACCGTTTGGATGAGACACTGGATCGGCTGAAGGCGAAGGGCGAGAAAGCGCTCATCACGTATATTATGGCGGGCGATCCATCCCTTCAGGAGACGGAGCAATTGGTGCTTGAATTGGAACGCGCCGGGGCTGACGTGATCGAGCTGGGGGTGCCTTTTTCGGATCCCATTGCCGATGGGCCGGTGATTCAGAAGGCGGCCGAGCGCGGTTTGCGAAGCGGCACGTCGCTGCGAATGATACTGGAGTCCGTCCGGCGCCTTCGCACCGACACGCAGATTCCCATCGTGCTCATGACCTACTACAACAACATCCATGCATTTGGTGAAGCAGAGTTCTGTCGCAAGGCAGTCGAAGCCGGAGTGGATGGAGTGATTGTCCCGGACATGCCTCCGGACGAGGCGGGACCTCTGCGGGACCCTGCTCGCGAGGCCGGCCTTCACGTGATCTTTCTACTCGCTCCGACCAGCACCGCAGCGCGAAGGGCGTATGTGGCGAAGGCCTCCGGCGGATTTGTCTATTATGTTTCCATCACGGGCATTACTGGGGCTAAACTGAACGACATTGCTGGGGTGCGTGACAACGTTGCCAAGATTCGAAAGCACACGAAGACGCCTGTGGCTGTGGGGTTTGGAGTCGCCACACCCGAGGATGCCGCGCGATTGGCTGATATCTCCGATGGCGTCATTGTGGGCAGCGCCATTGTCCGCCGGATTGGGGAACATGGACAGGATGCCCGGCTTATTCAGGAAGTGGGCGCCTTCGTTCGTTCCCTCAAGGAGGCGATGCAGCCTGCCTAGCGGGCTGTGTTTCGGCTCATCTTCCTGCAGTGATCGTGCGTCGGATGGTAGGACGCGTCCTCGGGATCACAATACTCCTTCCGTTAACATCTATCACTCACCTATCGTCTCTTCATCGCGCCTGCGGGCATGGCAGCAGGGTGCTGTGCTGCATGGCAACGACTAACGGTTCAATGAGGAGTTGTTATGGCCACGGTGCGCCGGATGGTCGATCGTACGAATCGCCAAGAAGCCACCGAAACCTGTGGCAAGCGTAGCACGCCGCACGTCGGTGGCACGAAGGGTGACGTCGTTATCCGACGGTCGCTTGATCCGAAGCCTGCAGCAGCGGCTGCTCGAGGCCGTCAGCAGCTCTGCGGAAGAAGGCCGCTCGCCCGTCGGCGTCTCAGCGGTATTCGTACAGCATTTTTGGCAACTGACAAAGGTCGACGCAATCGCCATTTATGTTCGTGATGAGCAAACCCGTGATATGACCTGTCTGGCGCAGGCCGGTCGTGGTGATGCCTCGATCGCCGCCGGCTGGCGCAAAGTGCTGATTAAGGCAGAACATCAGGCGCATGTCACAAGCGGTGATCTGCATGCCTTCCGGCTCCACCGCATCGGCCGATTGGAAGGTTTTGTCATGCTCCAAACTGGATCCGCCCAACGCCTGCCCGCGCGCAAGCTCTTCACGGTGCTGAGAGCGATCGAGCCGTGGCTGGCGGTGGCCCTGGACCATGCCCGACTGACCGTCAAGTATGCCGCCAAAATTCTCCGGATTCAGCATATGGAGCAGGTCAGCGATGTACTCAATTCTTCGCTGGTGAAGGAGGAGAAACTACGGCGAGCGCTGGATGCTGCCATTCGCCTGGTCGAAGCGGAAGCGGGCGCGCTCTTTCTGAAATCCCACGACGGCACGTTACAGCTCTACGCCTTGAGGGGGGACCGAATTGCCGCCGTGCCATCGTTACAGTCTTCCGTCGCTTCCGCGGTGCATCGCACAGGCCAACCGGTATTGATCACGCGCGGAGATCAGGATAACCGCGTGATGTCACGGGAGGGATGGAGTGCCGTCATCCCCGTAGCGTCACTGGTATCCGTTCCGGTCCGAACCGGCGTGCAGGCAGTGGGTGTGTTGGAAGTCGTCAATCGACGAAGTGGAAAGCCGTTCAGCAACTGGGATGTGCTTGAGTTAGCGAGTCTTTCCAATCAATTCGGTCTGGCCATCGAGAACTTCATGAGAGCAGCGGCAGGGGAGGGTGCATTGAAACAGACGGGATAGGGCTAGCGTTTTTCCGGCGGCATGTACTTAATCATATCTGAAGCCAACTTTGTCGCCAGATCCCGCATGTCGGGGCGGATAAAAAGGTAACTTTCCTGCACTTGATGCCGCGCCTTCCAGACAATGGCGCCATTGACGGCGTCGACGAGCCGCATGCTGAGGCCGACCCGGGCAATATTGTCACCTTCCTCTCTCGTGTATTCCCATGCGTTGACCTTCACCACCAGCAGTGAGTCCGCGCCCAGGGCTTGGCCGATTCTCACCGCCGAAGTCTTGTCTGACTGGCCGGTGGTTTCCATGCGGGAGAAGTATGTCACCAGCGCATCGAAGGCGTCCTTAGTGGTTTGAAAGGTATCGGTGACCTGGTCCGGGGGGACGACTTTTTCGACGCGTCGGCTCTTGATCAAGACTTTGGCCACGACTTCTTCCACGTCTTCCCGTGCGCTATCATAATTTCCTGAGATCGGCAGAATGGCCATGGTCTTAGGATAGAATCCGCGTGCGGCGGGCCCTTCCCACATTTCTTGTAGTCCGCCGCAGCCGGCCAGAAATCCCACAAGCAGAAACCCAACTACGGCGCTGATGATGGGACTTGTGGGGTTGGTCATGGCTCGTACAGGGAGTGTAGCAGATCGAATCAAAGTTGGAAAAATATCTAGAAGGTCAAGGCTATGGACCCCGACGCCAGGGCGGCTTGGTCTCTAAAATCATACCCGCCGGCGATGTCGATCCGCAAGTCAAGGATGCGGAGACCGAATCCCGCGGTCGGAATAAAGGGTGTGTGTGGCATCCTGCATGTTCTTAAACGCTCCGAGGCGGAAGGAAAGTAGCTCCGACAGAACGGTTTGTTCTGCTCCCAGACTCAGCACTTGGCTGTATAAGCCGGGAACGAGGGTATTGTTCTTCGTGATGTCCACATCCGCCGTCAAGGTGAGGGAATTATAGGGATTGACCGCAATTCCGGTCCGTATCTGCGGCAGCAGTTTGAATTTGTCGCCGTTCGGCGCATCGAAAGTCGGCGCAGTGATGTCCTTGGCAACTATGCCCATGCGCAGCCAGGAGGATGGCCGGAACATCGCCCCCACATCGACACTGAGCGCCGTCGAAATCTTAGCCCGACCGATATCATCGAAGATTTTTATGTCGTCGCTGGCTCCTTGGATGTTGGTTGCGCCCGTATAGGCCGCTCCTTGGATGACTTTGCCGGTCACGCCGATCGGAAAAGATCCGATCCATAAAGGCATAGGCATAGGAGAGTGCCGCCTGACGGGCTTCCAATCCGTTCATGGCGAGTTGTCCATTGACCGTGATGTTCGTGCCATTATTGGTGAACCCCACTGGGCTGCGCAGAAATCCGCCTCCCGTGGCGACGTCGGAAACATTGAATCCCAGCGCATGTTCTCCCAAATTGCCTTTGATGTAGAAGCCTCCGGATGCGGCTCCTGTTAAATTGGTTGCTGGCTGATTGATACGGCTGATCAGCTGCTGGAGGCGGGCAACGTTCGCTGGCGACGTGTCGTTGAAATTGATGGCATTGATATTTTTGATGGAATCGAAAACGTCGCCCCGGTCGACGAATTGCCCTCCCGCCTGGATGCGAATATCGAACTTCTTGCTCATCGCCATGCCGGCAGGATTCCAATAGGTCGCGAGGGAGTCGGTGGTCGTCGCCACTCCGGCGCCGCCCATGCCCATCTGTCGTGACCCGACAAATACAAATTCCACAGCCGCCGCTTGAAGCGGTAGGAGGATGGTCAAAATCGCAGCAATGGTTCGAATGCAGGGCACGAAATTTTTCATAGGTATGTGAAATGCCCAAATCGTGGCGACGAGGTGCCAGTTTACGAAAAGATTCAAAAGGCGTCAAGAAATCGCGATCATAGTCGTCGCTGCCGGCCCTCTACTTCAGACTTGGCGGTGGAGAAGCTCTGGTAGGCCTCCGGCTACTGCGAAACGATCATGCCGTCCTGCATGGACACGATTCGATCGGCATGGGCAGACAGTTTGTCATTGTGAGTGACGATCACGAAGGTCGTTCCACGCGAGCGGTTCAGTTGACGAAGGAGCGCAAACAGGGCATCTCCGGTATGGGTATCGAGGTTGCCGGTCGGCTCGTCGGCTAGGACGAGGTCCGGTTGCTGCATCAAGGCTCGCGCGACGGAAACCCGTTGTTGTTCACCGCCGGACAATTCCCCCGGCTTATGGTGGAGACGTTCGCCCAGGCCAACTTCGCGCAGGAGCTTCGTCGCTTCGCCCGCGACATCCGCCAGATCCCGCTTCTGAATCATGGCCGGAAGGCAGGCATTTTCCAGAGCGGTGAATTCCGGCAGCAGATGGTGGAATTGAAACACGAAGCCGACCCGCCTATTTCTGAATTCGGCCTGTTGTTGTTCGGTCAGCTGAAACAGATCTTGGCCTTCGAAGGACACCGTGCCCTTCGTCGGACGATCTAAGGTGCCGAGAATCTGGAGGAGGGTGCTTTTACCGGCTCCGGAGGCTCCCATGATGGCAATGAGTTCCCCGCGCTGGATTTTGAGGTTGATGTTGTTGAGCACCACCAGCTCTCGCCCGCCCATGGGAAAGGATTTGTAAAGTCCGACAACGTCAATCATGCCTGCACTGCGCTCTTGATGTTCAGGGTTCAGTGGGACGGCTCGAAAATCTGTTGGGGCATGGTCGTTACTCATATCGCAGGGCTGCGGCCGGATCGAGCTTGGCTGCTTGGAGCGACGGATAGAGCGTGGCAACAAAACTGATCACGATGGCCGAGCCCGCCACGAGCAACACATCCGATCCCGTGACGTGGACGGGGATGCGGGAGATGTAATAGACGGTCGGGTCGAACGTCCAAAACGTCTGGATCAGCCAGAGGAACGCATAGCCGAGCGGGACGCCGATCGCGGCGCCGGAACAACCGATGATCAGGCCGTTGAGCATAAAAATCCGCATGATGCCCTTGCGTGTCGCTCCCATCGCCTTGAGGATGGCGATCTCGCGCTGCTTCTCCGTGACGATCATGGTGAGGGTGCTCACGATATTGAATGAGGCCACAATGGTGATCAGGACCAACAACAGGAACATCATGGTTTTTTCAAGCTTCAGCGCCGAGAAGAGGTTGCGATTCATCTGCATCCAATCCCTGGCCCAGAAAGAAAAGCCGAGATGTTGTTCAATCGTGCGGGCGATATCCGCCGCGCGGAACACGTCGGTCACCTTCACCTCAATCCCCGTCACGCTGGCGCCCATATTGAAAAACTTCTGGGCTTCGCCCAGCTCGATATAGGCGAGAGAGGAGTCATACTCGTACATGCCGGACTGAAACAGACCAACGACGACGAACTGCCTGATCTTCGGGGTCATGCTGGCGCCTGTCACCGGGCCGACCGGGGACACGACATTCAATGTGTCGCCGGTGAAGACGCCCAGCCGCATCGACAGTTCTTTCCCCAGAATGATGCCCGGCCGCAGGGCTGTTGTCAGGGCCGTTGGGCTCGCGCTCTTTTTCAGGGATCGTCACTGTGATCGGACGGGACAATTCGTCGAGGTTTCCGCCCAGGAGGTTGTGCGCCAACTCGGTGACGGTGCCTTCGCGCGCCGGATCGATCCCCCGGAGGATGATTCCTTGGACGCCCGATGGAGAGGTCAGGAGGACTTGGCGGAAGATGAACGGGGTCGCAGCGAGCACATCGGGCACAGCAGCGACCTTTTTCACCTGCTCCTCGTAGTCGACCATCGCCTCTTTCATGCGGTCATTCACTAGGATGTGCGCCGTCGTGCCGAGAATCTTGGCCTGAATATCTTCCTTGAAGCCGGTCATGATGCCGACTGTGCCGATTAACGCGGCGACGCCGAGCGTGATTCCGGCGATGGAGACAATCGTATTGAAAGAAATGGTACGGTTGCGGCGTTTGGCGCGCAGGTAGCGCAGTCCGATAAAAATTTCGTAGGGAAGCGCCATGTCTACTTTTCAGGCCTGAGCTGCGGGAAGAGGATGACATCCCGGATGGAAGCTTGGTTCGTGAAGAGCATGACGAGGCGGTCGATGCCGATGCCTTCGCCGGCGGTCGGCGGCATGCCGTATTCGAGGGCGCGCAGAAAATCTTCGTCGACTCGATGGGCTTCTTCGTCACCGGCTTCATGCTGGGCGGCCTGGGCTTCAAAGCGTTCACGTTGATCGAGAGGATCATTCAACTCTGAAAAGGCGTTGGCGATTTCCCGTCCCGCAATATAGAGCTCGAAGCGATCGGTGAGCGAGGGATCCGTGTCTTTCCTGCGCGCCAGCGGCGAAATCTCAATCGGGTAGTCCGTGATAAAGGTTGGCTGCTGCAGACCCGGCTCGACGGTCTCTTCAAAAATATCGTTCAGAATGTTCACCAAGGATTCTGTGGGCGAGACTTCGACGCCCAGCCGTTGCGCGGCTGCCAGAGCCTCCTCGCGATTGTTGAGGACAGAGGGAGGCAGGTGGTTCACCTCCAGAATCGCGTGATGATAGGACCAACAGCGCCAGGGCGACGCGAGGTTGATCTGCGTGCCCTGATAGTCGATGGTCGTCGTGCCGAGGATGTCTTGCGCCAGCCGGGAGACGAGGGCTTCCGTTAATCGGATCAAGTCCTGATAGTCGGCATAGGAGACGTAAAACTCCAGCATGGTGAACTCGGGATTGTGAATCGTCGAGATCCCCTCGTTCCGGAAGTTGCGATTGATTTCGAACACCCGCGGAAAGCCGCCGACAATCAGGCGCTTCAGATACAGTTCCGGCGCGATGCGAAGATAGAGGTCGGTCCCCAATGCGTTGTGATGGGTGACAAAAGGCTTGGCGGCCGCCCCGCCGGGAATGGGATGCATCATCGGCGTTTCCACTTCCAAGAATCCGCGTTCGATCAAAAACGCGCGAATACCTGAAATGATGCGACTGCGTAACGCGAAGATCTGATGGACCTGAGGATTAGCGATCAGATCGACATACCGCTGCCGATACCGGGTCTCGACGTCGGTGAGCCCATGCCACTTTTCCGGCAGGGGACGAAGCGCTTTGCTGAGAAAGGTGAGGGTCTTGACCTCGACCGTAAACTCGTTGGTCTTCGTGCGAAACAGGATGCCGGTGACCCCGATCCAGTCCCCGAGATCCAGCCCTTCTGAAATGTGGTGGGCTTGTTCACCCAGCGTATCTTTCTTGAGATACACCTGCAGCCGGTCCGATCCGTCCTGCAGCACCGCGAAGGCCGCTTTGCCGAACCGCCGCAGTCCGACGACGCGCCCAGCAATCGTACAGCTGATCTGTTCCTGCTCGAGCGCCTCTTTGGATTTGTTGCCATGTAGTTTGACGAGTTCACCGGCGTGATCTTCGACCTCAAAGCGCGTGCCGTAGGGCTGCACGCCGAGCTGCCGGAGTTGATCGAGTTTCTTGATGCGTTGTTGGCGTTGATCGTTGATTTCATCCATCGGTATAGTCGTTCGTCCCTCGTCGTTCGGCTTCCCTCACTCGCACGATGCTTTACACGATACGCGTGCGTGTCGTGTCTTGGCGGCTAGAGGTCGTCGTCCTTCATGGCCACCGGTTCCGGGGCCTTGCCGCCGGTCAGCTTTTTCTGGAGATAGGCCTGGATGAAACCGTCGACTTCACCATCCATGACGGCGGAGACCTGGCCGACCTCGTAACCTGTCCGGTGATCTTTGACCATCTGGTAGGGCTGGAATACGTATGAACGGATCTGGCTGCCCCAGGCAATGTCTTTTTTCTCGCCGACGATGGCATTGAATTCGGCTTCTTTCTTGCGCTGCTCCACTTCGAACAATCGGGCCTTCAAGATTTTCATGGCCCCGTTGCGATTCTGCAGTTGGGACCGTTCATTCTGGCATTGCACCACGATATTCGTGGGAATGTGAGTGATGCGAATGGCGGTCTCGACCTTATTCACGTTCTGACCGCCGGCGCCACCGGCCCGAAAGGTATCGATCCTGAGGTCTTTGTCATCGATTACTACCTGGACATCGTCGTCGAGTTCGGGATACACGAAAACCGACGCAAACGAGGTATGACGCCGTTTGTTTGCGTCGAAAGGGGAGATCCGCACTAAGCCGATGCACTCCGGCCTCGGCTTTGAGGTAGCCGTAGGCATAGGGGCCGGTCACGGAGAGGGTCGCGCTTTTGATCCCGGCTTCGTCTCCTGCGAGCAGATCTAGCGTTTCGACCTTAAAGCCCTTTCGCTCGGCCCACCGCACATACATGCGCAGGAGCATCTGCGCCCAATCCTGAGACTCTGTCCCACCGGCGCCCGGATGAATCGCAAAGATCGCATTGCTGGAATCCAACTCACCCGATAGCAGCAGCTCAATGCGAAACTGAGCGACGGCCTTCTCAAATTGCGCGAGCTCCGTCGATGAGCTCCTGTTCAAGTCCCGCGTCGCCTGATTCGATCGCCAGTTCGAGCAAGGCTTCAATGTCGCTTTGCCGACGCTCGGTCTCTCGCCAGCGGCTCAATTCCCGATCGAGGGTGGCTTTGCGGCGATTCACCTTGGCGGCGGCCTGGGTGTCTTTCCAGAAATCCGGTTGGGCGGTCTTCGCGTCGATGTCGTTGAGTTCAGCGGTCATCCGAGCCAGGTCAAAGATGCCCCCGTAACTGAGCCAACTGCTCTCCGAGAGTGCGAACACGGGTCGGGACATCTTCCAACATGGCACGTTCCTTTCTTGTATCAGGCTGGCCGACCGGCCGGCTCGCCACCGGCTGGTTCTGTGTCGTGTGAGAAATACCCGGTCAGGCACAAAAGCGCGGTGAGTATAGCACAGGCATATGCAAAGAGATCACCGTATTGCGCGTAAAAGGTCTGTTGATGGCCGACGCTGACGGTCTGCCTTCATGCGCTTCTTGGGTGAAGATCGAAGACTGTTGCGCGATGTGTCCATAGGGGTCAATGAAGCCGGAGATGCCTGTGTTCGCAGCCCTCGCGAAGGCGACGCGATTTTCCACCGCGCGAAAGACCACCATGCCGAAATGCTGGTAGGGCGCCGATGAGGGACCGAACCAGGCATCGTTCGTAATCGTGACCATGAAGTCTGCGCCGTTCGCGGCAAATTGTCGTACGAGATTGGGGAAAATCACTTCATAGCAGATCACGACACCGAACTTTAACGTGAAAATCCGGAACGGTCGACGCCGCCGCCATCGGCGGCACCTTCTCCCGCGGTTTGAACATCAGCAACGTCGACCCCGGACCTGCCTCGAAATCGCCGATCCCTTCCACCAGTTTGTCCAGGAAGAACAGCAAGGAATGGTGGAACGGAATGTATTCGCCGAAGGGGACGAGATGTTGTTTGTCATAGCGGCCAAGAATCTGTCCATCCGTCGCGAGCAGATAGGCGCTATTGAGCAAGAACGGCCGGCCGTCGGGATAGCGTCTTAAGGCGGGACTGCCGAAGAGCAATGGCGCGCCGGCCCTGTGCGCCATGTCGGTCAGGATGACCCGGTACTGCGGTTCCATTTCAAAGACGAAGGGGGTGGCAGCCTCCGGCCAGACAATGAGATCGAGGTCGTCACCCAATCCGGCGGTGAGACGATCATACCGCGCCATGGTTTCCTGGCGGAACGCGACATCCCATTTTTGGGCCTGTTCGACGTTCGGTTGCACGACCCCCACGGAGAGGGTGCGGGTGGGCGTATGCTCTGCGGCAGTCAGCAGCGTGGTGCCGTACAGCAGGGCCACGCCGAATCCGGATGCAGCGGCAACGGTGGAAGGCCAAGGAAAGGCACGAATTTGAAACCCTCGATAGGCTTTGAAGCTCCAGATGATCGTTTCCGCGAGCGCCGCATTGACCAGCACTAACAGGAAGGAGACACCGTAGACGCCAAAATGATCGGCCAGTTGGATGATCGGGAGCCACTGATACTGGGAATATCCAAAGAGCGCCCATGGCAAGCCGGAGAGAAAGTAGGTGCGAATCAATTCCAGTGTGACCCAGAGAAAGGGGGCCGGCAGAAAGCCCAATGTCGGGAACGCCGTTCTGATCCAGGAAAGCCCGCCGGCATAGATGGCCACATAGAGACCGAGATAGACCGTCAGCAATAACATGACCAATGCCGCGATCGGGAGTGGCACCTTCCCGTACATGTTCATTGCGGTGATGACCCAGAACATGGAGCCGGTGAAGGCGAGCGTGCCGGCGAGCCATCCGAATCGAAAAGCACGGCCTGGCGACACATATTCCACCGCAACATGAAGGGGTACCAAGGCGAACCAGGCGAGCATGCCAAGGTCGAAGGCTGGAAACGAGAGTGGATAGAGGAGACCGCTCGCGCAGGCAAGCAGGATGAGGCGTGCGCGGGAGATGGTCATTGCGCGTAACTTAACGAAAGACCGGAGGAGATTCAACCGTACTGTTTGCCATTGCTTGCGTGACAGCTACAACTAACCGGCCTTAGTGCTCCGCCTGACTATCGTCCCGGCCTCCCGCTGAACGAGTGGCCCCCGCCAGAACCGGAGGACACAGGGGCTTGTGGCCGAGGCGTGGCCATTCCTCTAGGTTGGAGAGGCAACAGGGGTGCGGGCGTCATGAGATTTGGGGGAACCGGAGTTCCGAAAGGGGTGGCTGCACCGGACATGCCGCCGGGAGGTGTGCTCAATGTGGGTGAAGGAAGGTTGGCCCCTTGGTTAGTGACCCCTTTGTGACCGTGAGCATCCGCATAGATCGCATCATGGCCACCTGAAGGCGACAGCATGCCGCTTGTGCCGTCATGCTGTGGTGTGATCGTCGGCTGAGCATGGGCCGTCGAGAACAGGGGAGTGAACGATAGCCCGGAGAGGAGGAGCAGAAAGATGATGAATGTCATGACCGCGGCTCCTGGGAGCGAACAATAACAACGTGTCTCCATCCTACCAAAACGCCGTCTCAAATGGGATCGGCATTCCAGCCTTCTTTTAAACGCTGAACGGCTACAACCCGCGCCCTCACTTGACTCTTCCCATATTGACCCAGTTTTGGGCGGAGCGTAGACTGGATCTTCGACTCGGTACCACCCTTCATGGAGGTGGTCGCGTGGTCTTCCGTGGCGAATATGACCGCCGCTCTGGCCATGCCAGTCTTGTCTCCTCCACCTTCACATCTCAGAAGTCTCAGCGCCTGCTCGAGCACAACCCACGTGGGATAGTTTCCTCTTTCCAAGCACAGCAGTACGGTCCCGCTAGACATCACATCCGCGCGCGCTTATCTCTAGGGGATGGACCTTTCACGCAGGACGATCAACGCCGGTCCGTTCTCCCACGATCCCCATATCACCGCGGTCTGGTCCACCCTATTCTACAGGAGGACATCTCTATGAGAAAACGTCAGGAAGGCTATGTGCATCGGACTCAGGCGCGACGGCAGCCTGCCTGTTTGCCACGCGCCGAATTACCCGAGCAGGGAGGAGGGCACCATGGGACGGAAATTTGACCACGTTGATGTGATGGCGGCTATTGGTTTGATCGCCACGCTGTTTGGAGGGTATCTGCTCGTCACTGCCGCCGATGGATTCTGGCAGGCGCCTTCTGTCAACACCATGACCACTGCCATAGTCGGTAGTGGCCCTTCCACCGGAAAAGAGTACCTGCAGCCGGTGTTGGGGCAAGCCATTCTTGAAGATATTTTGCTGGATCGTCGTGCTGGTAGGGAGGTCTCAGCCTCCGCGATGGAATTGAACGACGCTGTCAAAGAGTATCAGCGAATGTCTACCACCCTCTTGAGTCCGCTGGTATTGGCGGAGTTGGCGGCGTTCGGCCAGGAAGCCGACCATCGTGCACGCATGCAGTTTGTGATGGGCAAGTCCATCGTCAATCAGACTCGCCGCGGCATCACAAGCGGGATCCTCTCGGCCGACCAATACGCGAACGACTTCAACACCAGGCTGATTCGGACGGCTGAACTCACAGGGCAGCGCATGCATGATCAGTTCGAAGCCCCACGACAGGCGGCGCTTGGCCGCTCGATCGTCGAGGCAATCCAGGAAGAAGATCGGCTGGCGACGGCGACGCAGGAGCGGATCGGCCGGGCGGTCATGCAGGTCACTCAGGCCCAGGAGTTCTATGGAGAAGCCAAAGCCGCACTGCAGACTCAACTCGCAAGCGCAGCCATTGCGGCCGTGCGTAGCAATGCGGTGATGGATCGGCTGGCTCCGCCGGATGAGATGCCGATTGAACGGAGCATGGTTGCGTATCATACGAATGCTTCCGCGGACGTTTCCCGTGAGTCATTGATCCTCGCTTGCCTGGCACTGATCGCCCTCTTCGTCAGCGGTCTGGCGTTCGGTACCCGAAGAAGTGATGTTGAGAGTATTCCGATATGGAAATTGGAGACGCTGTTGCAACTACATCGTTCCAGTCGATAATCGCGCACCCTGGGAGCCGTCGGCTCCCAGGGTGCCAGAGGGGTCAGAGGAGGTCGATCATGTCTTGGGAAAACTGGGCCGTGGCAATCGGGCTCGGTGCGCTCCTTATGATGTTCTTCGTGCTGATGGAATTATTCTTTTCGACCGGGCGATATCCGATGGACCATTCGCATCGGAAATAACAGAATTGGCGAGAATGATTGTGGGCGACTCACGGCCGAAGCGTTAATTCAGGCAGGACCACAGGCCAGGAAGCAGGACCTTTGCCATCGCTTTGAGTTCGGATTCCGATTGTGGTGGAACGCCGGAAAGAGCAATCCCAAAATCTTTTCCTTTGGCCCAGCGTACTGTGCCTCGGCGGATTAACATTGGAATATCGGGAGTGGGTTGAATAACAATGACAACCAATTCCATCCCCACACTCACCAGCTCTTGACCCCGAATACGACCTCCTGAAGCGGTAATATCCTCGGTCACGCCGATCGTCTGAAAGGTCCCATTCGAATAATAAATCGGACATTGAGCCGGAATGCGACGAGCCTCACGTTCACGATAAGCAGCCTTCATCTGGATAGCATTCCTTTCCTCGGGCGATGACGGCTCATCATCCGCATCAATGCCAAACCAGGGGCAGGACGGGAATATTTCACCTGCCACAACACGAGCGTCGCGGCTACTATTCCCCCCAACGTATCGCTCGTTAGGTCGTGTAGCGACGTTTCACGACCGGGTGCCGAGCCCTGTGCCACCTCCGTCCACAAGCCGAAGACCATCGATAGCAAGAGGCCGCACAACATGGCATAGGATAGGGGCCAGCCTCGCCGGCGAAAACCCTGAATGAGCAACCAGGCCAGGGCACCATAGGCCGGCACATGGGCCATGTCTCTCCAGTTTTCGGGGACCAACGAGATGAGTGTGCCGTGGAAGCCGATGCCTGGTGAAGCGACGGCGAGGCCGACCAGAAAAAACATGTAACCCATAATGAGGGCGGCAACAAGAACCATGTGGGGAATCCTTTCGTGGGGTCACATGACCTTGCGCAGAGTACTGCGGTAGGTATCTTAGGCGCCAGCCGTCATTGGGCCGAGGGCCTTATGCTTTCGAGGGGCGCAGAACGCTATGAATTGAAAATGGGGATGAAGCAGACTGTCGGGCAGGTAATGAGAGTTAGGTCGTTTTCTCGGGCTTCTGCTCAGGCTTCTGATGGAGCCACTGTTGCGGATTTGGCGAGCAAGCTTGATAGGCCTGGCCAAATCCAAGGACCAGGTGGGCATCAGTCATCCGCAGTTCCCACAAAGCAAAGTCCCCGAATCCAAACATCAGTTGTGACTGAGGGAATTTCATCAGGTACAGCTGCTTCCTAGTTTCGTACGCCGCATCCGTGAAGGGGAGGATCACGGCGTCACCCTGCAGGTTAACGCGCTGCAGGGCCGATGGATTTTTCCCTGGCTTGTCTGGCTCGGCAATAAATAGACTGACCCGTGAATCTGCAGACATATGATGCGTGTGAAGCGCGAGTCGGCTCAGATGGAGATACACGCGGGACCAGTCGTTTCCAAACACATAGGGCACATGAGAGCCGAACGGATGGCCGTCCCGCAGGGTCAGTAAAACCGCAGTGCGTACTTCATCAACCAACTGTGCCAATGCCGCGCGAACCTCCTCATTCGACCTCGTCTCAAGCATAGCCATCTGCACACCTCCGCGTCAGCACATTGTAGCGGCCTCTCCACAATTGTCCAGAATCTTGGGCGTTGACGCCCACCCATCTCCTCCTCTACCGTTCTCCCTTTGCGTCCGGCAGGGCGAAAGGGTACCATGAGCGGCGGTCGAAGAGCTTTGAAGGTGAAGATTGAAAGGGAGACACACTATGAGAGACATGCGGCGGGGATGGGTACTGGTAGGCCTCTGTATCGTGATGGGGTGGAGCGGCTGCGGCGGCAAACAAGCAGAGATCAAAGAAGACCGGCTGACCGTCGGGCGTGTACAGGGCGAAGTGAAAGTTGGAATGTCGGCAGCTCAGGTGGCGGAACTGCTCGGATCGCCGAACATCGTGACCACGGATGATAAGCGTCGCGAAGTGTGGATTTACGACAAAGTGTCGACGGATCGTGTCGATACCGCGAGTTCCTCCTATGCCGGGCTCATCATTCTGGGGACCAACTCCAGTGACCGCTCAAGTTCGCAAAGGCAGCGCACTCTCACGATTATCATCAAGTACGACGAAGACAAAAAGGTTCGGGACTTTGCCTACAACTCCACTCAATTCTGAGTTCCCTGGTTGGCTCACGCCGCGTCTGCTCGTGTGTGTGTTGCTGAGTGTGGCTCTCCCGGTAGTGGTCGCCGGCTGTGTGCCACAACATACACAGCCGGCGGAGCTATTCCAGCTCTCACCGGAAAGTAATGCCAACCGCGCGATGCAGACTCGTTTTTTCGAGACGACGAACGACAAAGAGCTACTTTCCGCTTCAGCCGCTGCCTTGCAGGATCTTGGATTCCAGGTAGAGGAAAGCGTGCGGGAGGTGGGTTTTCTGCGGGCCGCCAAGGAACGCAGCGCGCGTGAATACCGGCAATACCTCAATCAATTTTTTGTCTGGCTCTTCTCGCTCGGTCACCTGATCATGCCGGTCGATTTACATCAGAAAGTGGCCGCCACCATCGTGACGCGTCCACTGAACCACGACGGCTCGCGGCACGAGTTGCGGATTATGTTTTACCGGGTCTTGTGGAAGGGGGAGGGGCAAGCCGACCGTAATTACATTCCGCCCGGTGAGCAAAAGAATGGAGATGATCCGCGATCCTGAAATTTATCAGCAATTTTTCGCGAAACTTTCCAAGTCCGTGTTTTTGGAACCGCATACGATCTAACTGCGAGGAATCATGAATCGTCAACAGATGGCCGGCGTGGGAATCGTTCTGACGGGATGCCTCATGTTGTACGGCTGTACTGCGCCCGAACCGCGCAAAGAACTCTTTTCGACCTCCGACGCGCAACTAAAGATCCGTAGCGCCCAAAGCCGCAGCTTCGAGGTCAGGGACCGCATGACCGCCATGCGGGGGGTCATCGCGGCTTTGCAGGACTTGGGATTTATCATCGAACGCGCCAATGAGCCATTGGGTTTGGTTACGGCGGCCAGGTTCGCTGAGCCGAACTATTATGACGTGCTCGGCGTCACCGTCACCGTGCGCCTACAGGAGGACGGAAAGACGATGATCCGAGCCAACGCCATCTACAACAACAAACCGATCGAGGATCCGAAGGTGTACCAGAACTTCTTTGCGGCGGTGGAACGCTCCCTATTTTTGGCCAAGGAGTAAGGAGTGAATACGGCATCCCGGCAGCGCGACCTGCTGCAATCGAGCGCCATCCACTCAAGGCGGATCGCCTCTCTGCTGACGCTCGCCGGAACGACAAGTGGATGTTCGCCCTATGAATGGCGGCATGAAAATCAATGGGAGTCCCGCGATCAAATCTGGTTGTCTGAAGCCAGCCAAGTGAAGGTACGCGCGGCTCAAAGCCGGGTATTCGATACCACCGACCGGCCTAAAACCCTTCAGGCCGTGGTGTCAGCCTTCCAAGACCTCGGGTTCGCCGTGGAAGTTCTGGATGAAGAGCTCGGCATCGTGTCCGGCAAGAAGTTCGACGATTATGAATCGCCGCTGTGGGGCGACCCCTCGTATTACGTGTACCGGGACGATGGATTGCTGATTCTCACCAAACAATTCCGCAGTTGGGGACCGTTCTATCATCGCAGCAATCTTGTCCGCCTCACCGCGACGGTCAGGCCGCGTGGTGACCAGCAGCTGGTGGTGCGCGCGAGCGCGCAGTATTACTTGAAGGCCATCGAATCTCCCGAACCCTATCAGCAGTTCTTTCGCACGCTGGAGCAGGCGCTTTTTCTACAGGCCAACAACGCGCAATAGGAGTTCCTTCGGATGCTTCAGTTCAGGGCAGAGCAGCTCGACAGTCTTGCCGGTCTTGGCTCTTGCGAGGGTGCGTAGCGATACCGAAGCTCGATCCTGTCACAGTCAGTGCAAAGTCGCATCATCCGTCCATTCCCACGTTGATGATTGAACTCTGGGTTTCAACCCACCGCGAATCGCTCGTCGGCATACTGTTCCCCTGCCGGTTCTTGCTTGCAGCGAGGTCGCGATGCGGCTGGACGACCCTTGCTGTCTGCGCGAGTTAGGCCCGTAGCGTCCTGCGTCGAATGAACGATCCTGTATCCCCATTCGAACTAGCGAGGAATTCGACGTTTGCCGGGAGGGGTGTGCGGGAGGGGTGTGATAGTGCTCGGGGGTATGACGGTCCGCTTCGCTCTGCGCTGTGATAGTCCCCCGGGCAGGAAGCTTGACTGTTGATGGTTGTCGGCCTAGCCTGTGTGGCATATTTACCATCCAACCGAGGAGGTCGTTATGTCTGTTGCACGCGTGACGGAAATCATTGCCGCATCGCCCAAGAGCTTTGAGGACGCCGTACTAATCGGCGTGGCTCGGGCAAATAAGACTTTGCAGAATGTGAAGAGCGCATGGATTGAAGACCAGAAGGTTGAGATCGTGGATGGGAAAATCACTGAATTTCGTGTAGCGCTCAAAGTCACATTTATTCTGAAGGATTAAGGAATTAGAGGAACAACATGAAGAATGTGGAAATGACCGTCGAAGGAACTCTGTTGACCATCAAGGTCGATCTCTCAAAAGAGTTCGGACCGTCAGCCTCTGGGAAGACTATTATCATTGCCTCGACAGAAGGCAATGTCACCATTCCTAACCGAGAAGAAAAAATCGGGCTCAATATCTATCGGAAAAAATAGCATCTGGCTCGCTAGAAGTGATGATGGATAGCTCAGGCAGACTGCGCGGGATGAATATAAGGTCGTGCGCGGCGGGATTCGGGTCTGGCGTCTTGTTATCATAGGATAATTGCTTGATGAGGAAGTAGAACGGCTGAACGATTTCACTGGTCTGTTGATTACAATGTCCATGACCCCGCGCACACTCCCTGCTGAAACTGGTTTCACCTGCCATCCTCATAGTCGATGATGACCCTGACATTTCGCTCGTCCTGCACGATCTCCTCGAGCATGCCGGGTACCGGGTGGAGGTGGCGGGCACTGGAGCAGAGGCGCTCGCCCGGGCCAGGGCGGATTCTTTTGCCGCGGTACTGCTGGACTTGATGTTGCCGGACATGGACGGACTCTCCGTTCTCACACTCTTGAAACAGATCGATCCTGTGTTACCCGTGATCATGCTGACGGCGTTTGTCGAAGTCGCCAAGAAGCACGGGTCCTTGACGGAGGGCGCATTCGGCTATTTGACCAAGCCTTATGATGGGGAGGAACTCAAAGCCCTTATCCAGCGCGCGGTGGGAGTCAAATATTTGTCGATCGAGGCCGCCGCGGCTAAGCAGGCCTTGAAGGCGAGCGAGGACCGGTTTCGAGAAGTCGTGCAGACCGCTCCCGACGCGATTGTGCTGGCCGACGGGGACGGATTTATTTTGTCCTGGAATGGTGCTGCCGAGCGACTGTTTGGGTATCGGTCGGAAGAGGTCCTGGCACAATCGTTGACCATGATCATGCCGGAACGGTACCGCGGTAGTCACCAACTAGCGTTGGATCGCGTACGCAACAGGGGTGATCTACGCCTGAAGGGTATGATCGTGACCATGCACGGTTTGCACAAGGATGGTAGGGAGTTCCCAATCGAAATGTCGCTGAGCAGTTGGATCTCCGGTGGCCAGCGCGTGCATTGCGGCATCGCGCGCGACATCACGGCACGCAAGGAAGCTGAGGCGCGTCTCGTGCAACAACAGATTGAACAACAAGTCTTGTTAGACCTGATTCCTGCGATGGTGTGGTATAAAGATTCCCATAATCGCATCGTGCGCGCGAATCGTCGAGCGGCTGAATCCATCAATAAGACCGTGGCAGATGTTGAGGGACACTCGACCAGTGAGTTCTATCCGGACGAGGCCGAGAAGTATCATCAGGATGATCTGGAAGTGATCGTATCAGGGAAGTCTAAACTAGGTATTGTGGAACCCTATCGATCCGGGTCAGGGGAGAGATCTTGGGTGCAAACCGACAAGGTGCCCTATCTGGATCCAGAGGGTCACATTCTTGGAGTCCTGGTGTTCGCGCAAGACGTGACGGAGCGCCGACGGACAGATGAGACCTTATGTGAAAGCGAGGAACGTGTACGGATCCTCGTGGACTCTGCGTTGAACGGCATTGTCATGGTCGACGGAAACGGAAGGATTCTAATGGCAAATGCCCGGCTCGGAACGCAATTCGGATATGTGAACGGTGAGCTGATTGGGCAATCCGTCGAGACGCTCATTCTTCCGCGATGGCGCGCTCGGTATGAGGCCCATCGCTCTGCCGTTCTTGCTCACCCGAAGACCACGTCCATGAGCAATTGTCCGGACCTCATCGCTGTGCGAAAAGACGGAACAGAGTTTCCCCTCTCCATTCACCTCAGCCCCCTGACCACCAGCCAGGGGGCGTACGTCGTCACGTTCGTGACCGATCCCCATGAGTCCGCATGAATCCTCGCCTCATCCTCATCATGTGCGTGCTTGCGTTCATTGGGCTTTTACTGATCGTAGGAGCGCGCACATTCTCCCGCTGGGTGAAGATTCATTATCCTCGGAAGGCATCCGCCATTCTCCTAGGACTGTGGATCGTTGGGATCGCAGGGGGTTGGCTCATTGTGCGGGAAATTCGGGACGAGCCGACCTATCAGCCCAATGATCTCATCACGTTGCAGCATCCAGTGGTGGTAAAGATAATTGCGGTTGAGCGAGATTCCCGTGCCGAAACCTGCGTGGTAGACCTCCGTGAACATCTCGGCGTGATGGAGATCCAAAGCGAACGCGGGACTTTGAAAGCGCTCGTCGAGAGCAACAATACCTCGGCGGCGCTCTATTGTCCGGTCGGTTCAGAAGTGCATGTTGAAATAGCCTGGCTCCATCGACCGACGGTGACGCGGCGAGAATGAGACACAAGCGAATCCATCAACTCTGATGTGTCTCCTGCCGCATTTCACACACGTTCCGTCGTTCATTCAGCCTGAGATGGCTTTAAAGCGATGAGATGACCAGCCTCATTCTTCGCCAGCCGAATTCATCTGTGACCGAGGGTGCCTCAGCACCACAGTGAGGCGCAGGAATACACGACCAAGGCATTGAGATTAGTTCCCTCCGGACGTCGGTCGCACCTGAAGGCGTGGCGCGCATTCGCCCAGCGCTCAGGCTCGACCTTGTCAGAATCCTCCGCGACCACGCATCAGTCGAATAATGCGCATGTGCCTTGTTCGCATGACTGAGGAATTACTCATCGATCAAGGAACAAATGCAACTACAATATGTATGTGAAGTTGAGTACACGAAAGGCCCGGTTTGCCGGCTATGGAGTGGACCTCGTTGAGGGCACCCTCGCCGGTCTGGACGAGCGAGACGGCATCCTGCGCGTTGCGCTGGGCCTGGGCGAGGCCACCGATCTGCGCGCGCATCTTCTCGCTGATCGCGAGGCCGGCGGCGTCGTCGGCGGCACGGTTGACGCGGTAGCCCGAGGACAGCTTCTCCATGGCCTTGGCGGCCTTGGCCGCGGTGCCGGTGAGCTGGCGGTGGGCGTTGAACGCCTCAACGTTGTTCTGGATACGAAGGCCCATTGATCATCTCTCCTTGATGATTTGGTGTTTTAGGCCGGGGCGACTCCTTGTCACCCCTTCTTGCAATCCCAGGTGATCGGCGCCACGCGCGAAACCTTTAACGCAAAACGGGCGGCCCTGGAGGCCGCCCGTCGCGAATCTGCTGCGGGAGCGCTTAGCCGCGGAGCAGCGACAGCACGCCCTGCGGCGCCTGGTTGGCCTGCGCGAGCATGCTCGTGCCGGCCTGCTGCAGGATCTGCAGCTTGGTGAAGTTGACCATCTCGGCCGCCATGTCCACGTCGCGGATCCGGCTCTCGGACGCGACCAGGTTCTCCTGGTAGGTGGCCAGGTTCGCCATGCGGTGCTCGAGGCGGTTCTGGACGGCACCGAAGGTCGAGCGCATCGTCGACACGTTCTTGATCATCGTGTCGATCTCGTCGACCGACAGGCTGTTGAACGCGCCGGACGGCGGCGTCGAGCGACGCGGCCGGAGCCGACGTCAATGAGCTCGGTCACGCCGTTGCGTGCCCGACAGGGTCACGGTGTCGATCTTGACGGTGTCGGCCGAGTTGGCGCCGACCGTGAAGGTGAACGACTGACCCTCGAGCAGCTTCAGGCCGTTGAACTCGGTCTTGCTCGCGATGTCGCTTGACTTCCTTGCCGAGCTGCTGGACCTCGGACGCGATGGCCTTCTTGTCCTCGTCGGAGAGAACGCCGGACGAGTACTGGACCTTGAGCTCACGGACGCGCTCGAGCATCGAGTGCACCTCGTTGAGGGCGCCCTCCCCGGTCTGGACGAGCGAGACGGCGTCCTGCGCGTTGCGCTGCGCCTGGGCAAGGCCGCCGATCTGCGCGCGCATCTTCTCGGAGATGGCGAGTCCGGCGGCGTCATCGGCCGCACGGTTGACGCGATAGCCGGACGACAGCTTCTCCATGGCCTTAGCGGCCTTGGCGGCGGTGCCGGTCAGCTGACGATGGGCGTTGAACGCCTCAACGTTGTTCTGGATGCGAAGCCCCATGCTTGATAACTCCTGTAGAGACGGATCGGGGTCTGGGGCGACTCCATGTCGCCTCTCGGCCCCTTCATCGGCTCGTCTTTGCGGACCTTTAACTGCCGACGGGCGGCCCCGTAGGAGCCGCCCGCCGCGATCCGTCCCTCGGTGGGGTTATGTAGGGCCTACTAGCGCAGGAGCGAAAGGACGCCCTGCGGGGCCTGGTTGGCCTGCGCGAGCATGCTCGTGCCGGCCTGCTGCAGGATCTGGAGCTTGGTGAAGTTGACCATCTCGCTGGCCATGTCCACGTCGCGGATCCGGCTCTCGGACGCGACCAGGTTCTCCTGGTAGGTCGCGAGGTTGTTGAGGCGATGCTCGAGGCGGTTCTGCACCGCGCCGAACGTCGAACGGGCAGACGACACGTTCTTGATCATGGTGTCGATCTCGTCGAGCGACAGGCTGTTCAGCGCGGCGCTGGCAGCGTCGACGTGCCGACGCGTAACCGGCGTCGACCAGGCCGTCGACACCGTTGGTGCCGGAAAGCGCGACGGTGGCGATCTCGACCGTGTCGGCCGAACCGGCACCGACGGTGAACGTGAACGATGTCGCCGGTCAGCAGCTTCAGGCCGTTGAACTCGGTCTTGCCAGCGATGTCCTTGACCTCCTTGCCCAGCTGCTGGACCTCGGCGGCGATGGCCTTCTTGTCCTCGTCCGACAGCACACCGCCGTCGTACTGGACCTTCAGGTCACGCACACGCTGCAGCATGGAGTGGACCTCGTTCAGGGCACCCTCTCCGGTCTGCACCAGCGAGACGGCGTCCTGCGCGTTGCGCTGGGCCTGGGCGAGGCCACCGATCTGAGCACGCATCTTCTCGCTGATCGCGAGGCCGGCGGCGTCGTCGGCGGCACGGTTGACGCGGTAGCCCGACGACAGCTTCTCCATGGCCTTGGCCGCCTTGGCGGCGGTGCCGGTGAGCTGACGGTGGGCGTTGAACGCCTCAACGTTGTTCTGGATACGAAGGCCCATTGATCATCTCTCCTTGATGATTTGGTGTTTTAGAGCCGGGGCGACTCCATGTCACCCCTTCTTGCAAGCAGGTTCATCGGCCTCCGCTGAAAGGACTTGAGCGAGAGGTTCAGGCCCGGACATCCAGGCCGCCGGACGGCCGGTCCTGCGGGCTCTGCCGGGCCTTTGAGGGCCTTCTCGCGGCGCTTGCGCGCCTGCTCGCGGCGCTCCCGCTCGCGCTTCGCGCTCGAGCGGGGTGAGGCGTGTGAGGTCGACCGCCTGGACGGTGCGATCGGAGCGTTCGACGGGGCGGATCGGGTCCACGGGCCCTCAGCGGCCTCAGGAGGCCGTGGCGGCCTCGGCCGCGGGCGGCAGCCGCCTCGGCGCGGGCACGGGCGCGCTCGTTGCGCGCTCTCGGCGACGAGCCGGACTTCCTGGACGACGATCTGGCGCCAGACGGCGAGCGCGCAGGCCCAGCCGATGAGGTTGCCGACGAGGCCCGGCGACGACCGCGCGCATCACGGCCTCCTGGCCGCTGACGCCGGCGCTGCAGCGACAGGTAGAGCACGAGCCCGAAGGCGACCAGCGCGGTGCGGGCGCGCGTGCGGCGGATCGAGGCGCGGGCGCGCGGGTGCGCCGCGACGCTGACGGCGTTCGGCCGGCCGCTTCGGCGCCCTTGTTCTTCTTGTCTTCTTGGCCTTCTTGTCCTTGTCGCTCATCGGCCCCTCGACATCCGCAGCGCCGGCCAGCTCGCGGTCGCGCACGAGGCGCACCAGGCGCTCCTCGTCCTCGCGCGAGATCGAGTCGATGCGCACGCCCTTCTCCTCGGTGCCGGCGACGCGGACGACGCGGCCGAGGGCGCTTGATCGGCGCGGCGCCGGGCTCGGCCTGCAGCTCGATGCGCACGTCGATGCCCAGCGGCATGTTCCACTTGTCCTTGATCAGGACGCCGCCGCCGGAGACGTTGAGCGTCTGCGTCTCGCCGCCGACCGGCTCGTCGATGCCCTTGACGGTGATCGGCAGGATGCGCGTCGACGCGCGCCCATTCGCGGCGCTGGATGCGCTCGGCCTCGCCGCTGGTGATGACGCGCAGCGTGTCCGCCGGGTCGAGTCGACCTGCAGGATCCCGCCGAAGCGCTGGATGCCGCGGCCGGTCTTGTACTCGACCGCCGCCTCCCAGCCGGCGAGCCGATGCACGCGCGCGTCCTTGACCGCCAGGACGAGCACGATCGCGCCGCCCTCGACCGCCGCGACCGTGGCCGGGCAGCAGGCCGACGTGCGGCAGGCTGAGCTGGACGTGCTCGCCGTTCGGGGATGGATGGGGCGGGACGCGGAGACGGCCATAGTCGATCAGGGCAGGAGCTGCTTCGCCAGTGCGTCGGGGTCGACGGGCTCGATCGCGTCGCGCGAGCACACGTAGGAGAGCGCGCGGCGGCCGCTCACGGCCAGCTCGACCGGGGCGCCCGGGCGGGCGGTCTGGTCGGCGTGGGTGAGCGCGACGTGCGTGAGGCCGAGCGGCGCCAGCGCGGAGGCCAGCTCGTCGGCGGCGGCCGCGCTGAGCGTGGCCGGAAGGGCGAGGTGGACCTCGGTCGACGCCGAGCGTCCGCAGGTCGGCGGCGATCTGCGTCGACCGCGGCCGCGGTCGGACGGGCCGGCGGCGGGGGCGTCGACGATCGTCAGCGTGGCCTGGCGGCGAGCGAGCCGGCGGGCGGCCTGCTCGGCGTCTGTCGGCGGCGATGACGCTCACGCCGAGCCGGCTCGAGGCGGGACGGCGAGGCCGACGCCGCCGTCGGCGGCGCGCAGCGTGACGACGACGACCTCGGCGTCGGCGGCCGCGTAGGCGGCGGCGAGGCGCTCGGTGGCCGAGGTCTTGCCGGCGCCGCCGGCGCCGACGAACGCGATCGTGCGCGCGTCGCCGCCGAGGTCGGCCATGACCGGCATGCGGCGGGCGAGCGCGGTGCGGATCAGCTTCTTGATCGAGCGCGGCTGGGCGAACGGCAGGCCGTGGGCAACCGCCTCGGCCACGATGTCCTTGGCGAGCGCGGCGCTCAGGCCGGCGGCCACGAGGCGCTCCTCGTGCGCGTCGGCGACGTTCGGGCGGTCGGCGCCCAGGCCCTGCGGGGCGGCGGGCTCGGGGAAGGACTCAAGCTCGGGGATCTCGTCCACGGCCGGCGGGATCATCTCAGCCGGAGGCGGGACGGGGGCGTACACGGGCGCGGCGTCCTCGATCGCGGCGTGGTTGGGCTGCGGGCCGTAGAGGCCGGCGGCGACCGGCGTTTGAGCGGCGGCGCCCTGGGCGGCGGCCATCAGGACCTCGTGGGCGCGCTCGCCCACGGAGCTCTCGGCGCGCGACGAGCGCGTCGGCGAAGGGAGCGGCCTGGTCGACCAGCGCGCGGATCGCCGGCGAGGCGAGGCCTTCGGCGGTGGCGCGGTCGTTGCGGGCTTCGAGCGGCTTCTCGTCGTCGTGCGCGGTACGCGCCTCGACCTCGACGTAGGAGCGCTGGAAGAAGCCGGCGACGCCCCCGGCAAGGCCCTCGCGGCGGCGGACGACGATGGCGTCGGCGCCGAGCTCTTCGCGGATCTTCGGCAGGACCTCCTCGAGGCTGCGGCCCCGGAAGGTCTTCACGTCGGTGACGGTCTCTTGAGTCGTATCCATGTCCACTCTTCTCAATCGGCACTAACCGGCGAGGGCAACAGCCGGAACACCCTGTCTTGCGGCAAGGGCGCCCGCATCCAGCACACCGACGGTCTCAACGCTGACACCGGGTGCGATCTCGTTGTACGAGCACACGGCCAGCTGCGGGAGCCGCTGCTCCCACAGGCGCCGCAGGTGGCGGCGCACGCGGGCGGAGCAGAGCATCACCGGGCGGCCGCCGTGGGCCAGCGCGTGGTCGACCTGCTCGGCGCAGATGTCGACGAGCGCGTGCGCGCGGATCGGGTCCATGGCGAGGAACTCGCCATCGGCGGTCTGCACGAGCGACTCGGCGATCTCCTGCTCGAGCGACGGGTCGAGCGCGATCGCCCGCAGCGTGCTCTCGGCGTCCAGGTACGGGCGCGACGATCGTGCGGCCGAGCGCCTGGCGGGCGTACTCGGCGAGCATCGAGACGTCGCGGGTGAGGCGGGCCTTGTCGCCGATCGCCTCGACGATCGCGCCGAGGTCGCGGACGGAGACGCCCTCGCGCAGCAGCGCCTGCAGCACGCGCTGGATCTCGCCGACCGACAGCACGTCGGGCACGACCTCGTCGACCACCGCGGCGTTGACCTCCTTGAGCTGGTCGAGCAGCTGGCGGGTCTCCTGGCGCGTGAGCAGCTCGGAGGCGTGCACGCGGATCGTCTCGGTGAGGTGGGTGACGACGACCGACTCGGGGTCGACGACCGTCCAGCCCAGCGCCTCGGCCTCGGCGCGGGCGCTGCCGGCGATCCACACGGCGGGCAGGCCGAACGCCGGCTCGGTCGTGGGGATGCCGGGGAGCTGGCCCATCGCGTCGCCGGGATCCATCGCGAGGTGGTGGCCGGCCATGATGCCGCCGCGCGCGACCTCGGTGCCGCGCACGCGCATCACGTACTCGTGCGAGTCCAGGCCGACGTCGTCGCGGATGCGGACCGGCGGGATGACCATGCCGAGCTCGGAGGCGATCTGGCGGCGGATCGTGCCGACGCGCTGCAGCAGCGTGCCGCCGGCGTCCTGGTCGACCATCGGGACCAGGCCGAAGCCGATCGCCAGCTCGAGCGGGTCGAGCGCCAGCGCGTCGAGCGCGGCGTCGCGCGGCGGCGCGGCAGCTCGCCCTGCGGTCGGACCGGCCGGCGGCGCAGCGGCACGGGCAGCCGGCGCGCTGGGCCTTGTTCGGGACGCTTGCGCAGCGTCCAGCCGACGGCGAAGAACAGGCCGCCGATGATCAGGAACGGGATCTTCGGCAGCGCCGGGACGAGCGCGAAGCCATGATCACGACGCCGGCGACGAGCGGCGCCTTGCGCTGCTCGAGGATCTGGCCCGCGATGTCGGTGCCGAGGTCCTCCTCGGAGGCCGAGCGCGTGACGAGGATGCCGGTGGCGACCGAGATCAGCAGCGCGGGGATCTGCGCGCACAGGCCGTCGCCGACCGTCAGCAGGGAGAAGGTGTGGGCGGCCTCGCCGAACGGCATGCCCTGCTGCAGCACGCCGATGACGATGCCGCCGATCAGGTTGATGCCGGTGATCATGATGCCGGCCATCGCGTCGCCCTTGACGAACTTCGACGCACCGTCCATCGCGCCGTAGAAGTCGGCCTCCTGGGAGATCTCGGCTGCGGCGCCTGCGCGCCTCCTCGTCGGTGATCTGGCCGGCGTTCAGGTCGGCGTCGATCGCCATCTGCTTGCCCGGCATGGCGTCGAGGGTGAAGCGGGCGGCCACCTCGGCCACGCGGCCGGCGCCGTTGGTGATCACCACGAACTGGATGACGATCAGGATCAGGAAGATGACGAGGCCGACGACCACGTTGCCGCCGACGACGAAGTTGCCGAACGCCTTGACCACGTGGCCGGCGTCGCCGTGCAGCAGGATCAGGCGCGTGACCGAGACGTTGATCGCCAGCCGGAACAGCGTCGTGAGCAGCAGGAGGCTCGGGAACGAGCGAGAAGTCGAGCGCGCGCGGCACGTAGAGCGTCGCCACGACGATCATCAGCGCCGCCGAGATGTTCAGCGTGATCAGCAGGTCGAGCAGGAACGGCGGCAGCGGGATGACCATCATCGCCACGACCAGCACGACGGCGGCGGCGGCGACCAGGTCGGTGTGGCGCTGGAGCCTTCTTCAGCAGGTTCATGCGGCGGCCCTCTGCAGCTCCGGCGACCTGGTAGACGTAGGCGAGGAGCTGCGCGACGGCCGCGAACATCTCCTCGGGGATCATGTGGCCGACCTCGACGCTCGCGTAGAGCGCTCTGGCCAGGGGCGGATCAGGCACGACCATGACCCCGTGATCGGCAGCAGCCTGCCGGATCCGTAGTGCGAGGTGGTCCGTGCCCTTGGCGACGACCATCGGGGCCGGGCTTCTCGGAGTCGTAGCGGAGCGCCACCGAGAAGTGCGTCGGGTTGGTCACGACGACGTCGGCGGTCGGGACCGCGTCCATCATGCGGGCGCGGGCGAGCTCCATCGCGCGGCGGCGCTGGGCGCCCTTGACCTCGTTCGGGCAGCTCCTGCGCTTGTGCTCCTGCTTGACCTCTTCCTTGTCCATCTTGAGGCTGCTTCTCGAAGCGGTAGCGCTGCCAGAAGAAGTCGGCGGCGGCGATCGCCAGGTAGGCGAGCGCGGCGCGCTGGGCGATCTGCAGGACCAGCGTGGCGAGGGTCGGGAACAGCGCCTGCGGCGGGCATGCCGACGAGCGCGGCCATCTCGTCGAGCTTGGGGAACAGCGCGAGCGCCACGATCGCGCCGACGGCGCCGACCTTCGGCGTCGACTTGACGGCCTCGAAGACGGTGTTGGGCCCGAACAGCTTCTTCAGGCCGGACATCGGGTTGAGCTTCTTGAAGTCGGGCTTGAGCGCCTTGGGCGACGGCTTGAAGCCGACCTGCAGGACGTTGGCGAGCACGCCGGCGATCACGCAGACGACCACGAGCGGCGCGGCGCCGGCGAACGCGTGGCCGCCGATCGGTCATGAACAGCTCGCCGATGCCCCGCTGGTCGACGACGCTCGGGTCCTTGATCAGGTCGAGGATCCCGACCGTGGCCTCGGCCATGCGGTTGTACATCTCGGGGCCGAACGCCGACAGCGCCATGACGGCGGCGAGCAGCACGATCGCGCCGTTGGCGTCGATCGAGCGCGCGACCTGGCCCTTCTTGCGCGCCTCTTGCGCGCTTCTTGGGTGTTGCCTTCTCGGTCTTGTTCTCAGCCATGGCTAGCCGGCCACCTTCAGGGTGTGCAGGGCGGCGGAGACGGAGCTGCTGCAGCTCGTCGCCGAGCCAGCCGGCCACGAACGGCAGCGACGCGCCGACGATCACGAGGCCGACGTGCACCTTGGCCGGGAAGCCGACGGCGAAGACGTTCAGCTGCGGCACGACGCGCGAGACGAGGCCGAACGCGACGTCGGTGAGCAGCACGGCGAGCAGCACCGGGGCGGCGACCTCGATCGCGGCGGCGAAGATGCCGGAGAACGCGACCTGGGCGCCCTCGACGAGCGTGCCGATGTCGGGCGCGTCGGCCAGCGGGATCGCCTCGTAGGACTTGGCGAGGCCCTGGATGACCCAGGCGTCGCCGTTGATGACGATGAAGATCATCACGCCGATCAGCGCGTAGAGCTGGTTCAGGACGCCGCCGTTGGTGCCGGTGATCGGGTCGACGAGCGCGCCGAACGAGAAGCCGACCAGCGTGTCGAGGATGCTGCCGGCGACCTGGATGGCGGCGAACAGCGCGGCCAGCGAGAACGAGAAGGCCAGGCCGACGAGCAGCTCCTTGAGGACCAGCCCGCCGAGCGCCCAGACGTCCATCGGGATGTGCTGGCCGGCGCCGGCGCTGGTGGCGATCGGCGCGATGCCGATGCGCGAGGCCGACCGCGACGATGCTCGCGCGCGCGGGCGGGCACCATCTTGGAGGAGAACAGCGGCGCGAGGATGAACAGCGGCGAGATCCGCGCGAGGACGAGCATGAAGCCGGCGACCTGCTGCTCGCTGAACTGCGCGAGCAGGTCGGCCGGGTTCATCCGCCGACCAGCGCCGGGATCTGCCCGTAGAGCTGCTCGGTCCAGGTGAGCAGCTGGCCGAGCATCCACGGGCCGGCGACGACGAGCACGACGGCGAGGCCGGCGATCTTCGGGATGAACGAGAGCGTCTGCTCCTGGATCTGCGTGACCGCCTGGAAGATCGAGACGAGCAGGCCGACGATCAGGCCGACCAGCAGGATCGGCATGGCGACCTTCAGCGCGATCTCCATCGTGGAGACGCAGATGCTGATGACCTGGTCCTGGCTCATACGTGGAAGCTCTCGACCAGCGACCGGGTGACGAGGTTCCAGCCGTCGACCAGGACGAACAGCAGGATCTTGAACGGCAGCGAGATGAAGACCGGTGGCAGCATCACCATGCCCATCGACATCAGGGTCGCGCCGACGACGAGGTCGATGATCAGGAACGGCAGGAAGATCAGGAACCCGATCTGGAAGCTCGTCTTGAGCTCGGAGATGATGAAGGCGGGGATCAGGACGTGGGTCGGGATGTCCGCCGCGTCTTGAGGGGTGCTCGACCTTGCCGAGCTTCGCGAACAGCGCGAGGTCCTTGGTGCGCGTCTGGTCGAACATGAACTCGCGCATCGGCGATCTCGGCGCGCTTGAGGGCGACCTCCTGCGTGATCTTGCCCTTCTGCAGCGGGACGATCGCGTCTTCCTTGATCTTCGTGAACGTCGGGAACATCACGAACATCGTCAGGAACAGCGCGATGCCGACCAGCACCTGGTTCGGCGGCGCGGTCGGCGTGCCCAGGCCCGAGCGGATGAAGCCCAGGACGATCAGGATGCGGGTGAAGCCGGTGACGGTGAAGAGCAGCGCCGGGACGAGCGAGAGGCCGCCGATCAGCAGCAGCAGCTGGACAGCGTTCGAGCCGTCGGTCTTCACTTGATCACCGTCCGCTGGCGCAGGCCTTCGAGGCCGCGCGTGAGCGCCTTGGTGAACGTCGGGCGGACCTCGGTGACTGTCGTCGCCGGGATCTCGATGACGTCGGACAGCGGCGCGTCGTCGCCGAGCAGGCCGAGCGCGCGGGCCTCGTTCTCGCCGTAGGTGCGGATCGGGGTGACGCCGGCCTCGCCGACGCCGATGAGGACGACCTCGTCGCCGGCGCGGACCAGGTGCATCGCCCGGTTCTGGCCGAGCGGCAGCGTGGCGAGCGTCTCCAGGCCGACGCCGGACGCCTTCTCCTCGCGGGAGGCCTTGACCTGCTTGAGGACCCAGTAGAGGCCGTAGATGACGCCGATGACGATCGCCAGGCCGACGATCGTGCGCACGAGCCCGCCGGACGAGGAGCCGGCGGTCTCCGTGGCCTTGGCCTTGGGATCGGAGAGGTTGAGCGGCGTGTTCTCACCGTCCGCCGCGAGGGCGGCGGGCGCGAGCAGGAGAGGCCGAGAACGGCAACTCCAGCCGACTTAATGGCAGGGGAGATCTGCATCACCGAGGGGGGCGAGTCCGGATCAAGACTCGACCCGATTCATCGGCCACGAAAGCGGTGCCTTTAGCGCTGCAGTTAGGAGGGCGAAGCCCGGTTACGACCGGCCACGGAAGGCCGGCGTCTCCATCAGAGCGTCGACCGGACGTCGACGCAGGCAACCCAATCCGAGGGCCCGGGCCTCAGCACGGTGGGGTTGCCGTTCCGGGGTTGCCGTTCGTCTAGCGCTTAGGCGGCAGCGACCGCGCGTGCTGTACGCCACGCCGCACCCACGGCTCGAGCTGGCGCTTGGTGCGCAGGCCCTCCGGGTCGACGCGCAGCCAGCTCTGCATCTCGCGGCCGCGCATGACCATCGGCCGGGCGTGCGGCTTCTCCAGCAACGCGTCGATCTCGTCGGCGTCGACGCTCACCAGGATCCCGCCGTCGCGGGAGGCGGCGACCGACATGCGGCCGCCGATCAGGAACGCCAGGCCGCCGAACATCTTCTTCTCCGTGAGGTCCGGCTCGAGGGCGATCAGCTCACGGATGCGGTTCGCCAGGTCCTCGTCGTACGCCATGGGCTCAATCTACGTCGCGGCGGCTCTCGACGTACAGGCCGGCGGCGAAGAAGACGGCGGCCCAGGCCACGAGGACGACGACCGCCGTCCCGTAGGACGGCCCGCTGGGGTCCGACGCGCCGCCGACCACACCGGCGGCCGGGAGCGTCGTGTAGTCCGGCAGGTCCTCGTCGATCAGGCCGAGGACCGGCGAGAGGATGAACAGCCAGATCAGGGCGCCGACGACGCCCGCGACCTGGTTGCGCACGAGCACGCCGACGCCGACGCCGAGCGCCACGGTGAGCGCGGCGACCAGGAGCCCGCCGCCGGCGATGGTCAGGAGGTCGCTCCCGGCGAGGTCCTCGCCGCCGCCGGCCAGCGGCAGCCCGACGACGAGCGCGACGACGACCATCACCGCGCCGAACAGCAGCCCGGTGAGCACGTACGCGATCAGGCGGGCGACCGTGAGCCGCGTGCGGCCCGGCGCGATCAGCACCGCGGGCGCGATCGTCCGGTGGCGGTACTCGCCGGTGGCGCCGACGATGCCGAAGATCAGCAATGGCACCGACAGCACGCCGCCCACGTTGAGGGCCTCGCGCTTGTCGTCGACGGTGGTCGGGTCGCCGGCAAGGAAGCTGATCAGCACGAGCGCGAGCACGAGCAGCACCGAGGCGAGACCGAAGCCCAGCGCGGTGCGCGTGGTGCGGACCTTGATCAGCTCACCGTTGATGAGCCGCGTCATAGCGTCGGCTCCGGGTCGCTCGTCAGCGCCAGGAACGCCTCCTCCAGCGAGGTGGCGCGGGTGGTCAGCTCGTGGACGGGCACGCCCGCCTCGAAGGCGATGTCGCCGACCCGGGCGGGATCCTCGGCGTCGACGACCAGCTCCTCGCCCTCGCCGCTGACGCTCAGGCCGCCGCGCTCGAGCGCGGCCCGCAGCTCGGCCGCCCGCGGGGACCGGACGACCACGTGGCCGCCGGCGGTCAGCCGCGACACCGGGCCCTGCTCGACGAGCCGGCCGCGGTGGATCACCACGACGTCGTCGACCGTCTGCGCCACCTCGGCGAGCACGTGGCTGGAGACCAGCACGGTGCGGCCCTCGGCCGCCATGCCGCGCAGGAAGTCGCGCAGCCAGCGGATGCCCTGCGGGTCCAGGCCGTTGGCCGGCTCGTCGAGGACCAGCACGCGCGGGTCGCCGAGCAGCGTCGCCGCCAGCCCGAGCCGCTGGCGCATGCCGAGCGAGTACTTGCCGGCGCGGCGGCCGGCGGCGCCCTCGAGCTCGACGAGTCTTGAGCACCTCTTCGACGCGCGAGCGCGGCAGCCCGGCCATCGCCGCCAGGGCGCGCAGGTGGTCGCGTCCGTTGCGGCCCGGGTGGGCGCCGGCGATCTCCAGGTTGGCGCCGACCACTCGCGCGGGCTCGTCGAGCTTGACGTACGGCTGCCCGAGGACGGTCGCGTGGCCCGCGCTGGGCCGGGCGAGCGCGAGGATCATCCGCAGCGTCGTCGTCTTGCCCGCGCCGTTCGGCCCGAGGAAGCCGGTCACCGCGCCCTCGCGAACCGAGAAGGTCAGATCGTCGACCGCGGTCACGGACCCGTAGCGCTTGGTAAGCCCCACCGTGTCGATGGCTCCCACGGCGGGGCAGACTAGCGTCGCTCGAAGCGGAGTTCGTTCACGACCGCTCCGGAGAGCACGATGATCGAGAGCGCGTAGAACCAGACGAGCGCGATCAGCACGAACACGAGCGACGTGCCGACGCGCAGCGTCGAGACGTTCGACAGGTAGAGCGGGAACGCGTAGTCGAGCACCGCGATCGCCAGCGTCGCGCCGAGGGCGCCGGGCCACACGCAGCGCCACGGCATCCGGCCCGACGGCACCAGCGCGTAGGTGACGCACAGCGCCACGAACAGGACGGTGACGCCGGCCGCGAGCGACACGACGTAGACGAGGCCGCGCACGTCGGAGAGCCCGAACGGCAGGTCGCGCTGCGTCGTCACCAGCAGGCTCTGCAGCGCCGGCACGGCGACGCTGGCGATGATGAACAGCAGCACGACCGCGAACATGCCCAGGCCGAACAGCTTCTGGCGGACCCAGCTGCGGCAGTCGCGGTGGTAGATCTGGCAGAACGCCGTGTCGAGCGCGCCCCAGAACGAGGCGGCGAACCACACGGCGGCGACGAGCGCCAGGACGCCGACGGTCGTCGACGTCTGCTGGAGCCGGTGGATCGCGGTGTCGAGCGTGTTCTCGGCCGCGCTGGGGAACAGCCGCTGGAGGTCGGCCAGCACCGAGTCCTGCACCTCGGACGAGCGCACCACCCGGCCGGCGACCCACAGCGCGACGAGCGCGACCGGGAAGATCGACAGCAACAGGTTGTAGGCCACCATCGAGGCGAGGCCCGTGAGGTTGTCCTCGTAGGCCTTGCGCCAGAAGTTGGCGACCGCGGCGCGGGCTCGGCCCATGCGGGCCGCATTATCCGCGCCGGGGTGTCGCTAAGCGTCTGCGGTGACCGGGATCGCCGCCGGAGCCGGGGCGGCGGGCGCGTCGGCGCGGGCCTCGACCTCGGCGTCGGCGGTCTCGCCCGCCACCACCTCGGTGACGCGCAGGCCGAACTCCTCGTCGATCACGACGACCTCGCCGCGCGCGATCGGCTTGCCGTTGACCAACAGGTCCACGGGCTCGCCGGCCAGGCGGTTGAGGGTCACGATCGAACCGGGGCCCAGGGCCAGGGTCTCGCGGATCGTCATGTGGGTGCGGCCGATCTCCACGGCCAGCTCCACGGGGACGTCGTAGAGGCGCTCGAGCTCGGGCGCATCGCCCGTGCCCGCGAGGGGCGCGGTCGTGGTCGTCTCGAACGGGACGTAATCGACGGGATCGCTCATGGCTTCGCTCACTGAACCGTGACGTCGGGGAACAGGACCTCTTCGACCTTCACGTCGGTCTTCTTCTTGAGGTCCTTGAGGATCTTCTCCTGCAGGCGCTCGCGACCCTCGCGGTCGATCACGTCGGACGCCTTCACATCGGTCAGGTCGTCGGTGACGATCGCTCGCACGACCGCCTCCTGCGTCATCGCGCCGTAGCCCTCCGGCGGCGAGGCCGCCTCGTGGCCGCCGGCCGCCGCGGTCGACGTGTCGTCGTGCGCGAGCACCAGCGCGGTGGTCAGCTTCGCGAAGCGACCGTCGTGCAGGTTGACGAGGAACTCCTTCTGGAGGATGTACACCGTGCCGTCGACCTTCGGCTTCGCCTCGGCCTCCTTCGGCTTGGCGAGGACGAACTTGTAGGCACCACCGAGCACCAGCAGGAGCACGGGGAGGAGGATCATCAGCTTCTTCTTCATGGGACTAGGGCTCCTGATGCAGGCGGGTGAGGATCACGTCGACGCGGCGGTTGCGCGAGCGCCCTTCGGGCGTCGCGTTGCTCGCGGTCGGGTCTTCGGCGCCGTAGAGCGCGCCGGAGACCCGGCCCGCCGTGACGCCGTCTGAGACGAAGGTGCGGACGACCGCCGACGCGCGCGCGCCGGACAGCTCCCAGTTGCTCGGGTACTGCGCGTTGGAGATCGGCTGGGAGTCGGTGTGGCCCTCGACGACGATCGGGTGCTCGTCCTCGACGCGCAGCACGTTGCCGAGCTTGCCGAGCAGGCCCAGGGCGCCCGGCTTGAGCGCGGCCTGGCCGGAATCGAAGAACACGTTGTCGGTGAGCAGCTCGACGACGAGCCCGCGCTTGCGGATGGTCGTCTCGACCTTGCCGGTCAGACCCTCCTTGGCGACGAGCGCGTCGATCTTGGCCTTGAGCGCCTTGAAGTCCTGGTCCTCCTTCTTGGCCGCCTTGTTCTCGGTCGACTCGACGGAGGACTGGGCGAGCGCCTGGAGGGGCGTCATGGCGGGCAGCGGCGGCTCGGTGCCGGGCTTCTGCGGCTCCTTGTCGTTGCCGGTCTCCATGACGGCCTCGCCGCCGGAGAGGATCTTGCCCGAGAAGGCGTCCTGGAGCGCCTTCTGCAGCGCCTCGAACTTGGACGTGTTCACCGACGAGATGGCGAACAGCACCATGAACAGGCAGAAGAGGAGCGTCATCATGTCCGCGAAGGACACGAGCCAGCGCTCTCCCTCCTCGTGCTCCTCCTCGTGGTGCCCGCCCTTGTGACGGCGGCGTCCGTGGCCGGCCATGTGACTAGGCCGCTTCCTTCTGCGCCTGGGCGGCGGCGGCCGCCTCCTCCTCGGTCATCCGCAGGGCCGGCGGCACGTAGGCGGTGAGCTTCTCCTGCACGACGCGCGGGTTGTCGCCCGCCTGGATGGCGAGGATGCCCTCGAGCGTCATGGTGCGGAAGTGCAGCTCGTCGCCGGACAGCTGCTTGAGCCGTGCGGAGATCGGCAGGTAGATCACGTTGGCCGAGGCGACGCCGATCAGCGTCGCGATGAACGCGGCGGAGATCGATGGGCCGAGGGTCTCGGGCTTGGAGAGGTTGGAGAGCACGTGCACGAGCCCGAAGACCGTGCCGATGATGCCCATGGTCGGCGCGTAGCCGCCGGCCTTGTCGAACGGCTGCGTCATCGCCGAGTGGCGCTTGCGCATGGCGTCGTTCTCGGCCTCCAGGACGTCGGCGACGAGGTCCGGGTCGGTGCCGTCGACGACCAGCTGCAGGCCCTTGCGGGTGTAGGGGTCCTCGATGCTGCCGAGCTGCTCGTCGAGCGCCAGGAGGCCGTCGCGGCGCGCCTGCTCGGCGTAGCCGACGAGCTCGGTGACGCGGCCGTTGAGGTCCGGCGGCTCGGCGTTCATGGCCTTCATGTAGAGCTTGGGGATCCCCTTGACGGCGTCGAAGCTCGTGCCGGCCATGGTGGCCCCGAGCGTCCCGCCGAGCACGATCAGCATCGCCGACGGGTTGAGGATGGCCATGACGTTGGAGCCCTCCATCGTGGCGCCGAGGGCGATGCCCACGATGCCGATGAGGAGGCCGATGGCGGAGTTGGCCTTGTTCATCGCTCGGGCTCCTCTCCGACGTGCTCACCGCGGACGACGTGCAGGGGCACGTCGGAGCGCCGCCGGATGCGCGGCAGGCCGGCCTCGAGGATCGAGGCGCGCCAGGCGCGGACGAGGTCGACGACCTCTTCAGGGCGCTCGGAGACGATCAGCTTGGTGTGGGTGGTGAGGGTCACGACGGTGTCAGGAGTTGATTCGATCGAGAGGATCAGGTCCGGATTGAGCAGGAAGTGCTCTTCGGCATGCGCAAGTCTGTGGAGACGGATCACGTCCCGGTATTCGGCACCTAGGGCCACGCCTTAAATGCCGACGCCCGCACGTGGCGGGCGCTCGGGGGAGGGATCCGGATTTGCCTTTCGCCCTCCGGTCGTCGCTTCGACCATCGCCGGAGGACTCTCCGGCGATGGTGTCGGCGACGACCTACGTGCGACGTTAGCTTAGCGCTTCAGGTTCACCAGGTCCTGCAGCATCTCGTCCGCGGTCGCTGATGACCCGCGAGTTGGCCTGGAAGCCACGCTGCGCGGTGATCATGCTCGTGAACGCCTGGGCGAGGTCCACGTTGGACATCTCGACCGTGCCGGCGGTGGTGAAGCCGGCCGTCGCGCTCGGGGTGCTGACCACCGGCGTGCCGGAGTTCGGCGACGCCAGCCAGCGGTTCGAGCCGGAGCGCTGGAGGCCCGCGGCGTTGGAGAACGTCGCCAGCGACAGGAAGCCGGCGGACTGCCGGGTGCCGCGTGCCGTCGACGTAGCTGACCTCGCCGTTCTGGGCGATCGTCACGTTCGACGAGCCCGTCGGGATGTTGATCAGCGTGTCGGCGCCGCCGGCCGTGCGGCCCTGGACGTAGTAGCCGTCCTGGGTGACCAGGTAGCCGGAGCTGTTGGTGGTGAAGTTGCCCGCACGGGTGTACTCGGTGCTGCCCGGGTTGGCCGTCGGCGGCGTCGCGGTGCTCGGGCGACCCGGAACATGCCCGGGCCCTGCGAGATCGCGACGTCGTACGGGTTGCCCGTGGACTGCAGCGAGCCGCCGGTCATCAGGTTGTCGATCGAGCCCAGCTGCGTGCCGAGGCCGATCTGAGCGGCGTTGGAGCCGCCCGTGCCGCCGCCGGCGCCGGAAGCGCCGCGCTGCACCTGGGTGAGCGAGTCCATGAACGTCGCGCGAGCGGACTTGTAGCCGATCGTGTTGACGTTCGCGATGTCATTGGAGGTGACGTCGAGCATCACCTGGTGGGTCTTGAGGCCGCTGATGGCGGCGAACATGCCTCGCATCATCGGGGCATCAACTCCTTCCAGCCGCCTAAGCGACCTGCGAGATGGTTGCGGGATCGATGCCGTCGACGCCGGCCACCGTCAGGGACGGCGAGCCGCCCGCTGTGGTGACCTTCTCGACGACACCGGTGTGGGAAAGGTCGTTCTCGTCCGTGTACGTCACGGTCCGCCCGATGAGGTTGATCGCGCTGGTGGACGAGAGGTTGGAGGCGACGGTCTGGTTCGCCGCGGCCATGTTCGTGATCTGCTCGAGCGTCGAGAACGACGCCATCTGGCCCATCATGTCGCTGTCCTGCATCGGGTTCATCGGGTCCTGATGCTGGAGCTGTGCGATGAACAGCTTGAGGAAGTCGTCCTTGCCGAGGTTGCTTCCCCCGGTCTTCCGCTCGATCTGAGTCGGCGTAGGAGTGACTGAGTCGACTGAGGTCATCTCTGTTTCTGGTCGGGGTCAGGCGAGCACGTCGACGAGCAGGCCGCCGGGCAGCTCGATCGTCGAGTGGATCGGGGAGGAAGTCGGCCTCGGCGTCGCCCTCGGCGTCGCCGGTCGAGCGGCCGGAGGAGGTGGCGGAGCCGGCGTCGTCGCCGTCCGTCCACTCGCCGCGGGCGCTCTGCTGCTGCTGGTCGTCGGCCGTGGTCGAGACCTCGAGCGAGAGCAGGGTCACGTCGCGCGCCTCGAGCGCGCGGCGCAGCTCGTCGCCGTGCTGCGCGAGCATCCGCGCGGCCTCGGGCGAGTCGGCCACGACCTGCGCGGAGATGCCGGCGGCCGTGGACTGCAGGCGGATCTCGATGCCGCCGAGCTCGGCGGGCCGGAGCGCCATCTTGGCGTGCGTGATGCCGCGGTCGTGCGCGACGCTGAGCAGCGTCGCGACGGCGGCGGGTGCGCGGTGCAGCGGCACGGTGCGCTGCGGAGCGGTCGGCGCGGCGGCCGGGGCGGCGGCGGCGGGAGCCGCAGCCGGGTTCACGGAGGTGGGTGCCGGCGCGGGCGCGGCCGGCGCCGGAGCGTCGGCGGCAGGCCGTGGCGGCGGGCTTGGCCTGCGCGGTCGCGGTCGTCGCGACCGGGGTCGGCTCGGCGAGCCGGCTTCGTCGGCGGGCTGCTCGGGCGCGGTCGCGGCCGGGTGCGGCGCGGCCTCGCGCGGAGCGGGGCCCTTGGGCTGGGCGTCCTGGGCCACCGGCGCCTGAGCGTCGTCGGCGGGCACGTCGCGCCTGCGGCTCGGCGTCCTGCGGCTGAGCGTCGGCGGGCGTGGCCGGCGTCTGCGCCTGCTGGGCGGGCGCGGGCGGCAGCCGGCGCGCTCTGCGCGGTCGCGGGGGCGACCGGCGTCGCGGCCGGAGCCGTCTCGGCGGCCGGCGTGGCGAGCCGGGGCGGTCTCGGTGACCGGGGCCGGCGGCGCGGCCTCGACGGCGACGGCGAGGGCGAGCGGCGGGGCCGGGAGCTCGGCGAGCACCAGCGCGGGCGCGGCCGGCGCCGGCTGGGCGGCAGCGGGCGACGCGGCGTCGGTCGCGGGCGCCGGGGTGGCGGGCGCGGCGGCGGTGGGACGCTCGGGCGCGGTGTGAAGGTCGTCGGCCCGCGCGGCACGGCGCGCGTGGAGGTCGTCGCGGCGCTGCGTGCCGCGATCGCGGACATCGTCGCGGCGGTGGCCGGCGTCGTCGCGGCGCGGCGCGCGGTCGTCGCGGCGGACGGACGCGTCGCCGGGGCGGGTGGGCGTGGCGTGGGCGTCGAGGAGCGCCGCGAAGGCGTCCCCCGTCGCGCCCCGCTGCGCCGGGGCGGCGGAGCGGTCGGTCGTGGGCGCGGCCGGGCGCGCGGGCTGGGTGCGGTCGGTGGTCATCACAGGATCGAGGGGGTGGGGCTGGAGGCGCGATAGGCCGCGGCGTTGGCCTGGACCGCGCGGACGTAGTTCTGCGTCTCCGCGTAGGGCGGCACGCCGCCGTAGCGCTTGACCGCGCCCGGCCCGGCGTTGTAGGCCGCCAGCGCGCGGCGTGACGTCGCCGCCGAACGCGTCGAGCTGCTGCGCGCAGGTACTTCGCGCCGCCGTCGAGCGACTGGGCGGGATCGAGGACGTTGGTGACGCCGAGGCCGGCGGCGGTGCCGGGCATCAGCTGCGTCAGGCCGCGGGCACCGGCGGGCGAGCCGGCGTTCGGGTTGAAGCCGGACTCCTGCTTGACGAGCCCGGCGAGCAGCGCGGGGTCGATGCCGTACTTCTTCGCGGCGGCCGTGATCTGGGCGCCGTAGGGGACGTCGGCGGCGAGCTCGGAGGCGCCCGTCGCGGCGACGCCGGTCGAGGCGGTGGCGGCCGCGGCAGGCGTGGTGCCGGCGGTCGGCGGTCAGGGTGGAGGCGCTGGCGCTGGCCAGCTGGCTGGCGAAGCTCGAGGTCTGCGTCGCGAGCGGGCTGCGGCTGCGACCCGGCGATCATGAGCTGCAGCTCGTTGACGCGGGCGATGACGGCGTCGACGCTCACGCGGCGACCCCGCGGCGGTGCACGCTGAGCGCGACCTCGTCGAGCGCGCCCTGGGCCTTGCGGGCCCACGCGGCGTTGTGGTCCGCGTGCTGGCGCTCCTTGAGCTTGTCCATCACCTGGCGCTCGCGCGCGGCGGCCTGCAGCGCGGTGCGGCGCGCGGCGACCTCGGCGTCCTGGCGGTCCAGGTCCAGCGCGGCCTCGCGGCGGGTGCGCTCGGCACGCTCGATGTACGCCTGGGCGGCGATGAGGTCCATCCCGCTGGTGCGGGACGTGCACGGCGGTCGCGACCGGTCTGCGTCGCGGCCGAGGCGGCCTCGGTGGCTTCGAGCAGCATGGCCTCCCCGCGCAGGCGCAGGCGCAGCTCATGGGCCAGCTCCTCGGCAGCACGCTCTTCAGCGCGCTCCCGAAGCGACCGTACGCGCTCCAGACGGAACGTGAAGGACGGAGTCTCCACGACCCAGTCATCGACCGGCCCCACGGGTTCTGTAGCGGCCGAACTTCGGCATTTCGCCCGCGAAACCGGCTAGGACGCGAGGTGCAGCGGCGGGATCGCCGTGTGCAGCGGCATCCCGGGCTGCTGCGGCGCCGCCTGGGGCGCGGGCTCGCCGGCCGGGGCGACGACCTGGGCGGCCGGGTCCGGCACGCCGGCGAGCAGGGCGAGGTTGATCAGCGCCGAGTCGGCCTCGTCGGCCGTCGAGCGGTCGGCGACCGTCTGGCGCAGGAAGCCGTCGATCGGCGAGCGGGCGTCGATCGCCGCGTCGGTCAGCGGGTCGCTGCCGCGAGCGTAGGCGCCGATCGCGATCAGGTCGGACTTGTCCTGGTAGGCGGCCATCAGGCGGCGCACCTCGTCGCCGGCCGATGCGGACCTCGGGCGAGACGACCTCGCCGACGAGGCGGGACACGCTGGCCAGCACGTCGACGGCCGGGTAGTGGCCCGATGTGCGCGAGCTAGCGCGAGAGGACGACGTGGCCGTCGAGGATCGACCGCACGGCGTCGGCGATCGGCTCGTTCATGTCGTCGCCGTCGACGAGCACGGTGTAGAGGCCGGTGATCGAGCCGCGCGGCGAGGTGCCGGAGCGCTCGAGCAGCTTCGGCAGCAGCGCGAACACGCTCGGCGTGTAGCCGCGGGTGGCGGGCGGCTCGCCGATCGCCAGGCCGACCTCGCGCTGGGCCATCGCGAAGCGCGTGACCGAGTCCATCATCAGCATCACGTCGGCGCCCTGGTCGCGGAAGTGCTCGGCGATCGTGGTCGCCGTGAACGCGGCCTTGATGCGCACCAGCGCGGGCTGGTCGGAGGTCGCGACGATCACGACGGAGCGGGCCATGCCCTCGGGGCCGAGGTCGCGCTCGATGAACTCGCGCACCTCGCGGCCACGCTCGCCGACCAGGCAGATGACGTTGACGTCGGCCGACGTCGAGCGGGCGATCATGCCCAGCAGCGACGACTTGCCGACGCCCGAGCCGGCGAAGATGCCGAGGCGCTGGCCGCGGCCGCAGGGCACGAGCGCGTCGAGCGCGCGGACGCCGAGCGAGACGCGGTCGGTGATGCGCGGGCGCGTGAAGGGGTCGGGCGGCGCGCGCCTCGACGGGCCGCGGAGCGGCCGGACGCGGCGGGGCCGAAGCCGTCCAGCGGACGGCCGAGGCCGTCGAGCGTGCGGCCGAGCAGGTCGTCGGAGACCTCGACGCTCAGCGCGCGGCCGCTGCGCGCTCACGCGAGCGCCCGGGCCGATGCCCGTCGCCTCGCCGAGCGGCATCAGCAGCGTGCGGCCGGCGCGGAAGCCGACGACCTCGGCGGGCACAGGCCCGCGGCCGCGGCCGGTCTCGATCGTGCAGACCTCGCCGACCTCGGCCTCGAGGCCGGTGGCCTCGACGATCAGGCCGATGAGGTCGATGACGCGGCCGTGGCGGCGGTGCAGATCGGCATCGCGCAGCGCCGCGGTGGCGCGGTCCAGCGCGTTGCTCATGCCGGAGAGCTGGTCAGTGCGGCCTCGACGACCTCGCGCGCGCGCACGAGCTTGGTCTCCGACGCGGGCGTCGACGTCGCCTTCCGGCGTGCGGACCACGGCCCCGCCGCGCGACACGCGGCGCTCGGCCTGGACCTCGCAGTGCTCGATGCCGCCGAGCGAGGCGCGGACGTCGTCCATCGCGTCGCGCACCATCTCGAGATCCTCGGGATGCACGAGCACGGTCACGCGCTCGCGCTCGACGATGCCGCGCAGGGCGCCGCGGACGGCCTCGAGCACGAGCTCGGGGTCGACGGCGATCGCGCCGCCGAGCACCTTCTCGGCGAGGTAGAGCCCGAGGTCGACGGCGTGGCGCTCGAGGCGGTCGGCGCGGGCGTACTGGTCAGCCTGGACCGCCTCGGCGGCCTGGGTCAGCGCCTCCAGCGCGGGAGCGAGCGCGGCGAGCGCTTCCTCGCGACCCTCGCGCAGTCCCTCCTCGCGCGCGGCGGCGCGCAGGGCGGTCGGCGTCGGCCTCCGCCTGGGCGAGAGCGGCCATGACGGCGTCCGGACCCGGGGCGGCCCCGGCGGTCGGAAGGTTGACGACGGGCGCGTCGAGCGCCTCGAACGAGAACTCGGACGACGTCATCACATCAGCTCGTCGTCGCCGCCGCCGCCACCGCGGGAGATCACCACGGCGCCGGCCTCCTCGAGGCGGCGCACGACGCCGACGATGCGGCCCTGCGCCTCCTCGATGACGCGCTTGCGCTGCGGCGGCTGGAAGTCGATCTCCTCCTTGAGGAGCTCGGCGCCGCGCTCGGACATGTTCGAGAAGATCCGCGCCCGGACGTCCTCGCTGACGCCGCGGAGGGCGATCGCGAGGTCCTTCTGGTCGACCTCCTTGAGGACCATCTGGATCGAGCGGTCGTCGAGCTTGACGACGTCCTCGAACGTGAACAGCAGCAGGCGGACCTCGTCGGCCAGCTCGGACTCGGTCTTGGCGAGCTCGTCGAGCACGTTGCGCTCGGTCGTCCGGTCGGAGTGGTTGAGGATGTCGGCGAGCGACTTGACGCCGCCGGCGGCCGCGTAGTCCTGCGCGACGATGCTGGAGAGCTTCTGCTTCATCACGGTCTCGACCTGCGCGACGACCTCGGGCCGGGTCTCGGCCATCTTGGCCACGCGGCGCGCGACCTCGGCCTGCTCCTCGGGCTCGAGCTGCGAGAGCACCTGGGCGGCGAGCGTCGTGTGCAGGTTCGCGACCACGAGCGCGATCGTCTGCGGCGACTCGTTGCGCAGGAAGACGTAGATCTGCTCCGGCGGCGTGCGCCGCAGGAACTCGAACGGCCGGCGCTCGATCGTCGCGGCCAGGCGCCCGATGACCTCCTCGGCGCGGCTGGAGCCGAGCGAGCGCTCGAGGATGCTGCGCGCGTACTCCACGCCGCCCTCGGCGATGTAGTCCTCCGCGAGCACGGTGTCGACGGCCTCGCCGATCACGTCGCGGGAGACCTCGTTGGGGACCTTGCGCGACTTGGCGATCTCCAGCGAGAGCGCCTCGACCTCGTTCTCACCGAGGTAGCGGAAGATCTGGCCGGCCCGCTCCTCGCCGATGGCGACGAGCAGGATGGCCGCCTTCTCGATGCCCCGGAGGCTCTTGGTCGCCTCAGCGGCGGGCCGGGTGGCGAGCTCGGTGCTCATGTCAGTCGTCCGCCATCCACTGCTTGACCTGGGCGGCGACGCGCTCGGGCTCGCGCTCCATCAGCTGGTCGATCGCCTGCAGGTTGGTGTCCGGCGCACGCGGCGGGAGCGTGATCGTCGGGTGGCCGTTGCCCGGCAGGACCTGGGTCTGCTGCTCGAGCGCGGCCAGCGAGACGGGCTCCTCGATGTCGGTGAGCCACGCCGGCGCTGCCAGCGCCTCGCCCTCGCGCTTGCGCAGCGAGCGGGTCATGAAGAACAGGAACAGCAGCGACGCGAGGCCGACGCCGACCCACTTGAGCGGGCCGAGCAGCGTGGTCGGGACCGGGCCGGTCTTCGGCGCGGCGACCTTGGCGAACGGCACCTGGGCGGCCTGCAGCACGTCACCGCGCGTCGTGTCGATGCCGGCGGCGCTGGAGACCGCCTTCTGGACGGCCGCGAAGTCGGCGGCCGGGCACGGACTTGTCGACCAGCAGGGCGACGTTGAGCTTGTTGACGGCGCCGGCGGCGACCTCGGTGTGCTCGACCTTCTTGTCCACGCCGAAGTCGGTGTTCTCCGTCTTGCGCTGGTACTTGGAGTTCGAGCCGCCGGCCGGCGCTGCCCGCCGAGTAGGTCGGGATGTTCGACCCGGTGCCCGCGGTGCCGCCCGTGGTCGCGCCGCCGCCGTTGAGCTTCTCGCTCTCGGTCGTCTTCTTGAGCGGCACGCCCTTCTTGGCGTAGGTGAGCTGCTCGCGCGTGGTCTTGTCGGCGTTCAGGTCGGCGGTGACCGACACCTGGGCCTTGCCCGGGCCGAGCGTGCGGACGAGCAGCGCGTTCAGGTCGGCCTCCACTGGCGGGCGTAGCGGGCCTCGAGGGCCTGCTTGCCGGCGGCCACGCCGCCGCCGCCCGAGCCGTCGCCGGCCGGCCACACGAGCGCGCCCGACGCGTCGGTGATCGTGACGTTCTCGGTCTTGAGGCCCTTCACGGACGAGGCGACGAGCTGCGGCGATGCCGCGCACCGCGCCGGGCTCGAGCGTGTCGGCCGAGTTGCCGAGCATGACCGCGGCCGTGGCCGGGGTCGCCTCGTCGGCGAACAGGTCGTCCTCGGGCAGCACGAGCTGCACCTGCGGGGAGCTGACGCCCTGGACGCTTGCCGATGGTGCGGGCGATCTCACCCTCCAGCGCGCGCTGGTAGGTGACCTTCTGCTGGAAGTCGGAGGCGCCGAGCTTCTGCTCGTCGAACAGCTCGAAGCCCTCGCCCGAGCCGCCGTCGGGCTGACGCCCTGGGCGGCGAGCGCGACGCGCGCCTGCGCGACATGGAGGTCTTCTCGACCGCCAGCGCCGTGCCGTTGTTGCGCAGCTCGTAGGCGATGCCCTGCTCGTCGAGCGCCGCCGTGACCTTGCCGGTCTGGGCGGGGTCGAGGCCCGACGACAGGAGCGAGTAGGACGGCGCGCCGGCGACCCGCAGCAGCAGGAACGCGATCGCGAGGATCGCCACCGCCGAGACGGCGATGATGCCCTTGGAGCGGGCGGGGAGGGCGCGGAAGGTATCGACGAACGGGGGCATGGGTCAGCTCAGACCTGGGTGTGGAAGATGTCCTGGGCGGCCTCGACGGCCTTCGTACGGATCTGCGATGCCAGCTGCATGGCGAGCTGCGCCCGCTCGACCGCCATCACGACGGCGGTCGGATCGGACGCCTGGCCGGTGGCCAGCGCCTGGGCGGCATCGGCCGCCTCGGTCTGGCTGGTCGGCCAGCGACTGCAGCGACTTGCCGAGCATGTCGCCGAAGCCGGTGCCGGCCTCGCGAGGGCGCCTGCGTGGGCTCGACCGGAGCGACGGTGCCACTCCGGGCCCGCCGACGGCGAGAGGCATGGACGGATCGATCGGCATCAGCGGAGGAGCTCCAGCGTCTTCGAGAACATCTGCTTGGCGGCCTGCATCGCCGTGACGTTCGCCTCATAGGCGCGCGTGCGCGCTGATGAGGTCGACCATCTCGGTGACGGTGTCGACGTTCGGCATGGACACGTAGCCCTGCGCGTCGGCGTCCGGGTGGCCCGGGTCGTACACGCGCTTGAGCGGCGTCGCGGTGTCCTGGACGACGCCGGCGACCTGCACGCCGCCGCCCTGGAGGCGCTGCCGGCGCCCATCGCGGCCGACAGCGACGCGCCGAACGAGCCGGCGGCCTCCTGCAGGACGACCTCCTTGCGGCGGTACGGCTGGCCGTCGGCGCCGCGGGTGGTCTGGGCGTTGGCGAGGTTCTCGGCCGTGACGTCCATCCGCAGGCGCTCGGCCGTGAGGCCGGACGCGGAGATCTCGAGACCGCCGAAGAGGCTCATCAGGCGCGCCCGTGCCCATCGCGGCCTTCAGGATCCCGATGCGGGCGTGGGCGACCTGGACGGCGGCCTGCTGCTCGAGCGCGTTCTCGGCGAGCTTGGCGGACTCGGACTCGACGTCGACCGTCGAGCCGTCGGCGCGGGTGGCGCCGGCCGAGGCGTCCTTGGCCGGGGAGAAGGAGAGGCGCTTCAGCGCGCCGTGCGCGCGTCGTCGCCGCTGCCGACGGCCGCCGCGAGCGCCGTGTGGAAGTCCACGTCGACCCGCTGGTAGCCGGGGGTGTTGGCGTTCGCCAGGTTCGCCGCCAGCGCCTCATGGCGCTTGCCGGCGCCCTCGATGGCGCGCTCGAGGGCAAGCTGCGTGGTGTCGAAGAGCACTGGGACGGAATCTCCTTGGAAAGAAGAGTTGGTGGTCCGTCCTTGGACCCACGAGCCCCATCCCTGGGGCAGCCAGTCGGTTGATCGGCCGGCGCTGCTCGACCTTTAGGCCGCGTCGTTCACCCAGCGGCGCGAGCGCGCGGACTGGGCGGCGGCGTAGCCGGCGACGGCACCGCGGCCGGTGTTGAGGCCGGCGAGCTCGCGCTGCGTCTTCGTCGCGCGCGTACTCGAGCGTGGCGGACAGCTCCTGCTGGACGACGGCGAGCGCCTCGAGGGTCGAGGCGGGCGCCGGCGGGCGCCGGGCCGAGCGTGGCCGCGAGGCGACGCGCTCGGCCGTGGAGGCCGCGAGCTCGTCCCAGCGGCCCTCGGCGGCCAGGGTGCGCTCGGCGTTGGCCCGGGCGAGCAGTGTGGACCAGGGGTCCATCAGGCCGCGGCGACCTGGGCCCAGGCGTCGCGCAGCTCGCCGAGGAGCTCGGCGACCTTCTCGATCTTCTCGGGCTCCTCGAGCCTGCGGGCCTCGAGCAGGTGCCTGGAGCAGAAGACGTAGATGCCCTGGAGCCGGCTGGCGATGACGCCGCCCTTCTCCATGTCGAGCGTGGCGTGCAGCTCCTCGATGATCGCCTCCGCGCGGCCGAGCCGGGTGCCGGCCTCGGCCTGACGTTGCCCTCGCGCATCGCATACGCGGCCTGGTTCAGGAAGCGCAGGCAGCCGTCGTAGAGCATGACGACAAGCTGGCCGGGGGTGGCGGTGAGGATGCTCTGCTGCTTGTACGCAGCGCTACGGGAGGCGGTATAGACGGACAACGCTGACCTCAGGACGGAGAGACGGGACGGTTGCTGCTTGCTCCGGTAGTCGGCCCGGGAAGCGCCGCGCTTGAGGCGAATTCGCTAGCCGAGAGCTGGCGAGCTGGCCGGTCAGCCAGGCCTGCTGGGTCTGGCTGTTCTGCATCGCGGTCTCCATCGCCGCGAACTGCGCCTTCAGGCGCTTCTCCTTGGCGTCGATCCGCTCGTTGGCCTGCGTGAGCTGGTCCGTGAGCGTCCGCATGTTGCGGTCGGCGCTCTTGAGGCGGCTGTCGATGACGCCCTTGCCGCCGGTCTGCTTGTCGACGTAGTCGCCGACCTGCTTGGAGAAGCCGGTGAAGAAGCTCTTGACCGACGTCCAGTCGGTCTGGAGCGCGGCGTCGAGCTTGGTCGAGTCGATCGCGAGCTTGCCGGCCTTCGCGTCGTCGGACACCACGCCGGCCTTGGAGGCCGGAAGGCCGATCCCGAGGTCGGACAGGTCGTTGATCCCGGCGGCGGGGTTCAGCGCGGTCATCTGCCGGCGCAGCGCGTTGAGCATCGACTGCATGCCGGAGTCGCCGTAGAGCGCGCCCAGGGCCGCGTCCGTCGAGCTCGTCGGAGTTCGTGACGGGCTTCTCGGTGATCTCCGCGCCGCGTGGGGTCGACGACCGCGTTGTAGGCGTTGACGAAGTCGGTGATCTTCTTCTTGACCGCGTCGCGGTCGAGCACGGGCTCGCTGACGTTGATGTCGGCCGGGGCGGCGGTGACGCCCTTGAGCGTGATGCGCAGGCCCGGGATGACGTTCTCGAGGACGTTCGACTTGGAGCCGACCGCTGCGCCGCCGTCGAGCGAGTAGGACGGCGTCGAGCTTGGTGACGTCGGGCGTCGTGTACGTCGCGTCGTCGCTGGGCAGGCCGCCCGGGAGACCGTGAAGTCGGACTCGGAGCCCGTCGTGCGCGAGGACATCACGAGGCGCTCGTTGGTCGTGCCGTTGTTGACCACCGCGGCGACGACCGGGCCGGTCGCCTTGGCGTTGATCGAGTCGGCGATCTGCTGGAGCGTCGCGTCGGCGCCGACCGAGATCTGCATCGTGTTCGCCGAGTCGGCGTTCGACGTGATCGTGATCGTGCCGGCGGTGCCGCCGGTGAAGGAGTAGCCGCGCTGCATCGAGGACGCGAGGCGGTTGACCTGAAGCGTGTGGCCGCCGATGCCGGCGCCGCCCGTCTGGCTGACGACGACCTTCGTGTCGGAGGACTCGACGGTCTGCTGCGGCTTCCAGGTCGCGTCCGAGCTGAGAGCCGTGGCGGCGGTCTTGAGCGCCGCGAGCTTGGTGGCCACGGCCTTGAGCGTGGTCTGCAGGCCCGTGACGCCGTACTGGCGGTTCTGGATGCGGGTCGTGCCCTGGCGGTCGAGCGCGATCAGCTGCTCGACGATCGAGCTGGTGTCGACGCCGGAGGCGAGACCGGAGAGCGCGAGGCCGGCCATGCCGCTAGATCCGCGCCCCGGACATGACGTCCAGCGCCCTGGACGGCGGGATGGTGCGAATCACGTTGCCCTCGAGATCGCGCACCTGCACGATGACGCGGCCCGAGGCCTCGTCCTTGTGGAAGTGCAGCTCGCGGTTGTCGGCCCGCAGCTCGGCGGCACGCTCGGCGGCGGCGCCGATCGCGTCGAGCACCTCTGTCGGCGGGTGCGCCGGCAGCGACAGCTCAGCGCTGTCCCGCGCGGGAGCCGCAGCCGCAGCCGGGCGCGCCAGATCCAGCGTGAAGCGGGAGGTGGCGTGCTCGGTGCGCCTGATGGCGCCCGGGCCCTGGAAGGGCGAGATGGGTCCGATCTCGAAGCTCATACTGCTCCGGTTGTCGGCCTCTCCCATCTTCTCTTGAAGCGGCTGGACGTTTATCCGACTGCTGAGAAGAGGAATGAATCCTCGGCCAGCTGGGACTTGAGCGTGCGCTTGAGCTGGGAATGGATCTGGCACACGCGGCTCTCGGAGACGCCGAGGATGTCGCCGATCTCACGCAGCGTGAGGTTCTTGACGTAGAGGAGAACGGCGACCTCGCGCTCGCGCTGGGGCAGCCGGTCGAACGCCGAGCGGAACTTCGACTTGGCCTCCTCGGTCGCCGTCGCGTGCTCGGGATCGAGCCGCTCGTCGCCGGAGGCGAGAGTGTCGATGCGCTCGACCGTGGTCTCGTCGTCGGAGATCACGAGCGTGTTGAGCGAGGTCACGTCGGAGACCGAGATGTCGTCCTCGCGGCGGCGCAGGTCCTCGACCGAGATGGCCAGGGAGTCGGCGAGCTCGTCGCGCGACGGGGTGCGGCCGTGGATCGCGGTGAACTGCGTCGCGCGCCTTGGCGATGTCGCGCTCCCAGCGGCGCAGCGAGCGCGGCGCCCAGTCCTGCCGGCGCAGCTCGTCGAGCACGGCGCCGTGGATGCGGGTCCACGCGAACTGCTCGAGCGTGGCGCCCTTGGCCGGGTCGTAGCGGTCGATCGAGGCGATCAGGGCCTCGAGGCCGCAGGAGATGAAGTCCTCGACCTCGCAGCGCGCCGGCAGCTCGCGGACCTTCTTGAAGACGATGTACTTCACGAGCGGCGCGAAGGTCATCACGAGGCGATTGCGCACCTGCAGGTCGCCAGTGCGCTTGTACTCGCTCCAGAGCGCCAGCGCCTCATCCGCGGAAACGCGGCGGCGGCTGGTGGTCGAGGGGGCTTCATGAGGGACGGACTCCTAACGAAACGGTGCACGGGACTGACGGACTGGACCTGTATCGGGCCTGGACCCGATCTCCTTGATCACCGATTCGGGGTAATTGCGTCGTCACTCACGCTGAATAGGCCCACGCCAGCGCCTCCGCGACCGCCGTCCACAGCTCCTGCGGCACCTCGTGCGCCCAGGGCCAGCCCGGCGAGCGCGTCGGCGAGCTCCGGGATCCTTGTGCACCGGCACCCCCGCCTCGCGCGCGCGCTCGAGGATCGTCGCGGCCACCTGGCCGCGGCCGGCGGCGACGACCTGCGGCGCCCCGGTGCCGGTGTAGCTCAGCGCCGCGGTGACGTCGCGCTCAGGCATACAGATCCAGCGGCTCGCGCCGCGGCGTCACCTGCACCGTCGGCATCGAGGCCGGTGCGCGCCTGCAGTCCGTCTTGCAGGCGGCCGCGCGGCGGCGTCGGCGAGCGCGAACGGGCGGCCGGCGGCCGCCTCGACGGCGACGCTGACCCGTGTCCGCCGGCGAGCTCGAGCCGCAGGTCCAGGCGGCCCGAGCGCGGGCGACGTGAAGCTCAGCGCCACGGTCGAGCGCTCCTCGCCGCCGACGCGCACGCTGCGTCGGCGGGTCCTCCACCGTCACCCGCGCGCGCTCGGCCGGCTGCGGCGGCGGTTGAGCCGCGGGGTTGACGACCTGGTCGAGCTGCAGCGTCACGCGCTCGGGCGTCACGTCGCTCACGGCTCAGGCGCAGCGTCTCGCCGGTCCTGCCGATCTCGGCGGGCAGCTGCGCGGTGAGCGGTATCCCCGCGATCACCAGCACGCCGTGGTCTCGCCGCGCGAGAGCACGCGCGCGACGACCGAGATGCCCGGGCGCAGCGTGACCTCGGGCAGCTGGGTCCGCAGCAGCAGCGTCTGGATCCCGATGACCGGCTCCATCGCCCTACAGAATGGCGCGTCGCTGCCGATCAACGTCCGAAGAATGGATCGCGGGCTCTACATCGCCGCGTCGGGAATGCTCGCCGAGCAGATCCGGCAGGACCAGATCGCGAACGACCTCGCCAATGCGTCGACGCCCGGCTACAAGGCCGATCGCACGTCGCAGCGCTCGTTCGGCGACCTGCTGCTCGCCAACTCCGCGACCGGCGCCGACCGTCGGACCGCAGAGCACGGCCGTCCAGGTCGACAAGATCGTCACCGACTTCTCCGCCAAGCCCGCCCGTGAGACGGGCGAGGCGCTCGACTTCGCGATCACCGGCGACGGCTTCTTCGCCGTCCAGACCGCGAAGGGCACGCGCTACACGCGCAACGGCCAGTTCACGCTCGACCCCCAGGGCCGGCTCGTGACCGCCCAGGGCGATCCGGTGCTCGACGCCAACGGGCGTGCGATCACCGCGGACCGACGGCAAGGTCGACCCGCGCAGGATCGGCGTGGTCAACCTCACCAACCCCCGCAAGGAGGGCGATTCGCTGCTCACCGGGACGCCCGCGGGCGCCGCCACGGGCACCGTCCGCTCCGGCGCGCTCGAGAGCTCCGGCGCCGACCCCTCCCGCTCGATGGTCGACATGATCTCCTCCATGCGCGCCTTCGAGGCGGGCCAGAAGGTCATCCAGACGATCGACGAGACGCTGGGCAAGGCCGTCTCGCAGGTCGGCGCCGTCTCGGTTAGCGCCCTGCCGGCGTCCAGCCGGCGCTCTGAGACGACGGTCTGTCATCCGGGTCGCCCGTAACCGGGCTTCGCTCTGCTCAAGTCTTTGGCCGTTAGGCCGAAGACATGAGACGCATGCTTGAAGGCTTGACTACAGCGGCAGCCGGCATGGCAGCCCAGCAGCAGCGCCTCGACGCCGTCGCCAACGACCTGGCGAACGCGAACACGACGGGCTACAAGCACCAGCGCGTCGGGTTCCGCGACCTCGTGTACGAGCAGACCGGCCGTTCTTCCGCCCAGGGTGTCCGCACCGGCTCCGGCGCGGCGGCCGTCGACGCCGGCCGGGCGTTCAGCCAGGGCGTCCTCCAGCGCACCGACCGCCCGCTCGACGTGGCGATCCAGGGCGAGGGCTTCCTGCGCATCAAGCTCGCCGACGGCCGCGAGGCGCTCACGCGCGACGGCGGCCTGCACATCGACGGCACCGGCAACCTCACCACCAGCTCCGGCGCGCTCATGCAGCCGGCGATCAAGGTGCCCACCGGCATCGGCGAGGACCAGATCACGATCGGCAGCGACGGCACCGTGCTCGCCGCCGGCCGCCGCGTCGGCCGCCTGGACATCGTCACCGTCCGCTCGCACGGCCGGCCTGATGTCCACCGGCGACAACGCCTTCGTCACCACCGCCGCATCCGGCCCGGCGGTCGCCGCGCCGCGCGCGACCTCGCTGACCCAGGGCGCCCTCGAGGCCTCCAACACCGACATGTCCGAGGCCATGGTCGCGATGATCGAGTCCCAGCGCGCCTACCAGCTCGTCTCCAAGGCCATCTCGACGGCCGACGAGATGATGGGCATCGCCAACGGAGTGAAGCGCTGATGGCGATCAACGGTCTTCCCGCGGTGCCGGCGACCGCGCTGCCCGCGGCGGTCCGCAACGGCTCCGCCGACGACAAGCAGGCCTACAAGGCCGCGCTCGGCTTCGAGCAGATCCTGCTCGGCCAGCTCGTCGACGAGATGCTGCCCAAGGGCACGCTCACCGAGGGCCCGTACGCGGCTCCGATGAAGGACGCCTTCACCTCGGCCTGATCGCCGACGGCGGCATCGGCCTCGCCGCCCAGCTCTATCCCTCGCTCAAGAAGGACGCCTCGTGAGCTCCGTGCTCGAAGCCGAGCTGCTCGTCCATCTGGACACGCAGATCAACTCCGCCCGCCGCCTGCTCGCGCTGGTCCTGGACCAGGGCAAGGCGATCCGCAAGCGCGACGTCGACGCCGTGCTCGCCCGCCTCGCCGACGTGCAGACCGAGATGGGCCGCCGCGGCGCGCTCGAGCAGGACCGCGCGGCGCTGCTGCAGCGTGCCGGCGCGACGCTCGGCGTCCCCGCCGCCCAGGTCACGCTCGAGCGGCTCTGCTCGCTCGTCACCCCCGGCGCCGCCGACCGTGGCGCGCGAGCGCTCCGCCGAGCTGCGCGGGCTGCTCGCCGAGATCGCTCGCGAGCACGGCATCAACCGCGCGCTGATGCGCCAGGAGCTCGCCTTCCTCTCCCACCTGACCCGCCTCGTCGGCCAGGACACGCAGCCCGGCTACGGCCGCCCCGACGGCCAGGGCAGCGCCGCCGGCGTCGCACCGCCCATCCACCGAGCCCTCGACCTCCAGGCGTAGGCCATGCCGATCTCCTCCTTCTACGGGCTCCAGACCTCCCTGCGCGGGCTGCTCGCCCAGCAGCGGCTGCTCGACACCACGGGCCACAACATCGCGAACGCCTCCACCAAGGGCTACTCGCGCCAGGAGGCCGCGCTCGTCGCGTCGCCGGCGCTGAACATCCCGGCGGGCGGCATCGCCAGCGGCGCCGGCGCCCACCTGGGCTCGGGCGTCGACGTGCAGTCCTTCCGCCGCATCCGCGACCAGTTCGTCGACCTCCAGTACCGCGGCCAGAACACGAACCTCGGCGAGTGGAAGGCCCGCGCGACCGCGCTGGACCAGGCCGAGGGCGCGCTCTCCGAGCCGGGCGAGAACGGCATCAACCAGCAGCTCAGCGAGTTCTGGGACTCCTGGTCGGACCTCGCCGGCGCCAACGGCACCGATCGCGCCGCGGCAGTGCAGACCGTCGTCGAGAAGGGCGCCGCGCTGGCGGACGCGTTCAAGAGCGTCCGCGCGCAGATCACCCAGGTCCAGCAGCAGACCTACGCCGAGTACTCCGCTCTCGCGCGCCCCGCGGGCGCCGGCGATCCGGGCGGCGAGATCGCGCAGACCGCCCGCGACATCGCCGAGCTCAACGACACGATCAAGCGCTTCATCACGAGCGGCGACGTCCCGAACGACCTGCTCGACCGCCGCGACCTGCTGCTCGACCAGCTGTCCGAGTACGGCCAGGTGTCGGTCGACGCGCAGAGCGACGGCACGGTCAACGTCAGCTTCGTCGACAAGCTGTCGCTCCGGCACGACCTACCCGGTCGTCACCGGCGCGACCGCCACGTGGGCCGGCCCGCCGGCCGGCGACGCCTGGTCGCCCGGCGGCCGCCTCGGCGGCCTGCTCGACGCCTCCAAGCCCGGCGGCACGCTCGACGGCTACCTGACGTCGCTGGACACGATCGCCGTCCAACCTCGTGTCCGCGGTCAACGGCGCCTACGGCGGCAGCTTCTTCGACGCCGGCGCGGGCCCGACCGCCGCGACGCTCGACGTCTCCTCCGGGCTGCAAGGCCAACCCGCAGTCGCTCGACCCCGGGCAGCGGCGCCGCCGGCTCGACCGACCTGCGCGCTCGCCGTCTCCCAGCTGCGCGACAGCGCGACGGTCGACCAGCCCTACCGCGCCTTCGTCGCCAAGCTCGGCTCCAACGTCCGCGAGGCCACGCGCCAGAACGACAACGCCCAGGTGCTGACCGACGCGGTCGAGAACCGGCGCCAGAGCGTCTCCGGCGTCTCGATGGACGAGGAGATGTCCAACCTCGTGCGCTTCCAGCGCTCCTACCAGGCATCCGCGCGCGCCATGAGCACGCTCGACGAGATGCTCGACGTCCTGATCAACCGCACCGGGAGGGTCGGGCTGTGAGCATGCGCATCACCACCTCGATGGTCCAGCGCAACGTGCTGGCCGACCTCAACTCGGTCTCCGAGAAGCTCACCCGCAGCCAGATGCAGGCCGCGTCGGGCAAGGAGATCACCAAGCCGTCGGACGATCCGTTCCACGCGTCCCAGGCGATGGCCATGCGCACCAGCATCAGCGGCACCCAGCAGCACCAGCGCAACGTGGAGGACGCGATGGGCTGGGCGGAGATGACCGAGGACGCCCTCGACGACATCACCCAGAACGCCGCCTCCGCGCGCGACCTGCTCGTCCAGGGCAGCAGCGACTCGACCGACCAGAGCGGCCGCAACGCGATCGCCGCCGAGATGGAGCAGCTGATCGAGGCGATCAAGCAGGGCGCCTCCCAGTCCTACCGCGGCAGCTACGTGCTCTCGGGCACCAGACGGCGACCCGCCCGTACGCCGCGGGCGCCGACGACACGTACCACGGCGACGAGGCCGGCTACGACCCGGCGATCGCCGGGCATCGTCCGCGAGATCGGCCCCGGCGTGACGATGACGATCAACACCGTCGGGCGCGACGTGCCTCGGCGACGGCCAGGCGGCCGGCGACGGCAAGTTGCTCAACGTTCTGCGTGACGCGGTCGATCACCTGAAGGCAGGCGACGGCTCCGCGCTGCGCAGCGACCTCGACAAGCTCGACACCAACTTCGATCACGTCCTCGGGGCTGCGCGCCGCGAACGGCGCCCGCTCCCAGCGTCTGGAGTCCGCGCTCTCGCGGCTGCAGGAGACCGAGGAGGCGAGCACGTCGTCGCTGTCCAACGTCGAAGACGCCGACATCGCCAAGACCCTGATCGAGCTCAACTCCCAGACCGCCGCCTACCAGGCCGCCCTCCGCGCGGGGGCGAACCTCGTGCAGTCGTCCCTCATGGACTTCCTGCGCTAGGACCGCGCACACCCCCTCCGTCCCCCGTCCCTCGGAACCCAAGGAGCAATTCCCCAAAATGTCCACCGTGACCGTCGAGAGCTCGCGCTTCGGCACCCTCGAGATCGAGGCCGGCGCGATCATCGAGTTCCCCTCCGGCCTGATCGGCCTCGGCGGCCGCCGCTGGGCGGTCGTCAGCAAGGACCCCGACGGCCCGTTCTCGTGGCTGCACTCGCTTGACGACCCGGAGCTGGCGCTGCCCGTGACCAACCCGTGGGGCTTCTTCTCCGACTACGAGGTCGAGCTGTCGGACGCCGACGGCGACCGCGTGCAGGACGACGACGTGACCATCTGGGTCACCGTCCGCGCCGCGAACGAGCTCGCCGACTTCAGCGCGAACCTCCGCGCGCCGATCATCATCTCAGGAGGCCAGGGCTTCCAGGTGATCAACGAGGCCGCGCACGCCCCCGTGCGCGCCGCGCTGTTCCCCGACGCCCAGGCCGAGGTCGGCCGCCTAAGCCGCCGGCGGCACTTCCCTTCCAAGAAGCTTTCCAAGGAGGAATCTTCAATGCTCATCATCACCCGCCGTCCCGGCGAGAAGATCATGCTCGGCGACGACATCGTCGTCCACGTGATGGAGATCGTCGGCAACTCCGTGCGCATCGGCATCCAGGCGCCGCGCTCGGTTCCGGTCTACCGCGAGGAGATCTGGAACGCCGTGCGCGAGGAGAACCAGGCCGCCGCCGATGCCCCGGCCGAGCTCCCCAGCCCGGCCCGCAGCGACGCCTGACGCGAGGGTTCGCCAACGGGCCGTGGCGGGGTAGAGTCACCGCCATGGCCCGAAAGCTCCTTCTCCTTGGCGCCGCGGTCATCGCCGCCGGCATCTTCCTCAAGCGCGACAAGGTCGCCGGGCTGCTGCCCTCCCGCGCCGAGACCTACACGCCGCCGTCGCCCGGCCCGTCCAACTACGACGCCCCGGGCCCGGTGGCCAACACCGCCACGCCGGTGCCGGTCCCCGAGCCCTACGAGCCGGAGACGCTCGACGAGGCCGCCGAGGAGGCGGCCGCCGCGCGCCGAGGCCGCCAACATCGGCGGCGCGGTCAGCGACTACGGCGGACCGACCGACGAGCCCGCCACCGAGGCCGAGCGCCCGCTGGCCGAGGCCGGCGAGGGCGAGTCCGAGGGGCTCGAGCAGGCCGAGCTCGACCTCGAGCACGCCGCCGAGCCCAGCGAGGGCATGTCGCCCGCCGAGCACCAGATCGAGGACACGATCGAGCAGGCGGCCAACCCGCTGGCCGGCGAGCAGGTCGAGGAGACCGGCGCCTGGGCGCCGCCGACGACGCCGCAGGAGCCGGCGCCGTTCGAGGAGCCCGCGCCCGAGCCCGAGGCCGAGACCCCGGCCGAGCCGGAGCCTCAGCCCGAAGCCGAGCCGGAAGAGAAGAAGGACGACGACGACTCGGACTGGCGGACCTGGTCCGGCCGGTCGGTCAACCCGTAGCGCCTACCAGGTGGGCGTCGGGCAGACCTTGTGCCTGACGGGGGACTGGAACGCGCGCACCGAGCCCCCGTTCCTGATGGTGAACCTCGCGACGACGCCGTAGCACCGCGGCTTGTCCGGCCGGATGCCCTTCGGCTTCAGGCCGAGGCCCTGGATGGGGTAGCTCACCCGCTCGCTGTCCCACCCCGCCACGATCGCCGAGCCGGCCGTCGGCTTGCTCGCCGTGAACACACCCGCCTTCTTGTTCCCGCAGCTCGGCCAGAAGCTCAGGCCGACGGCGTAAGGCGCACTGATGGAGATGCTGGGATTCCAGTTGCAGGCAAAGCCGGCCCAGCGCTCCGACACCTTGATGTCGCTGAAGCGGTGCCTCCGCGACGTGCAGGCGTGGCTGCCGGGGTCGTAGGCGAACGTCGTGACGGACAGGCTCGGCGACACGACCCGGATCTTCTCGAGCCGCCAGTTGATGTTGTGGTCGATCGCGGTCGGGCCGTAGCGCTTCGCGGTGTACTTCAGCGCGCCCGCGATCGAGTAGCGGGCGCACGTCTGCAGGCCCGTGTTGACGATCGTCGCGCTCCGCGTGAAGGAGTCCGTGTTCGCCCTGCTGGTGTTCGCGCCCGCCGGTGACGGCGCCCAGCACGGCGACCACCGCCGCCGCCAGACCCATGGCCAAAGCCCGCATCCCCGTACCCCCTCGGTCAGTTTTCCGGCTCACGCCCACCAGAATGTAGCCCGACGATCGCGAAGGTGTATGCCACTGCATGGGCAATAGGGATCCGTTAAGACCGTGCCGGCACCGGAGGTGCATCGGCCACAATAGGCCGGTAGAGAATGAGCACGCTCGTAGGGATGCAGCTGAGCGGCCGGTACCGCCTCGACGCCCAGATCGGCGCCGGTGGGATGTCGACGGTCTATCGCGCGTTCGACCAGACGCTCGAGCGCCAGGTCGCGATCAAGCTCATGCACCGCGAGATCGCGTCGGACTCCGACCAGCTCGAGCGCTTCCGCCGCGAGGCCCGCGCGGTCGCGCAGCTCTCGCACCCGCACATCGTCGGCGTGATCGACGCCGGGGAGGACGAGGGCCGGCCCTACATCGTCTTCGAGTACGTCGAGGGCGAGACGCTCAAGGAGCGCATCCGCCGCATGGGCCGGCTGCCGGTGGACGAGGCGCTCGCGTACGCGATCGAGATCGCCCGCGCGCTCGGCTGCGCCCACACGCGCCACATCGTCCACCGCGACGTCAAGCCCCAGAACGTCCTGATCGACGGCGAGGGCTCGGCCAAGGTCACCGACTTCGGGATCGCCCGCACGCTCGACCAGGAGGGCCTGACCGCCGACGGGCGCGTGCTCGGGACCACCGACTACGTGTCGCCCGAGCAGGCGCTCGGGCACGACGTCAACGGCCAGTCGGACATCTACTCGCTGGGCGTCGTGCTCTACGAGATGCTCGTCGGGGACGTGCCGTTCCACGGCGAGAACCAGGTGTCGGTCGCCATGAAGCACGTCCGCGAGGACATGCCGGACCTGCAGTCGCGCCGCCCGGAGGCCTCGGCGACGCTCGCCTCGGTGCTGGACCGGATGACCGACAAGGACCTCAAGCGCCGCTACCCGGACGTCCCGGCGCTCGTCGCCGACCTCGAGGAGGCGCTGGCGATCGAGGCCGCGCGCTCGGGCCACTCGACCGGCGAGGCGACCGCGGTGCTGCGCACGCTGCCGGCCTCGACGCGCCGCCGCGTGCCGTTCCAGCGTCCGCCACCCGCTGCCGATCCTCGGCCTGATCGGCCTGCTGGCCGTGCTCGTCGTGATCGTCGCGCTGCTGCTCAGGGAGGCCGGCGTCAAGCCGCAGCGCGGCACCGGCTCGGGCACGGTCCAGGCGCCCGCCGGCGAGTCGGTCGTGTCGCTCGCCCGCGCCTCGGCGTCGGACTACGACCCGCTCGGCGACGAGGACGAGCACCACTCGCAGGCGGCGCGCGTCGTGGACCGCGATCCCGGCACGAGCTGGACCACCGAGAGCTACCGCGACGGCCTGGCCGGCGCCGACAAGGCCGGCGTCGGGATCTACCTGGACGCCAAGCCCGGCGTCGAGGCCGTGCGGATGGAGATCCAGAGCGCCGTGCCCGGCTGGAAGGCCGAGATCTACGGCGCCGCCGGCGCCCGCGCGCCCGAGACGCATCGAGTCGGGCTGGACGAAGCTCGGCGGCGGCACCGTGCGCAGCGACCACCAGCGCTTCAAGCTCGACGCCGCCGGCAAGCGCTACCGCTTCTACCTCGTCTGGATCACCGAGCTGCCGCCGGACCAGCCGCGCGTCGAGATCAGCGAGATCGCGCTCTTCCAGAAGGAATCGCGCTAGAACGCATGCCCTGAGCGCTCGGCGCCGAAGCGCTCGAGCGCGAAGCCGAGCAGGCGGTCGCACAGCTCGGCGGGCGGGATCCCGGTCGCCTCCCACAGCTTCGGGTACGCGCTGGTCTGCGTGAAGCCGGGCATCGTGTTGAGCTCGTTGACCAGCACGCGGTCGCCCTCGACGAAGAAGTCGACCCGCGCGAGGCCGGCGCAGCCGACCCGCAGGAACGTGTCGACGGCGAGCGCGCGGACCTGCTCGATCACCGGCGTCGGGCAGCCGCGCGCGGGACGACGAGCTCCATGCCGCCGTCGCCGTACTTGGCCGCGTAGTCGTACCAGTCGCCCTTGAGCACGACGATCTCGCCGGGCACGGAGGCCTCGGGCTCGTGCAGGCCGAGGACCGAGCACTCGACCTCCATCCCGTCCGAGAACGCCTCGACGATCACCAGCCCGTCGTGGGCGAAGGCGCCGTCGATCGCGGCGTCGAGGTCGGCCTCGCCCCACGCCTTGGCGATCCCGACCGACGACCCCAGGCGGGCGGGCTTGACGAACACCGGCGTGCCGAGCCCGGCCAGCTCGGCGCGCACGCGCCGCCGGCTCGGTGCGCCAGCGGTGCTCGCGGACCGCCGCGTAGCCGACCTGCGGCACGTCGGCCGCCGCCAGGACCTCCTTGAAGACGACCTTGTCCATGCACAGCGACGACGCCAGGACGCCGGCGCCGACGTAGGGCACGTCGAGCAGCTCGAGCAGGCCCTGCACGGTGCCGTCCTCGCCGAACGGGCCGTGCAGCACCGGGAAGACCGCGTCGGCGCCGAGCAGCCCGCCGCCGGGCTCCAGCGCCAGCGTGCCGCCGTCGTGCGTCCACGCCCCGGTGCGCTCGACGGTCACGGGCAGCACCTCGTGGCCGGCCGCGGCGACCGCCTCGCGCACGAAGGCCGCCGAGCTCAGCGACACCTCGTGCTCGGACGAGCGCCCGCCCGCGAGGACCGCGACCCTCATGCCTCGGGCGTCGTGGTCGGAGACGCGGTCGGGCTCGGCGTGGCGGTGGCCGCCCGGCCGACGATGATCGTGACGCGGCTGCCCTTGCGGCGCTCCTCGTCGGCGGCGGGGCTCTGGTCGAGCACGAGGCCGTTCTGCGCCGTCGTCGGTGACGGTCTGGTCGCGCACGCGGACCTCGAAGCCCGCGTCCTCGAGCTGCGTCCTGGCGTCGTCCTCGGCGAGGTCGACGACGTCCGGGATCGCGACGCCCTTGGCCACCGTGAGGTCGATCGCGGTGTTCTTGGTGACGTTGCCGCCGGCCGGCGGGCTTCTGGGCGATCACCGTGCCGATCTCCTCGTCGGACTCCTCCTCGGTGACCTTGCCGACGCGCAGGCCGGCGCCCTCGATCGCGCTGCGCGCGTTGTCCTCGGACTCGCCGGTGACGTCCGGCACCGCGACCTTCTCCTTGCCCTGCGAGACGCGCAGCGTGACCGTGCTGCCGCGCTCGACGGTCGTGCCGCCGGCCGGCGAGCTCTCGATCACGTGGCCGTTGGCGACGTCGTCGGAGAACTCCTTCTCGACCTTCGGGTCAAGACCCGCGGCCTTCAGCTGGTCCTGCGCCTCCTTGCTGCCCAGGCCGTCGACGGTCGGGACCGCCACCTCGCCCGGGCCCGCCGACACGTTGATCGTGACGGTCGAGCCCTCCTTCGCCGTCGAGCCCGCCCTTCGGGCTCTGCGAGACCACCTTGTCGCGCGGCACGTCGGCGCTCTCGACCAGGTTCTGCTGCACCTCGAAGCCCTTGCCCTGCAGGGTCCGCGACGCGGTGGCCGACGTCTGGCCGACCACCTTGGGCACGCCGACGTCGCTCGGGCGCTGAGCAGCAGGTAGAGCCCGAACGGCGATCGCGGCGAGCGCCAGCAGCGGCGAGCAGCCACAGCCACCAGCGGGTTGCGGTCGTCCTCCTCGAGGACCTCCTCGACGGCACGGCGGCGGCGGCGACCAACGGCCTCGGGCGCCGCGCGCGCGGCCTGCAGCGCCTCGATGAACTCGTCGGCGTTCGCGAACCGCCGCGCCGGGTCCTTCTCCAGCGCGCGCATCACGACCGCGTCGAGCGCCGGCGGGATCGCCGGGATCGAGCTCGCGCGGCGGGCATCGGCGCCTCGGAGACCTGCTTGAGCGCGACCGTCACCGGCGACTCGGCGTCGAACGGCACGCCGCCGGTCAGCATCTCGTAGAGGACGATCCCGATCGAGTACAGGTCCGAGCGGGCGTCGACGGGCTTGCCCTGCGCCTGCTCGGGCGACAGGTACTGCGCGGTGCCCATCACCGAGCCGGTCTCGGTCATGTCCGAGGCGCCGGCGCGCGCGATGCCGAAGTCGGTGACCTTGACGCGGCCCTCCTCGTCGATCATCACGTTGTGCGGCTTGATGTCGCGGTGCACGATCGCCGCGCTGGTGGGCGTAGCGGGCGGCGCGCAGGATCTGCAGGACGACGTCGACCGCCGCCTCGGGCGGCGCCGGGCCGCGCTCGCGGATGACGTCCTTGAGCGTGCTGCCCGCGGATCAGCTCCATCGCGATGTAGTAGGTGCCGTCCCACTCGCCGCGGTCGAAGATGCCGACGATGCTCGGGTGCTGCAGGCCGGCCGCGCTGGACGCCTCGCGGCGGAAGCGCTCGACGAACTGCGACGTTCTCGGCCAGGTGGCGGTAGAGCAGCTTGAGCGCGACGCGGCGGCCGAGCTGCTGGTCCTCGGCCTCGTAGACGTCGGCCATCCCGCCGGAGCCGAGCTTGCGCGATGACCTTGTAGCGGCCGTCGATCATCGTGTCGGGCTGGATGCGCCACTCAGCCCTCTCCCAGCGCCTTGAGCACCTCGGCGGCGATCGGCGCCGCGTTGGCGCCGCCGGTGCCGCCGGTCTGGCGCTCGAGCATCGCGCAGACCGCGATCTTGTCGGTGAAGCCGATGAACCACAGGTCGTCGGTGCCGTCGCCGACCTCGGCCGTGCCGGTCTTGCCGGACACGTTGACGCCCTCGAGCCGCGCGGCCGTGCCGGTGCCCTGCTCGACGACGTTGCGCATCATCTCGCCGAGCTGCGCCGCGGCCTCCTCGGACATCACGCGCTCGGCCTCCTCGGGCATCGGCTCGTCGATCGTGCGCCCGTCGGGGTCGACGATCTTCGCGACGAGCCGCGGCTCCATCCGCAGGCCGCCGTTGGCGATCGTCTGCGCGACCGTGGCCATCTGCAGCGGGGTGACCAGCAGCTTGTCCTGGCCGATCGCCATGCGGCCGACGTCGATCCGGCCCGACGTCGGCGACAGCAGCCGGCCGCGCGGGCCGACCTCGCCGCTCGGGAGCATCTGCTCGTCGGGGTAGTCCATCGGCGGGTCCTCGTAGAAGCCGAAGCGCTTCATGTACTCGGCCATCGTGTCGCGGCCGAGCTTCTCACCGATCGACGCCCACGCGGTGTTGACCGAGTTGGTGAGCGCCTCGGTCAGCGTGATCTCGCCGAAGTCCTCGCCGCCGAAGTTCTGCAGCGGCGTGCCGGAGATGACCTGGTCGTTCGCGCCGTCGATGGTCGAGTCCGGCTTGAACTTGCCGGTGTCCAGCGCCGCGGTGGCGGTGACCGCCTTCATCGTCGAGCCGGGCGGGAAGCGGCCCTGCGTGGCCCGGTTGAACGTCTTGGCGGTGGCCGGGTCGCGCGGGTCGTAGGACGGCGTCGCGGCCAGCACGCGCACCGCGCCGGTCTTGACGTCGAGCGCCACGACGGCGCCGTTGCGGCCGGCCAGGCCCTGGTAGGCGGTCTCCTGGGCGCGCGGATCGAGGTTGGTCTGCAGGTCGTCACCGACGTCCTGCGGGCCGAGCAGGCGCTCGAGCGCGCCGATCGCGTCGCTCCGGCGGCCGGTCAGCGGGTCGTTGTAGTAGTCCTCCAGCCCGAGACGGCCGCGGTCCAGCGACGTGAAGCCGACCGGGTGCGCGAACAGCTCGCCGGTCGGGTAGCGGCGGCCGAAGCGGTCCTTGCCGAGCACGCGGTTGGCGGCGAGCACGGTGCCGTCGTCGGCGCGGATGATGCCGCGCCGGATGCGCTCCTCCTCGAACAGGATCCGCCGGTTGTTGGGGTTCTCGCGCAGCGCCTGCGCCTCGAACACCGTCCAGCGCGACGTGAACGCGACCAGCAGGCCGAACAGCACGACCACGAGGCCGAACAGGCGGACGATCGGCGCGTTCATCGCAGGCCCCCGGCGCACGGCGCCCGCCGGCGCGGGCGGCGCGCGCGGTCGGAGACCAGCAGCAGCAGCGCGACGAGCACGAAGTTGGCGAGGATCGACGAGCCGCCGTAGGACACGAACGGCAGCGTCACGCCGGTCAGCGGGATCACCCGCGTCACGCCGCCGACGATCACGAACACCTGGAGCGCGAACACCGCGGTGAGGCCGGCGGCGAGCAGCTTGGAGAACGAGTCGCTGGCCAGCATCGCGATCCGGAAGCCGCGCTCGACGACGAGCATGTAGACGAGGATCAGCCCGCACGCGCCCGACGAGCCCCAGCTCGTTGGTGATCACCGCGTAGATCAGGTCGGTGCTCGGCGCCGGGACGAGCGGCGCGCCGCCCGGCCCGGTGAGCAGCGACGCCCCGAGGCCGGTGCCGAACAGCCCGCCGTCCGCCTGCGCGAACAGGCCCTGCGCGATCTGGTAGCCCTCGTTCTCGACCCACTGCGGGTTGAACGGGTCCAGCCAGATGTCCACGCGATCCTGCACGTGGCTGACCGTCGAGGCCATGAACCAGGCCCCGAGCGCGAACAGCGCCATCCCGATCGTCACGAACGACAGCCGGTTGGTGGCCACGTAGAGCAGCGGCCAGGAAGCCGCCGAAGTACATCAGCGAGGACCCGAGGTCGCGGATGAAGACGAGCATCAGCATCGACGCGCCCCAGATCACCAGCAGCGGCCCGAAGTGCTTGAGCGGCGGGATCGTCACGCCGAGCACCCGGCGCGAGCCCTGCACGAGCACCTGCCGCGTGTCGCGCAGGTACGCGGCCAGGAAGATGATGATCGCGATCTTGCCGAACTCGGCCGGCTGGAAGGAGATCGGCCCGATGCTTCACGCCGAGGTAGGCGCCGTTGACCGGCTCGCCGATCCCGGGCACGCGCGGCAGCAGCAGCAGGAACAGGCCGACGCGCGGCGATCGTGTAGCGGTACCGCTCGAGCACGCGCAGGTCGCGCAGCAGCAGGATCGTCGCGGCGAACAGGATCAGCCCGATGACGAACCACTGCGCCTGCTCGCGCGCGAGCTCCTCGTCGATCCGGTAGATGACGACGAGGCCGAAGCAGGCGAGCACCGCGACGAGCGGGAACAGGTACGGGTCGGCGTACGGCAGCGTGAAGCGCAGGAACAGGTGCCCGGCGAAGCACAGGCCGAGGAACAGCGCGCCGTAGGTGAGCGAGACGTCGGAGAGCGACGTCCGACTCCTGGATGAAGATCGCGGCGAAGCCGGCGGTCAGCAGCAGCGACGCCGGGATCAGCGCCATCAGCTCGCGGTTGCGAGCGCTCACTGGAGCCGGCCCCGCTCGAGCTCGATGACGAGGGTCTTGGCGTCGTCGCGCGCCCGCAGCTTGTGGTCGGTGAACGTCGCCTGCGCGCCGCGGGCACCTGCTCGATCCGCACGCCCGACGCGTAGTCGCGCTCGTAGAGATCGATGCCGAACGGCAGCTCGTACGGCAGGCCGCGGTACACGGTGACGATCCCCGTCGCGTCGTCGACGCCGACGAAGTAGACGGCGCGCGAGGCGGTCCAAGGCCCGCGAGGACGATGCCCAGCACGACCAGGACGGCGAGCGGACGCGCCGGGATGCCGCGCCGGCGGCGCCTGCGCGCGGCTGACGGCAGCGGCGCGGTGCGCTGCGGCGGCTCCTCGATCGGCTCGGCCCGCGGCTTGACCGCCGACAGGGCCATCGTCCCCGTGCGGCGGTACTCGGCCTCGGTGCTGCATCGCCGGCGCGACGCCCGCGGACGGGCGGCCTCGTCCTGCCACGCCTCGTACTCGATCGTCTCGCCGGCGTCCGTGTGCTCGACGGCGCCCTCCGGCCCGTCGACGTCCTCGACGCGGAACAGGATCACGGTGATGTTGTCGCGCCCGCCGGCCTCGTTGGCGGCCGCGATCAGGTCGCGGCCGGCCTGCTCGAGCGACCCGGCGGCCTCGATGATCGGCTTCACGCGCGCCTCGGTGGACCATCGAGGTGAGGCCGTCGGAGTTGAGCATGAACAGGTCGCCGGCGCGCGCCTGGTAGACGTGCACGTCGACCTCGACGTCCGGCTCGGAGCCGAGCGCGCGGGTGATCACCGAACGCTGCGGGTGCATCTCCGCCTGCTCCTCGGTGAGCTTGCCGCGGGCGACGAGCTCGCCGACCAGCGAGTGGTCCTTCGTGAGCCGGATCAGGTCGCCGCCGCGCAGCACGTAGGCGCGCGAGTCGCCGACGTGGGCGATCGTGACCTCGCGACTCGCCGACGTAGGCGGCGGTCACGGTGGTCCCCATGCCGGCCGTCTTGGTGTCGGCTGCGCGAGCGGTCGTGGATCGCGCGGTTGGCCTGCTCGATGATCGTGGCGCAGGCCGTCGGCGGGCGAGCCCGTCGGGCAGGCCGGACGTGAACGAGTCGACGGCCATCTCGGACGCGACCTCGCCGGCCTGCGCGCCGCCCATGCCGTCGGCGACGACGAACAGCGGCACGCGCACGAAGAGGTTGTCCTCGTTGCCCTGGCGCTGCGCGGCCGAGGTCGGACTCCTCCCAATGTTCAGAGATCCGCAGCACTAGCGCTCAAAGGTGAACTCAGAGTCCCCGATCCGAATGCTGTCACCAACGTGAAGCGGCTGCGGGCCACGCAGCGGCTCGCCGTTCAGGTACGTCCCGTTCGTCGAGCCCAGATCCTCTAACACGATCACGTCTCCCTGTGGGACCAATCGTGCGTGCTGCGTGGAGGCGAAGGTGTCCTCGAGCCGGATGTCGGCCGGTCTCCCCGCCCCAGCAACGCTCCCTGCGAGAGATCATAGGCGGAGCCGGCCCGCAGGCCCGCCGCGGTCCCCACCCGCAGCTTCGGCGCGCCGCCGGGCGCGTCGCCGGTCAGCCCCGCCGTGGCGTGGTGCATGCCGGTCGCGTCCTCGTACGCCGGCACGCGCTCTCCTCGCACGCCGCCGCGCCGCAGGTCCTTGAGCGCGGACCGCGCCATCCACAGCAGGAACAGGTACAGCACGGCGAGGAAGCCGAACTTGAGCGCCACGGCGACCGGGTCCAGGGCCATTGCGCTACTCCAGCTCGAACGTGACGCGGGCGGTGCCAGCTCGATCACATCGCCGGGCTTGAGTGACTGCGGGCCTTGGATCCGGCGGCCGTTGACCTTCACGCCGTTGGTCGACCCGAGGTCGCGCACCATCCACGAGCCGCCCGACGGGCGCACCTCGGCGTGCTTGCGGGAGACGTTGGGGTCGTCGACGACGACGTCGGCCTCGCGCGAGCGCCCGAGCACCGCGCCGGCCGAGCCGAGCAGCTCCGTGCGGCCGCCGACGCGCAGCTGCGCGGTGCCGCGGCGGTGATCGGGCTCGCGCAGCGGCTCGGCCAGCCGGTCGGAGACCGTGTAGACCATCGTGCGGCCGTGGTCGCCCTGGCTGGGCTGCTCCTCGGCCTCGTGCGGCGGCCTTGCACGAGCCGGGCCTGGATGCCGAACTCGCCGAGCCGCAGCCGGTCGTCGGTCCGGAACTCGATGACTGCGGGCGGGTGGCGAGCGAGATCTTCTCGCGCCGCGCGTGCTCGAGCAGGTAGCCGGACAGCTCGCGCTTGAGCTCGTCCTCATAGCCCTCGAACTGCTTGCGGTCGTCCGGGGAGAGCCAGATCGCGTACTCGTTGGGCGCGTAGGTGCGCGACAGCGACTGCACGCGGTGCTGGTCCATCTCCTTCGTGAGCTTGCGCGCGATCTCGACCGGGCGCACCTCGGACTTGAAGGCACGCGAGAACGTGCCCTCGACGAGGCCGGCCAGCTTGGATTCCAGTGTGCGGAGGACGCTCATCGGGTCGGCCGGAGGGGCTTTGATACCCGTTCATGCGCGGTCATGCTTCGGCGTTCACAGTATTCCGCGCACGCGCAGCGAGGAACGCCAGCGCGCCGGCGAGCAGCGCTCCGGCCGCCAGACCACGCGGTTCCGCGAGGCCCACGCTGTCCGCCACGGCGCCGTCGCGGCGGCGAGCGCGGCGGCCCAGACGGCCGCGCCGACGACGTCCAGCGCCAGCGCGCGGCCCGGCGACGAGCCACGGCATCAGCCGCGCGGCGACGCGCCCACAGCGGCGCGAGAAGCAGGGCGCCGAGCGCGCCAGGGTCGAGAAGGTCGCCGGGCGCCGGCGTGCCGAGCGCGAGATCGCGGTCGAGCAGCGGCTCGGCGAGCAGCAGCCACCACAGCCCGGCCGCGCCGAGCGCCGCGCGCGTCCAGGCGCGGCGGGCGGTGCCGGCGATCGCGGGATACGCGCCGGCGAGGCCCGCCAGGCCGAGGAGCGGCGCCGCGGCGGGGACCGACCAGGCGAGGCCGGCGCGCGGCAGCAGGAGCGGCGAGGCAGCGAGCATGCGCCGCCGCGAGGCCGGGCGCGCCCGCGACCGCGACTCCGCCGGCCGCGGCGAGCAGCCAGCCGAGCCGCGGCAGCACCGCCACGGCCGCGGCCACCACGAGCGCCGCGGCCAGCACCGGCACGTCTCCCGCCGCCGCCGGGCGTCGCCCTGGGGGACCGAGACGGCACCTTCCGCGCGCCTTGCGCGGCGATCAAGGCCGCGGCGGCGAGCGCGCCCGCGGCCGCGCCGGCCGCCAGGCGCGCCGGCACCGCGATCCTTCGCCTCTCCGCGGGCAGCGGCGCGAGCGTGCCGCCTTCGTCGTCGACGTCCGGCAGCGCGGCCTCGAGCGCCGCCGCGAGGTCGGCGAGCGTGCCGCGGTGCTCGGGGTCCGGCTCCAGCGCGCGGTCGATCGCCGCGCACAGCTCCGCGGGCAGGTCGCGGCGCTGCCGGCGCAGCGAGGGCAACCGGGTGCCGACGCGGCGCGCGGTCTCCGCCGGGCTCGGCGCGCGCACGGGGTTCACGCCGGACAAGCGCCTCGTACAGCACGAGCGCGAGCGAGTAGATGTCGGCGCGCGCGTCGACGCGCCGACCGGCCGCCTGCTCGGGCGCCATGTACGCCAGCGTGCCGACGACGTCGCCGGTGCGCGTGAGCGGCTCGTCGCCGGCCAGGTGGGCGACGCCGAAGTCGAGCAGCTTGGCCGCCGCCCCCGCCGTGTCGTCGGGCACGATCACGTTCTGCGGCTTGACGTCGCGGTGGATGACGCCGCGGGCGTGCGCGTGGATCAGCGCGTCGGCGAGCGACAGGCCGACGCGGAGCACGTCGCGGTCGCTCAGCTCGCCGTCGCGCTCGAGCACCGCCAGCGTGCGGCCGCGGACGAGCTCGGAGACCAGGAAGCGCTCGTTGCCCTCCACGCCGGCGTCGAACACGGCCACGATGCCGGGGTGGTCGAGCCGGGCGGCCGCCAGCGCCTCGCGCTGTGCGCGCTCGGGGACCGGTCCGGCCGCCGGCACGGCTTTGACCGCCACGGCCCGGTCGAGTCGTTCGTCCCGCGCCGCGAAGACCGTGCCGAACCCACCGGAGCCCAGCCGTGCCCCGAGCCGGTAACGACCCAGCACGAGGCCGCCGCCAACGGCGGTCGGAAGCTCCTCCGTGGCGTCCATCCGAAGGCCCTTCGACGGCGGAGGGCCGGACCCTGCCAGCGATGCCGCCGGGGCGGTTGCTATTAGTGGGGCCCTGCAAAAGGGTCGACCTGGCGCGTCGTGATGGGCGACGCGCCACGAGGAGACGAACTTTCAGCCTTGTCCTTCTTTGACGAGGACGACGAGCCCCGCCGGACCACACCGCGGCCCCGACGTGCCCGGCCCGCCGGAGGTGGCGTCGCCACAGATTCCCAGACGCTGCTGATCCGGCGTATCGTCGCCGGCGCTCTCGCGTTGCTGATCATCGTTCTGCTCGGCATCGCGATCAACTCGTGCCGCACGAGCGCGCACAAGAACTCGCTGCGCGACTACAACCGCGAGATCTCCGCGATCGGCCAGGACTCGGCGGAGCAGGTCGGCGCCCCGTTCTTCGACCTCCTGACCAAGGGCGGCGCCCCGCAGGACCTCGAGACGAACATCTCCAGCTACCGCGTCGCGGCCGAGCAGCAGTACGACCAGGCCGCGCAGATCGACGTGCCGGACGACATGAAGGGCGCCCAGCAGTCGGCGCTGATCGCGCTCGAGTGGCGCAGGGACGGCCTCGAGAAGATCGCGACCGAGATCCGTACCGCGCTCGGCGACGAGGGCGAGGCGGCGGACGCGGCGATCAAGCAGATCGCCGGCCAGATGGAGGTGTTCCTGGCCTCCGACGTGGCCTGGGAGACCCGCGTCGTGCCGTTCATCAAGAACGCGCTCGACGAGGCGGAGTGGCCGGCCAGCGGATCCTCCAGTCCCGGTTCCTGCCCGACACCGACTGGGTGCAGCCGGAGACGATCGCCCCAGGGGGAAGATCCGCGCGCCCTGAGCCTCGAAGTCTGAG
>CAWIWD010000014.1:0-12798 GCA_963839785.1 uncultured Nitrospiraceae bacterium
CCAGTCTTTTAACAAGTTAGAGAAACGGGAGTTGCCACATCTCCTCGCTGGCTAAATTTGTGCTAATTCTCCCCTTTCGGTCCAGCACCTCTACTCCATCCCGCAAACTTTCAGGATAGTGATGGGCATAACGCTGAGTCATAGTCGGTGACTTATGCCCCAGCAGTCGTTGAACCTTATAAAGATCGACTCCAGCCTGAACCAGCCGCGTTGCAAAAGTGTGGCGAAGATCATGGAAGTGAAGGTCCGTGATCTGTGCAACCTTTAAGAGAGCTGATAAACCTTCGACGAAGGTTGCTGCTGTCTAAGGGAGTGGCAGATTGACTAACGAAGACGACATCCTGCGCTAGAATCTTCGTCGTTCCACTCCTTTGCGCACGTTTCTGCGCGAGCAAATCCAACACCGTTTCGTTCACCGGAATTGTCCGACGCTCTCCATTTTTTGACTAAATACCGTCACGGTTCGACGTGTGAAATCTACTCCAGCCCACGTGAGTGCCAGAATTTCGCCTCTCCGCATACCGGTGTGTATGGCGAAGATCACGACTTCCCTGACCCACGGCACAGCAACTGCGAACAGCCGCGCCTCCTCATCCTCAGTCAACCAACGATCTCGGGCGTTGTGCTCTTTCTCCATAGAAACTCGGCAGACGGGATTGTCCTGTGTCATTCCCATTCGCGACAGGCCAGATTAAAGGCCTTTTTTAGTAACGCGAGTTCTCGGTTTATCGTCGCAGGTTTTACCTAATCGGCATACCGCTTGTTCTTGTATGCCACAATGGTTTTTGGCGTGACCTGCAACAGAGTGGGGATTTCTTCAATTGCTTCCGAGACAAAGCTCTCTTTTTGACTCTGCTGCCCGAGTTTACCTCAACATGTTTCGCATCGATTGTTAGGCCAGCTCTAAAAAGCGGAGAAATCTGGCGCTCAGCCAGGCGTCAACCAAGGATCGAGAAGTCGATCGGCTTGAAGCGCCCGTTGTTCGAACCTTCAGCGGAGCAGGCTGTCAGGCCACACACCATATCCATCTCGGCCCGCAGGTCGATGTGGTCGCCCGACTTTGACATGGGCACGCCGACAGTCACCTTTCCCTGCGGATCGACCTTGACGTTCATGAAGATGTTGAATGTCGTCGAGATCTGGTGTCCGGAGATACCGTGCTCTTTTAACGAATTAACGCAGGTTCTCGAAACAGCTCGGATGGTAACCCTTATGCTTGTAAAGAATCTCAAACATCTCTTGACTGCACGGCGTCAGCAGGAAGTCATGCAGGCCGACGGTGTCTTCGATGATGGTGAACATCGGTTTGCTGTTATTGGCGTAGAGGATGTCGCTCGTCGTCAGGTAGATCCGGCTCGCATAGTCCAGCGAACGACCTGACGACAGCCGGCAATCGTGATCGTGCTCGTCGAAGGCGAACAGGTCAGATACCTGCTCGCCTAGGGGATCGACAACGCGCAACACCTGCCCACGCTTGATCTTGAATGAGCAGCCACTCTGTGGCGCAATACGGGTCAACTGCTGGGTGGTCATGTCTCATCCTTTTTGTGTGCGTGGAACGGGCATGGCCAATTGTCTGAAACTGCCCGGCCGGAATATTGACTCGCCTCGGAGCCTTCGCCGAAGTTTTTCAGCATCGGGTTGATCGAGCCCTGGAATGCCATCTCGCGTGCCCGGATTATCTGCTGTCATGGTCTCAAACTTTCCGCGAGCGCGCAAGCGCTCAAACTGTTCATGCAGGTTGAACACCATGGTCGGATACCTGAAGGTTCGTGCGAGACGTGATGCCTTGGGGTGCATGCCAATGACGAACATCGCTCGACCGCCGATGCTAAACGAAAAGTTATTGTTCTGTGGGTCGGAGTCGACGCTCTTGTCCCAGGCAAAGAAATCGGAATCAATGGCGTGCATGGCCTGAAGCTGACTCCACAGCAGATCCTCAAAATGCTGTTCTGATTCGATTGCGGGTCCGCGGAACATCGCGATAAAGGTAGTGAGCTGGTCGTCGATGATCGGGAATTCGTGGCAGAACTCGTACAGATCATGGCAGACGGCACGTACGGCACTGTCGCACGCAAGTTCCGGGAATAACCCGAAACGATAGCCCTTTTGGGCGAACACCGAGATTGCGCCAGTGCACGGGTAGTACTCGCCAAACTATCTGTTGACTCAGTTGATCGTGCGCATCGGTGAGTTCGGCGTCGACGGGTACGTCGGGTGCCAGCGGCCTGACGACCGTCGTGTCCTGGAAGGCCGCGTAGCTCGAGAACTGGCTTGCCACCGGATCGATCGACAGGGGGTTCCACAGGCACCTATCGCGTCTGAGCGAGTGTCGCCGCCGTCAGTACGCATCGAGTTTATGAAGTTTGATTGCATTGGTAGATTCCTCAAATGGATCGAGATGGTGCTCGCAGGGTATCCTCAGGCTCGGTGGGAGTTGCGTCCGTGGAACGGTTGCCGCAACAACCGAACAGGATGCTCTCCCGGTCGACCACAGGCGTGGGTCGTTGGATGTTCCATCTGCAGACTCAGGGAAGTAAATGGTCCGCATTGTTGCTGCCGATAGCATGCGGAGGCATCGGAGCACAGCTACATGATCTACTCATTTGATAACCACCTTGTGACATTAGCCCCGACTTTGCTTTTGGTGAACTGGGCATAGCCCCGGTAGATAGCAGCAGACACGAGGGGAACTCGGATCAATCGAGACTTAGGGACTAGGAGATGGAAACCATGCGCCAATTCAGCATCCCTCCCGGGCGACAATTGATCCGCAGTACACTCACGGGTAACCGGCGTCGCCCCGTAAAACGCTCGGTCACGAAGAGCACCGTGAGGAGCAACATCGGTAAACCACCACGTGCGCTATCACAATCTGTCTCACCGGAGGGATTCAGCAAAAACCGTGTGCTAAATTTGTGCTAAAAAGTTTCAAAACCCACTTATGCCCCTCGAATCCATCGAATCAATGGAATGCACGCAAGCATCTGTTTTCGAAGTAAAAACTGGGAAACCAGTTGATACATCGAGCGTTTTAAAAATTGTCCTGTCCTGTTTCCTAAACCGAAGGTCGCCTGTTCAATTCAGGCCGGGGGCACCAAATTTTCAGGGAGTTGCAGAAAAGCGAACTGGTGCCGACGCGGATTGTGCTAAATTGTGCGCTAACAGTTCTTCCTCAATCTAATATCTCCACTCCATCCCGCAGACTTTCAGGATAGTGATGGGCAGAGCGCTGGCTCATACTCGGCGATTTGTCCGAGTAACTGTTGCACCTTTGTATAAATCCACCCCGCCCTGAACTAACCGCGTCCCGAAAGTGTGCCGCAGATCGAAGCGAAAATCTTCAATCTGTGCTCGCTTGGGCGCGGTTGTATCCTCGCCGAAGGTTGCTTCCGTCCACTGACGTAGCGGCTTCACTAGCAAACGCCACATCTTGTTCCACGAGGTGCCATTCAGTGCCGCAGCAAACAGCCGTGTCTCCTCCTCTTTCTGCCAGCCAACGGTCTCGGGCATTCTGCTCCTTTTTCCATCGAGACTCGGCACACAGGGTTGTCCATAGCCCATCCCACTCGCGACACGCGAGATTAAATGCCTTCTTCAGCGGCGCGAGTTCCCGGGTTATAGTGGCTGGCTTCCCATCGGCATAGCGCATATCCTTATAGGCCCCAATGCCTTTTGGCGTGACCTGGACGAGCGTGGCGTTCCCGAAGAAGGTTCGTAGATTTCTCACAAAATCTACATATCGCCGATAATGGTAAGCATGGTGCAGATACACCAAGGAGTCTCGCGACGCCCCCAGTCCCCCTAACATGGGCTGCCCGCATTCCCGCCGGCAGACGTGACAAACCGATTGGATGTCTGTTTGAGCAAGTTCCGATATCGGTCCTTCCACCGCGAAATGCCCCTGACAATCTCGTGCTGTAGCCAGTGGTCCACCAGGGGTGCCACAAATGACCGCCAGCATTGGCGTCAGGGTGTCGCTCACCCATCGTTTCACAAAAAAAAAAAAAAAAAAAAAAAAAAAAAAAAAAAAAAAAAAAAAAAAAAAAAAAAAAAAAAAAAAACCTTCGTGATCTGTCGGAAATCCACATAGGACCGGAGTAAGCCGATCACCAACTCCTTCCAGTCGGATTCATTCCACGTGGCCAATACGCGGGCACGCTGTTCGGCCGGCTCCTTCTGAATTCCAATCCCCGCCGAATCCCATACTCCTTCCAGGTCTCTTGCTCCTTGCTCTGGAGTTCGAGCCGCTTGTCATAGATGTGCAGGAGGGTCTGACTCTCGAAATACAAAGTCTCACCGGTAATGGCTCCTGTCCCATGCGGCAGGTTCGACACAATGTGTTCGACTTGGGCCGCGCACGTCACGCACTGCCCGCCCGAAACGGCCTCCCCAGACCGTCGGGACTGAGACGTCGCAGCTCGATCATCAAGTACAGAGTCAATCCGCGTGACATGCCTCAGAGCATCCATTGCCTTCCGATCGTACGGCCGATGATCTTCAAAGCTTGGACCTCCCCATCGACCACCATTTTCTTGAACATGCAGGCCCGAATGTATTCCGAGACGGTCATGCCCGCTTTCTTGGCGCACTTCTCTAACAGCACTTTCTCTTCATCATTGACCCAAAACTGCATCATTTGTGTTTTCATGATCCCTTCGGTGTATGTCGGTCCGAATGACGATTATGTACGTCGTCATGACATGCAATCCCAGTCGGGTAGGCGCTGTTCCTACCGGAGTCCACCGACGGTCCGACTCGATGCGTGGTCACGGTCTGCCATCGATCGTGACCCGGTTGCGAACAATCTCAACCGGGCCACATGACTGGAACTTTTGACATAACTCCGTCATAATCCGTCAGGCATGCACTGGCCCAATATGACTGTATCTGCCGGCGCGGAAGAAGATACTGGCAATGTCCTTCAAGGACCTGACCCGAGCGTTCACCCCATTCAGGAACCTTCTGGCCGCCCGGCCGATCTTAGCCACGTTCCAGGTCAACCTCCGATGTAACTCTGCCTGCGGGTATTGCGATCTGCCGCTCAATGTCGGCCGGTACGAGTTGACACGGGAAGAAATCAAGCGAACCTTCTCCCGTCTCTATCGCGATGGTGTGCGGTTTGTGTTGGTGCAGGGAGGCGAGCCGTTGTTACGGCGCGATTTGCCTGAGATTCTCGAAGACCTCTCAGCGATCGGCTTGCATCTCACGCTGATTACGAACGGGACGAAAATCACCCCGCAGCTTGTTGAACGATCGGGGTCGGCTGCCGCTGGCCATCTCGGTCAGCTTGGATACGCTGGATCGAACGGCGTATCAGCGCATTCGCGGTGCCGATCAGCTGCCGCAGGTCTTAGAGGGAATCGCCCTCTTGAAAGACTTTCCTCAGCCAAAATTTCTTACCTGTATCTTGAGTGATGTCAATCGAGCCGAGGTGCCGGCGGTCGTCCGATTCGCACGAGAGCAGGGATTTCTGCCGGTGGTGGGCGCCTATCATTGGAATGTCGGAATCTACGGTAGGCCGGATGAGCTGCTCATGTATGATCGATCGAGTGCCTCGGCTGTCTTCAGCGGGCTACTCGACGAAGAACTGATTCCCTCCGGCTACCTTCGGAAATTTGTCGAAGACAATGTGGGTTGGTTGCGCGGACACAAGCTGGAACCTTGCGATGCTGGGCGGTACAGCATTGCCATCGATGCATCGGGAAACGTGTCACCCTGCCTGGCGTTCCCTTTCGTGGGAAATCTTCTCGTATCGCCGCTGAGCGAAATCTTAAAGCGGTTGGACCGGGGGGCCATCAAAACCTGTTCCGATCACTCGTCGTGCAACAGGCTCGACGGCCGCGTCGTCGGAACAATGCTTCGTCATCCGATCGTCGCGCTGCGCACAGTCCCGTCGTTCGCCTCACGAGCAACCATGTCATGAATCATTGGATCGGCGCGGTCCTCCTTCTTGTCGTTCTCTCCGGTTGTTCAAGAGTGCCGAGAACATTTCAGCCGTCCGATTCCATAGCTCCGGATCGGGTGTCTCACCAGGCCTGGGACGGGATCGTTCAGGATCATGTCTTCGATGGACACGTAGACTATCCCGCCATACAGGCCGACAGCAGGCTCAATGGTTACCTGAGCGAGCTCAATCGCATCGATCCGACAAGATTGTCAAGGAGCCAAGATCAACTGGCATTCTGGATTAATGCCTACAACGCCTTCGCCGTCCAGGGCATCCTGGACTTCTATTCACCGAGGACACTCTGGGGGCGCTATCACTATTTCATCGGCCGAGAGTATCGGGTCGGCGGCGCGACAATCAATCTATACGATCTCGAACGTGAGGTGCTGATCGAACAGTTTCATGAGCCGCTGATACATTTTGCCATCGTCTGCGCATCCACATCCTGTCCGAAGCTGCAACCCTGGGCCTATGAGCCGGATCAATTAGATCGCCAGCTTGTTCAGGTTGCGAAAGCGTTCATCAACGATCCCACGCGCAATCGGTTCGATCGAACGCAGAAAGTCGCCTCGGTGTCGATGATCTTCCGCTGGTTTGAACAGGACTTCACCGGCGCCGCAGGGTCGGTGCTGGCCTATCTCGCTCGATACGTCGACGATCCTGAATTGGCGAACGAACTGACTCAGCCGGGCTACCGCATCGAGTATCTCGATTACAATTGGAGTCTCAACGGCATTGCGCCAAAGGAGATGGCTCATGCTGGTGCACCATGACGAGAGAGTGCCGATCGCGCGTTTGCTGACCTTTCTTGAGCATGGCGAGCGTGTGGCGCACGCCTGCGCAAAGAAACAAGCCGCATTGGCGCATGATCCAGAGGCGCAGCGCTTTCTCCTCAGGCAGGCCCGCCAGGAGGCGGCGCACGCGATCGTCTTTCAAGGGACCATTGCCTGGCTGGCGCCGAGGCATCTCGGCGATGCGCCGTGTTTGCCTGCGCTGGAGGACTATCGGGCGATGCTCGACGAGGCATTGGCCCGGAACGATCTACTCGAAACATTTCTGGCTGAGCAAGTGATCCTCGAGGGACTGGGCGAAGCGATTTTGACGCGTATCGAAGAAGGGTTGGTGAAGCGCGCGGCGCCGTTCGGTCGACTGCGCCGACTGTTGCTCCAGCAAGAAGAGGCCCATCACGGATTCGGCCGGCGCATGCTCGAAAGGGCGATCGCCGAAGGACGGATCGACGTGGAAACCTTACGACGACGGGCGCAGGATTATCTCGCGCTGACAGACCGCATGGTACTGACATTGAGCGATCTGTTCGAGTCGATCGCCGAAGATCCCACGATCTGGGCCAAGGACGTGCGGAAGTTTCTGCCGGAGTGGCTGGTCGAAACGAGCGCGCAGGGTTCATGATAGATCACACGTGGCAGAAGCGGGACTAATGGTCTCAGTCGTCATCCCGGCTTACAACGAAGAGAAGGCGCTTCCGCACACGTTGCGCGAACTGCTCAGCCAGCGCGGCGACCTCGAAGTCATCGTCGTCGACGGCGACAGCATGGATCGCACGCGCGCCATCATTGAATCATTCGGATTCATCGACCGTGCACGCGACGTCCGTCGTTCGTCAGACGTTGCACGGTTCACAATTCGCGCGCCCAAAGGCCGCGCCTTGCAGATGAACGCCGGGGCGAGAGAGGCCACAGGCGACTGGCTCCTCTTTCTCCATGCCGACACCGTCTTGCCGGGCGACGCGATTCAGCGACTGAATGAGATGGAAGCCGACCACTCGATCCAAGCCGGAGGGTTTATGCACCGGTTCTCCGGCGATGACTGGAGGCTCAAGCTCATATCATTTCTCGACAATTTCCGCTGCACCCGTAGCCGGATTATCTATGGCGACCAAGCGCTCTTTGTCCGTCGCGCACTGTTCGAACGAGTCGGCGGTTTTCCTAATCGCCCGATCCTCGAAGATGTCGCCTTGTGCGAGCGGCTCCTCAGCGTAACCACGCTACTCTTGCTCTCTCCTCCCGTCGTGACAGACGCCAGAAAGTTTCTCAAGATGGGGGTCTGGCGAAGCTTTTTCCGAGTACTCCTCATCATCCTCCACGTCGAGTTCCACCTGCCGGTGTTGCCCCGCGCGTTCTTCGAGGACATCCGGTAGAAGGCCGCTTTCCTGTTTACCTTTGTTTTGTTTCGTTCGACAGCACCATGTCGGGAGTGACTGGTTCTCTGTCTGCTGTGTGTTAAAGGAAGACTGGGCCACTTGCGAGCGGTCGGGTTGTCTTATGGCTTCCGACGTCTTCATCGCGGGATCGCAGAGCGGAATCCTGAGCGGTCCCCGTTCTTCGTGCGATCAAGAATGATGAGACTCCGAGCCAGATCGACTTGCTCCCACTGTAAGCACACCACGTTTCGCGGCGTAGGCCGGTATACCGTGCAGCATCACGATGGGTTGCAACCACATCGGACAGGTTTGGTAAATCGCCGCCAGCGTCTCGTCATCGCAGTACCGAACGCGTGCATTGTTCACCTTGCCCAGCGACACCCGGCACATTGAGTTGTCTCGGCACCATTCCCATTCCCGAATGGCGATAATGAACGCGGTCTTCATCAAGGCCAATTCCTTTACGATGGCCGCCGGAGGCATCTTTATACTCCGAGTGGCTCACGGTTTCCCCCGGATGCTCATGGCATGTTCAACGGGTGAAACTGCGATCTCAAGGTCATCACCTGGGTGAAACGCCCCGACCATTTCGGTACTCGAGGTGACGAGCAGGTGATACTCATGTCCGACGGCGTCTTTCAAGACATAGTACTTTCCTTCTATTTTGATGAGGCGGCCGCGGATCGTGCGGGTAGCGGCCGCCAGATCGATTTCCACATGCCGCTGAGAGAGAGGTTTGATGAACATTGCATGCTCAATCGGTGAGGCAGATACTTCGATACGATCTCCTGTCTTAAACGAGCCCTGCGCCACCGTATCCGGGCCAACGAGAAGATGCATTTCCTTTCCCTGGTCGTCCCTGAGAACATAGTAGCGTCCTTCGATCCGGATCAACTCTCCTTTCACCGTTTTATAAGCCGCGCCGGATGTCGTGAGCCCTTCCGCCGGTTGCGCATTTGCTCCGGGAGACGACAGCGCCAATGATGCAACCGCCACGCAGCCACCCAGCAACCAGAGAAGGGGGGATGGCATCACACGTTTCCACATGGGATCTCCTAAAGGGCCAGAAGCCATCAAGCCTGCCGTTCCATGCGGCGGAGAGGCTCCTCGATGAAAGGGTTTACTTGGCAATGGTAATCGCAGGAGTGGGGACATCCCGCAGCTCGGTCACGGTCATTTGATACAGATGGTTCAAGAGACGGAACGCTTCCTGATTCCATGGAAACGTGAGCCCTTCCACCCGGGGAGCCCTGCGAATCGAATACCAGTGGCCTTCATAGCGAATGGCGAAGGCCGCCTTAGCAGGTCGGTTGTCTGTCTGTTCAATCAGGAGGGTCCATGGCGGGATTTTCGCGATTTCTCCGGTTCGGGCATCCTTCTCGACATGAAATTCCGGGGCAATGTCGATGCCGTTGGCAATGAACCGCATCATGGCGTGAAAGCTTCTCAGGGTAAAATACCCATGCAGCGGATAAGTCCCCGCCCGGATCCCCCGGACGGACATCAATCAGAACGGCATTCTGCGGCAGCTGATTCGCTTCCTCATTCAGCCGACGGCGGACCTCGTTGGGTAGTTTGCTGATGTCATAATTGGTGATCGCAATGCGGCCAACGACCTGTTTTGTCAACACGACGGCACCGTCACTGGCATGGGAGTTCCAATAGTATCCCTTGTCCTGGGCTACATGACTTTGTCCAGTGCAGCCAGCCCTTCGCCCGACGGCATGTTTGGCGAGATGGAGATGGGAAGCGCGTCTTCAAACACAATCGGCCCGACATAGAGAGAACGGGCAAGATTCAAGGATGAGAGATGCAGGACCCTCCGGCGGAAGGCGACATACTGCTCCCGGTCGATGGGATCGTTTCTCAGATATGCTGACTCCCCATAACCACTCACGACGATTTCTTTCGCCATAAGACGAAAAAGCAGGCCAAAGTCAGCCCCCTGTTGAAAGAGCGCCGAGAGCCGTGGAGGATTCCATCGGCGCCAGAATACGACGGGTAAAATCTTCACCCTCAATCGGCACGATGGTAATGGTCGGTCGCTCGGCGACGCTGACGCCCAGTCCAGGCGCGACGGGCGAGGAGGTGCGCTCCACCTGAGATGGGAAAGATGCCGATATTTGCGGTAAAGTCGAAGGTGGCCGCGACACTGGAGACGGCTGTGAAGTGCAGGGGTTGAAAGTGATGCGCCCGCGCGATGTTCAGCAGTAACATGTCCGATTGGATTCTGTTTGCCGCGCGGTCGTATCGAGGACTGCTTCGTGCAGGGCAATGGGTGAGAGACAGCCTGCCAAGGGCAGCACGTCATTGCAATGACACAACAGAGAATGCGGCAACCGCGGATTATCCCTCTGTCCACAATCCCTCATCCAGAAGGCCAAATCGCGATCGGGTCATGGCGCGTCCTTTTGCGCAGGCTCGTCGAGTTCGCTCAGCATGTTCTTGGCCGTGACGATTTTGTCGTGGGTGTCGGGATTGTCCGGGATCAAACGAAGAAATTCCGCCAAGGCATGTCCGGCTTTCCGCGGCTTTCCAGTGACCAGGGATTTCATGCCGGATCTATAATGCGTCAGTGCCGCTGCCGTATGCAGGTTAGTGGCCCGTTGTAAGTTTGCCAGCGCCTGATCGGAATCGCCTTTATTTGGTAGGCGGTGCCCAGTGCTGCATAGGCGTCCGCATAGTCCGGTCGCAGGCGGATGGCTTCCTGGTATGCCGCAATGGCCTTGTCAGGTTCCTGCTTGACCTGCCATGCCGTTCCCAGCTGGTAGTGGACCTCGGCGAGCTCCGGCTTGAGTCGCACGACGGTGCGATAGAGTCCCAGCGCGCCATCGACTTTGCCGCTGGTCTGCAACGCCATCCCCAGATTGAGTGCGTACAAGACCGCGCCGGCGCCGGCTTGCAACCGGAATGCCTCCTGGTACGAGAGTATCGCAGCTTGGAGGTCGCCCTTCGATTGCAGTGCGACCCCAAGGTTGTTGTGCGCCGGGGCACTGTCGGGGCGGCTCTTGATCGCCAGTCGATATTCGGCGATCGCTCCGTCCACGTCACCCAAGGACTTGAGGGCTATCCCGAGATTGTTGTGTGCCACCGCGTTGTCTGGCCGCAGGCGAATCGCCTCTCGGTATTCTTCCAGCGCGGCGTCGATGTCGCCATCCATCTCCAAGGCCAACGCGAGATTGGTGTGGCCAGCGAATAGAGCGGGTCCAACCGGATGGCCTGCCGATACTGTTGGATCGCACCGGAATGTCTCCCATTTTCATCAGGCGAGGCCCAAACCGTGATAGGCATCGGAGAACTCAGGGCTCAATTGAATGGCGGTCCGGAATTCGTCGGTGGCCGCCTTGATGTATGTCTTGAGAGCAGAGCGACTCCAAGTTGTGATGGGTAACGGCTTCGTTGCTCGCCTTCACGGTTCTTGAGAGGCGGTTCGATGGTAGCCGCGAACCCTTCTTCCGACAGAGGGATGGGAATTTCATGGTTTCCAGAGGCGGCCGGGCAGAGACTCAGAGTGAACGACTACAGGTCACGAGATGGCGGGCATACTGTGGGATCCTGAACGGGGCATAAAAGGAGCGATTGGGAGGGGTGCTGTCATCATAGATTCGATAGAAATGATGAGGATTCTTTGGCCGGTGTCTGTGCCTGTTGAAGCTGCGCTTCCAGGGAATGAATCCGGCTTCCTTGCGTAGTAACGGTTTCTTGTAACTGCCGCAGTGTGACGGGAACTCCTGAGCCGGGGACCAATGGACGCAATCAAGGCCAGAATCGCGCCGATCGCCAGCCCGCCGAGGATGACCAGTACCAGCGAAGTCTGATACTCGAAGAGGAGGAAGCGGATTGTCACTGCCTCAGTATTTTGCAGGGAAAGGCCACCGCGACCAGGGCCAGAATCAATGATATGAGAAGCGTGCTCATAGCTAGTTGTGCCTGCCGGTCCTCGCGCGAGGAATCATATCATATGCTATTGATAAAAACCTCACCCGCAATTGTACGCTTTTCTCAAGGGAAGTGGACATATTGGCGGAGATATCCGCTGTCGTGGGCTAGTGTTCCCGCTTGAGGTCTCCACAGCTGATCATCGGTCGAACGCCCAAATAAGCTCGCAGAGGATGAGCTGTTATTCATTGGCTAAACCGACGACACCGGGCGCAATCTCACCTCTGCGAAAACATCCTCGGCCCGCTCCCGTGGACTCGTCGTACCGGTATTCCAGACGCGCGACGAGGCTTTGAGGTAAGGCGCGAATGCGGTATTCCAACGTCGTCGTCACCGCGCGCAGGACTTGCTCCGATCCCGAGATCCTGCCACTGCGATCCTAATAGACTTCCGGACGAACGGCCACACTCCAGGGACCTGACACGTTCCAATGGGCATAGAGGGCTGCGGCCGTCCAAAACGTGCGGGGCTGTCCGGCCTGTTCCGCTGCCTCTTCGGTTCCGAAGTCGTAGGCGAAGGCGAGGGTCAGTCGGTCCCGCTTCCACTCAATAATGCTGTCGGAAAAAAACCGCCAAAACCTTTGCGCCGTATCGAATTGATCCGGCCCGTAGTACAGGTTTTCGGTGAAGGTCACACCGTTGTCGGCCGCGTAGGACACGCGTGTCCCATAACTGAATTGATTATTCGGATGGGACAGGTAATTGTAACCGTTGATGATGTAGAAGTTCGTCTGGAGACGGGGCGTCAT
>CAWIWD010000015.1:0-75920 GCA_963839785.1 uncultured Nitrospiraceae bacterium
GGTGCCACCATATCCGCCCGATGGGATTCGGCCACCGCGAGAGCGATGACCCAGTAAGTAATGGCGGCAACAAAGCCCGCAAGCCCGGCTGCCACGATCCATAACCCGCTTCGACTCATGCGCTCCTCCTCGCCGACCGCTGTGGCCCGGTATACATTTCATCTGCTGCTTCCACCGCCGACCGGGATGCGTCAGCCACCCATTGTAGGTAAAGATGTTTTCCAATGCATTCAGGAATGTCAGGACATGGGCCTGCTGACAGGATTCGCCCATGAGGCCGATGCGCCATACTCGGCCACGAAGAGGCCCGAGCCCTCCGCCGATTTCAATACCATAGTCCTTAAGAGCTGCGACCTGACCATCGCCTCGTCGATCCCGTCCGGCAGCGTGACACAGTTGAGCATCGGGAGTCGATGGCCGGCGGCAGGCAGGGGGACAGGCCCAACGTCTCAAGTCCCGCCATCGAGCGCGTCGCTGTGCACTTGGTGGCGAGAATGCGGGCTTCAAGCCCTTCCTCGTGCACGAGCCGCAGGGCTTCCCGTAGGCCGTACAGCATGGAGATCGGGGCGGTGTGGTGATAGGCGCGGGTCCGGTCGGCCCAATACTCAGCGATCAGGGAGAGATCAAGGTACCAACTGTGACAGGGCGTCTGTCGTGGTGGAGCGGGCGGACCGCTCGCGAACTCAGGGTGAGCGGAGCGAGTCCGGGCGGACAGCTCAGGCACTTTTGCGTGCCGCTGTAACAGGCATCGATCCCCCAGGCATCGACTTCTACGGGAACACCTCCTAGCGAAGTGACGGCATCGACGATCAATAAGGCATCGTGTGTCATGGCAAGGGAGCCTACTTCGTCCAACGGTTGCCAGGCCCCGGTCGATGTTTCTGCATGGACTAGGATCACGGCTTTCACCGGGGCCGAGCGGGAGAAATGGTCCTGCAGTATTTCCAGCGGAATGGTCGTTCCCCAGGGTACCTCCATGCGGAGGGCTGTGCCGCCGCTCCGTTCGACCATGGTCGCCAGTCGGGAACCGAAGATGCCGTTGACGCCCACGATCGCGCGATCGCCAGGCTCGATCAGATTCGCAATGACGGCCTCCATCCCGGCGGAGCCGGTTCCGGAGAGCGCGATCGTCAATTCGTTTTGAGTCCGGAAGGTGCTCGAGGCAACGCCTGGATCTCGTCCATGAGACCCAGGAATACCGGGTCGAGGTGTCCGAGTAAGCGGCAACGAGAGCGCATGCAAAACACGCGGATGCACCATGCTTGGGCCTGGCCCCAAAAGCAGGCGATGCGGGGGAATAAAGTCGTGATATCGGGCGTGTTCATCGTTGGAGTTGGTCGTCGCCGGCGTCATAGAGATTCGCCGGCCAGGGGCCAGTATAACGAAACAAAAGTGGGATTCGGCCATGGGATTGTCGGTCGGTCCGTGTCGGTGACCTCCTGCACGCTAGATTCCCGCCGGGGTATTCAGTTTCGCCTCTTAAAACGCCGATAGTATATACTCCGGCGCTCGCGAGGTTCCGTGGACACGTACGAACCCATTCGATCGACATCATCGAGAGGGGCGACCCCCGTCGTGGGCGCGCCGCCGCCCCCGCATCCTTATAATCCCGGATTTTCGAGGGCGATCACATATTGTCTGCGATGGTCCTCTCCGCGTCGATTGCGGTGGTGGCATGGCTATCATTCGATGTGCCGCGAGTGGATCGTGTGCCGGATGCCGAACGCGCACTCTGCCATATGGTGGGCCGCTTGATGGATTTGGGAGGGCCTGAAGACCTTCCCGTCTGGGAGCAGTTCCTCTATGAAGTTACAATGGGGAGCGATGCCAGTGATCGTGCCCAGGCGATCGACTGGTATCGTGAACTGGCCGAGGAGTCGCCGGATCCCTTCGTGGATTTACATCTGGCGATCTTAGAAGGCGAGGCGGGACGTTTTCAGGAGATCCAGACAAAGTCGTCCGAAGTGGGGGCGGCAGAGCGAGCCCTACCCGCTCTTAGCGAAATTTGTTCAAGCCGGTTATATCGAGGTCACACGTCCGCCGGTTCTGCCTTCGATTTGCAGGCTCAGCTCGCAGAGCAGCCGCTTACGGTTGGTTCTACAGCCGTCTGGCGATGCGTATCGCTGAGCGGTCAGGAGACCGGCCGTTATTGGCGACGATCGAAGTCTCCTCTCAGCAGCGAGGGGAGGCGTTATTGTGGCGGTCTCGCGCCTTTGCCGCTTTCGAATCGGCGCTCATGGTCCTGGGCATGCTGGTGTTGGTGTGGTGGATGGGGCAAGGGCAACGCGCGACCCTGTTTCGTGTGGGCTGTGCTGAGCTGCCGCCCTTGTGGGCGGGTCGGCTGGGAGTGGGTGTCTTACTACGTGGAGGCGCCGTCGGTGCCCTGCTGACCGTGGCATTTCTTTTTACCGGGATCGAGTATCCATCCTTCCGGATTTTAGCCGTGCCATTATCGAATCTGCCTCTCTTGGCGCTGGCATACTACCATCTGTTTCGACCGCAACGACAGACATTGTGGTCAGGGTTCGGATTGCGTGTTGACCCACGGCACCTGGGACGTTTAGGACTCGCCGTTCTCGCGGTTGTGGCCTGTGGACTCGTCGGCGAGTGGGCGATGGGCCGGATCGCGGAGCCGTTGAATCTGGTCAGCCATTGGACCGAGTGGTTTGATGCGGATTTGGTGTGGGGGACGCCGTCAACGCTCGCTGTCAGTCTGATGGAATATGTACTGTTCGCGCCGGTCTTCGAAGAATTGGCGTTTCGAGGTTTGTTGTTCGGCCTCCTTCGACGCCGGTATCAGTGGTGGCCTGCTGCCATGTTCAGCGCGGCGTTATTCGCCCTCGCGCATGGCTATGGGCTGATCGGATTCCTTAGTGTGTTTTGGAGCGGGCTCATTTGGGCCTGGGCCTACGAACGAACCGGCAGCTTATGGCCGGGGATTATCGGGCATGCCATCAACAACCTTCTTGTCTGTCTGAGTGTCATGGCCCTCCTGCGAAGCTAGCGAGGTCGCGTTGCTGATCAGTTCGCGCTGCCTTCGTCACCGACCACCGCCCGCCTGTAGCCGCGATCATACATGCTCGATGCCGTCGACTGCCTGGCGCTGTGAGGAGCAAAGAGGAGTCGTGCGTTATCCCATGTCGAGAGCCGCCGACCGTGACTTATAAGGCCCTGTGGGCCGTGACGATGAGAATTTGAGCGGGCCTCTGACTTTTGTTACGCCAGCAGTGCGGGCTGCCCGCCGGAATGCCTGCAGCATCGCCTCGCTTAAGATCGTGAACATCCTCTTCAAGCGTCAGTTCGACGGTTCCCTGGAGGACGACTGCCAGTTGTTCGGCCCGCCGCACGTAGGGTTTATGTCCGCTCTTGCCACCCGGCTGAATGGTGATCACCATGGGTTCCAACTGGCTGTCTTGATTAAACGGCCCCAACGCTTCAATTTTAGCCCGAGACCATTCGCTCTGGACCATCGATCGAGAGTGGGAGCGGATGATTGCCGGCAATGGCGGATCCACCGCGCGAAAAAACTCTCCAAGAGTGACACCGAGCGCAGAGGCAATCCGCTCTGTGGAGGCGATGGAAGGCGAAGCCTGGCGGAGTTCGATTTGCGAAATGAAACTGGGGGAAAAGCCGCATTTGTCGGCGAGCGTGCGCACCGAGAGATGACGTGTTTTTCGCAGATGGCGAACAATATCACCGACGTGCACTTCAGCTTTTGGTGGGGGCGCGTTGATCGACCGGACGGTTTTCTTCGGCACAGTGTCAATCCATTGATGGTTTTGAGACCAGCAATTCGGAAACTATTGCACGCCTGCACGCCCTGGGCGCGGGGCTCACCTGTGTAGCATGTTTCTCCGTGAGTCTCAAGCTGCCAGGGGCGTGCACTGACCGTTCTTATCCCCTTCCAGCCGAGGTCACCGGCGGTGCCCCGCGAAACGGGGGTCATAGGGATTTCTCTCCTGCCAGGTTCATTCCGAGTAATCACCTGCTGACCATGTCCAGTATAACTGGACATAGTGGGCGATACGTTCGATGGACACGACACTAAAGGAGAGGATCGCCATCGATGAAATGAAGGAGTGGCCGCTCAATAATCTGCCTGACGACCTGGCACACGTGCTATGGGCGATTTCTCCGGACATTGATTTCCTCGATCTGACTCATCCGCTCAGAGCCGCTGCCGCCTCCGGGGGTGTTGACGTATCTGCCTGACGATACGCTTTGGACTGCCCACGGGCAACGCATGGCGGGGCAGGCGCTCTCTCAACGCGTCACGGCGATAGCCTCACGGCCCATCTGGAGCGCGAATGTCTTGGGGCGTGAGTTCTTCACCTCGCGGCGAGGGTGGTTGCATCGCCTCTAGTGCTCGGTAGATGTCGGGGTGCCGAAACGTATAATGAAAATGTTCGACCAGTTTTTTATTTAGAATGCGTTTTCCTGGTGTCGGTCTCGCTTTCCTGTCGTGGGCTGACGATCCCCCACCGCCTGGATGCCTCCGCGCAGATATCCGCCCAAGGTCGCGGTTGACCATCACTCACATTGTAGACCTCGCCGGCTTGGCCCGTCCTGCAGCGCCAGGAGACAGAGGCGCGCCAGGTCTTCAACATGGACGAAATTGACGATCTTAGTAGTCGGTCCGACCCGCCCTTGCCTGATCCATTCCAAGGGGCTGCGTTGCGGGCCGTAAATGCCGGCCACCCGCAGGACGATGGCCCCATGTTCGCTGCGCAAGTATTCCTCGCCTTGGACGCGCAACAGGCTGGTATTGATCGGGCTGGTCTCGTCGATCCAGCGAGCAGGGGCCCCGGCATCACCACTTTCGGTGTCATAGGCCGACGTGCTGCCCAGGACCACCAGCCTTTGAGGCGGGCTGCAATACTGCCTCGCAAAGGCCTGCACGTGCGCCAGGGGGGTCGCTGGAAAGGTCCAGATCAGGTCTGCGCCCGGCGGCAGCGATGACCAACTCGCGGGGTCCGCTAGGTCGAATCGAAGGCGTGCCTGCGGCTCGACATAGGTCAGGTGAATGTCAGGCCGGCGACTGCTGGCCTGGATCGGCACGGACTGCTGTTCGGCCACTCGATAGAGGCATCGGCCGGTGTAACCGGATCCTAAAATAATAAGGGGGCGCGGAGGAGGCATCAGGACATCATACCCCAACTGTACACTGGTTCGCCCTTTGTGCGTTATGCCGGGGCCCATCCTAGTCTCCAGAGCGGAACGCATGCTAGAATCCCGCCCCGATGACACTTGTCAAAGAACGGCAGGAGGACGCTCAGATTCCCGCGGGCGGGGCAACCGAGGCGTCAGCGCGTCGGAGGCAAAACCTCATGGTCACGATGGCGGGCCTGCTGGCCTGCCTCTTTTTTGTGCTGGATCTCCTGCTGCCGCTGGGACTGGCCGATGCGGTCTTGTATAGCGCCGTGGTGCTTCTCTCCGCAGCCAGCCGCTACCGGCGTCTGCCTGTCGTGACGGCGACGGCCTGTTCCCTGCTGACATTTATCGCCGCGCTGTTCAGTCCTCGCGTACCGGGTCTGCCAGTCTGGTTTGAATGGAGCAATCACCTGCTTAGCCTGTTCGGGGTGTGGGCTCCGGTCGCCTTCGTGTACCAGCGCCGGCGTACCGAATGGCTCCTTAAGGACGCCAACGAGCAGCTGGAACAACGGGTGGAAGAACGCACCGCGGATCTCGCCGCCAGCCGTCAGGCACTGGTGCGAAATGAGGAACAGCTGCATACGTTGACGGGTCGGATTCTCACGGCTCAAGAAGAAGAGCGCCGGCGGATTGCACAGGATCTGCATGATGATGTAAACCAGCGCCTGGCATTGCTCATGCTGGAATTGCAGGGCGTCGATCGGCGACTCGGTTTTTTGTCGACTGAAGCCCAGGAGGAAGTTCGCCATGTGCTGAAAGGGCTGGAAGAACTCTCGGACGATGTGCGGTATATGGCGTACCGATTCCATCCATCGATCTTGGATGATTTGGGGCTGAAGGCGGCGTTGCAGCGGTTGCTCGATGATTTTTCTAGTCGATCCGGAGTGAAGGCCCTCTTCGTTCATCAGCCGCTCGACCATGCGCTCGATAAAACTGCTGCGACGGCCTTATATCGAGTCATTCAGGAATGCCTCTCGAATATTGCCCGCCATGCGAAGGCTTCAAGGGTTGAGGTGGAAGTGACGCTGGAAGAAGAGGGCATGGTCGTGGTGGTGCGTGATGATGGCATGGGGTTTGATCAGATGGCCGTTGGTCGAGCGGTCGGTGGCTTAGGATTACTGAATATGCGAGAGCGTCTGTTGGCGGTGCAAGGATCCTGCGAAGTGGAATCCGACATTGGGGAGCGGGACGATCGTGTCGATGTATGTGCCGCTGGTGCGGGTGACGACATGACATTGCCGCGGGTGCTGCTGGCAGATGATCACACGCTGGTCCTGGAAGGGTTCCGACGGCTGCTCGACGAGCAGTGCGAGCTGGTTGGAACCGTCGGGGACGGGCGCGCCCTGCTTGAGGCCGTTCCGCAGTTGAAACCGGATATCGTCATTCTCGATATTTCGATGCCGGTGCTGAACGGGATCGATGCGGCCCGTGTCCTGAAAATCAAGTATCCCCACGTCAAAGTCGTCTTTATCACGATGCACGCGGATCCGGCTTATGTCCGGGCGGCATTCGAGGCCGGCGCGTCGGCCTATTTGCTCAAGCGTTGCGTGGGCGAAGAATTGGGGCAGGCTATGCGGGCCGTGCGAAGCGGTAATTTTTACGTGACGCCTCTCGTCACGAAGGAGGTGGTGGAGGGTATGCTGCGCGGGATCGATGGCGGAGCGCCAGCTGGGCCGGAGCTCACCACCCGTCAGCGCGAAGTCCTACAGCTTTTGGCTGAGGGACATACGGTGAAGGATATCGCCGGTACGTTGAAGATTTCTCCGCGTACGGTCGAATTTCACAAAGGGCAAATTATGGAACAGCTTAACCTCCACACCACCGTTGAACTCGTGAAATATGCTTTGGCGCAAGGATTGACCGGTCAATCCTAATACCTTCCCAGCCAGTCGGCCCTTCGATGCGGCGCTCGATTCGTTGTACTAGTCATAAATCAAGTATTTTAAAACTTTGCGGCACCCGTGTTATTACGCGTGTGGTTTTCCCTTCACTTGCCTACGATACGCCTCCATTTTCTAAGCAGTCATTCGTAGGATTATGGGAAAACACGTGCCACGTCCACGGGTTCTCATCGGTGATTCGTCGCGGGCCATGCTGGCCTTTTTGGAGATTCTTTTAGAATCGCAGTTTGAGGTCATCGCTTCCGAAACGGAGAGCGAAGCGCTCATACTGATTGCAAAAAGTCTGACTCCAGACCTGGTAGTCCTGGATTTCTCACTGTCCTTTCTGGAAGGGCTCTCAGTCGGTCGTCAGCTTCAAGATGCGTTGCCAAGCACAAAGGTCGTGTTTTTTTCGTCTCATGAAGATCCCGCCTATGCCACGGCGGCCTTCGAGGTGGGGGCTATGGGGTATCTCGTGAAACAACACACGGTCGACCTCGGCCATTACCTTGGGCGGGCGCTGCGAGGCGAACGGGTCTGTTGTCCTGACCATATCCAAACAAAGGCGGCCGGCAAAAAGAAGAAATGACCAGTGATCAGGAGCGACGAGGCAGTTTCATGCAAGAGGAGACCGACGATGGTTCGAGTCATACCAATGTGTGGATTATGTCGACGTGTTCGGGACGACGGGTTTCCGGCGAGAGAGACGACCGGTTGGGTGGATTTTCCCAGCTATCTGACACGGCATGTTGTGCCGCCGTCTCAGGTGCAGTTTTCAAGCGACTATTGCGGTGAGTGCCGCCTGTCCTTCGAGATTTTAAAGAGCTATGGGAGTTCGTGAGACGATCAACTGCTCCTGAGGTTGATCGACCTGCGATGACTTCGCGAATGCCTGCGAGGGCGCATTCTTTGTGTGCACCGGGTATGTTACGATCACACCGTGATGCCCACCCTGCCGTTCCATCCTATCATTGCCGATTGGTTTGCGACTCGATTCGCCTGCGCCACCGATGTCCAGATGCAGGCATGGCCGGCCATTCAATCTGACCGCGATGTTCTGATCGCCGCCCCGACGGGCTCGGGCAAAACCTTAGCCGCCTTTCTCTCCTGTATCGATCGGCTGTTCCAAAAGGCTGTGCACTGCGATTTGCGGGATGAGACCCAGATTCTCTACGTCTCGCCGCTGAAAGCCCTCAGCAATGACGTTCAGAAAAATCTGCAACAGCCGCTTACCGAGATCGGCCAGGCTGCTCTCGCGGCGGGTTTGTTGTTGCCTGAACTGCGGGTCGTGGTGCGAACGGGCGATACGCCCATGACTGAACGGCAACAGATGCTCCGGCGTCCACCGCATATTCTCATCACCACACCAGAGTCGCTGTTCATTCTGCTGACCGCGGAAAAAAGTCGAGCCATGTTGAAGACGGTGCGCACCGTCATCGTAGATGAAATCCATGCCGTCGCTCCCAACAAGCGTGGAGCGCACCTGGCTTTATCGCTGGAGCGCCTGGGCGCCCTCACCGGTGGCCTCGTGCAACGAATTGGATTGTCCGCAACACAGCGACCGATTGAGACTGTGGCGGAATTCCTTGTGGGCCGGCGCCCCTTGCCGCAGGTGATCGATGTCGGTCATCGCCGCGATATGGATCTGGCCGTCGAGGTGCCGAAAGACGAACTCGGAGCCGTCGCGACCAATGCCATTTGGAGCGATGTGTACGACCGCCTGGCCGAACTGGTCGAATCCCACCGATCTACCTTGGTATTTGTGAACACGCGCCGATTGGCGGAGCGGGTGTCGCATTCCTTAGAAGAGCGGCTGCGTCATTTGGGGGAAGGGGTGGTGGCCGCGCACCACGGCAGCCTGTCGCGCCAGATCCGTCTGTCCGCGGAAGACCGGTTGAAAAATGGGTCTGTGCGTGTCGTCGTCGCGACGGCCTCGCTGGAACTTGGCATCGATGTGGGGACCGTTGATCTCGCTTGCCAGATCGGATCGCCGCGCTCCATCGCGACATGTCTCCAGCGTATGGGCCGGGCGGGTCATTGGGTGCACGCTACCCCGAAAGGCAGGCTCTTCGCGACCACGCGGGATGAATTGATCGAGTGCGCCGCATTGATCCGGTCGATCAGGGCCGGGCTATTGGATCGGATCCAGGTGCCTTCTGCCCCACTGGATGTCTTGTCTCAGCAGATCGTCGCCGCCGCCGCCACCCAATCATGGGATGAAACAGAGCTGTTCGACCTTGTCCGCAAGGCCATGCCCTATCGCGATGTCACTCGGGAGACGTTCGATGCTGTCCTCAACATGCTGGCGGAGGGGTTTGTCACCAGTCGCGGGCGCGGCCGGGCCTATCTCCATCATGACCGCATCAATCATCATATCCGCGGCCGGCGGGGGGCGCGATTGGCAGGCATCACCTCCGGTGGAGCGATTCCCGACACGGCGAACTACGTCGTCATCGCGGAACCGGACGGGACGGTCGTGGGGTCGGTGGATGAAGATTTTGCCGTCGAGAGTCTGGCGGGGGACATCATTCTGCTCGGCAATACCTCTTGGCGGATCAGAGGCGTCGAAACGGGCAAGATGCGAGTGGAGGATGCGCAGGGGGCTCCGCCGACCATTCCATTTTGGCGCGGAGAAGGGCCCTCCCGTACGGCGGATTTGTCCGCTGAGGTGGCCCACCTGAAAGCGGATATTGATCGTCGTCTCAGTGGTGACTCAGCATCCCTGACCCCGTACGCTCCACCGGTGCAGTGGCTGAAACAGGAATGCAGTCTGGACCAGCGCGGGGCACAGCAGGCCGTGGAGTACGTGCTGGCGGGCAAGGCCGTGCTAGGCACCGTCCCGACGCAACAGACCGTTGTGGCGGAGCGATTCTTCGATGAAAGCGGTGGGATGCAACTGGTCATCCATGCGCCGTTCGGCGGCCGGGTGAATCGGGCCTGGGGACTGGCACTTCGAAAACGGTTTTGCGTGACCTTCGATTTTGAATTGCAGGCGGCCGCCACAGACGAAGGCATTGTGTTATCCCTGGGCGAACGGCACAGTTTTCCGCTGGATACGGTGTTTGCGTTCCTGAACCCCAAAACAGTCCAAGAGGTGCTGACGCAGGCGGTGCTGCAGGCGCCGATGTTCATGACGCGCTGGCGGTGGAACGCTACCCGAGCCCTGGCCCTTTTGAGGTTCGTGGGTGGCAAACGAGTGGCGCCGCAGATCCAGCGTATGCGGGCGGAGGATTTGCTGGCAGCCGTGTTCCCGGACGCGCTCGCCTGCCAAGACAATTTTCATGGAGAACGGACGGCACGACAAATACCGGATCATCCGCTCGCGCAGGAGACGATCCGGGATTGTCTTACCGAAGCCATGGACGTCGAAGGCTTGATCACGGTGTTGGAAAAAATCGAATCGGGTGCGATCGCCTGCGTGGCCGTCGATACGCCTATGCCGTCCGCGTTCTGCCATGAAATTTTGAACGCCAATCCCTACGCCTATCTCGACGATGCCCCGCTGGAAGAGCGCCGGGCGAGGGCCGTAGAAATGCGTCGTACCTTGCCAGCTGAACTGGCAGGCGGCATGGGCGCGTTGGACCAATCGGCGATTGAGCAGGTCATTGAAGAATCCTGGCCGGTCGTGCGCGATGCCGATGAATTTCATGACGCCCTCCTGTCATTAGGGTGGGTGCCATGCGATCACATGCCCGAGTGGAAGCAGTGGGTGCCGGTGCTGACCGCCGCCGGCCGGATAAGCACGGTGTGGCGTGCCGGCAGCCAACTGGGTTGGGCGCCTGCTGAATATCAGCATCTTGTTCGGTTGTTGTGTCCCGATGACCGGATCGATCCAGCACAGTGCGCTACGCTGCCGGCCGAATCCCTGGAACGTGAAGAGGCATTCGATCGGGTGGTACTAGGCTGGATGGAATGTATCGGGCCGACCACAGCCGCAGCGCTCTCACAGGCCCTGCATCTCTCTGACCGAGACCTCCAAGCGACGTTTCTCAGACTCGAAGCCCAGGGGCATGTCCTGCGGGGCCGCTTCCGTCCTGACGGGCCAACTGAACATGTCGGACAAGCGGCTGCTACGGAATGGTGTCATAGGCGCCTGTTGGCCAGAATTCATCGCCTGACGATCGGCCGCCTGCGGAAGGAAATTGAGCCGGTCTCCGCCGCGGAATACATGCGGTTCCTGTTTCAATGGCAACATGCTTCGCCTGGGGCGCGACTGCATGGTGAGCTCGGCCTGCTTGAGGTGGTCAAGCAACTGGGGGGATTTGAAGGCGCCGCATCGGCATGGGAACCCCACATCCTGCGGATTCGGTTGGCCAAGTATGCGCCGGAATGGCTTGATCGGCTCTGTCTGAGCGGAGCAGTGATGTGGGGTCGTTTGAAGCCGCATCCCAGACTCATGCAGGAGTTGAGTCCGCTGCCAGGACGGCGGGTCGTGCCGACTAGAGTGGCCCCGGTGAGTGTGTTTGCGCGCGAGGATGCCCCGGCGTTGCTGGCTGCCGCCGGCATAGGTATGCAGCACATGGATATTCATGCCCGCCTTGGCCCATCCGCCCAAGCGGTTCGCCGCGGGTTGCAGGAGCGAGGGGCGAGTTTTTTCACCGAGATGCTGCAGGTGACCCGCCTGTTGGCGTCTGAGGTGGAAGACGGGCTGTGGGAATTGGTGGCGACAGGCTTGGTGACGGCTGACGGATTTGACAATCTGCGCGCGCTCATCGATCCACGACGGCGGCGCGCGGAGGGGCAGGGACGGAGTTGCCGACCGCGCCACGTCGGCGGGCGCTGGTCGCTGTTGCGAACAGGCCATGAGTCCGCTCCTCTGCCGGGAGCCGAGCAAACTGAAATTCTTGCCCGTCGATTGTTGCAGCGGTACGGCGTCGTGTTTCGCGACCTGCTGGCGCGCGAGTCGGTGGTGTCGTCCTGGCGGGATCTGCTGGTCTGTTACCGGCGTATGGAATCGAGGGGAGAACTACGCGGCGGCCGGTTTGTCGCTGGCTTTACGGGTGAGCAGTTTGCATTGCCTGACGCGCTGGAAGCGCTGCGCGCGCTCAAGAAACGGCCGGAGAGTCAGCAGGAGATTAAAATTTCAGCCGCCGATCCGTTGAATCTCGCGGGGGTGATTCTGCCAGGGCCTCGGATCGCTGGCGTGCCATCGAACTTCGTGGTGTTTCGAGACGGCATGGTGGTTCGTACGGTGACGAGTCGAGAAACGATCGAGCGTTCACCGCCATCGGTGGTTGACGTCAGTCAAATCCAAGGTTAACGCGCTCAGATCGAGATATCTCGCCGCCTGTTATCGATGGCGGGTAAGCCGGAGAGCAGGGCTCAGATGAGCTGGGCAGGAATGGCCAGCAGCGGACAACGCGCGCCGCGCAGGACGCGTTCGGTCGTGCTGCCGCGCAACAGGTCTAATACGCTGTCCTGCCCCTTGGTCGTCATCACGATCAAATCCACGTCAAACTCCGCGCCTGCCGCCAGAATCCATTCCACCGGGTCGCCCTGACCGAAGAGTTGATTCCACGACCAGTCGGCTCTCTGCGGCATGGTTAAGTTCTCTATGCCGGTTTGCTCACCGGCGTGAACCAGCGTCAGGGTAATGGGGGGAACGCCCAGTTTTGACACGAGCGAGCTCGCCGCATCGACGGCCGGCTGAGAGGGCGGGTCGAGCGAAATCGGTAACAACAAGCGACGCAGCGAGGTCTCGCCGGTTTTGAGGGAGACGAACCCTTCCACGTGCGAGGGCACGAACAATGTTATGACTTCCATCTCGCGCGAGACCGGTTCCGCCACGGCTTCGTGGAGCCAACGGGTCACGCCCTCATGCTGGTGAGTTGCTAATACCATGAGATCGGTCGGCGACGTAGTGAGATGGTGGATGATGGCCTGTTTGGGATCGGCGGCCAAGGCCCGAACTTTTTTGATGCCGATCCCCAGGCGCACCACGTCGCTCTTGGCGCTGGATTCCGGCAGAAGTCCCCAGGAAGCCAGCGTAGGACGGATCCGTGGGAAGTCTTCGAACCCTTCCGGAGCCACGGTGGGATCCACATGCATGATCGTGAGTTCGGCCCGGTGAACCAAGGCTAGCTTGAGGGCATGGGCAAAGGCCACGTGGCTGTCATGAGAGAAGTCTGTGGGATGAAAAATGCGCTGAATGGGCCGAGACGCGAGCGTTGCGTTCATATCGATATGCATTCCCGGTGAGGTGCTGACATCAGGTGTGGGTGCAGGCCGATGGGCCGGCGGTCAGCGCGGTGTGCGCACATGGCTCATGAGCTCGTTGATCGAATTTCCCGAGTGACTCCATCGGCTGTAGGCGTCCTGCGCGAACGGCTGAAAGGAAGAGGCCTCGGCAGAGTGCCATGAGTGTACCCAGGGACGCCAAATATTCTCCCTGCCCGCGGGCCAGGTCTTCTTCCAAGTTCTGAGCATTATAGGCGGTGAAGGCGGAAACTTTATGTTCGGGTTTCAGCAGGCCATCTTCGTTCCACCAGACACGTCCCGAGGTCGTGCCCGTGATATTGGATGTCGTGTCAGTCGTTTCCTTAAAGGTGGCTTTGAAGGAGCAGCCTGAGAGCAGCAACATGCAGGACAAGCCGCCGAGCATCAGGGAAATTTTACGAGCGTGCATGGTTCGAGGCTCCTTGAATGGGCGAAAGTGACATCGGCGATCGCACGCGACTATACCATAAGCACCTAGAAAAAATGAGCCTGGGGAGATACCGAGTCTCAAGAAGGGACGTTTGTCGACGTCCCTCTGGAACGTTGGAGCCTGGCACGGGCAATCAAGAATCAGAAGGCGACGATTGACAATCGTTCAAGCCCTGCGCACAATCGGCGAATCTTAGTGGATAACGCGGGACAAGCGGTCCGTATGCCGTGGAAATCGCACTCTGCAAACAGACTTGTGTTTGTAGGTAGGGAGGCCTAAGCATGAAATGTATAGTGCTGTTTTGCATCCTGGTGGCCATGAGCGCATGGAGCACGTTGGTACGCGCGGAGTCGGTTCCTCTCAAGCCGGGTGAGTACCAAATTGCAGCGGTCACGGAGGCCAGTAATGGAGAGGCGGGCAAACCGGACATCCATACCCGTTGCGTAAAGGATGAGCACCTGACCAACCCGGATGCCGTTTTTAACAATTATGTGACGAACGGATTCAAGCTCAAGCCGTCGAACAAGGTCATGAACGTGTCTGTCCACGATGGCAAGGTTAGTTATGACATCGAGGGGCCCCATGCGTTCACCCGTGTAGAAGGCACCGTATCCGGTACCACGTTCTCTGTGGTCCGCAAGGCAAAACCCATCTCTGGGGCAGGCCTGTTGGTCACGATGAAAATCGACGGGAAACGCACTGGGGAGTGCGCGAGCAAGTAGTGAGCGCGCGAATGTGGTGAGGTTGCCCGCCGCATCTCCATGCGTGATGAGGCCGAAGTCTTCGGCCTCCTGTTTCCCTTCTCGTTTCGTTGGTTCACCCACAAGCGCTGGTACTAGGCCTTCTCCTCGTCGAGCGCACCCGACATAAGTTTCGCAGCCTTGGTTGATTGGATATTGTCCATTCCATGTTCTACGGTGCCGTCTGTTCACTGGAGGGATAGGGGGGCGAGGAGTTAAAATCCTTTGTGACCATATGCAACGTACCACCTTCATTGGGACTAGCAAATGTTCACGACGAGAGACCATACCGTAGGAAATAATGCCTGACCTGATTCGCATTAAAAGGATCTCGCGTTGCCTCTATGGCATTGTCTTCATGGTAGCCGGAACCAACCACTTTCTTAACACACCGTTTTATGTGAGCATCATGCCGCCATACCTGCCTTGGCATGAGGAACTGGTGTACCTGAGCGGCGTGGCGGAAACTGGACTGGGAGGATTACTGCTGTTGGAACGCTGGTCCAGGTTGGCCGCTTGGGGACTCATCGCCTTATTGATTGCGGTATTTCCGGCGAATGTTCACATGGCCATGCATCACGAGGAGTATCAGTGGGCGTCGCCGGTTGTCCTTTGGCTGCGCCTTCCGCTACAAGGTCTTCTGATCGTCTGGGCCTACTGGCATACTGGAATGGATCGCTCAAACCAGAATCTCCGCCAACAAGGATCTGCTGCATGAATGAAGTACTGGCCCAGCTGTATCGAAATCTTGCACTGGCGCTGATAATCGGGTTGATCCCCACCGGCTGCTCTGAGCGATCGGCCCCGACCGAGAGTTCTCCTCAAGTGCCGGCGACATCGTCCTCTGGTTTCATTAATATCGTGTGGAGGGTAAGTGAGTCGCCCAGCGTTGCGCCGGGGACCTTCTATGTCTTTCTGTCCGACGGCACATTGCTCGTCGCTTCTCCGCACGGAAAACCGGCAGTGGGAACGTGGAGGGACGCCGCAGGAGTTCTGACGATGGTCGAAGAAGGCGTTCCGTACCAGGTGGATGTCTTGAATGTCACTCATGATGAATTTAGGATCCGGAGCCACAATCCGGGTAAGCCGGCGGAGATTACGTTCGTGCCGGCTGAGAAGCCTTCTCGCGGGAACCAATGAGGGGAGAGGCGGAATCTGCGTGAAGACACGCATTGGTCTCTCAATGCGCGACGCGCGCAGACACTGATAGCGCACATAGAAGGCGTGAGAAGAAACGTTCCTCCGCCCAACCGGACCTAACCCAAAGAGGCAGTTATGGCGACGGTCGCGTTATTCGTCCGGCACGAAGCCAAGCCAGGAAAAAGAGGTGGAGGAATTCCTGCGAAGCGGACTTCCACTGGTGAACGACGAGCCTGCAGTATGGCTTGGTTCGGTATCCGAATCCGGCCCATCGACGTTCGGCCTCTTTGACGCTTTCCCGAAGAGCACGGACGGCAGGCGCATTTGTCCGGCACGGTTGCCGCGGCAGTGATGGCCAAGTCCGGTGAGCTGCTCTCCACGCCACCCAGCGTTGTGAAGCTTCCAGGCAGATGAGAAGACAACGGCGTCCTCGTGGCGCGCCTGGCTTCTTAACGTCTGATGGGAATCTCCACGGTCATCTGCGCGGTTTGGGAAGGGTCTTGGCTGACTACGTAGGTGGCCGGCTCTTGTGCGCCAGTTTCATCGGCAGCAACCGATTCGATGAGAAGATTGGCTGCGAACCGATCGAGCATGCCGACTTCCTGCATCGTCAGCGGCGCAAATGGTTTCGGAGACAGACGGACGATGAGACTGAGCAATCCACTCTCTGCCGGTGGGGGCAAGGGAATCTCAGTCCGTTTTCCAGCCAGGACCTTGAGAGAGATTTTCCCCGTTTCCTGTGGAGGCCACCACAGGCGGGTGCCAGCCGTGCCGAGGGTTTGAAGAATTTGCAGGTAGGCATCCTGACTGGTTTCCACGCTGATGCGCACCGGCCCAGCGCTCTTGGCGGCGGCGACGGCATCCACGACTCGTTCCCGTCCATCGGCGTCACGCGCCACAAAGCTATAACGAAGCCCTAGCGGCCTGGATGAGGAGGCCCCTGCTGTGGTTTTTCCCGCGGGTGAGTCCTTCGAGGGAGTGGCCTGGGACGCCGACTCTACCGCGGCGTTCGAGCCTGACTCGATTCCATGGAACATCGCTCGCGCGCTCTTTTGCTCGGCGGATGTGTCGTCCGGCAGATCTTTCTTCGCCGGCGTACTCATGGAATCCGTGCTTGCTTTCGATTTCAGTAGCGGCTCGATGCTCGAAGGCTGCGGGGGGCTGGATGTGTGCGATGCCCTGTCGGGTGGAGCATTTTCTGCGGCCCCTGGGCGCGCGGCTTGCTCCAGATTCGCCTGATACATCTTCATTCCGAATGCGATGGCAAAGAGGATTGCGCCGAGACTTCCTGCGAAGGCAAAGCCGGCTCGTTGCCTCGACCAGCCCCTCATGAGAGGGAACCGCCTGCCTTGAAAGTGCCGGTTTTTCTTACGTCTCGCAGCAGTCGGTCACGCACCGGCGGATCGATCGGCAATTCTTCCAGCGCTTGCTCATCGGCGAGGGCATTGAGTAACAGTTGGTCCTGCGTGGAGGCTTTATAGAGCCGGATGCGTTCCTCCGGCATCAATCTATCCGTGGCGAATCCGCCGAAGCGTTTTTCTAAGTCGCGATTAGACATGGGACTCCATCGTTTGTGAGTATATTGCTGCGATCCATGGATCATTGATCCGGCGATTCCGTAGGCTGCGCGATCACATCGTCGAACGAACGGAAGTTGAGTCCCAATCCTCGGCAGACCTCGACCTGACGATCGAAGCGATTCGTCGTGCGGATCATCTTGCGCAACGTCCGCAGGCCGACGCGGCCCCAGGCGGCTAGATGGAACACCGACAGGGGATAGTCGGTGCCGAAGAGGAGACGATCCTGAAGTTCAGGATGATGCCTGAGATGCAGCAGCATCCTGATCCGGTTGGGGAGCGTGAGGGCGGAGATGTCGGCGTAAAAATGTGGATACCGCTGCGCGAACGCATGAAAGGTGGGCAGGAACTTTTCGTACAGCATCAGGCCGTAACTGCAGGCATGGGCCGCAATGACGGTCGTTCCTTCATCGAGTGCCGTGCGGAGCCGGTCAGGGTCACCGACGGACTGGTCTTTTCCGATCAGGCTGAACTCGAAACCCACGTGGCTCAGTAATGGGAGCTTCCGCTCTGCTGAGGGCGCGATAGAACGGTCTGTATTTCTGGTCGGCCGGATTGAAGTGCTGTGCGTTGGGGAGGACTTTCACCAGGACGGCGCCGGCATCGGCGCAACGATGGACTTCATCGATCGAATCTTTCCGCTGCGGGTTGATCGAGGGGCCGGCTAAAAACAAGTCAGGATAGGCCTGGACTGTCTTCAGCACATACTCATTGCTGATGAGAAACTCCGTCTGCTCTCGGTTCAGGATGCCTGTCTGGTCGTAGTAGCCATCCATCCCGAGGAGGACGGCTTTCTGCACATGGCGGGAGGCTCGCAGCTCGGTTACAAGGTGGTCGAGATATTTTCGGTTGGCTTCTCGCGGGTGGGCAGGCGACAGGTCCTGTTTCCACAGCAGGTACCGGAACAACGGGCTCTTCAGCAGCTTCGGGGAGATGAAACAGCCGTTGTCGTCGTCCGGCAGTGCCGCGAGATGCACATGACAGTCGATCAGCGGTTTTCCGGGGAGGGTGTCACAGGATTCACGGGAGACCTGTCACGAGTCACGTTTCTCCAATCGCTCCATCGCGATACGTTTGAGGGTGCGCAGGTCCAGCTTGCCGGTGCCTAATACCGGCAATGCGTCGACCTTGATGAAGTGGCTGCGCGACGGCACGAACAAGTTCGGCAGTCCGCCCGCCGCGGCTTTGGCGATGAGCTGCGGAATGACACTTTCATCGAGTGTGTGAAGCACCGCGAGTTGCTCGCCACGGCGGTCGTCCGGGACGCCGGTGACTGCACAAATTTGTGAGTCTTCTCCCGACGCCAGTTGAAGCGCCTCTTCCACCCGCCGGTGGGGCACCATTTCTCCGCCGATCTTGGAGAACCGTGAGAGACGATCAGTGATGGTGAGAAACCCATCGTCGTCGAGGGTGGCGATATCACCGGTGATATACCAGCCGTCGTGGAAGGCTTGCGGCCGTCAAATCTTCCCGGCCGAGATAGCCGATCATGACATTCGGTCCCTTGACGAGCAACATGCCCGGCGTGCTGGGTGGAAGCAATTCGAAGCTGTCCGGATCGACGATACGGACGGAGACACCCGGGAGCGGTCGCCCGACGGTTCCGCGCCGCGAGGCCGGTTGAAAGAAATCCGGTGGCTCGGAAATCGGGGCAGTTCACCGCGATGACCGGGCGCGCATTCCGTGACGCCATAGCCCTCGATAGGGCTAATGCCGAACCGGTCTTCGAAGGATTGGCTAAGACGGAGGGGCAGTTTCTCCGCTCCCGTCAAGACCACTCGAAGGGTGCTGAACTGTTCCGGTGTACAGCGACGTTGGTAGAGCTGCAGAAAGGTTGGCGTGCAGACCAAAAATGTGAGGCGATGTTTGGCGCAGAGATCTCCGATCGCCGTCACATCGAGCGGCGACGGATGAAAGACAGTCGCCGCGCCGTTGAGAGTGATATACCAAAATACCAAGTTGCCGAATGAATGGAAGAGCGGAAGAATACCCAGGATCCGATCGTGTGCTTCCAGGGGCAGCACTTGCGAGACGGCTTGCACATTCGCGTCGATGCTGAAATGCGAGAGCATGACTCCTTTCGGTTCGCCCGTGCTGCCGCTGCTGAAAATGATGGTTGCGAGGTGATCCATCGTCACCCGTTCGCGCTGTCCGCAGGCTCTTTCGATGACCCGAATCGGGGCGAGGAGCGCCAGGGCCGCTGCCATGGCCTTCTGTGGACCGCCGATCGTATGGGCCATGTCCTCCAGCCACAGGATCGTCGGGCCGTCCGGGAGTTCCAACTGGGCCTTTTCCACGAATTTGCGGCTGGTGACGATGGTGCGGAGTTGCGCCTGGCGTACCGCCGATTCGAGGCCGTGCTTGCCGACGGTATAGTTGAGATTCACGCTGGTACGTCCGGCCAATGTCACGGCGACGTTGGTCAGGGCTCCAGCGACCGTGGGCGGCAGCAAGAGGCCCACATGAGGTTGATCCTGCCAGTGTAGTTTCAGCGCGCGAGCTAAGGCAATGGCGCCGATCAGGGCTTGGAGACAGGAGACGTGCGGCTTTGTCTGGTCGGCCATTGCAAGCCGAAACGGGTGCCGACGCATGGCCTTGATGAAGGCAAGATGCAGTGGGCGCCGATCGGATTTGCGCAATTGCCAGGCCGCTTCGCCGAGTTCCAATACAAGACGGCGGAGTTCGTGCGCAGGCGTGGTGGAGGGAACGGGCGCTCCGAATGAGACGGTGACGGGATAGGGAATCCGCTCCGGCCACTTCGTCAGGAACCGGCCGCCCACAAAACTGAAGATGCTGCCCCATACGCGATCCAGATGAACCGGAACGACAGGGACCTCGCGGCCCTTCACGATCCGTTCGAACCCGCGACGAAAAGGCAGGAGGTTGCCGGTGCGGGTGATTTGGCCCTCTGGGAAGATGCAGACCAGGTCGCCCGCATCGAGCGCTTTGCCGCGCCTCGCGCAAGGCCTTCAAAACAACGCGAAGACCACCTGATGATGAGATGGGAATGACATGCAAGGCCCGCATGAAGGGTTTGAACAGCCAATGGTTGACGTATTCCGCATCGACGACGAATCGAATGGGGCGATCGAGGCTCGCGATCAACAGAAAGCCATCGATGAACGAGATGTGATTGGGAACCAGCAGCGCCCCGCCGGTTCCCGGCACCTGTTGTTGTCCGACGATTCGGAGGCGGTAGATCGTATTGGTCAGCAACACGAGCATGAAGCGAAGGAACGTTTCAGGCATAAGCCACATCGCCCAGGCCGTACCGAGCGTCGTGGCGAGGGCGGTGGCGAGAAAGATGCCGACGGTGGAGAGGCCGGCATTGGCCAAGATCCCGCCGCTCAGCGAGCCCAGTAGAATCCCGGTAAAGACACAGATGTTTTCCAGGGCGATGACCGATCCGCGTCGATCATGTGGGGCCCGCCACTGGACCAACGCGTTGATCGGAATGAAGATGAGCGCGCTCGACATCCCCAGCGCGATCATCAGGGCGAGGGTGCCGCTGAACGGCGGAGCCCACCAGCCGAGGATCAAGAGGAACAGGGCGACACCGGCCGCTCCTAATGGGACCAACCCATATTCCACACGAGAGCGCGAGAGCCGACCGACGACGATCGCGCCTAGCCCGATGCCCACCGAGATCAAGGCCGAGGGAACGGTAGCCAGCGCGTCCGAGAGACCGAGCACGGCCTTGGCGTAGACCAGGACGTTCTGCACCACCAGACTCGCGATGGTCCAGAAAAAGACTGCACCGGTGATGGCGAGACGCAACAGGCGATCGGCGCGCAGTGCGGACAGAGCGCCCCGCAAGGTATCGAAGAGGCCGCCGGTCATGCGGGCCGGGGGGACTTTCGGCACTGCCCACGCCGCCGCAAACCCGACCATCGCGAGGAGGGTCAGTGCGAGTGGGGCGATCCACGGACGCTCTCCCGCGCCGGCTAACAGGAATCCGCCGGCTGTGGTTCCCGTCAGGATGGCCAGGAACGTGAATAATTCCAGAACACTGTTTCCGCGCGCCAGTTGGTCATGCCGGAGCAACTCGGGAAGAATGCCGTATTTAGCCGGGCTGAAAATGGCGCTGTGGACGCCCATGCCGGCGAGCACGACCAGCGCCCAGAGACCACCGGTCGGGTGGGAGAACAAGGTGAGCGTGGCGCCGGTCATCAGCAGAACTTCTACCGCTTTCATCGTGATGATGACCGTCCGTTTGCTGATGCGGTCGGCAAAAAATCCTGCGACAAATGAGGTCAGGACCAGCGGCAGGGTGAAGACGACCATGGCAAGTGTCGTTTGAGATTGGGAGGCCGTCTCGAGTTCATGCCCCGGGGAAAGAGTGGATGCCGCCGCTCTGATACCCAAGAGCGCCACCATGAACTTCCAGGCGTTGTCATTGAAGGCCCCGCAGAACTGCGCGATCAGGAGCCCGCGCAGCGGAAGACGAATCGGCTGTGAGGTGTCAGGCTGAGGGTCGATACGAGGCTCCTTTGCGACGACGTATGGGGTAATTCCAGAGCGAGGCTCCCAGTCTGCCGAAACGGTGGACGTGATGCAATTGTTTATCGCGGTGGGATCGAGACAGGAATTTCTACCGGCAACCCCTCCAGCGCCATAATTCTGAGGGCGTTGGTGGTGGGACACGGACCTGGCCTCAGCCGATAGTCGAAATGCAGCGCGCCCTCGGCGACGGTTTCCTGAAAGTGCACATTCGTCACGCCGGAGAGCTGCCGTTCCAGTTCAGCCAGTTCCAAATCGTGGGTCGTCACCAAGCCGAACCCGTTTCCTCCTGCGAGCGTGGCGATGAGCGCGCGGCCTCCGATGAGGCGCTCCCGGTTATTGGTGCCTTTGAAGACCTCGTCGATCAGCCAGAGCACCGGAGGTCCTTGCGTATCCTGCGCGCAGTCCAAAATCGTCTTGAGCCGTTTTACCTCGGCATAAAAAAACGAGAGACCGCCGTCGAGCGAATCATCCACGCGAATGCAGCTGCCGATCCGGACGAGCGACCATCGAAACGACTCGGCGCAGACAGGGCCGCCCGCCTGCGCCAGACAGGTATTGATGCCGATGGTTCTGAAGAAAGGTGCTCTTGCCGGACATGTTGGAGCCCGTCACCAGAAAGATACGGCCCTGTCCCTTGAGGAGGACGTCATTGCCGATGCGCACCGTCGCGGGGATGAGCGGATGGGCCAGCTTCACGGCGTCGAGGATCGGCCAATCGCCGTTTGCCGGCCCGGACTCATCCGGCTGAGACAACAAGGGCCAGGGATAGTCAGGATGCAAATAGGCAAAGGTGGCCAGGGAAGCCGCCGCGTCCAATTCGGCCAAGCGTTTCGAACCAGAGCGGCGCGATGGCGGCAATTTGGTCTTGCAATTGTTGCAAACGGTAGGTATGCACGAGATCCCAGGGACCAATGGCATTGATGAGGTAATGAACCAATGGATGCGCCCGCACGCTGAGCCGATTCATGATGGAGGCGGCCTGCTTGAGTGCGGCGGACGGCCTGTTGCGCTGTTCCATGAGAGGGCGACAGAGTTCGCCCAGCTGCGGGGATGCGCGATACGAACGCCGTTCCAGATAACCGAGGACGGCGCTGAGTCGCTCCAATTGCCGGTGCAAGGACTGGGCATGGTCGAAGATTTCTTCGGACCGGCTGCGGACGGAAAGGAACAGGAAGGCATAGAGCCCAAAGGACAGCATCCAGTAGTTTCCGATGCCCTGTAGTAGATCGGCGACTAGGAGTCCTGCCGTGAGAATCGCGAGCGCGGTTTCGGTCAAGAGCATGGGCACCAGGCTGGAAGTATCCACGCGCTTCTGCAGCACGGCGAGCAATCGGCGGCCGTCGATATCGGCGTCCTCGACCGCCTGGGCTTCCAGCGACAACCGGTCTCTCAGGAGCGAGAGTGGCGTCAATTCACGAATCAAGGCCTGCCTCGCAGACCATTGCGAGGGCTGAGGCGGCTGATCGAAAAACCAGGAGGCCAGCCGCTCCTGCCCCTGGGATGAGATGGTGTGGTCGATCAGGTGTAACAATGAATGCGGGCCGGCGAGGTCCAGGTCCTTGGCATAGCCATGTCGTTCCGGCACCGCGGCCTGACGGAGCGGGATGTCTGCCCAATGGAGACGAATGCGCGACACGTGTGTCTGCTTGATGCGCTGCCAGCGGCGCAGTCGATGCAACCGATCTTCCAGTTTGTTATGATGCCAGGCCAGGATGAGAAAACAGACGAAGAAGCTTGCAAGCGCGCCGTTGCCGAGTTGCGTCCAGCCCATTTTGTGGATAAGGATAGAAGTCAGCAGTCCGACAGCAAAAATGGCAAACCGCCACCCGGTGAACCGTTCGCTGAGTCGTCTGCCCCTTGCGTCAAGGCGATCGATCCGGCGCAGGATACGTAGGAGTCCAAGTTCTCGCGCCGGTGCATGGTTCGGCTGGGGATTGGGTTGCATTGTACCGCTGACGATACTGATAGTCTGAGATGGCGTCAACCACCAAGACAGATCGTCCCGCTTCGGGCGAGTCACGCTCGGCGCTCCCTGGCAACTGGATTCAGGTCGATGTGAAGACTTCGCTCGATGCCGGCGAGCTTCTCGGAATCCTTGATGACCCGACTGTCACAGGGGCCTGGCAAGAACCAGATTGCATACACCTCTACTGGCCCGACGACCGCTGTGGACCAGACACCTGGCAGGGCCTTCGACGGGCGCTGATACAGCTTGGCCATCCCGAACCGGACCGCGCCATCACGATCAACGACCTGGCTGATCAGGATTGGAATGCTCAGTGGTCGCGTCTGGTCGAGCCGATCAGGATCGGGCGAGTGGTCATCAGGCCAAGCTGGAAGGAAACGGCGCTGAACCCTGGTGAGCTCGAATTGATCCTTGACCCCAAGCAGGCGTTCGGTACAGGTCATCACGCGACGACGCAACTCTTGATCGAATGGCTGCAGGAGGTGGTAGCTCCAAGCGATCGCGTACTCGATATGGGAACCGGGAGTGGACTATTGGCCATGGTCGCGCTAAGACTCGGGGCGGCAGAGGCGCTGGGTGTGGATTTCGACCCCGTCGCCATCGACTGTGCGCGGGAGTATGCTCAGGTCAACGGGTTCGATCACCGGCTGACTTTGTCTGTGGGGAGCGCGAAAGGGGAACAGTGGCATGACGCGTTCGCGCCGACATTGGTCCTTGCGAATTTGGATCGACAGACCTTGCTGGATGCCGGCGAGGCCCTTTGCCGCTATGCCGCCGGCGGCGCGCGCCTGCTCCTGTCCGGTCTGTTGGTCGAACAACGGGCGGAAATCGAAGCTGCCTATGGGTCTCAGGGAGTCTATGTGAAGGCCGCGCGGGTACGCGATGGTTGGGTTGCGCTCGAAGCGGTCGGTATGGAATCTTGCGAGGGAGGCTTGTGTTCCTGATGGGCGCCATCAAGCAGCCTGATTCTCCATATGTGCACCAGGTGAGTCTCTCTGACGGGGGCGTGCCGAAACGTGCCGTGCCTGCCGCACAGGTCACAGTTGAGGGATTGACCGGAGATCGGCAACGTAACCGCAAGATTCATGGTGGACCAGATCGGGCCGTCTGTCTTTATTCCCTGGCCGTCATCGAGGCGTTGCGCGCAGAAGGCCATACCATCGGTCCCGGTTCGGCGGGGGACAATCTGACCATCGCCGGGCTCGATTGGGGACGTCTTGGTCCGGGCGACCGTCTCAATATCGGCGATCACGTGCAGCTGGAAATTATGAGCTATACGACACCCTGCCGATTGAACGGCCAGTGGTTTAAAGATGGAGACTCGACGCGAATGAGTCATGAGGCGTACCCGGGATGGAGCCGCCTCTATGCGCGAGTCTTGGTCGAAGGGGAGATCAGGGCCGGGGATCCGGTCGTGCTGCACGACTCCCGCAGGGCAAAGGCTGTGGAATGAAGCGTGTACTTGAAGCTGAACTGATGGATGATGTGGCGCAGGCTGGCGCCTATGCGCGAGCTGATTTTGCCGACGAGAATCAGGGATTCGTCGATCGGTTTCGAGAATATTTTCCTGATTGGACCGGCGGGCATGTACTCGATGTGGGATGTGGGCCTGCGGATATTCCCATTCGTTTTCTCCGCGCTTTTCCCCATGCGCGAGTCACGGGCGTGGATGCCAGCCGTCCTATGCTGGATCTGGCGTCGAGGTCCGTGGCTGAAGCCGGCCTGGCGGACAAGGTGACGCTGCGCTGTGAGCGGTTTCAAACGCTGACCTTGCCGGATCAAGCGGATGCTCTTCTATCCAATAGCCTGTTGCATCATGTCCCGAATCCCCTCCAGTTCTGGTTTCACCTGAAACAATGGGCGAAGCCTGGAGCCTGCATCCTGGTGATGGATCTGTTGCGGCCGGAATCTCCCGAAGCAGCGCGATCGTTGGTGGATCAGTATGCATCCGGCGAAGATCCGCTCCTGAAGCGAGATTTCTTTAACTCATTGTTGGCGGCATTCACAGAAGATGAAGTCGCCGCACAACTGGCGCAAATGAATCTCTCCCGTCTTTTGATCGACGTTCCGGACGATCGCCATTGGGTCGTCGGTGGCGTGATCCTTTAATTCCTCAATCGACATCCGTCATGCGCGTGTTTCTTCATATCCTGCCCATCTGTCTGCTGATCACCGTGCTGATGCAGTCAATCGGGACCGCGTGGGGACAGCTTGAGCAATTGCGGCGACCACGATCCGTACCGGAAGCGACGACCGTGCCTGACGTCCCGATGGCCGTCATTCCTGAAGGGTTGTTCGCCATGGGGGCCGATGGGACGGATGCGCTCGAGGATGAACGACCGCAGCATCACGTGTGGCTGGATCGTTTTGAGATGGATCGGTACGAGGTGACGACTGGACAGTACGCCGAGTTTGTGGCCTTTGCCAAACACCCCGCCCCCTGGCAATGGGAGAGCGTGGATCTGGCCCAGCATCGTGACCGTCCCGTCGTGGGTGTCAGCTGGTTTGATGCGGATGCCTTCTGTCGCTGGCGCGGCAAGCGATTACCGACGGAAGCAGAGTGGGAAAAAGCTGCACGAGGAACCGATGGACGACTCTTTCCCTGGGGAAACCAGAGCCCGACTCCTTCGCTAGCGAATTTTGCCCTTGGCGCGAGGTTTCATTACAGCCAGGTGCTGATGCCCGTGCAGCGATATGCGGCAGGTGTCAGTCCATATGGACTGTTTCAAATGGCGGGAAATGTCGGGGAATGGGTGGCTGATTGGTACGAAGGGAACTACTATGAAAGCAGCCCGCTCAAAAATCCTGCAGGCCCGGATGTCGGATCATTTCGAGTTTTGCGTGGAGGGTCGTGGTCGGATTTGCCGAAGTACCTGCTCACGTATGGCCGATTCAAACTGCCTCCGGAGACTCGTAACAGCTATACGGGATTTCGCTGTGCCAGAACGACCCTTCCAACCACTCCACCGTAAGCTGGGCGCCCCTGCGCACCAGCTCACGGTCTCTCGCTCGTGCCACGTCAACCGTCGATCAGAACAGGCTCTTGCTGACCTCGGCTGATTTGGTGCTTTCATTACCCGACTTATCAAATGCCGTCACGGCAAAGAAGTAGGTCGTGCCGACGGGAAGATTCGGCACGGTGAAACTGGTGCTCGTTGCTGACCTCGAATGGTCCCGCGAATCCATAGCTGCCTGACCGAGTTCCCACATAGATCCGGTAGCCCGGCCAGATCGGCTTCGGTGTTGGCGTTCCAGCTGACGGTGGCGTTGGCGGTTCTCGGTCCCGGAGCCGGCGCACTCGCGATCGGAGTGGGCGAGGGAGGGCTCGGCGGCGGAGGTGGTGTTGAGGTGGCCGTCGGTTGGCTTGGAGTCGACGGTGCAGGATTGGATGCGGGGGTCGTCTGGCCCGCGGCGATCGTGAATGTGATGGGAACGCGAAGGGTATTCGAGTAATTGTTCGGCCCCGAGTCAACGATGTACACCACCGCTGAGTAAGTGCCGGCCGCAAGTCCGGCGGCCTGAGCTGTGACGACAATCTGATCCGTTTCAGAGGAAATGGTCTGAGTGCTGCCATAGGGCGGATTCATCCAAACCCATGACTGGCTGGCGCTCAGCGAATAGACATGCTGGTCGGTTCCTGACTTACGCAGAGTCAATGTACCCACGGCACTCGCGCTGGTCAGTGCCAACGAGGCCGGACTGATAACGATTGGTGCCGTTGCAGTGGTGGCCGGCGCGGGTGGCGCCGGTGCCGGCGCAGGTGGAGGAGGCGGTACGACCACGGGAAGCGGCTTCGGCGCCGATACCACCGGGGTCGGCGGCGGAGGAGTGGCTGCAGGGGGAGTGGGGGGCGGCGGCGTCGCCGCGACTGGAGAGGCTGTGACCGTCAATGTCACCGGAACCCGTAGCATATTTGAGAAATTATTTGGGCCGGACTCACTCACATAGACGACTGCCGAATAGGTTCCGGCGGAGAGTCCTGAGGTCTGGGCGGTGATCACCAGCTGGTCCGTTTCAGTGGAGATGCTTTGAGTGCTCCCGTAGGGAGGATTCATCCAGATCCAGGACTGGTTCGTGCTGAGATAATAGGTGTGTTGATCGGTTCCGCCTTTGCGCAGGGACAAGGTGCCCACGGCAGTCTGACCCTTCACCGCGCTCAATGCCAAGGCCACTGGGCTGGCTGCGATACCCGTAGTCGAAGACGACAGGCGGGGCAGGCGGCGGAGTGACCGCGGCCGGCGGCGGTGGTGGCGGTGCCACCACGACAGGGGGCGGCGGAGGTGTGGCTGCTGGCGGGGTGGGTACGGTGGCCGAGGTGTGGCTGCCGGCGGCGGAGGTGGAGTCGCCGAGACGGGTGTAGCCGTGACCGTCAGCGTGACCGGAATGCGGAGCATGTTGTTGAAATTGTTTGGGCCAGAATCGATGATATAGATCACCGCTGAATAGGTACCGGCGGAAAGATTGGCGGTCTGGGCCGTGATCACGAGCTGGTCCGTTTCAGAGGAAATGGTTTGGGTGCTGCCATAGGGCGGATTCATCCAGACCCACGACTGATTCGTGCTGAGGTAATAGGTGTGTTGATCGGCGCTTGATTTTTTCAGTGAAAGCGTGCCGACTGCCGTTTGCCCTTTTTGCGCTTGCAAGACCAGCGCGCTTGGACTTGTCACGAGAGGTGCGGTCCCCCTGACTTGGGCCTTCGCGACAGCCTCGATCATGGAAGGCTGCTGCAGCAGGCTCAGACTGGGAGAAGTGTCTGCTGCCGTCGCGGGTGGGACAAAGGCTGCGTGAAGTAGCGCGGACGAAAAACAACCGGCAACACCCAGCACGAGCACACTCATTGGCGTCTTCATCGTATTTCCTCCAGGAAAAATGCAAGACGCTGAGTGAGCAACCGGCATGCCACAGTTTTTGAAAGCTTGATACTGCCAGAAAGCCACGTCATGCGCGGTTTTGCGGGATTGCTTGAAGGGTGAAAGTCATGATTGCCGGATTGTGCTGTGCAAAGTGGAGCAGTGGCTGCAGGGGAAAACCTTCGCTGTTTCATCCGCCGCGTGCGAAGGGCGAGGCACACAGCATCCCCTGCCTGTTCTTCTTCAATAATGTCGGTCAAGCCGACCGTGAAGGGAACTGTGCTAGGCAGTAGGATGCCGAATAATCCAATCGGTGAGCAATGCCAGCATCTGCTGAAAATCGGCGGCCTTGGTAAACCGGTGGTCGGCGCCTGGAAGAATTTTCAGGCGTTTAGGGCCGGGGAGGGCGTCGAACAGTCGTTGGCTTTGGTGGAGAGGCACAAATTCATCGTGATCACCCTGGACGATCAAGGTCGGAACGGTGAGGGTTCCGCGCCGGCTCATAGGCGATCCGGTCGAGGCAATCCTGATAGAAGGCATAGTCGAGTGGAAGGCGAGTCGCGCCTCCGTGAAGGTCTTGGATCGTATCGGTTTGTTTCCATTGCTGCAGTCCTTCTTCTCCAAGCTCAAGACGAAGCTCCTCTGCGAAGTCGACCACGGGACACTTGAGTGCCAGGCAGGCGAGGGGCGGAATGGAGGACGGATTCGAAATCTGTGTGGTTGTCCAGTCGGCGGCAGCCAAGAGCGAGATGAGTCCACCGAAGCTGGATCCGACCAGAGACAGCCGACGGTATCCCCGGTCGTACACGTGGCGTAATGATGCCAGCACTTGGCTGGATGCGAGGGTGGTCGTCAATTTGGATAAAGGTCCATCGCTGTCGCCATGGCCAAAACAATCGAATCGAAACGTGGCGATCCCTCTCCCAACCAAAAGGGTCGTCAGTGCCTCATTGCTGGAACTGTTCTTATGAGATAGAAAGCCGTGACAGAGCACCGCGATGTGATCGGTGGGCTGATCCGGCTTGGCCAGAACGGCTGCCATTCGATGGCCGGAGGGATCCTTAAAAAAGAGCGTGTTTTCCATAGCGCTGACCCTTCCGGCAACTTGAGACGCGCGAGATCAATTCGTGAGGGCACGCTCGCCGGTCGGGTGGGTGCCGACCACCTGCGCGATCTTTATCGTGAACAACGTCAGGCTGCTCAGCAGCAAGCCCAAACTCGCCCAGACCGCTGTATGGACCCACGAGGAAGAGAGCGGAAAATTCCAGGTCAACGACGAGACAAGGACGAGCCCCAGCGTACCAAAGCTGAGACAGGATACCTGAATGGCCCGCCACCGATTCATGATGTGCTCGAGCCGTTCCCGATAGGCCGGCCGTTTTTTCAGACTCGTCACGCGTTGCGCAGCCAGGAGCCTGGGCACGGCGTAAGACAATCCCCCCACGACCGCTTGCAGCAGAAAGCCAATGAATGCCGTATGGGTGTACGCGACCAGGTGCAGGGTTCCGTAGGGCATTAGCGGTGGTGTCCATAATACATTGATGCCGACGGCCATGCCGGTGAGCGTCATGATGAACAGGAAGAACAGGGCCGTCAGGAGGTGATCCGTGGCAACCGAGCCGGGCTGACCAGCCTGGCTCCAGGTGCCGACAAGATTCCAGCCACAGAGCGCCAACGTGACGACCAGGCAGATTCCCGCGACCAGTTGAATGTGAACCGACGAGAGAATGAATCCGGTCAAGAGCCCGGCGACGCCCGACGGCAGCAAGAGCAATACGATCTGTCCCGAGCCGGTGCTGCGAAGCGGGCGGTTCAAGAGCGGCGGCAGAGCGAGCTGAATCGTTCCAACCATCCCCATGGTAAGGAACAATAAGAGACCCGCATGCAGGTGCCCCAGCCGGAGCATGCCGTGCCAGGTGGGGAACCATGCTCCGGCAAGGAATTCTCCCAGGACGACAGTCCCGAAAAGGCCTGTCAAGCTGATCCCGAAGAACAAGGCAGCCAGTGGAGTCCACCCTGGGCAGATTCGTAGCGCCTGCACCATATGGCGCGCGATGGGAAGGAAACTCAGCAGCAGGAACAGTCCGCCGACGATGATCAGGTTTGAATCTCGCAACCAGGAACCGCTGGCCAAACCTAGTGCTGCGAGATTGAGTCCGAAGAACACTCCGTGACGTTTCGGCCGTTTCGTCTCATGTTCGACGAGCTCAAGGGCCGCTAGTGCCAGGCCGGTCAACATCTGAATCAGACCGCCGACGAGGGCGCCGTGCACATGGAGCATGCGGAGGCCGGGGGGAAGCGGAGATGCGCGCACGACGCCGAGAAAGGTCGCCAATCCTACGAGAGATGTCAGCAGCAGCCATGCCCAGCCGGTGAGCAGAAATGACAGCGGTGATCCAAACCCTCGACTCATGGGCAGTTAGTCCTGGTTCAAGAAATAAAAATGGTTGGTGGGACCTTTGCCGTGTCCGATGGCCAAGGAGTGTTTGATGGCTTCGGTGAGGTAGGTCTTGGCCGTTTGAACGGCGTCGGGGACTGATTTGCCTCGGGCGAGATGCGCGGCGATGGCAGAGGCAAAGGTGCACCCGGTGCCGTGAGTGTGCGGCGTGTCGATGAACTCACCCTTGAAGATATTGAAGAAGCGGCCGTCGTAGAGGAGGTCGGTGGCGCGGTCACTTGGGAGGTGGCCGCCTTTAATGAGGACATGCGCGCATCCAAACTGGTGAATGATCTTGGCGGCGCGGCGGGCGTCGGCAAGCGAGAGAATTTCTATGCCTGAAAGTTGCTGAGCCTCATACACGTTCGGGGTGACCACCAGGGCCAGTGGAAAGAGGTCTTTCTTGATGGTGTCGATGGCGTCAGGCTTGAGGAGCGCTTGGCCGCTCTTGGCGACCATGACAGGGTCCACGACGAGATTTTTCACCTGCTGCGGTCTTAACAGCTTTGCTACGGTCTTGATGATGTCGGTCGACGACAGCATGCCGGTTTTGACGGCGGCCACATCAAAGTCATCGAAGATTGCATCGATCTGGGCAGCGACGATCGAGAGGGGCAAGTCGAATACGTCGGTCACTTCTTCCGTATTTTGGGCTGTGATGGCGGTGATCACCGACATGGCATAGACTCCGTTCGCCGACATGGCTTTTAGATCTGCCTGAATCCCTGCTCCGCCACCCGAGTCTGAGCCCGCGATCGTCAATACTTGTTTGATCATGGATTGTTCCTGTGAAAAGGTTCCCGGAGGTCGTTAATTATTGTGCGGAGGGAACGGAGTCGTGCGGCGTGGTGGGTTCAGCCTCGGCAGTTGGCGCGTTTTCGAGTGTGAGCCCTTCCAGCGTGACGACACGATCAGTCCTGGGCGATGTTTCATGATAGTGCAAGGTCATGACCCCTTTGGCCGGCTTCTTGGTTCCCGAAAAAGAGAGCCTCGCAGGTTGCTGCTTTCGAGGATGCAGCTCGATACCTCGTGTACAGAGGCCTTCACGGCTCTGCGCAATATCCTGTGGCCATTGTTCGCCTTGCTCGTCCAGTAAGTACGTATCCTGAAATTGGCAGCCGATTTTGACCGGATGAGAGGAGCGGTTGGCGAACAGCAGGTCCAACGCGATCCGATCATCTTGCCGAGCAGATATCCACGACACTGACTTGATACCATTCATTTTCATGGCTGCTCAACACCGGCGCGGTGGGTTCCGGCGCGCCGGCGACCGCCGGGGGTTTTGGCGCGTTCGCCTGCTTGAGCAGCGCGGCGAGGGGTCCGGCCTTCGGAACAATCGCTCGTGCCGCTCCGACCGGATAGACGGTGTACGGGCCGATCAACTTGGCCGTGACCTGAACGCCCTCGGGTATCTCCAGATAGGCCCCCGTTACGAAGAGATCGGCTCGCAGTGCCTTCGCCACCTTCTTGGCGGCCTTGGCCTGCGAGGTTTCCAGGTGAGTGAGCTGATGTTTCGCCATGGTAGCGGCCAGCAGTTTGTGATCGACCACTTTGAGTTCCCCGGCGACTAGCAAATGGGTAGCCAGTTCTTCAGCGAGGAACTGCCCGATCGGTGTCACGTCTCCTTTGCTGTCGACGAAATCCAAGACCGCCAGCCGTGACTTCTTCATCTTGATGGCTTCGGAGGCCACACCCTCAGCGAGTTCCTTGACGCTCTCTTCGTATTTTGAGGCAGCGAGGACAGGCGAGTAGCCACAGGCAAGCAAGAGGACACCACAGAGGATCTGTCGCATCACCACGCACTCATGGCCAATTCATTCATGGCACACATTATACTCACGTCGTTGACGGTGTCCAGCCTGCAGCATCCGGCCATCCACTAAACACCCTGTCTTGATGCATACGTTCATGCGGTACGCTGGGGAAAGAGGACTCTCGCCGCGAGCCGACCGACCGCGTATCCGCCCGGCAGCAGGAGCAGCAAGATGATCGGCAGGAAGAAATAGGCAAGGGCGCCTTGCGCATCGGGATGGAGGAGGACATCGACGTGGGTCCAGGTTGCCACAGCCACCATTCCGGAGCCCGCACAGGCGAGGCCAAATGCCCGTCGACGCGCGATCAGTGGCGCTTGAACCGGTGTCGTCCCAAGATGCAGGAGAATCACACACGCCAGCACGATGAATGGGACGGCCGTGAGAATTCCCACGAGAAAGAGGTTATAGCCGGGCGCGAAGAGGTGCAGGCGGAAGGATTGCCAGGCTCGATCCAACGGAAGATGGTGAACGAAGCGGTCTACTGCCAGCATGATCGACCAAGGGAGCAGCAGGCCTCCGAGCGCACTGAGCCAGACTGCCGCGCGGGCGAGGTATCGGAGCCGTGGGATGGTCGACGGTGAGAAAACGCTCATTGAGTGGGCTCTTCTGATGGAGGTATCGTCTGCGTCGTGATTCCGGATTCGATTGTCGCGACCGCGTCCGCGATACTCGCGCGCACCACAGAATCGGGATCATGCAGCTGTTGTTTGAGAGACGGCAGCGCCTCTTTCGCGCCAGGTCCCATCGCGCCGAGTGTTTCCGCAGCCAGGTATCGAATCAAGGGCCGCTCATCCTGGAGCATCGGAACGACGGCGCCCAGCGTGTGGCCGGCCGAAGGGCCCAGCTGAGCAAGCTGGTGCAACGCATAGTCGCGTGCAGTCGATTGCTCGACCATTCGTCCAAGAGATTGGAGATGGGAAACATCGTCGGGCTTCGGCTTGTCCAGGGCGCTACGGGCCAACCCGGCGATCGCCCGGTCTTGATCGGCGAGAAGAGCCTTCAGCGGCTCTTCGGCTTCCTGAGGCACCGGCGTCGTGAATGCGAATTGAGCGACGGCGCTATGGCGGACGAGGCTCGACGGGGCGTGAAGACCCGCGATCAGGGCGGCCGCGATTGGTGCCGAGGGAATGCCGATGCTGGCCAGCGACGTCAGCGCATTGCGACGCACCAGCTCGTCGGGATCTCTGGTTACGGCAAGGAGCGATGTCACGGCCGGCTTCGCGACCGGCCCCAGACTGCCGAGCACGGCGCAGGCTGTGCGGCGTTGCTGCACAGCGGGATCTTGAAGGCGTGCAATGAAGTGAGTCATGACCGTTCGAGCGGCCGTCAAATCAATCGACTTCAGCGCTGCGGCGGCGGTGGTGTTGGCATGTTGACTGCCATCCCTCATGGCTTGGGCCAGTAGCGCCGGTACCGCAGCTTCAGCAGCCGGTCCAACCAGCCCCAGTTGCTCCGCCGCGACGATGCGTGTCGAGGGTCGTCGTCCGTGAGCATCTCAATCCACGTCGGCACCGCCCGCGCTCCGGTGGAAAGCCAATACCAGAGCGCCAGCGGATGCAATGAAGATGGCCAAGCCGCCCAGGTGCAGCGTGATCTCACGTGAGCTCAGGATAGTCGGCGAGGGAGAGGAATGCGTCATGCCGGAATAGACGATCGTGCTGATGAGGACAAGTCGGAATGCGAGCCGAAGCATCCTAGTCGATGAAGTAGTGGCGACCTGTCACTAGTCGTTATCGGCTAGCATCTAATTGTGCTGACGCTATGCGTTCGAATTTCCTAAAGTGCATGTCTCCGGGATCAGAGACTCGCGCTTCATTTTCCGTAGGATGAAAGCTTGATTCAGGAGCCTTGTCTCAGATGCGACCTGAGGAGGCGTTTTCGTATTTACTTGCCTTGCGTCCCAAAGTGCGGATCTTAACGGTGACGCAGTAATGATTGAGAGCGTCTCGCATAGAGACAATAGAAAATCAGTATTGTCTCCATTCGGAGCTTGGGTCTAAGAAGTTAATGCCTCGCTTAGGGTCCCTTTCAGAGTGTCCCAGCGTTGCCGATTGACCTCTTAGTAGTCGAAGAGACGAAATCCATCCGCTTTGCCCGAGCGTGACTCCGTAACGAGGTTTCACAGATAATCGTGTAACCTTCCTGTTGATCAAATGTAAGATGGATGTCGGAAGAATGATAACAATCTTCGACTGGCATTCCCATGCCTGAAACAGAACTCAGTCCTAGATCAAGTGACGTGCTAAGATGCATGTTTTCGCGAAGAATCGGACGCAACTAGCTTGTCAAGCTGCATATCGTGAAACAAGTCGATCTCGCTGCAACGGTCGCATATCTGTCACCATTAGCACGAAGAGGGAACCGAAATCCAGTTAATATCCGAGTCGGCAGTTCTATTTGACGCCATACGTCTCCTCAGCTGATTACAGACCTTCTTTTGCTTCGTTCTGCCTCTCGGTTACTACATTGGTGTGACAGATATCACCGATCGTAGCCGTGCAGGCATGACTGAGGCGATGCTGCATCTCTTCACACTGAATTCGCTCAATGTTTCATCTCATCAGTGGACGTGTGACTGGCGGGTGGGGATGGCGACACTCGGAACGCTCTCAAAGCGGCTGCAGGAAGTCATTCGGCAGTGCGGTGGGCTGTCCTGCACCGGCAGGTGGTGCGTCTTGTTCGAAGCGCCGTTCGTGCTGTGCACGGAACGGCGCAAGTTGACGCGCCAAAGCTCACCGCGGTGCCGAATCGCTGCTGCGGCTTTGGTTCTGGCGTGAAGAGTGCCGGCATCCCTGCCCGCCCCCTCACACCGGCCACTTCTCCTCGTTCCAGGCCATCTCCCAAAACATCCACTCATATTTCGAACTGATTAAGAACGCCTGCTCCATCCGTTTCTTTTCTTCATGCCCCGCGGTGCGCGCCCAGGTATCGACCCTGGCGCGCATCCATTCCTGCACCGCCTCGAATTCCGGTGACGCATACAGAAGCAGCCAGTCTCGGTAAGGATGTTTGGCGGACGGAGCGCCATTCTTAAGAAAGAGTTTGCCGACGACGCAGTAGATCCATGCGCAGGGAAGGGCGACGACGGCGATTTCCGTGGCGGTGCCGCCCTGGGCGATCGCGAGCATGTGGCGGGTGTAGGCATAGTTGGTAGGAGCCATCGGTTCATTGAGCATGGCCTGTGGGGAAAGTTTCCAGCGTTTGCCGTAATTCTCGTGGAGGCTGCGTTCGACTGTGATGGTCTCTTCGGCCAACTTGGCAAAGCGCAGGGCCGATTCTGAATCCGGCGCGCGCACCGCCCCGGCCGCAAACACGCGCGCAAGGTCTGCGAGAAAACGGGCATCCTGGAGAATGTAGTAGCGGAACTTTCGCTCCGGCAGCGTGCCCTTGCCGAGGGCGAGCACGAACGGATGGGTCAACTGCGCGTCCCACACGGGCTGGGCCAATTTTCGAAGATGATTGGAAAATGACATGCGGGTCCTCCTTCGTAGGCATAACGCGGCTCTCGGTGCCCGTGCATCGTATCTCGCAAACGATGCAGAGACAAATCATTCGTGTTTGCGCTTCACGCTTCACGGACGACGCTTCAAGGACTTAGGCTCTTGGTGTCCAAGGCCTGGGTAGCTGATTGATTCCGTCCAGCGCGGCAACCCGGTAACATTCCGCGAGAGTGGGGTAATTGAACACGGCATCCACAAAATAGTCGATCAGTCCATGATAGGCCATGACGGTTTGACCGATGTGGATGAGCTCCGTTGCGCCGTCGCCGATGGCATGGACTCCGAGCAACTCATGCGTCTTGTGATGAAACAGGAGCTTTAACATGCCGATGTCGTCGCCGATGAGTTGCCCTCGGGCGATTTCCCGGTAGCGAGCGATGCCGACGGCATAGGGAACTCCGTTTTTGGTGAGCTCGTCTTCGTTACGGCCGACCATGGAAATTTCAGGAATCGAATAGATGCCGTACGGCATCAATTCCAATTGCGTCTGCAAGGGAATCCCAAATGCATGGCAAGCGGCGTGGCGGCCCTGCTGCATCGACGTGGAAGCCAATGCGGGAAAGCCGATAATGTCACCGGCCGCATAGATGTGTGGAACTGCGGTTTGGTAGTGCTCATTCACCTGAAGCCGTCCGCGTGGATCTGCGGCCAGCCCTACCGCCTCCAGATTGAGTCGGGCGCTTGCGCCGATCCGTCCGACCGAATAGAGCACGGTCGTGGCGGCGATCTCCTTGCCGCTCTTCAAGCCGACAATCACCTGTTGCGCGGGATGCGCCTCAATGGATACGACCTCCTCATTGAAGCGCAACGTGACGCCGATGTTGCGCATGTGGTACTGCAGGGCCTCGATGAGTTCCGTGTCCACAAACTCCAGCAGGCGGGGCCGACGCTCGATGAGCGTGACGGGAATACCCATCATGGCCAGGATCGAGGCATACTCCGTTCCGATCACGCCGCCGCCGATGATGGTGATGGACTTCGGGAGTTGCTTCAACGTGAGGAGGCCGTCGGTATCAATGATGGTTTCGTCGTCGAAGGGAATATGAGCCGGTCGGGCGGGAAGGGTCCCGCAGGCGATGACAATGAAATCCGCGGTATGTTCGCTGCGGTCTCGCGGGCTTTCAATCCTGAGGCAATGGGCATCCACGAATGCGGCGGTGCCCACAAACATTTCGACATTGTTCCGAGCCATCTGGTTGTGAATGATCTCGATTTCACGTTTGATGACGTAATTGGAGCGAAAGGTCAGGTCCTCCATCGTGACGTCTTGTTTCACGCGGTAACTTGCGCCGTACAGACCACGTTGGTGGAATCCGGAGAGATAGAGAACGGCTTCGCGAAGGGATTTGCTGGGGATCGTGCCGGTATTCGTGCAGACGCCGCCGACGACCAGTTTGCGTTCGATGATGCCGACCTTCTTGCCCAGTTTAGCCGCCTGAATGGCGGCTTTCTGGCCTGCTGGGCCGGTGCCGATGACGAGGAGATCATAGTGCGCCATGACACCTCTTTTGCAGGATGGCGAACAGGGCTGCGGTTATCGTGTTCGTGGTACTCCAAGTCTCGACCGACCTGCAGTCAGCCGCCTCCATCCTTCAGGCACGGCCGGCTCACCATCTTGCCGGCCTCCACCAACGCGACGCTCATGAGGCCTCGCGCCATGAACCTCACTGTGGCGTGGCCCGGCCGTATGACCAGCTTGCCGGTCAACGCCGGGCATGGACCGTCGATGCTGTCTCAGCTGGCGGTGATGAGCGAATGCGCAAATCGAAAGGCCTCATCCAGGTCGGGAAGTTGCGCGAGCTCCGGCGTGATTTGGAGATAGCGGACTTTGTTGTGACTATCTACCACCATCACTGCGCGGCTTAAGAGATGAGGATCCTTGAGCAAGAGGCCGTGCGCCTTGCCGAAATCGGCGGCGCGAAAGTCGGACAAGAACGTCACATTCGCGATCTTCGCCTCTTCCGCGAAGCGTTTTTGCGCGAAGGGCGTGTCGATGCTAATGGTGATTAGTTCTACCATCCGATCAAGACCCTTGTTCTTTTCACTCAGATAGTGGGTTTGTTGCTCGCAGACCTTCGTATCGAGCGAAGGGACGATACTGATGATGCGCACCTTCCCTTTACCCTTGGTCTCGTTGATGTTGACCATCGAGAGGTCTGTTTGGACCAGTTTCACATCTCGCAGGTTGTCGCCGACCTTGATGCCCATGCCAGAAAGCGCCATGGGCTTGCCTTGAAAGAGGATGTTATTCCCTTCGCCGGCCACGGCGCTGCCATTGGCCACCGGGAGATTTTTGTACGCAAAATCAGGGCTCCCTGCGCTGGGCAATGTTTCGCAACCGGAGAGGGCTAGACAGCAAGGCAGGAGGTAAGAGGCCACAGCATGAAATTGCGTCGGTCGCATAGGCAATCTCCATCAATAAATAAACGGCGATGAAATGTGTCTAAGCCACTGTATGGATGCGTTTGACGGTCTGTCAAGGTTGCATGAAGTCGATAAGGTGCCGATTGACGATCTGCGGTTGTTCCCATTGTGGAATATGGCCGGAGGCAGGGACGATCTTGAGTGTGGAGAGGGGAATGGCAGCTTGCAGTTCGCGACCAACCTGTGGCGGAAAGAGCCGATCGTGTTCGCCCCAGAGGATCAAGGTGGGGTGGTGGATTTCGTTGAGCCTGGTGGCAAAGTGTTGTTCCCATAAAGGCAGGTTATCTCGAATCGACAACAGCGGCGCGATGAGGTTTGCTCGCTGCCGATTACGGTTGGAACGATCGAGGACGGCGGGCGTCAGCAAGCGATGGTCGAACACAATTTCCTTGAGTACTGCATGTGTACCTGCGGTCGGGAACAGCCAGTTACCGAGGCGTGCCAGCCACACGGGCACGCGCGTATTCACCGCGCGTTGCATCAGCGGGCTGGCTAAACGTTCTCGCACATGGCCAGGCAAGCCGTCGATCAGCACCAATCGGTCGACCCGCTGAGGATGGGTCAGCGCCATGCCGATCGCCACGCCCGCTCCCATGGAATTGCCGACCAGTGTCGCGGTGGTGAGGCTTAGCCCATCCATGAGCCCACGGACCGCTTCGATGAGCTCTTCGGGCCGATAGTCGAGATCCGGCTTATCCGAGAGACCGGACCCGATCAAATCCGGCGTGATGACACGGAAGTGGGCGGACAAGGGAAGCTGCTGATATTCCCATTGCCACATGGATCCGCCATAGCCGTGGATCAGGATGAGCGGTGGACCCTGGCCCTCGTCGAGATAGGCGATGCGATGACCATTGACTGATACGGTCTTGATGGGGAATCGTTGGATGCCGTCGAACCAGGGAGGCATGTCTGAAGTTCCCGCGCACCCGCTCATAAGGACCACCGCGATCCAGACCGCCGACAGGGTGGTCGACGCGCGCGTTGTCAGCCGGGTGACCCACGCCGGACGCATGATCGATTACTCCAACTGGAGAACGGTTTCGTCGATCTTGACGTTGTCTCCTTCAGCGACGAGGATGGCCGTCACTCGCCCATCCATCGGCGCTGGGACTTGGCTCTCCATTTTCATCGCTTCGATGATCAACAGCGGATCGCCGGTTTTCACCTCGGCTCCCTCTGCCACCAGCACCTTCACGACGCGGCCTGGCATGGGGGGTGCCACGTCGCCGGGCTTGGTCGGCTTGGGGCGCTTCGGTTTGGCCGAGCTGCCGGTCGTGGGTGCTTCGGGCACACCGGCGAGCACTTCCTGCAACGGTTCCAGGGAGACCTCCTGCAGGCGGTCGTTGACGCGGATGTAGTAAGGCTTGCGACCATCGGTCGTGCGGCCTGAACCCGACACCACGACGTGGTATGTTTCGCCGTGCACGGTGATATTGAATTCTGCCGGGGCGAGGTGAAGGTCGTGTGCCACGGCCGGACCTTTGGTTTCCGCCGGATCAAGCGGTTCAGGCTGAAGCTCGCCGCGCTCGCGCGCTTCGAAAAAGTCCCTGGCGATGGCGGGGAACAGCGCAAACGACAATTGATCTTCTATGGTGGTCGCCGTCGCGGGCATGTCCTTCTTGAGCTTATCAAATTCCGGCTCCAGCCGGTCCGCAGGCCGCCCCTTGACTGGTTCTTCATCGCCGATCGCCCGCGCCATCACAGCCATGTCGAGCGCGCCTGGCGCACGCCCGTACAGCCCCAGGAAATAGTTCTTCGTCTCGGTGGTAATGACCTTGTACCGTTCGCCCTGTTCCCCGGTTAGGACGTTCAGCGTTGCCTGCGTGCCGACGATCTGGCTGGTCGGTGTGACCAGCGGGGGGTAGCCCATTTCTTTGCGTACCCGAGGCACTTCGTCGAGCACTTCCTTCATGCGATCGATCGCATTCTGTTCAGCCAGCTGCGCGGCGAGATTCGACAACATGCCGCCAGGAATTTGCGAGGTAAGGATTTCCGCGTCCACGCCGGTGAAGTCGCTTTCAAACTGGCGGTACTTGCGGCGCACGTTGCGGAAGTGTTCAGTGATCGGTTCGAACTGGCGCAGATCCAAGCCTGTATCGTAAGGCGTGTTGCGCAGGCTGGCGATCATCGTCTCGGTCGGCGGATGCGAAGTCCCTCCCGCCAATGGAGACACTGAGGTATCCAACATGTCCAATCCGCCCAGGATCGCCATAAGAGAGGACATGGAGGCCATCCCGGAGGTGTAGTGGCTGTGGAGATGGATAGGGACCTGTACGGCCTTTTTGAGCCGGCGGATGAGATGATAGGCATCAAGCGGGGCGAGTAGGCCGGCCATGTCCTTGATGCAGAGCGTATCGGTGCCCAGATCTTCCAATTGCTTCGCCATCGAGACGAATCGGTCGAGGTTGTGAACGGGACTCACCGTATAGCAAATGGTCGCTTCAACGTGTTTGCCGCAGGCCTTCACCTCTCGTATGGCTCGGTCGAGGTTGCGGACATCGTTCAGCGCATCAAAAATACGGAAGACGTCGATTCCATTCGCGGCTGACCGTTCAATGAACTTGTCGAGGACATCATCGGCGTAATGCCGGTAGCCAACGAGATTTTGCCCACGCAATAGCATCTGTAATTTGGTGTTGGGCATCGCGTCACGGAGGGCGCGCAAGCGTTCCCAGGGATCTTCCTTGAGAAACCGCAGACAGGTATCGAAGGTCGCTCCGCCCCAGACTTCCAACGACCAATACCCGATCGCATCCAGCTTCTGGGCGATCGGAAGCATGTCTTCCGTTCGCATCCGCGTAGCCAGCAGCGATTGATGCCCATCGCGAAAGGCCACGTCAGTCAGTAAAAGTTTCTTCCCCGGCGCCGGCTCTACCGCCAGCTCAGGCTTCGTCGGTTGCACGCTTCCTGACGCTGCGTGTGGCAGCCGTCCGAGAGGGTTTGGCGGACGGTTTCTTCGTGACGCGTGTTGAAGAGACGGCTTTCTTGGTCTTTTTCGTTGCCATACTGGCGGCCTTGAGCGGCGGATCCGCATAGTGACAGGGTTAAGGTGTTGTTGCCTTATGGCGGGGAGGTCAGAGTCCTTCGTAGGCGGCGATTGCTGCGGAGATCGCCAACACCAGGTCCTCAGGCTCCTCAGATTCTTCGTACTGATACAGATCCGGATGGGTGTCCAGGTAGGACGTATCGAACCGTCCGGCCTGAAAGTCCTGCTCCATCATGATGTTCTTCATGAACGGGATCGTCGTCTTGACTCCACGCAGAACATATTCTTCGAGCGAGCGCCGCATGCGGCTGACCGCTTCCTCCCACGTGCGCCCGCGGACGGTGAGTTTCGCCAGCAGGGCATCATAATAGGGGGGAATCGTGTAGTCGCGATAGACGGCTCCGTCGATGCGGACCCCGATGCCGCCGGGTGAAAGATATGCGGTGATGGTGCCGGTGCAGGGCATGAAGTTATTGCGCGGATCCTCGGCGTTGATGCGGCACTGAATCGCATGGCCCTGCAGCGTCACATCCTTTTGGCGAATGTCCAAGGGCTTGCCTGCCGCGATCGAGATTTGATTGCGGACGATGTCGATGGCCGTGATTTGCTCCGTGACCGTATGTTCGACCTGAAGTCGCGGGTTCATTTCCATGAAGTAGAAATGCCCCTCATGGTCGAGGAGGAACTCGACCGTGCCGGCATTGTCGTAGTTCACCGCTTTGGCAATGGCAATGGCGGCCTCGCCCATCTGTGCGCGAAGTTTCGTCGTCAGGATCAGTGAGGGCGCGATTTCGATGAGCTTCTGGTGCCGGCGCTGGATGGAGCAATCCCGCTCACCCAGATGGATGATATTGCCGTGTTTGTCGCCGAGGACCTGAAATTCGATATGGTGCGGCCGTTCGATACACTTCTCGATGAATATGCTGCCGTCGCCGAATGCCGCCTGCGCTTCGCGCGAGGCGACTGCCATATTCTCACGCAGCTCCTGATCGGACCGGACGACCCGCAGGCCACGGCCTCCGCCGCCGGCGCTGGCCTTGATCATGACCGGGTAGTTAATACGATGGACGAATGCCAGAGCCTCTTCGAGAGTGGTCACTCCACCTTCGGTGCCTGGCACAATCGGGACGCCCGCCTGTTGCGCAATCTGCCGCGCTTTGACCTTGCTGCCCATCAGATCAATCGTCTCGGGAGACGGGCCAATGAAGGTAATGCCGGATGTTTGGCAGAGGCGGGCGAAATTTGCGTTTTCTGAGAGAAACCCATATCCCGGATGGATTGCGTCAGCGCCAATACGCTTCGCGATCTCCACGATCTGTTTCCCGTCCAAGAAACCCTTGACGGGTCCCGGACCTACGAGGTAGGACTCGTCGGCTTTTTTGACGTAGATGCCGGAAGAATCGGCTTCGGAATAGATCGCCGCCGTCGCGATATTGAGCTCGCGACAGCCACGGATGATGCGCATGGCGATTTCGCCACGGTTGGCAACCAGGATCTTCCGAAACATGATGGGATTGCGAGAGGCTTGGAGCCGCAGCTCACCTCTGGTTCGCCTCCAAAAAGATCGCGTAACCTAGCATAGGGTCAAGAGAGTTGTCGAGACGAACGAGGACGACAGACGGAAGGCTGGAGGCGGCGCGAGAGAGGGCAGGAAGTGGTAAACCTCCTGCCCCTTGGAGGTTTACTTGGTTTGGATGAGCACCGGCTTGGATTGGGCGCTGCCGCCACCGGCCACCACGATAATAAAGGACATGCCGGCATGCGCCTCTGGCACCACCGCTTCGATGGTGCTGTCATTCAAAAATTGATAGTCGACCTTTTCCTTGGAGGCGGCGCTAAAGGTCACGCCATGGAAGCACTCCTTGCTCCCGAAATTTTCCCCTTTGATCGTCACCTTCTCGCCCGGTTTAGCTTCATCTGGCTCAACCTTGGCGATGGAGGGGCGCTTCGAGCGGTCGCACACCGGATCTTTTTCGAGTTTTGACGCGTCCGATCCCTTGATGGATTCGGTGTCGAATAAGGTAAATCCCGCCCCTTCCACCATCGCTCCTTCTTGAGCATGGCTGCGTGTGGACGGTCACGAACGGAAAACCCAGGATGAGGGCGATGACCGAGATGATCGTAGTACGCATGAATGCCTCCTTTATGGAGATGATGTCTTCGGGAGCGGCGTATAGAATTCACTGATGATTTTTTGTCCGTCATCCGAGAGGGCAAATTGCTCGAATGCTTCGACGAGCGGATCAGGCTCGCTCTTGGAGAGCAGCAAGACCGGGCGTCGTAGCGAGTAGCGGCCATCCTTGACGGTGGGTGTTTCCGGTTCCACCTTATCCACCGGTAACAGGCGAACTGGCACCCCGGAAGCGACGGCCTCCAAGGCTTGACCGAGCGAGACATAGGCAACCGCCGAATGAGGCGGTAGTGTGCCGGCGATGGTTTTGATGACTTTTTCGTCCTTCGCGATGATTTTAGTTCCGTCAGGGATTTTGCCGACAATGTGAAGCTGTTGCTCAAAAGCATCGCGGGAATTTTCGTTACGGGGTCGGTCGATGAGGAGGACTTTCGTATCCGGCCCACCCAAATCGGCCCACATCTTGAATTTACCAGAAAACAGCTCGGCGACCTCTTGCTTGGTGACTTCCTTCGTGAAGTTGGATTGGTGCACCATGATGGTAATGCCGTCCCAAGCAATTTGAAGGGATCGAAGCTCGGTAACTGCGGTTCCGGTGACGGCAATACGTGCCTGGTTAGCCTTGACCATTTCGATGGGTTTGGACTTGTCGTCGAATATAACGTCGAGATAGGCGCGGGGATTGGATTTTTCGAAGGCGTGGGCCAGTGATTCCATCATGCGTTGTTCGGGGCCATGACCGGCGATGATGAGTGATCCTGCCACCTCGGCTGAAGCCTGCAGTGCGATGAAATAGAAGAGGGCGGCACAGACAAATCCGCTGATACGGGTGTGCATGCTGGACGTTTCTTCCTATCGTTCGGTGAGCCGATGCGCTGCCCTGCCAGACGGCGTGAGACGCTGGGCGAAACAGGTAGCCGGCCCTTGTCAGTTCTATATCAAGAGCCGTTACCCTCGGTGGAGGTGGGGCTGCCATTGCCTACATATGTGACATCATATCCGAAGTGACATCCACCCGTTTGCCCATGGCGGGGGGAAGTTTGGAGAACCGATCCATCCGCTCATGCAGCATGTTGTAGGCCTGCATTTCCTTGAAGCCGGTCTTATGCGTTCCCTTGATCTGAGAGGCAAATCCGGATAGCACCCTCGTGGCGCCGATTCCGTTGCATTGCGGACATGCGGTATCTTCAGGCCTCGCATGGATGGATTGGGTGGCCTCAAACTGATGCGTGCATCGTTCGCAGCGATATTCGTAGACCGGCATAGGCGACTCCTTGGATAAAGCCCCATGGCCGAGTGCCGGGGGTGTGAGCCTGGATGAAGCGGTTTCCCTGCTGGTTACGCTTGACCCTGTGCATATCTTTGCACTATTGTACCGAAAACTTGTGAGGAAACGCGAGTCACAATTGGAGGAAAGTTTCAAATGCCCCTGTTAATTCGGAAGTACAAAGGCAACAGCGGTATCATGCAGGAAGAACGTATCGACGATCCCGATCGGATCGAACGGTACATGCGTCTGTTCGACGAAAAAGACGTGAAGAAGTTAGAGACGGGCGTCAAGACGGTGATCGAGAAGGATGAGTGGCTGCTCCTGCCATAGGCGTCTCCCGGTTCATCACACCACCCGACGATCAACACCGCCACTGATTTTGCTGAGAGAGCGCCTCGCGCATTGCCCTCCTGTCTTTTCGCGTGATAGGGTGTCCTCCGGCGACAGTGACGCACGCTTCAGGGGTACCATGGTCTATTGGCTTCATATTGCACGCGCGATCGATCGCGTCACACTTCACCGGGATCGGTGCTCGGAAGTGCCTTCCAGTGTCTCAAGCAGTGATTTCTGGGAAGGAGGCTGGTTTGATTATCCCGACAAGGAACGAGCTTTGGCAGCAATGGAACAGGCCGGCACCACCGATGAACGCAAATGCGCGCTCTGCAAGCCGTAATTCCTGACGCGCCTTGTTGACGCAGCGGTAAGCCCAAGCCCCTCTCGACATCTTAACTCGTTCTACCAATTTCGACTCCATCTCTCTTCGCCATGCCTCAATTCGCGCTACTCCTCACCACCTTTGTGTGGGGGGCGACGTTTCCAGCGACGAAGGCCGCGCTCGAACAAATCTCTCCGCTCTCGTTTCTCTTTCTGCGGTTTTTTGTTGGCATGATCCTCGTGCTGGCGGTGCTCCTGCTTGCCCGACGGAGACTGGCGATGGATGCGGTGACAGTGCGGATCAGCCTCATCGCGACCGGCTGGTTGTTTCTGGGCTATGTAATGCAGACGGTCGGGCTTCGCTTTACGACGGCGTCTAACTCCGCCTTCATCACGGTGCTCTATGTCGTCTTCGTTCCATTGTATCTGCGTCGTCTCGGTCTCCATACCTGGGTTTCCAACGGCATTGCGCTGTTCGGGCTCTGGTTCCTTGTCCGACCGACCGCTTCAGCCAATCTGGGAGATCTATTGACGTTGGGGAGTGCCGCAGCCTTTGCCGCCCATATGGTCTGTTTAGAGCGCTATACGCGCATGGCTGATTCAGTGTCCCTTTTCGCGTGGCAATTGCTGTTTATGAGCCTTGCCATGTTGGGAACGATGTGGTGGGAACATCCGACGGCGTCGATGTTTGAGCCGACTCGCGTGTTGGTCGTCAGTTTGGTGGTCACCGGAATTCTGGCGACAGGAGCGTTCGCCGTCCAAATGTGGGCGCAGCGTCTTCTTCCCGCCCAGCAAGTGGCATTGTTGTTTGCCGCAGAGCCGGCCGTCGCAGCATGGTTGGCCTGGTATTTCCTTGGCGAAACCCTTGATGCGCAGGGATGGTTTGGTAGCGCCATGATTTTGGGCGGCGTTTTGCTCGGCTCGTGGGCGACAGGCGAGGTTTCCCCGGCGCATCATGATGGCGCCGGCACATGTGGAAGGAGGCTGAAATGGCTCAGAAGTTCGGCAACAGCCGATGGGTGCAAGAGGGATTTCTCGACAACCGGCAGGACGGCACGGTCGTTGGTCGCGTCACGTTCGCAGTGTTGGGCCCCGTCGATTTTTACCTCGTCGGTAATGCTCGGGGAGAGGTGTCAGGCAAGGTGATTCGATTTAGGAATAGCCGATTCGCCGACGACGATCTCGCCGGTCAGGTGTTGGGCGATGTGGAAATGCCTCAAATCGGCGAGGTGAGCTTGATTTCCTTCGACCCCCATCCGCATCTGGTGCCCCATCCTTACTTCGAATGGTTTTCGAAGCGCAAGAATCACTATCGCATCGAGCTGTTGCCGGAAGATGCGTGGGTTGCGACTGAACAGGAGGTCGAAGAGATTGATTTCCTCAGCCGAGAGATTCGAATGCGGCTGGCCCCCGAGTCGGGGAGTACCACCCAATCGGCTGATGAATCGGAATGGATATAGAGGGATGGAGAGGCGGGCGCGGGGCGCCCGCCAGTTTCTAGGATTAAGCGAGTTTATTCTTGCCTTCCCGCACGTGCGCGGGTACTTCTCGAATATCCCAAATGAGCCCCATCGCTTGCAGGCCTCTCAGCATGTAGTAGGTAATGTCGACTTCCCACCAGTAAAAGCCTTGGCGAGTCGAAGCCGCGTAGTAGTGGTGGTTGTTGTGCCAACCTTCGCCGAGTGTGATCAGGGCGAGGAAGAAGTTGTTCTTGCTGTCATCCCCGGTTTTGTAGCGCTGGGACCCATAGACGTGCGAGAGCGAGTTGATGGTGCAGGTGCCGTGAAGCAACGCCACGGTGGACACAAAGAATCCCCAAATCAACATCTGGGGGCCATTGGTGCCTAGGCTGGGAGCATAGGTCTCAAGTAACTTGCCCAGGCCGAACATCCCGAACCCACATATCGTCGGGACGAGAGTGTCGAATCGATCGAGAAATCGCAGCTCCGGAAATTTTGCGAAATCGCCGATGCTCTTCAGGCGCGGTGGAAAGAATTTCTTGGACGAGATCCAGCCGATGTGAGCCCAGAGAAACCCACCTTGTCGAACTGAGTGAGTGTCTTCCGGTTTGTCCGAATATACATGGTGGTGACGATGGTGTCCGCCCCACCAGAGCGGACCGCGCTGCGCACAGGAAGACCCCAGCAAGGCGAAGGCAAATTGACAGGCTCGCGAAGTCTTAAAGGTGCGGTGCGAAAAATAGCGGTGGTACCATCCCGTGATCGCAAACATACGCACGAAATAGAAGGCAGCGGCGACGCCCACGGCCGTCCAGCTCCATCCGACGATAAACACCCCCAAGCAGAGCAGATGAACAATGATGAGCGGGATGGCCCGTAACCAGTCTACTGAAGCAGGAGCATCATCGGTGCGCGTGAGGTCAACGCCGGCCCAGGAATCGAACCACCGTATGACGGTGAGCCAGGGGGCGTCACTCTTAGGTCTCTCGGCGCTTTTTGACAGCTCACCACGTTCGGGTAAGGCGAGCGGCTGCAGATCACTACTCATGCCACCTCCACATTATTTATGCGAGTTCTTAAGGATGCATTACCGAGGGGTCGCGCCGTGGTTCCACTGACGTCACTTAATCATCGCGGCGCTTGTGAGTGATACGATGAGGCAGGCCGCTGGATGCTTTGGGTTGTGTCGCTCACTTGAGCGAGGTCACGCAGGCTCGGTTACACGTGAGGTAATTATACACAGATTCATTGAGAAATGTCGTGAGTTTTTTTCGAGCCGCAGCGTTTTCCCATTTGACTCAATCCAGGGCGCGTGATGGGGCCTGCTGGTCGGCAGCAGCTTCGTGGCTCGCGTATGTCGACCTGCGGCGGCGGTCTCACGGTACATAACCGTTTGACTCTGTTCAGACTGCGCCTCTAAAATGCGCTCCATTATGAATGATCGATTTCTTAAAGCGTGCCGGCGCGAACCGGTTGATTGCACGCCTGTCTGGTTCATGCGCCAGGCCGGCCGCTACATGATCGAATATCGTCGATTGCGAGAAAAGCATTCAATCCTGGACCTGTGCAAGACCCCAGAATTGGCCGCACAGGTCACGCTGCAGCCGATAGACCGCTTTGCGCTCGATGCCGCCATCATTTTTGCAGATATCCTGCTTCCTCTTGAACCGATGGGGCTTTCCCTGGAGTTTGCGGAGGGCGAGGGCCCTATCATTCACAATCCCGTACGAGATCGAGCTGCGGTGGAACGGCTCAAGGCGATCGACGATACCGAACTCCAGTACGTGATGGATGCGATCAGTCTCACCCGGACGAGGTTGGCCGGGCGTGTGCCATTGATAGGATTTGCCGGGGCGCCGTTTACGTTGGCGAGTTACGCCATTGAAGGGGGCAGCTCCCGGAACTATATCCATACGAAACAGATGATGTATAGCGAACCATTGGCCTGGCATCGGTTGATGGATAAGTTTGCCCGGGTGATTACCGGGTATCTCCGTCGGCAAATTAGGGCCGGCGCCCAGGCAGTGCAGTTGTTCGATAGTTGGGTCGGATGTCTGTCCGCCGGGGACTACGTCGAATATGTGATGCCGCATGTTCAGCTGATTTTTGAAGGATTGAAGCATGAGGGGGTGCCCCTCATTCATTTCGGCACCGGCACCGCGGCGATTCTGAAGTCAATGCGGCAGGCGGGCGGCGATGTGATCGGGATCGATTGGCGAGTCCCTCTCGACGAAGCCTGGGCACTGGTAGGTCACGATCGCGCAGTGCAGGGAAATCTCGATCCGGTCGCGTTGTTCGGCCCCATCCCGAGATCGAGCGGCGAGTGACAGATATTCTCCGGCGAGCCGCAGGCAGACCGGGACACATCTTCAACCTGGGGCATGGGATTCTTCCCAACACGCCTGTTGAGCATGTCGCTGCGACCATCGATCTGGTACATAAGTTGAGCGCGCGCTAGAAGTCTGCGACTCGACGTTCGCCGTTCATTTGAATCAGCAGAACGTGAGCGACGAGATTCGTTTCATGTAGAGGAGTAGCGAGGAACGATGGCTGAAACGCAACGACCGGTTGCCGTGCTGCTGATGGCGATGGGTGGACCAGACCGTCTGGAGAATGTCGAAGCCTACCTCATGGACGTGCGGGGCGGTCGCACGACATCGCCGGAGCTCGTCGAGGAAATTCGCAATCGGTATCGTGTCACCGGCGGGAAATCTCCCGTGCTCGGAATCACCCGTGAGGTGGCAAGGGCATTGGAACAGCGACTGAATCGAGCCTGCCGGAGAGCGATACCGGTGTTATGTCGGGTTGCGGCATTGGCATCCGTTTATCAAGGAAACCTACGCCAAATTGCTCGAGGATTTTCCGGAACGGATGATTGGTCTCTGCATGGCGCCGCAGTATTCCTCGCTCAGCATCGGGGCCTATATCAAGAAGGTTGAAGAGGCGCGGAACGAACTGGCCGGCGAGACGCCGATCAGTTTTGTCACGAGTTGGCATCGTCACCCGTTGCTGATTGCGAGTATTGCCGACAACATTCATCAGACGTTGCAGAAATTTCCGTCTGAGAGTTCGCTCGCGCGTGCCGGTCTTGTTTACGGCTCATAGTCTGCCGGAGCGGGTGGTCGCCATGAAGGACCCATACCCGGAGGAAGTCAGAGGAACGGTCGAGGCAGTCTGCGAACAGCTTGGCAGTCAGCCGACGCGGTTCGCCTATCAAAGCCAAGGACGATCCGGCGAGAAGTGGCTCGGCCCGTCGGTCGAAGAGACGCTGGCTGAATTGGCTCAGGAAGGCCATCGGCACGTGCTGGTGGCGCCGATCGGCTTCATTTGCGATCATGTGGAAACCTTGTACGATATCGATATCGAGTTGAACGCAGCTTGCCCGTACGAAGGGCATGCAGTTGGAACGGATACCTATGTTGAACGCCTCGGCTCCCCTGATCGATATTATGACATCGGTGATAGAGGCGCACGAATCCTCGCTCGTTCACTAGCGGCACAACCCGTGGCGCGCACACCCAAGTCAGTCGTCATCGTTGGGGGAGGCATCTCGGGCCTCTCCACTGCCTTCGCCCTTTTAGAGCAGGCGGCTCAGAGCTGATGTGCCGGTCACCTGTACCATCCTGGACGCCGCGCCGACCTGGGGTGGAAAAATCGTAACCCATCGAGTCGGTCAACTGGTCATGGAGGCGGGGCCGGATTCATTTTTGTCGCAAAAACCCTGGGCCATGGATTTATGCCAACGTCTGGGAATGACCGATCAGCTCATCAACACGAACCCCACCGAAAAGAAGGCGAGTGTACTGTGGGGCGGTCAGTTGCATGAATTACCCGAAGGCCTGGTCACCTTTACACCGACTCAGTTAGGGCCGTTTTTCCGTAGCGGGTTATTGTCGTGGACGGACCTCGCGCGTATGGGGTGCGACGTCTTGATTCCGCCGCGCCGTCCACGGATGATGAATCGCTTGGGGCATTTTTCCGGCGGCGATTCGGGCGGCATGCTTCCGAACGGGTCATGGAGCCATTAATGGCCGGGATTTATGCTGGTGATGCGGAGCAGATGAGCCTGCGCGCGACGTTTCCTCGATTTTTCGATTTGGAACAGCAGCACGGGAGTGTGATTCGAGGCATGATGGCGGCCCGTCGAGCCAAGAGCTCGACAAGGGGCCGGCGGGCGATCCGCTGCATACGATGTTCGTGACTCTGCGAAATGGCTTAGGGGATTTGGTGACAGTTCTCGCCGGTCACATCGAAAGAGCCGGCGGAATTCTGAAAGCGGGTGTTCAGGCGGAAGCGGTGCGAGTGCGGTCCCACCAAGCCGGTCGTTGGATGTACGATGTCATCTGCTCCGATGGCACCGCCCTGTCCGCGGAAGCGCTGGTGCTGGCGACTCCAGCCTATGTGAGCGCTGCATTGGTTCGGCCATTGTCTCCTTTGGCCGGCGGGTTGATGGACATGATTCCCTATGCCTCGACCGCGACCATTTCGCTCATTTATCCGGCGGACGCGGTGAACAACCGGTTGCAAGGATTCGGCTTCGTGGTTCCGCGGATCGAGGGGCGTGACCTGATCGCCGCGACCTGGACGTCACGTAAATGGCCCCATCGGGCGCCTCCGCAGGAGGTGTCGGTGCGTTGTTACCTCGGAGGCGTGGGGCGGGAAGCGATTTTGGAACGCGACGATGAGGCATTGACGCAGTGTGTGCGAGCGGAATTGGCCGCTATCGTTGGCCTGCAGGCGACGCCGCATTACGTGGAGGTGAACCGATGGCATCAGGCGATGCCGCAATATACGATCGGACATCTCGATCGGCTTGCGCAGTTGGAGACAGCGTTGTCTCGATTCGGCGGGCTGGGCATCACGGGAGCGGGTTATCGTGGGGTGGGTATTCCCGACTGCATCCGGGACGGCACGGAGATGGCGGCGGAGACACTTCGTTATTTGCAAGCCACGATGGCATAACGGCCAGCATCGGGACCGACATCCTGGAAGAGAAGGAATGCAGCGATGTTGAATGACCAATTAGTGATTTCCGACTGTCACCGGGCCCTTTCGCGAGCCGCGCGAGCCGGTATTGTCCTACGACTATTCGATTCAACGGGCGACCTGGGCAGCAACCCATGCGGTTCGAGTGAAAATCGCCTTGGCGGAAGAGTTGGAATATGTGAAAGAGAAATTGCTGGGGCCCGCCGCCGGGAGCCCCGGCCAACAACTGATGTCTGAACAAATTTGTTTCTCGCAAGATCGGTGACCAGAAGCTTCGGATCGCCGAGGCGGAAGGTATGTTGAAAGAGCGCGGTGATTTTTTGGTGCCGCCGTTTACCGGACTCATGGTCTCAGTACTTTCCGCAATTGGAGTCCTGGGTCCAGGCGGAGCAAGATGCACTGCGTGCCGAGATCAAGAAAGTCACCGGCCTCTCAGCTCAACCATCCGGTTCCTGATTCTCGCTATATGCCGGGTTGTTTGTCAGAGCCAGGTGCGCTCGTACGTCGTTCTGTCCGGCGATCCCGATTGATGATGCTCGAAGCTTCGTGGATTCATTCTTCGCGCACAGAATCTGTGGATAAGCATGTGAATATTCTCCTTCCCTGCGCCGACGGCCTCTACTAGACTGCTCCTTCAGCAGCCTGCACAAGTTTTAGGCATTGGGGTGCTACTCGGCATGGACCCACTAGATACTGTAGGAGATGAAAACACCTAGGGACATTTGTCAGCGGCCAGATATCGCCTGGGGATAGCTGAAGGCAGTCTGGACGAGGCGTTTTGAGGGAGCAGCTTAAAAAATGCGGCGGTATTGTCTGCTGTGCACCCCGGAATCGTCGGCAAATCCAATGGAGCCGGTGTCAGGATTGCTGGTGTCGTTGAGATCGATGCGGTAATGTCCGCGCACGTGTTCCATGGCTTCTTCGAACGGGATCGCCTGAGGATAGAGGTTGCCAGGAGCGTGGGCTCCGCGAGCCAATGTGCCGACGACATCCGGCGTCGCATATTTCGGGTCCGAAAATATATAGAGGTCGGCGACAGCCTGTTCCCCGAGTTTGTGGCCGGGGCTGGTAGCCGGGAGCATCGTCTCCAAGCTGCGATTGAGCCTGGCTTGCTTTGAATTGTTTCAGGAGGCCGACGACCTGGCTCGTCGTCACCTGCGCCGGTACCACGATGCTCATGGCATTGAACTCCGTCAAGGTCGACTGGACTTTGTACATGACCGGGGCTGCATCCGGGTCCTCCGTGATGACCTGAGAAATCTCCGGGCCTGCCGCTTGCTTTTGTTTGCCGCTCGGCACCGCCAGATTGATCAGCAGCCACATCACGAGAATCACGCCGAACAGCACGAGCAGCGGATGAAGTCCCGCCCGTTTGCCTTCTTCGTACGGATTGTGTTCGTCGCTCATGTGGCGGCCCCTGTCTCTCCTGGCGATGGGGGAAGAAGGGCTCGCTTCGGCCGTGTGGCCGGCTCCAGCCGTTTCGCCTCCTCCCAATAGTGATCCATTTCCGCCAGGCTGAGGTCATTGACCGCGCGTCCGCTGCGCGGGGCTTGTTGTTCGATAAAATGAAAGCGGGATGTGAACCGGTTGGTCGTTTGTCGGAGCGATTCTTCTGGATTCACCTTGAGGCGCCGGGCAAGGTTGACCAATGAGAAAACAGATCACCCAGTTCTGCCGCCATTTCGCTCGGTGGGTTGCTGCGTCGCGCCGGCGTCGTTGATAGCCTCGCGTAGTTCTGCGATTTCTTCTTCCAGTTTGGCGAATACATCGGTAAGCCCTGCGGGCCCTCGGGCCAATCGAATCCAGCGCGCGCGGCTCGAACCTGGGTTTGATAGGCGCGAAGCAAGGCCGGGAGTGCCTGGGGAATGTCGTGGAGAAGGGATTCCGGTTTACCCGCGTTTTTGCGCTCGGCCCGTTTGATGTCCTCCCAACGATGGACTACCTGATCCGAATTGAGGGCCGGCTCCGCGGTGCCGTATCGCCAAAGACATGGGGATGACGGCGCACCAATTTGTCGCCCAATTGCTGCACGACTTCCTCGATGGTGAAGGTGCCTTCTTCCGTGCCGATTTGACTGTGAAACAAGACTTGAAGGAGTACGTCTCCCAGTTCTTCTTTCAATTTGGCAAAGTCGCCCCGGTCGATGGTGTCCAGCGCTTCGTAGGTTTCCTCGATCAGGTAAGGCTTGAGGGATTCGTGCGTCTGCTTTCGATCCCATGGGCACCCGCCAGGCGCCCGAAGCTGCGCCATGATGGCTACGACTCTATCAAACTGGTCGGACATGCGTCATCCCCCTTCATGGCGTCACTCTAGCTGAGTTCTTGCGCACCTTCAACGGGCGCAGCCTGTCTTGCGCGCCCTCTGAGGCCTATGGTAGGGTACGCCCCTGTATTTCAGTCGGCTGATCGGAGGCATCATCATGGGTGAGGAACAGGACCAGGGATTCGTGATTCGCGACCGTCGTGGACGAGGTGAGAGACGCTCCTCCATCCGGCGTCCCGGCGCCCTCCCTCCGCGCGCGCCATCGGCACCGGAGGTGCAACATGAGCACGCCGACTCGAAAACATCGGCCGGGCACCTCCCGGTGAATTTTTCCTCCTTCGTGATCTCCATGGGAAGCTCGGCCTTGATGCTCATGGGCGAGCAATTGGATCCGGGTCAGCCGGCGATGCCGCTGAATCTTCCGCAAGCCAAAGAAATCATCGATCTGCTTTCCATGCTGGAAGAAAAAACGCGGGGCAACCTCACTGCGGATGAGCAAGTCGTAATGAAAGACATGCTCTATGCGTTGAGGATGAAATTCGTCAGTCTGACCTCCGGCAAATCGACGCTTCATACCCCGTAGCTCCCGTGACCTTCTCCTGTATGCCTGCCCTGCTCGTGCGCTGTTCTGCCTCTCATGGTCGCGCCTGCTCCCGGCGCGACGTTTGCGTGACCGTCCTCGATGGAGCGGGACTGGCCGGGACCGTGCCTTTTTGAGACTCCTCTCGAAATTCGTTATAGTGATGCTGGATACCGTGAGCAGGAGAAGCGCCGGAGTCTGATAGATGCCTGAATCGATGGACATGACAAAGCTCGTCCCGCCCGGCGTGCTTGCGTGAGAAGGAGCCGTCTTCATCCGCGTCGGCCGAAAGCGAGCGGCGAAAGCGCCATGTTCGTCCGGTCTGGATCGTGTTGATTCTGTTGCTGCCCTGCCTGGCCCTGACTTTCTACTATGCGCAGACGGCCATTCCGCTGGGTGAGGAGTCGGATTCCTTCCTGCCCAGCACCGGTTACGCCTTTGTCCTTCTGCTGGTCAATCTGGATCTGATCGGCTTCGTCGTTCTGACGCTGCTGCTGTCCCGCAATCTCATCAAGGCCTATTTCGAACGCCGGCATCGTCTCGTCGGATCGGGTTTTCGCGCCAAGCTGGTCGCCGCCTTTATCGGATTTTCACTGATTCCTACCGTCTTGCTGGCACTGGTGGCCAGCGGGCTGGTGAATAAGGCGGTCGATGTGTGGTTCAACGATCAAATTGAACATGTCATGAAGGATTCGTACGAAGTCGCGCGCATGCACCATGCCGGTCATGTGTCGTTGGCGATCAATAGCGCGCGAGCCATCAGCCATGAAATTTTCCGCGAAGAACTGCTGTTGGCTGAACAACGCGACTTGCTGGTCGCCGCGATCGCCCGCAAACGAGCGGAGTATGCGACGGCCGGGATCGAAGTGTTTTCTTCAAAAATGGAGACACTGACCAAGTCGCTCGATCCCGAGGTGCCGGTCACGGTACTCGATCTGCCGATCGGCCAACTGGTGTTGCAGGTGATCAACGGCAAGCAGGAGCTTACGTCAGTCCAGGAGGCTCAGACGGGCCGCTTGGTGAGGGCCGGAGTGCCCATTGCCTCCAGCGTCCGTCGAGGGGAGATCGATGGGGTGGTCGTGGTGGATGCCTATGTGCCCGAATCCTTGCTGGGCAAGATGGAGAGCATCGGCCGCCAGTACGCCGAATACAAACAGATGAAGGCGATGAAAAACCCTATCAAGGCCGGGGCCTATCTGCTCGTGGCGGTCATTACGGTCATGATTCTGTTCAGCGCGACCTGGTTCGGGTTCTACGTGGCTCGCGGCATCACCGTTCCGATTCAGCGATTGGCGGAGGCGACGGAATCCATTGCGCAGGGCGATCTGTCGGTGCGGATCGAGGCGAAAGCGACCGATGAAATCGGCACCCTGGTCGAGTCATTCAATCGCATGACAGCGGATTTGCAGAGCAGCAAAACGAAAGTGGAAGAGGCCAACATATCGCTTCGGCAATCAAACCTCGAGCTGGATCGCCGGCGCGCCTACATCGAAACGGTCGTGGATACGATTGCTGCGGGGCTGCTTTCCATCGATCGGCAGGGAATCATTACCACGTTCAATCCTTCGGCCGAGCGCATGCTGGGGCTCTGGGCCGATCGGTTTCGCGGGCGGTCGGCCAACGAGACGTTCAAAGAATATAAACTGGACCTGTTTCAGTCCGTCTACGATCGTATGCTCGGCGACCAGCGGGACAATCTCGCGGTGGAAGGTCAGTTGGACTTACAAGGGCGATTTCTGACCATCGGGGTGCACTGTTCCCGGATGAAGGATGAAGCGAGCAGGGACCTCGGCTTCGTGTTGATCTTTGAGGACCTGTCGGAATTGATCAAGGCGCAGAAGGCGGCGGCGTGGCGGGAGGTGGCGCAACGCATCGCCCATGAGATCAAGAATCCGTTGACGCCTATTCAACTCTCTGCGCAACGGTTGCGGAAAAAGTTCCAGGACAAGGCTCCGGATTTTGATCGGATCTGTGACGAGTCGACGCAGGTCATCGTGAATGAGGTCGGCAGTCTCAAACAGATGCTGGACGAGTTCTCAAAATTTGCGCGCATGCCGGCGCCGCACATGACGATGGGCTCGTTGGACGACGTCGTGAAAGAGGTCGTCGCCCTCTATCAGAGCGCGCATCGCGAGATCGACTGTGTGGTGGAATCTCGACCATGACCTGCCGTCGTTTAATTTCGATCGGGAACAGATCAAGCGAGTGCTTGGTAAATTTGTGCGATAACGGTATTCACGCGATGAATCACAAAGGGCGCCTCTGGATTACGACTCGCTATGACACGAAACAGCGATCGGGCGGTCGTGACGGTCGCGGACGAAGGGACGGGTATCACGCCGGAGGATCAAGAGAAGTTATTCGTGCCGTATTTTTCCCGGAAGAAGACCGGAACGGGATTGGGCCTGGCCATCGTGCGGCGGATCGTGACCGATCACGACGGCCAGATTCATGCCGGCAACCACCAGCCTAAAGGCGCCTTGTTTACGTTCGAATTGCCGGTATGACCGCGATGATAGGCGATGTTCGTCAATACGCGCGGCGCCCCTCGATCGCCAGCGGGATTTTTCAACACTCAGTTAGCGTGGAGAAGACATGTCTGCCTCGATTCTCATAGTAGATGACGAAGTATCGATTCTAATTCCTTAAGCAGCATCCTGGAGGATGAAGGCTATGAGGTGAGTGTGGCCAAGAGCGGTGTCGAGGCGCTGAAGCTATGCGCCGTGAATCCGCCGGAATTGATGATGCTGGATATTTGGATGCCCGAGATGGACGGATTGGAGACGCTGAGACGATTGCGGGAATTGGTTCCCAATACCCAGGTCATGATGATGTCGGGACACGGGTCGATTGAGACGGCGGTCAAGGCCATTAAGCTGGGGGCCTACGACTATATTGAAAAGCCGCTGTCGCTGGAAAACGTCACGTTGCGCGTGAAGCATGCGTTGGATCAGCACCGACTTGAGCAGGAAAACCGCACCTTCGCACCAAGGTGGAACGCAAGTTCGAGTTGGTGGGGCGTGCTCCCGGTCATGCAGCAGTTGAAGCAAATTATCGAAACAGCCGGGCCCACCAACAGTCGCGTCTTGATCGGCGGCGAGAACGGTACCGGAAAGGAACTCGTGGCCAGGGCCATCCATCAACATAGCCTTCGAGGTCGATCGTCCTTTCGTGGCGGTGAATTGCGCCGCCATTCCTGAAACATTGATAGAGAGCGAGCTGTTCGGGCACGAGCGCGGATCGTTCAGTGGCGCAACGGCCATGAAGCGCGGTCAATTCGAGCAGGCCGATAGCGGAACCCTCTTTCTGGATGAAATTGCGGACATGAGCCTGAGTACGCAAGCGAAAGTCTTGCGAGCCCTTCAGGAACAACAGTTCACGCGGGTCGGCGGGACAAAATTGATCAAGGTGGACGTCCGGGTGTTGGCAGCTTCCAATAAGGATCTTTTGAAGGAAATTGACAAGGGCACCTTTCGGGAAGACCTCTTTTACCGACTGAATGTGGTGCCGATCGTCGTGCCGCCGTTGCGGGATCGTCGCGAAGACATTCCGCTTCTCGTGAAATATTTCCTGCAGGTGCATGCCGAAGAGCAAGGATTGAAGATCAAGCAGGTGCCGCCCGATGCCATGGACGTGTTCATGCAGTATGAGTGGCCAGGCAATATTCGCGAATTGCGCAACCTGATTGAACGACTCATGATCATGGTGCCGGGCCCGGCCATCGAAGCCTCGCATGCGTCCGTGGCGTTGCAAGTGCGCTCCCATCTGTCGGCTCCGCACACGGTCGCAGGGGCGGCGCAACCGGGCAGTTCGCTCCTGAGCAGGCCGTATGACTCGCTTCGCGATGCCCGTAATGCCTTCGAGAAAGAATTCATTGCCCGCAAGCTGCGCGAACATCATTGGAATATTTCCCGTACCGCCGAGGATCTGCAAATAGAGCGCAGCCACCTGCATCGAAAGATTAAGCTGCTGGATGTCGAGATGCGCCCGGAAAGTTAGGCAGGTCGCTGAAAATAGCCGCCAATTGCGTTCTCAGTCGCGACTCTCCCTGCGAACTGCCTTGAGGGTACGCCTCAGTCGTGCTTCTCCTTGCGGTCTTGCTGAACGACCGTGTTTGAGCGACCTGCCCATATCAAGATGCTTCTCGAGACGGCACTTGTTCGCATGCATTGTGTTGTAGTCCGGATGCCTAGTCGAGATTCGTCCGCTGTTGACCAACCGTCTGCCGCATCGCTAAGATGCGACCCCTATGACTACCTATCGTGATGCCGGAGTCGATATCGATGCCGGCGATGAATTTGTCGAGCGAATCAAGCCGCATGTGCGAGCCACCTTTCGTCCGGAAGTGATGACCGATCTGGGCGGCTTCGGAGGCCTGTTTCGATTTCAAGCCAATCGCTATCAGGATCCGGTGCTCGTGTCGGGGACCGACGGCGTCGGCACCAAGCTCAAGATCGCCTTTCTCATGGACAAACATGACACGGTCGGCATCGATCTGGTGGCGATGTGCGTCAACGATATCGCCGTCAGCGGCGCCGAGCCGCTTTTCTTCCTCGATTACTTTGCGACCGGGAAACTGGCGTTGAACACGGCGGAAGCCGTCGTGCGTGGAATCTCCGACGGCTGTCGTCAGGCAGGATGCGCGTTGATCGGGGGAGAAACCGCCGAAATGCCCTCATTCTATGCGGAGGGAGAGTACGATCTTGCCGGTTTTGCCGTGGGGGTTGTCGATCGATCGAAGATGATCGATGGACTCAAGATTGTGCCGGGGGATGCCATCATTGGCCTGGCTTCGACAGGCATGCATAGCAATGGCTTTTCGTTGGTGCGGAAGGTGCTCTTTGAACAGAGCAAGCTGACGGTCGATAGTGTGTTGCCGGAATTGGATGGAATGCTGGGTGAGGCGCTCCTCACGCCCACGCGTATTTACGCCAAGCAGATTTTATCACTGGCTGAAGCCTGTCCGATCAAGGGAATTGCGCATATCACCGGCGGCGGAATCACGAACAATCTGCCGCGGGTGTTTCCGGCTCGCTGCGGGGCGCGTATCCGTCGCGGAGCCTGGCCGGTGTTGCCGATCTTCCAGGCGATCCAGAATCGCGGAGTCGTCGCGCTCGACGAAATGTATCGGGTATTCAATATGGGCATCGGGTTAATTCTCGTCGTTGCCCCGGAGCATGGCGACCTGGTCATGGCCAAGGCCTTGGAGATGGGCGACCGGGCCTATTATCTTGGCGAGATGGTGGCGCAGCCGACCGATGAGGGTGTGGTGGAGTATGTCGGGTAGGGCGCCGCAACTGGTTCGCCTCGGCGTGTTGCTCTCAGGCCGAGGGTCGAACCTCCAGGCAATTATTGATGCCATCGAGGGCGGCGCCCTGTCGGCTGAAATTGCCGTGGTACTCAGCAATAAGCAGCAGGCCGCTGGCCTGGAACGCGCGCGGAAGCATGGGGTGCCTGTTGCATGGATCGATCCGAAGCCCTTTGCCGGCAGGCCGGATAGCCGCGAGGCCTATGATCGGGCCATGCTCGATGTGTTGCGGAAATATGAAGTGGACCTGGTGCTCTTAGCCGGGTACATGAAAATTGTGACGGCTGTTCTGGTAGCCGCGTACGAGAATCGGATGATGAATATCCATCCTTCGCTGCTTCCTTCATTCCCCGGCTTGGACGTGCAACAGAAAGCGATTGAACATGGATGTAAGATTGCCGGTTGTACGGTGCATTTTGTGACGGAAGGGGTGGATGAAGGCCCCATCATCGTACAGGCTGCCGTGCCGATCGTGGAAGGTGATACACCTGATGCCCTCGCCGCGCGCATCTTGGAGCAGGAACACCGGATCTATCCTCACGCCATCCAGCTGTACGCTGAGGGAAGGCTGCGCGTGGAGGGACGGCGAGTGATGGTAGCGGAAGCAGGACCCCCGATGGGTGGTTTTCACAATCCGGTATAACGCAGCCAGCGGATCTGCAAGTTGGTATGGAGACGCGCGCGTGGGTTGTGTATAATGCCGCGTGAGAAATGTGGGGGGCTAGCTCAGTTGGGAGAGCACTACGTTCGCAACGTAGGGGTCGGGGGTTCAACTCCCCTGCCCTCCACCACTTTCGTTGATCATCCTTCACTCCGCTCAGTAGTCGGTCAAAAGTTCCCGTTGCTGTGAAACGATATCCTCGTTTCCCATTTTCCTCGATGGCTCACAAACGATATTCCCGTCAAGAAGCTTCCTGAGCAGTTGTCTTCAAACCATTGCCCGTCCGGATCGCGAACGATTTCCTGAAATAGGCACAGTGCAGGGGAAGTGATGCCGCTCGAGGACATTCCACAGCTCTTCAAGTTGTAAGGCGCCTTCGGGCTGTCCTCCTTCCCTAGACGAGCCACCATCCTCCTATCCACTCGAATGGACCGGCCCAATCGGGCCGGCGTGCCTAGAATCATCCATGACGATCAAGAATCGCTTACGATTGGGGCATCCCTGCGACGAGAAATGTCCAAAGAATGGCGTCGGCATCAAGGGCCCGATAGAGACGATGGTTATCGAACCATTTTTTATTTGACGCTAGGAGACGACGAAACCAAATTTGTGCTAGAAAATTCCAGAAGCTTGGAGACACGCTGAACAATGACGTTTTTGTCTTTCATGATTTGCGTTCGAATCTGAGCCATGGAGTCCCCGAATGCTTCATCAAGATATTTTGCCGGGCTGCTGTTGTAGGACTCATTACATCGACTTTCATAGAAGTTGCAGCGCTTTAGAAAGGACGATTGCCCTCGATACGACTTCGAGTACGCTTCCATCGGGTCTAGACAGAATCAGTTCGATGTTCACTTCTCCTTCTTCTTTCATCAGCGGAAATGGGAGAGAATGCCGAGCAAACCACAGCATAATGACCACAGGTAATGTTCCCCTGCGCTGATAAAACTATGGATTTTCCCTTCTAATTGCAGCTGGTCTCCGCGGTTCTCCTGACAGAGTTCCCTGAAAAGCCCGTGCTCCTTGAAATCATTCATGATTGCATCGTTAAGCGCGGCGTCCAGTGGTCCCCGCAATCGTTCTGGTGACGTTACAGACCAGCCGCTGCCATAGATCCAACCATCTTCCTTGTCGTCGGCCGGAGACATATCGACAAGTTTGACCATCTTGACGGAAACCGGGAGGGTAGTGGAGTTAACGAATCGGACGGGAGAGGAAGTTAATCCTTGATGGCGGGGGCATACTTAGCGGTCGAGACACAACCTGACAAGAGCATTAAAAGACCGAAATAACAAACGGGATATCCCAATAGCTGCACCCGCCTCAACACTCGATTCCCAACACTCGTATTGGTCATCATCCCTCTCCTCTACACTGTTAGCTGTGAGTTCGCTTCTGATCCTTCGGCGCTGTATTCCAGATACGTCCGACGAGAAAACGTGAAGTCCGACCAATAAAATAATATTTTGTTCGCTGCGAAAATGGCAGTTATTTCGATTTTCCTATAAACCCAGACGATCGCGCGCGAATGCAGCCACTAGCGCGCCAATCCGCACATAAGCATACATGTGCTTATTCCTATTGATGGCTCGCTCATCGACAGTGTGTCCCCTTCAGGGCAGTTACTTACGATGGGGCACTCTCATACGGTCAATGGCGTGCATCAGACGGGAGATACTGACGGGATGACGTCAATAAAAGTGACAGTCAATGTATCGGTGCTTCGTGAGAAGAGTCAGAAGGATGTCCGTGTAAAAATCGAAGAATTGCCAAAGGAATTGGCCAAAGCGAGCGACTCTGACAAGCACCGGAGCGGCGAGGGCCATGTGCTTTCGGGCGTTTCCGTGGAGAATGTAGCGAACCAGTCTGGACTCTTCGGCAAACACAAAGGACGGAGCGGAGTCGTCGTGACGGATATTGAGAGGGACAGTCCTGCCGAACGAGCTGGACTCCGGGTTGACGATGTCATCCGTGAAATCAATCGCACACCGATCAAGGATGTCCATGATTTTGAGCGTCTCACGGCTAAGTTGTCTCCGAGGGCGCCGGTGCTTTTGTTAATCAATCGCGGCAATGCCACAGTGTTTTTGAGTATCGCACCCTGATCGTCACACCAGACGTAAGCTACGGTCCTGATCATTCGAAGTGGCTGGGAGTGAACCACTAAAGGGACCGGTGAGGAGGGAGGATGGGTGCGGTAGGTCTGTGCCGAAGTGCGAGGGCTATCGCTTGTATACAACCGTCACTCGGACGAGGAAATCCCGGAGGTGTTCCTGTTGATGCTGCAGCGTGCCGAAGTCTTTCGCCAACGCAGCCTCCTCAAGATGATGACCGATCGTACTAATTTGATCAAAGCCATACCCGCCCCCATCGCCTTTCATGCGATGGCCCAGAAGACGAATGGTGGTCAGGTCGCCTTGCTTGAGACAGGCTTCAATCGTTGTGAGATCGCGTTGTCGATTGGCGAGAAATCCCGGCACAATCGCTGCCAGGTCGGGATCAATTCGGACGACAATTTTCTCTCGGTCGGCATCAGGGCGCGCCTGTGTCATTGAGGGCCTGTCCTTTCGAAGGCTGCAAGCAATTCAAGAAGCGTGATTCGTTTTAGAGGCTTGGTCATGTGGGCGTTGCAACCCGCCTCGAAAATCCTCGTCGCTTCTTCTTTGAGCGCCAATGCCGTCAGCGCCACGATTTGAACCGGCGGCAGATCCTGCTCCTGTTCCCACTTGCGAATGGTTTTTGTGGCGGTCAACCCATCCATGACTGGCATCTGCATATCCATGAAGATCAGATCGTAGTGTCCGTTCTGAAACTTCGCGACTCCGATCTGTCCGTTATCTGCCAGATCCAATCGATGGGGGGTATCCTTGAGATAAGATTTGATCAGGACTTGGTTGTCCAGCGAGTCCTCGACGAGGAGGATTCGCAGGGGCTTGCATGAGGGCGCCGTCGGTGGTCGCGACTGCTGGGAGGTCGTCAGGAACGCACTCTGGCTGCGTCCCAGGGCGATACTGATCGTTTGTTGAAGGTCGGATCGCCGGATCGGCTTGACCAAATATCCGCCCAAGCCGAGATCGTAGGTTCTGGCAATGTCGTCAGCCCATCGATCAGATGCCAACATAATGATGGTGAGCCCGCTGAGTCGATGATCGGCTCGAATACGCTCGATGACCTCAAATCCATCCATTCCCGGCATTCGACAATCCAGCAGCAAGAGACCAAAAAGCGTCTTCGAGATCAGCGACTGCTGCAGGAGGTCCATCGCCTGCTCTCCGCTGTCAGCTTCCTCCACGAAGGCGCCCCATCCGAAGAGTGTTTCGCGAAGGATCAACCGATTGGTCGGGTAATCATCCACTACCAAACAGCGCAGCCCTGTGCAGATTCGGTGCGATGGCCGGCTTGGGTATCGATGGAGCCGTCTGTATGCCGAGCCGAACCACACAATGGAAAGTGCTGCCTTCGCCCAGTGTGCTTTCGGCCCAGATTCGTCCCCCCATGAGCTGTGGCCAGTCGCTGTGAAATCGAGAGTCCCAGGCCTGTGCCTCCGTATTGGCGGGCAATAGTGCTATGGGCTTGTGTGAACGTGTCGAAAATGCTCTTCAACTTGTCCGGAGGAACTCCGATCCCGGTGTCTGTAATCGAGAATCGAATGACGCCTGCTTCCTGACAGTCAGGATCGTTGGTGACCGTCATGACCACCGAACCTCTCTCCGTGAATTTGATTGCGTTCCCCAGCAAGTTCAGCAGGATTTGATACAGTCGATTCGGGTCGCCGATAAGATGGCAGGGCACATCGGGGGCCAGGTGCGAGACCAGTTCGAGCCCTTTTTCATTGGCGCGAAGCGCCAGCATCTCACTCGCCTTATCGATCAGCTCGGAGAGATCAAAATCGATGGTGTCCAGGTCTAAGCGACCAGATTCGACTTTGGAGAGGTCTAGAATATCATTGATGAGGCTCAAGAGACTTGCGCCGGCGCGGCGAAAGATGCGCAGATATTTTCGTTGCTCAGACGTGAGTGTGGTTTCCCAGAGGAGATCGGCCATGCCGATGATGGCGTTCATCGGGGTCCGGATCTCGTGACTCATACTGGCGAGAAATTCACTTTTTGCACGATTGGCGACGTCGGCGGCGTCTTTCGCGGTCTGCAGTTCCTCGACACGACGCTGCAACTCGTTCGAGACACGTTGCAGAGCGCGTTCGGCGCGCCGCCGTGCGGTTTGCTCGCGCTGCAGTGCTGTGGGTGGACGAGAGGAAGCGCGGGACACAGGCTTTGATGAGGCTGTCGTCCTTCGCCGGGGGTGCGTGGTGCGTTTCGCCATATCCTGCTCCGGTCGTCTCCAGCCTTCGTACCAGCCCGCCCGGAGGTGGTGTGGAGTGCGGAGTCGTGTTGGCCTCCGCAGGCGAGGTCAGTCCTTGTGAACGTGATGCACGAGGGTCAGTACTCCCGCCTGTTTGGCGCGATTGCGTCCCTCCTGCTTGGCTTGGTAGAGCGCTTGATCGGCCGCCCGTATGAGATCTGTCGGTGCGGCGACGCGGTTTGGAACGGTGCTCGCGAATCCGAGACTAATGGTCACGGGATCACCATTGGGGTGTTTAATTTCGGCCTCGGCGACTTTCCGTCTGAGTGTATCCGCGACCTGTGCCGCTCCATCCACCGTAGTTCCCGGCAGCACAATGACGAACTCGTCTCCTCCATACCGCGCGACCAAGTCGCCCGGACGATTCACATGGCTCGAAATCAGCTGTGCAACCTGCCGGAGACATGCATCCCCGGCCTGATGGCCATGGCCGTCGTTATAGGTCTTGAAGAAATCAATATCGAGCATAATCAGCGAGAGAGGAGTCGATTCGCGCGCGGCTCGCCGCCATTCCTGGTCGAGGAAATCGTCAAACTGCCGCCGGTTGGTAATCCCGGTCAGGCCGTCGAGGCAGGAAAGGCGCAGTAACATCTGGTTGGCTTCCTGCAGTTGGCGCATGACCTCAAGGAGCTCTTGCTCGCGCGCCCGTCGGCGCTCGATTTCATGCACGAGGCGCAGCACGCAGCGCACGCGTGTGAGGAGCTCGATCTTACTGAGCGGTTTGGCCACATAGTCGATCGCGCCCGCGGCAAACGCGAGCTGCAAGTCCACCGGATCCGTCTTGACTGTGGCCATGATGATGGGGATGTCACGATATCGTTCGACGGCCTTGATCTGCCGGCAGGCCTCGATCCCGCTGGTGGTCGGCATGACGATGTCCATTAAAATCAGGTCGACCCGACTAGCCAGCGGCTTGCCGCCTGCGAGCCCAAGAAGACGGAACGCTGCTGCGGCGGATTCTGCGACGAAGGGTTCTTCGTAGCCGGCATTCGAGAGGATGGATTGCATCAACAGGCGATCGTCCGCCGAATCATCGACGATCAAGATACCCATGGCAACAAGTCTCCCTGAGAGGTGTGTCGTAGAGGGGATGCTAGCAGCTAGTCTGTGTAAACACCAGGGTAAAGCTTTTTGATGCAGGGGGTGCAGAGCCCGTGACTGAATTCGGCTTCCGAATGTTGCTGAAGATATTCCTCCAACTGTTGCCAAAAACCTTGGTCGTTTCGAATCTTCTTGCAAGACGCGCAAATCGGCACAAGGCCCTTCAGGACTTTCACCTCGCGCAACGCCTGCTGGAGCTGCGCGTTGCTGCGCTGCAATTCCGCCTCACGGGCTTTGCGGCAATCCATTTCTTTTTTCAGCATCAGGGCGGAATTCACCCGTGCCAGGAGCTCCACGCTGTTGACTGGTTTGGTGATGAAGTCCATGGCTCCCGCCGAAAACGCTGCCTGAAGATTATCGAGATCTGTTTTCGCGGTGACAACGATGACAGGAATATCCCGCAGTCGATCAAAGCTTTTGATGTGGCGAGTGGCTGCGACACCGTCCGTGCCGGGCATGAGAAAATCCATGAGAATAAGGTCGATGGAAGGCGGACGGTCCGAGGTCGAGGAGTGCGTGATCCCCAGCGCGTCATAGGCAGCGGAGGCAGAATCTGCAACCAGAAGCTCCTGATAGCCGGCCTTTTTGAGAATCGTGCCGAGCAAAAGCTGCTGGTCCGGCGAGTCGTCAACAACTAAAATATTCATGCGGACCCCATTCGAGCAGTGGCTTGTGGGACGTTCAGAAACATGCCGAGGGAGAGTCTGGAGCACCGACATTCTATGGACCGGCATCTCCATGGCGCCGGGTCAAGATCTGTATCGGCAGAATCGGAAGAGAGGTTGAATCTAGCTGGCGGAGGGGTTATCGCTGGAGCGCCGCTCGCACCAAATCACTGACAACTTTGCCGTCGACGGATTCGCCGGCCAGGCGGGCCATCACGGCTTTCATTACCTGACCCATGTCCTTCAAAGACGAGGCGCCGGATTCTTGGACCACGGCCTCTACGACCCGTGCCACCTCTTCGGAGGAGAGAGCGGTGGGAAGATAGGCCTCGATGATGGTGATTTCCTGCCGTTCCTTCGTCGCCAGGTCTTGCCGGTTGCCTTTCTCGAATTGCTCGGCCGCTTCTTTTCTTTGCTTGATCAGCGTGGTCATAATTCGGCTCATTCCCGCATCGTCCAGATCCTGCTTCAGCTCGACTTCCTTGTATTGCACGGCGGCCTTAATCATGCGGATCACGTCCATGCGTAGTTGATCTCTGGACTTCATTGCCGATTTCAAATCCTCGCTCAACCGATCGTGCAGTGACATAGAATTCCTTTCAGGTAAGAACGTACTTTTTTTCAGAATAACTTCTTTGCCGAAAGCAGTCAACGCGATTGAACGGATCGTCTCGTTTAGCAGGGGAAAGATGTGCCAACGACGTCACACGTCATGTTTCATGTTGAGCGCCAGTGAAGACTGTCCCATAATGCAGCGTCTGGTACAGTCAAAAGACGTGTATAGCCATGAAAGGGGAGCGTATGGCTGACGAGCGCGGAAGGACGGGAGCTGGAACTCGACTCATAGAGTTTGCCTGTGGCATCATCGCGACTGCCGTGCTGACCCTGGGTTGCGCGAGCGAAAGGCCAAAACCGATGGGGCAGCCTTCGTCGGAGCAGGTGAAAGGGAGTGCGGATCGCGCATTCGACAAGCTCAAGCAGGAAGAGAGGGAGCGCAAGCCGGCAGGAATGTAAGCTTGGCTGGGTTGGCTGGTTCGTGATCAGGTCAGGCCGGGTTTCGCCATGGCCAGCGTGCGGCGAGCGGTTTGACCAGCGGAAGGTCCCATACCAACCGCCGGTGAGGCGGCGGAAGGAGCCGCCGTGGTTCACCGAACATCCCCAACAGAGTCATGGCGATCAGCAATCGCAATGCAGCAGAGAGGCAAAAAACGAACGGCAGGTTGGATGCCGGTGTCATTTCCCACAGACCAAGCGACAGCTGGTCTGGGACGATGGTGGCCAGCCAACTGCCGGTCAAGGCTCCAACACCCCATCCGACCGCATTCATCGCATTGGCAAGCGCGACGCCTCGCGTGCGTTCCTCAGGCCGGAGGGAATCGAAGACATAGTTCTGCAAGCCCAGCGATAACCCCGCCCAAATCACGCCGCCGCCGAAATTCCAGATCAATAAAAACACATACTGCTCACTCAGCAGATACCCTACCGGTAGCAGCGGCACGGCCAGTCCCGTGACCGTCAACAGGGTTTTATTTCCATACCGATCGCCTAGTTGTCCCCAGGCGGTGAGGGTGAGGAACTGGGCTGAGATGCTGCTGGCCATCCATCCGGCATACTGCAAATAGGTCCAGTGCAGATCCCGGAGCAGATACACCACAAAGAACGGACCTGAAATGAGGACGGCAAAATGCATCAGCCCAGAAAACAGCAGAAAGTAGCGAAAGTCGGTCGTGGCAGTTTCGACAAGAAAATGGCGGAAGCCCCTCGGGGCCTCGAGCTGGTGTGCCGGAGCTAGCGTTGAGAACTTAGTCTGGCACCGCGTGGCCCCCATTCGCGCGAGAGCGGCGCTGAAGAATATCACCACAAACCCGATCCAACTGGTTTCCCATTTCTGGCCGAGCGTCAAGATCGCTCCCGCTACTCCCAAGGCAACGAAGCTCGTTACTGCTGTCATGCGGGCTCGATGAGCGAAGTAGGCCCCTCGGCCGTCCGGTTCGACCAGGTCAATCAGCAAACTGTTCCAGACCGGGGTCGTCACCTGTCCGACGGCAAAATACAGCATGACGCACCCGATGAGGAGCCATGGGCCATGCTCAGGTATGAGCAACGGGAGTGCGACGAGCGGAAGCCAGCAGAGGGCCTGCCCCCATCCGCCGGCGACAATGAGATGGCCGGGTGTACGAAGGTACTGAAGAAGTTTCACCGACGAGAGCTGCGCCACCATCCCGACCAATTGGGGTAACGCAGAGAGAATTCCGATGTGAAATGGCGAAGCATGCAACAGCAAGGCAAAGGCGGCAAAATAGTTTTCTCCCCCGCCTTGCGCCGCTGCCTGAAAGGCCGCATCGCGAACGCCCTGTTGCCGTCTCAGAGCCTTGGCCTGTTGTTCGAGCGAGGCTTCTCGCCGGCACGAGGGTACGGTCGTGGTGAGGTGCCTATCGGCACGTGGCTGATTCATAAGACGATGCAGGTTGCAGGAGATGCAGTACACATGACTGTAGAGCAGACTAGCTTGAAGATCATGTGGATTATATCAGAAATACGACCCGTTCCTTGCGCTTCAGCACCTGACACCAGGTTGACCCCTTGAGCAACAGTGAGTACGATATTCATATGGATCTCAAGATGACATGGCCAGGCCCCAGCCGGTCGGTCTATGGCGCACGGTCAATTGTCAGACTGGTGGCAGGGGTCCTGGTGATGTCCGGGTTGGGGCTATCGTAGCACGACGGCGGAAGGACGTGATCTGATGGTCCCGAAGGAGCAGGCGACCACGGAGTATGAGCCGACCGAAGCGCCGTCGCTTGATGTGCAACGCAAGGGCGTTCCGCAGTCGCTCTTCACTTGGATCAAGATGGCGCGCGGCTATGAAGTGGAATGGGATTCGTTTGGACGAAAGGGGTGGTATACGCAGGACCCTCGTCTCAAACCGGTGGATCCGGATACGACTCGGTTCTCTTCTGAGACTCCCGCGGTCTACATCGTGTTTGAGGTCGCCCCGCTTGAAGACCCGGCGCAGTTTGCCGCTCAGGTATTCCCCGTGGGAGCAGACGGCAAGACTAGTGACACCGTGATCGTGCGCGATAGTTTGGAAGTGCCGGGCCATGAGCGGTATGGATTCTTGGAGCTGAAAAGGCCGTCGGATCGATGGCCATTAGGAACATACCTGGTCAAGATCTACATTACCTCCCTCGGGCAGCAACCCTTCCATGCCGTCAATCAAGTCGGTACCATGCATTTTTCAGTGACCGACCAACCAACGCCGAGTGCCTCACCTCCTTCACCGGATTCCACGACACGTTGAATATCGCCCGCCGCTTGGTCTAACGTGCAGCACCGTGTGCTCTAACGAGCGCCACGTCGTTCAAGTGATTTACCCAGGAGCAGGTGCATGAAGGAAACCGATGCGGAGAAGTTGGCGTTGTTATATGAGCGTTTTCGGGATGTCTGCTTGGTCGAGAAGGAAGTGTGGACGGAAATCTATATGCCTAGGACTTTCAAGGACGGAACTGCCGTCAGGACGAACATCCAAGACCGGTACCATGTCGTGATCGATGATCAAGCGGTGGAGGATGCTTTGGAGGCGAACATCCCTCTTGGACAGGCCGCGTTAGGCGCGGCCATCCAAGAGTATCGAGCCCACATAAGTTTTGAGAAACAGGCGTAGAACAGCGTCAGCTCTTCGCGAGGAATCGCTCCACGTCCTTCACGACCTCATCGGCCAACGGTTTGGTCCTGTGGTGATAGCGGGCTACTACGTTGCCGGACCGATCCACCAAATATTTTTGAAAGTTCCACTCCACTTCACCGGGAAATGGGCTTTTTTCTGTGAGGTATTGGTATAGAGGGTGTTTGTCGCCGCCTTTGACACTGATTTTGCTGAAGAGCGGGAACCCTACACTATACTTCGTCAGACAAAAACCTTTGATCTCTTCATTGGTCCCCGGCTCCTGCTGGCCGAAGTTATTGGCCGGGAAGGCCAGAATCTCAAAGCCCTTGGCTTTGTAAGCTTCGTACATGGTTTCCAGGTCCGTATACTGGGGAGTATTGCCGCATAAGCTCGCGGTATTGACGAGCATGATGACCTTCCCCTTAAACTGACTGAGTGAAACCGGCTTCCCGTCGATATCGTTCAGGGTGAAATCGTAGACATTTGGAGACTGAACAGCCATAGGTTTTGCTCCTTGCTCTGCCGATCCGACCTGCCCAACGCCCGTGAAGGCGCCAAGTCCGAAACCTATGACAAGCCCGCCGATGAGCACGTTCCAGGAACAGAATGGTCGAGAGGACGGCATGTGATGACTCCTTGGTTAGAGGCGTTGCAACGCCGCGACGCGCTCCTCAATCGGAGGATGAGTGGCCAATAAATGCATGAACGCCGACGTGTTACCGGAAATTTTCATAGTCGCCAAGGCGTCGTGAGTCGAATACTCGAACTGGGCACGGTTCACCCATCGGTCGATCCCTTGCAAGGCGTTGATCATCGACTCCTTTCCATAGACTTTCGCTGAAAAGGCGTCTGCGGCAAATTCCCGGCGGCGGGAATGCCAACTCACTACCAGCATGGCCAGTACCGACAACACGACTTGCAAGAAGAGGTAGACGACGAAGCCCAGGATCGGATTGCCGCTATGGCCCTCCTCGCGATCGCCTCCTTGCGGCTGGGCGACCATCTGGTACACAAAGTTGCTGATGTAGTGCACGAAGGTGTTCATCAAGCCGGCGAGCACCGTCGTTGAAAACATGTCGCCATTAAAGACATGGCCCATTTCATGGGCGAGGACAGACTTCACTTCATCTTCGCGCAGATTCGCCAGCAGGCCGGTGGACACAGCAACCATCGCATTGTTTTTAGTCGGCCCCGTGGCGAAGGCGTTGGGATCCGCCGACTCGTATACCCAGACTTCCGGCATCGTGATATGGAGGCGTTGGGCGATGTCTCGCACTGAGCCGTAAATCACCTGTTCAGCGTTCGTACGCGGATTAGTGATCTGGGTGCAATCCAGCATGGCCCGAGCCATCTGTTTGGAAAAGAGTAAGCTGATGAAGGCGCCGCCGAAGCCGATCACGAGAGACCAGACCAGCAGCTCTTGGCTGAATGCCCCACGGACATCGATGCCAAATGACGGCAACACCACATTCACCAACACCCTGACGGTAATCGAAAGGGTCAGGTAAATCAGCACGTTCGCAATCAGAAGTAGCCCGATACCCTTCAACGACTTCATGTAGGTCCTCCTTAAAAACCCGTTCTCCGCACTCCTTCATGCTACGAAAAGGAGCGGCCTTTGGATGTCATTATACCGAATGCCGAGCCGCGCTGCTGTCGGAAGGGAATCACACATAGGCGATTCATCCTCCGATGGAGCAGATAATACCATGTTGCCAGTCAGTCAAGGCAGGGACCCTGACGTCTCCTGAGGCAACTGTACATTGTCCATGCCTAGCGCGATAAGCAAGCTCTGCTGATCTGGTGGTCGGTTGACCCGCTTTGCCCCTTCTGTTAGAAAAGACGAATGAATGCAGCCATTTTTTCTCTTCGCAGGAGCATGCTTGCTGCACTGCTGCTGTGGCCTGGGCTCGCAATAGGGGCTGATCAGGCGCCCCAAGTCCCTCCACTACAGGTGCCGGTCGATCAACTGGATGGCATTCAACGAGCCACCATCATTTTGGACAGCTATTCCTACACGCCTAGTCATCTGATCGTCCAAGCAGGAAAGCCCGTCGAGCTGATCTTGACCAGCATCACGACCATCACTCCGCATAACTTCCTTTTGAAAGGTGGCGACGCAGGGTTGTCAATGGAGCGAGATGTGGGGTCTGGCCGAACCGTCACCGTCCAATTCACGCCCACAAAACCCGGCACCTACACCTTCTATTGCGACAAGAAATTGCTGTTCTTCCCCAGCCACCAGGAAAAAGGCATGGAAGGCACATTGGAAGTCAGATAAGAAGGTTGCTCCACGTCTATCGACTCCGCAAGACACGAACTCCTCCACGGCATCCTCAAGCAGGTTTCCCGGTCTTTTTACCTGACCCTCAACGTGCTGCCGCGGGATGTGCGTGACCAGATGGGACTGGCCTATCTCTTCGCGCGCGCTGCCGACACTATCGCCGATACGGATCTGATCGATCGAGAACAACGGCTTCGGTATCTCAGCGAATTTCGGGCGCAATTCACTGCTCCCAATGGGCGGCGAACGGATGTGCAAGCGATTCAGGCGGCGCTCGGTCCCCATCAAACGAATTCTGCCGAACGTGTGCTGCTGCAGCGCCTCGAAGAGTGTTTAGTCATGTATGACGGGTTCGATCCAGGCGACCGCGAGCGGATTCGATGGCTGATGAGCGTATTGCCGGACGGGATGGCGATGGACCTGACCCGTTTCCGCGGTGAGTCAGCGCAGGATCTCACGGCCCTTCACACATTGGATGAGCTGGATCAGTACACCTATTACGTCGCCGGGTGTGTCGGTGAATTCTGGACCCGGATGGTTTGTGCTCACCAACCAGCCATGGCGCGGTGGAATGTCACGCGCATGTCGGCTATGGGAGTGCGTTTCGGCAAGGGCTTACAGCTCACCAATATTGTGAAGGATATTGCTCGGGATCTCCACCGTGGCCGCTGTTATGTGCCCGAACCGCTCCTTCTCGAGGCAGGGCTCACACCCTCGGACCTGCTGAATCGAAGCAACCTGCCGAGGTTTAGGCCGGTCCTGAATCGACTGATCAAACTTGCCATGGAACATCTAGACCAGGGGTGGATGTATACGATGGCGCTGCCACGTTCAGAAATCCGTCAGCGGTTGGCCTGCATGTGGCCGATTTTGCTGGCCGGAGAAACGTTGAAGCGCGTGGCGAGGGCTTCCGACCTGCTGGACCCGGCCGTCAATGTTAAAGCGCCGCGCTCCGTGGTCTATCGCGTGCTCGCGCTCACCACCCTCACCGGGGGCTGCGGCTACGTCGGCACGGCCTATTGGGGCCGTCTTCGGAAGCAAATCGTCTAGACGCCTCGCTTGTCCGTTCTCTGCGGTATAGTTTTGTGGGAGCCGTTCTTGAAAGTTTAGAGCGGAGAGAGAGTTATTTGTAATCATGGGTAACCTGCACAGTTCATTGCCACTCGCACATACCCATTGTGACAGCGTCCGTATGTTTTTCCCAGGATACAAAAGCAAGTTCATTCTGGAGACTATTACGGGCGAGTAGAGACACAGGTCACATCGGCGGCTCATGGCAACCCATTGACGCAGGAAGGAGACTCTATACGGTGGGCCTGACAGACTGGTTCGCTATTGAGGAGCGATCGAATCGGCCTGTCTGCTTCTGAATACGGGCAGTCGAGAACTTGAGGCGATATCAACTGGCATCTGGGCTTTCCAATGAAAAGACCAACGTCAGCACGTGGAGGCCACTAAGAAGCCTGTCTTAAGTGCACTGTCGTCGGACGGGATGGCAGCGTGCCGAGGACGATCCGCGTCTGCGATCTCGCCCGTACGGTGACGCTCCCATAGCTCGGCACTGCACTTGTCGACGGCCTTCGCAGGTACATGCGATCGAATGCGCACTGAGCGAGGCAATTTCTCTGCGGTTCGTCTCTCTCTGATGCTGGTGATCCCCACTGCGCGTCATACGAGGACCTTCTTCGACGCCGCGCTTGCGCAAGCACAGGCGACTGCCAGGTCCCGTCTACTTCTTCTGCGGCCCCAGCAGTTTCTCGCCCTTCTTGAAGACCGCATAAATTGCCTGCGATGGGCAGGCGTCCAAACATAACCGGCAGCTTTCAAGGCAACGGGAAGGGTCGAACTTATAGGGCGGCGTCGAGAGCCACGCGCTGGTCGGGCAAATGGGGACGCAAATAGCTTGATGGGTGCAACGATCGGGATGACGGACGAGATGATCGCGAATGACCAGCATGGGCTTGACTCCTTCGAAGAGACCTTGCGAGAAGATCTCAAACATGTTTCTTTCGGGCAGACTGCTCACTTCCACTCCTCGACCAGGTCTCTCAGCCGGTCCTTCAATTCCGGGATCTGTTCCATGTTATTGCGGATCGCCCCGAGAATATTTTCCAGACGCGCCGAGCGTTGAGCCTCTTTATCTTTTTTCACTAGCTGATCATACCCGACGTAGGCCTCGCGGTGTGTGGGTTCGAGGTAACGGCGGCTTACTTGCAGCGCTTCGCCCAATTCGTACGGTTCGGCCGTCAATGGCGGGGCGACGATCAATGAACCTTCGGTGAAGACCACGGCCGCGGCTCCGGCCTTGCTCTTGAGCGGCGTGACGGCTTCAATGGTTTTTCCAGCGAGCTGCTCCCAATGGTGAAGCAGAGCTGGAAATGTTTTCATGTAGGCCACTTTTTCCATGTTGGCCTTCCATTTTTCGTCGGCTGGCATAGAGACCTCGCGAGATGGAACGAGTGGCGCTGAAGTCACACTTTCAATGGAGAAAGGAGCGGGGAGGACTGATCGGGCATGAGGAGTCGTTTGACGAGCTCTCCCTTGAGGATGTGACGCTCCATGATTTCCTTCACGTCCGCCTCGGAGGTGACGCGGTACCACACGCCTTCGGGATAGACCACCACGCTCGGCCCTTGGGCGCAATAATCGAGGCAGCCCGCTTTGTTCGCGCGAACGAGCCCTTTGAGGTTGAGTCGTTTCGCCTCTTGTTTGAAACAGGCGTGCAGGGCTTCAGAACCGAGCTTCGAGCAGCTGCCGCGCGGATCGTCGGGTTCCCGCTTGTTCGTACAGACGAAAATATGTCGCTGGTATCCTGTCATGCGATAGATCCCGTTATTGCAGTCTGGAGGTGGATGGTCACGCTCGAGTGTGAAATCGCTCGATCAACTGCTTGACGTCCGCCAGGTTGAGAAGCG
>CAWIWD010000016.1:0-27500 GCA_963839785.1 uncultured Nitrospiraceae bacterium
AGATCTGCTCGCCGGCGGCGGAGATCACCGCGGACCGCACTTCGCCCTGGGTCCGCAACAGTACGGTCAGGCCCGGAGCCACCGCAGCAGCCAGGTCGGCCAGTTCGCCGTACAGTGCTGCCAGGCCGGAAGTCCGCGTCCGAACCGGTGATCCGCCGGAAGGACTCCTCGGTCTCCGGTCCGGGCGTGCCGCTCGACCAGCAGGCCGTCCGGTCCGGCCGGACCGTCGATCGGGGTGAACGAGGACACCCGGCGGGACGCCAACCGAAGGTCGATGCCGAGGCGCCGGGCAAGCTCGTCCGGGAACAACGAGACCAGGTAGGAGTACCGGCTGAGCCGTACTCGTGCCCGCGGGAACACTGCGGAACCCGCCGAGGCGCCACCCAGATGGTCGGATCGCTCCAGCAGGGTGACCGGCCAGCCGGCCTCGGCCGCCAGGATCGCGGCCACCAGACCGTTGTGGCCACCACCGGCCACGACCATCCGGTCCGTTCCGTCGGCCGTCCCGGCCGGTCCTCGTCGATGACCATTCGGACCACCGAACGCGCCGGGCTGCTGCCGGTCCGTGGATACCGTCGCGCCGGTGTCCGCCGCGTGGCACCGTGCGGACCTGCCGATGCTCCTCCGTCCGACAGATGGTGCCGTGCGACCCGGCGATCCCGACCGACCAGGCGGACGCCGGCTCCACCCGGCACGGTGGATGGATGCGCCGGCTGCTCGGCTACTGCTGGCGGCACCAGGGCATCACCATCGCCGCCGGGGTGGCCGCGCTCGGCGGGATCGGCTGGCGCGGTCACCCCGCTGCTCACCCGGATCGCGGTCGACGACGCGACCGCCGGCAACACCGACGGCCTCGGCTGGATGCTGGCCGGCCTGGTCGCCCTGGCGGGTCATCCGGTTCGGTTCGTCGTTCCTGCGCCGCTGGGCCGGCGGTCCGGTTGAGCCTGGACGTCCAGCACGACCTGCGGCAGGACGTCTTCGGGGCGCTGCAGCGGCTCGACGGTGCCGCCCAGGACGAGCTTCGGACCGGGCAGGTGGTCTCCCGGGCGACGACCGACCTGCAGATGGTGCAGTCCCTGCTGGCGATGGTGCCGTGGTCGGCGGGCCAGGTGCTGTTGATCGTCGTCGCCGCTGATCATCATGGTCATGCTCTCGCCGCTGCTGACGGTCACCGCGCTGATCGTCGTGCCGGCGGTCGTGCTGCTGACCAGGGCGACCCGGGCGTCGCTGTTCCCCGCCACCTGGTCGGCCCAGCAGGCGGCCGGCGAGGTCGCCGAGATCGTCGAGGAGGACGTCACCGGGGTCCGGGTGGTCAAGGGCTTCGGCCAGGAGGACCGCGAGCTCGAGCGGCTCGGCGAGCGCGCCCGCGACCTGTACCCAAGCGGATGCGAGCGGTGCGGCTGACCGCGAAGCTGTCGCCGGCTTGCAGGCGATGACCGCGCTCGGCCAGGTCGGAGTGCTGGCGCTGGGCGGGTATCTGGCGCTGAACGGACCATCTCGCTCGGCACCTTCCTGGCCTTCACCCTGTACCTGACCCAGCTGGTGGCGCCGGCCCGGATCGTCGCTCCCTGCTGATCCTCGGTCAGCAGGCGCGAGGGCTGTCGGTGGAGCGGGTGCTGGAGATCGTCGACCCCGGCGGCCGGGTCGACCCGTGCGAGCCGGGCCGGTCCCGGAGGGTCCGCTGGAGGTGCGGTGCGAGGCGCCGGTTCGGCTATGTGCCCAGCGATCCGGTGCTCGACGGGTTCGACCTGGTCGTCCCGGCCGGTGCGATCAAACTTTTAGACCGTGGTTCGATATCTCACTTGAACCGGCCCATGCTGAGCACTAGCTTGCAAGAACCCGGCGGTTCATGCTAGATGGAGGCCGCTTTACCACCGACGTGCCGAGGTGAGGACCTAAGAGGAGGGCGTGGAATGGCAAAGAAGAGCGTGAAAAAGAAAGTCGTTGCCGCGAAAGCCAGGCGGCCGAAAAAGGTCGCCACGAAGAAGGCGGGGAAGCCGAAGAAAGCTGCGACGGCAAAAGAAGACTGGAACGGCCAAAAAGGTGTGTGGCGCAAAAAAAGCCAAGAAGGCAGCGCCTAGGAAGGCCATCGCGAAAAAGACCGTCAAAAAGCCGGCCCCCAAGATAAACAAAAAGAAAACGACAGCGAAACCCCAGCGCGCTCTCAAAAAGGCGAAACCGGCTACCAGGTCCGCGAAGACTCGCAGCAAAGCCCGCACAAAGCTAAGCCTCAGTCGACTAAACCCATGGTGCCAAAGGCGAAGCTTCGATTGAGCCATCCGTGGACGTTCCCGAGCCAAAATCGGCGACGTCTGTCGGGACAGGGCAAGCAAGGCCACGAAGTTTGAGGTGGAACCGTCACAACCGGAGTTGGAAGATGAAGAAGAATTGGTCGAAGACATCGATGATGTATCGGAAGAGATCGAGGAGGAGGTAGAAGAAGTAGAGGAAGAACTCGGCCTCGACAGTCAAGATGACGATGTGGACTATTTAGAAAAGTCGGAAGATCTCCTGGATGACACAGACGAGTATCGCAACAATTAGCTCATATTGGTGTAGTGGCGGCCGGGCGGTTCCCGATTGATGTCCCCTGCACTCGACTTCTCCTCGCCAGTTGGAGCGTGACTAGACAACCAGACTGCCGGTATGGCGCGGCATGCGCGAATCCAGCCATCTGTCCGCTCCGTTGTACGGAGTTCCCAGACCTTCGGATTGGCATGTGCCAAGGTTGCCGCTCATCATATCCCTGGTGTTCCCCATGAGTCATTTTCTCTTTATTGCCGCCGCCTTGCGCGAACGGAGTTCCCAGGACAGTGCTGAACTCCAACTGGGTGCAGGCATATGGGGCTCTGTGCACCACGTTGATACGCGACAATCTTCAAAAGTTTCTGACGCCGGAATCTCACGGATTCGTCTATGTCTTAAAAGAGGGGATATGCGCGGAGTTTGCGATTGCCTCGCCGGTGTTGCCGGCGCAGGCCTTGGACGACTTTCTGAAGGACGAGGTGCGGACGGAAGCGCGATATGGGTTTGTGCGGATTACGCCGGTGCGACGGTGGCACGGCCATGTTCAGGAATGCCAGATTTTGTTGCAGCGAGTGTTGGATATCAAGGAGGCTACAGAACTAACCCGGCGGCTGAGTCTGGGAATGCATCGTTTGGATCACGCGGAGTACCAGGCAATTCTCGAAGGGTTGGGTCCTGGCGAGTGACGGGCCCGTGACCTCCGCAACGAAAGCTCGTTTAGTCGAGCGTGCTGCCGGTCATGAGATGGTAAGCCGCTTCGATTGTGCCGACCTCCTTCACCTCGACGTTGAGATCCCACGCAAGCCGGTTGATATTCCAGCGAGGATCGTCGCGCTGGCCTTCAGGGATCAGGATGGTGCGGTAGCCCTCGCGGACGGCAGCTCGAATCTTGTCCGGGATGCCTCCAACCGGCCCAATCGTCCCGTCTTTGGTAATGGTGCCTGTCAAGGCGATGCCTCGCCGAATGTGATCCCCTTTCAGCAGCGCGGCAAACCCCACTGTCATCACGGCACCGGCGCTGGGACCGTCGCTTCCGGTGGAGGTGTAGGCGATGCCGATGGCGCTGACGGTGCCTGTATGATCGATGCTTGGCGTGTGGTCGAGGGCGTATTGGAAGGCCAAGGCCATCGAACTGAGATTGCTTTGTCCAGGCCGAATGTTGCCGCCCTGCCAGCGTAAGGCTATCGGGGAGGGGCTTGGCTGCCGATCCCACCGCAGTAAGAGAATTTCAAACACGCCTCGGTCGTTGGCCTGGATTGCGGCCAACACGGGGATTTCGACGATGATTCCGCGGTGGCCGGCCGAAACTCAGCAACAGCACAGACGCACACAGCAACAAGATGCGCAAAACTGCTCGTGATGACGGGGAAGTGGAGATGGGCATATGAAGGGAGTCTATCAAAAGCGTTTTTGCAGTAAAGTATTCACTCGATTTCCGGCCCCATGTTCCGATGGTCGCTTGACTCTGTAGAAGGCCACGTATGAAGTTGTGGAAGAGGCTCTTCGTCGCCAGGTTAGCTCCGGCTTGGCTGATGACGTTCGGCATGTTTATGGGAGCGGTCCTTAATCCCGAAATGCTTCGGGCGGAATGTACGGTGGACAGGGGCGGAAGTAGTGCGACTGCGGCGTTTACCCTGCGACTAAGCAGCGCCTGCACCGATGCTGAACGTGAGGCGCATGCGGTTCCTGCACAAGACTTGTTGCGCGCGCTTGCGTCAGGGAAAGGGATAGACTTGGCGGGTGTTGTGATCCAAGGCGACCTGCTGCTCGATGAACTGCCGCTACAGAAAGTGGCAGCGGTGAGGGATCTCTCGCCTGAAGACCGCCGAGATACTCGAGGCTCAGGGATGAAGGCGTCCACGTCATCCATGGGCCGTTCGTGATCCAGAACGCGCGAGTCGAGGGACGGATCATCAATCGGCTCAAACAAGGCTTTCTGGTGATCACCGGGCCAGTGGTGTTGGCGGAGACGCATTTCAAAGGGTCCGTCGATTTGTCGCGTACGGTGTTTCTCGGTCTGGTTGATGGATCGAGGGCGACCTTCGAGCAGGAAAGTTATTTTGTGCAGGATCGCTTTACGCAGGGCGCCATGTTCTCGGACACTCAGTTCGGTCCGCATACCCGTTTTCATCGCTCGAGCTTTGCCGGTCCGGCCATTTTTCGCGGTGCCGCATTTAAGGGTTTGACGGAGTTTTTAGAGGTGATTTTTGAACAGCGATGCGAATTTCTCGCATGCGTCGTTTCACATGGGGACCGGATTTTCCGGCGCGCATTGCCGTGGGAAATGCGATTTCTCGTTCGCGCAATTCGATCGGGAGGCGTTCTTCCTCTTTGCCCTCTTTGATCGGTCCACTAGCTTTGCCTCGGCGCGATTCGAGTCGCAGGCAGATTTTTCCGATGCTCATTCAAAGAGCGTGACGACCTTGCACAGGCAATTTTCGCCCACCGCCCCTTTTGACCGGACCGCTCGGGTGACTGGCACGACGCCCGGTCGGGCTGAGGCAGTCCTCTCGTCGCAAGCACTACGATTGCGCTATTTTGTTGGCGTTGGCGCATGTTGCTCTATATCATCAAGGCCAAATAATCTACCTCTTACCCCACCATATATAGTTTTAAGTCTTGCCCGTCCCCACCATAACTTGGTATAAGATTGAAACTTTGTCCAAGGGAGCATGTAGTACCTGATGGACCAAACTGAACTGCCCTACCAAGTCAAGATCGAGAACTTCGAAGGCCCCCTCGATCTCCTCTTGCACCTCATCAAGAAGAACGAGATCAATATCTACGATATTCCCATCGCGCTGATTGCGCAGCAGTATTTGGACTATCTGTCGGTGATGAAGGAACTGAATCTCGGCGTGGCCGGGGAGTTTCTCGTCATGGCGGCGACATTGCTCCATATCAAATCGCGGATGTTATTGCCGGTAGAAGAAGCGGCGGTGGATGAGGAGGACGGCCCCGATCCACGCGAGGAACTCGTCCGGCGGTTGCTCGAATATAAGCAATTCAAGGAGGCAGCCTCGCAACTCGATTACAAGGAGCGACTGTGGCGGGACGTGTTTTCGCGAGAGCCTGGGTCCAGCCGTGGAACTTACCAAAGATGAAAATCTGCTTGATGAGATTTCATTGTTTGACCTGGTCGATGCACTGCAGGGAGTCTTCGCGCCATCCCGGGAAGCGTCTGGTCGAAATCATTCCTGACAACTTAACCGTTCGCACCCGCATGAGCGCTATCATCGAGGCGTTGGAAGAGCATGAGTCCATGGCGTTCACGGCGTTATTCGAGGCGTCGAGCCACCGGCTGGTCGTGATTGTGACCTTCCTAGCGCTGCTTGAGCTGATTCGCATCAGGGTCGTACGAGTATTTCAAAGCGAAACCTTTGGGGCGATCCTTGTTTCGCGCGCGTTTTCAGCCGTTGCAGAAGGGGAATTAGTGGAGGAGTCTGAATGGAAGAATCTATGATTCTCGGCACGGGGGATGCGGTGGAGGGCTGCCGAGAGGCGGGAGGGCGCCGAAGAGCCTACTGGCCACGTTGGTGACGCCGAGGTGGAGCCCGAGAGACGGGCTGAGCGCTGTTGCCACTGAGATGTCGGCGCCAGCTTCTGATCTGGCGCTTTCTGACCTTCGGGCCTTGAAGGGAATCCTTGAGGCATTGCTCTTTGTCACGGCTGATCCGATTCCGGTTACCAGGTTCTTGGCATTGCTCGGAGCAGTTACTAAGCAAGAGGTCGAAGCAAGCCTTAGTCAGCCTCAGTCACGACTACGAACAGGAAGGCCGTGGGCTGCAGTTGGCTGAGGTGGCCGGCGGCTATCGGATCATGACCAAGGCAGAATTTGCGCCCTGGCTGAAGCGCCTAGAGAAGGTGAAGGCGCCGTCGAAACTCTCCCGATCCGCCTTGGAATCACTAGCAATCATTGCCTATAAGCAACCGATCGTGCGCGCCGAGGTGGAGCAAATTCGCGGCGTCGAAACATCGGGAGTGATCCGGACTTTATTGGAGCGAAAACTTGTGCGCATCGTTGGCCGGAAGGAAGAGCCGGGGCGTCCGATCATGTATGGGACGACGAAATTCTTCCTTGAACATTTTGGTTTGCGAGATTTATCCCAGTTGCCACCGCTTCGCGAGTTCAGGGAGTTGGGCGAGTCCGAGCAGGCGATGTTACCGATTGATGAGTCCGTTGAGGTGGTAGGGGCGTCGTTGTCGCCCCCCCCAGAAGCTTCAGCTCAGGAGCCGCCGGATGGAGCACAAGGTGAGAGTCACACCTATCGAAGTGAATGGCACGGCAAGGAGAGCTGGGCGGAAACCAATACTCATGCGGAGAATGAGTGCATGGCCGCCGATGTCGCAGAGGAATCGTAACCTGTTCCCTTTGGCTAAACTCGTCTCCCAGGAAGAATAAAGGGGCAACTCCATCCAGTGTTAGTTCGTATCGAAATGTCTTCAGGAAGCTGCCTGCTCGCAAGATGCCTCTGGAAGACTTCTCGTATGTCCCCGGAGGCACGACTTGCTCTTTCAGGGGCTAGTTAGTGGCAGCCGATGGGAATGAAGCCTGCTCCGAATATCCGTGAAAGGGCCACATACCGGGCGTTGTCGTAAAACGCATAGCTTGGGGCCTGCCAATTGCGGGCCGTTGGATTGCCACCGTAGGATGGATCGGTTCCGAAGAAGAACCCTCCGCGACTGTTCTGCGTGAGGTGAATCCATTCCATATACATACCGCAGACTTCAGCTTGGACCGAAGTACCCGCCGTATTACCCGCATACCAATCCCGCGCAAAACCAGGGACTTGCGTCATATTTCGCAAGGCTCCCATTGGGGTGTCATAAGCAAAATCAGGCACTCTCAGGCGCCGCCTGATAGTTCGCGCCACCGGTTGAAGGACCGGAACGGTAAATCTGGCATTGAGGGTACGATTGAAAGCGCCTGAAGCATTTTGGGCTGGCAACCCGGCCGTTCTTTGTTCGTGTAAAGAATTGTGCCATCAGGGCTCGGGCATTCCCACATGTCCACAGCCGATGATTCAGTCGCTTGAACAGTGGTTTGGGCGAGCATCAGACTCGCAGCGAAGGTTGCGAGCACAAGTCGTAGTTGGCCACATGATACACCTCCGATTGTTGCATCCTAATCGAACATGCCGTCAGGTTTTGCATCGAGACTGCAGAGCCTAAGATATTCGTAAGAATCGCGTCCATCCAGCTTTGGGGGGATGGACGCAACACGCACTCAATATCGTGGGCTCAGGGGTGCGCGGTTCGATCCATGTCACCCTACTGGCGATCAGTCTGAGTAGCCAAGGAGCCCGGTCAGGCTCGCAGTTCCTGCCTTGACTCCCTTCTTTTCGCTTTGTTAGACTGCCCGATCTAAGTTATTGAAACATCCGCTAATCTTCACCAATCTCGTACCACGAGGAACACCATGATCAAGGCTTGGCTGCTGGACGAAATGTTTCGGTTTGACCGGCATCATCTCACGGCGGATGGAAGTCAGAGCGAATGGGGAGCCGGAGATTCCGTTGCTGAGGAGGAAGACCTGCCTCCTGCGCCGACGGGAGTGGCCGCCAAGGCTGGGAATGGTCGGGTGATGATCACCTGGGATGCGGTGCAGGATGCGATGTACTACAACTTATATTTCATGACCACAAAAGGCGTGCAGATTAAGTTTTCGGAATTAACACGGCCGATCGCCAGTGCGGAAGATTTCAAGACGGTCATTGGTGTGACGAAGGAAAAGGGGACCTGTATCGAAGGCCCGCAGTCACCCTTCATCCACGACGATTTGGCGAATGGGACCTGTTATCACTATGTCGTCACCGTGGTGACGCAAAAGGGTGAAAGTCCTGAATCGCAGGAGGTCATGGCGATTCCGGCTCCGTACCTGATTGCCAAGATCATTGGGCAGGAAGGTGTGGAAGACGGCGAGTTCAGCTCCCCGACCGGCATCGCAGTGGACAAGGACGGCAATCTCTACGTCGCCGATACTGACAATCATTCAATTCAAAAATTTGACAAAGACGGGCACCTTTCTTGGTCGCTGGGGCGGAGAAGCGGGCAGCGCCGAGGGCGGGTACTATTATCCGCGCGGCTTGGCCACCAATGTGGACGGACAGGTGTACGTAGCGGATACCGGAAACAACCGTGTGCAGCGGTCTGGATACCGACGGCAATCCCATGAAGTCATGGGGCAAGTTCGGATTTGCCTGGCGTGGGGCGGACATGAACAAGTTCGATGCCCCCTGGGGAGTGACGACCGACCAAGAGGGCAACATCTACGTCACCGACACCAATAATGCCCGTATTCAGAAATTCAAAGGCGACGGCACGCCACTGTTAAAGTGGGGGCGCGACGGCAGTTTTGACGGAGCATTTTTCTTCCCGCGCGGCGTCGCAGTGGATTTTGTGGGGAATACCTACGTTGCCGATGAAGGCAACAACCGTATCCAGAAGTTCGACACACGCGGTAGTTTTTTGACGAAATGGGGACGGGAAGGGAGTGGGCCAGGCCAATTTAAGGCGCCGTGGGGCGTCACCTGCGATGCCTTGGGCAACGTCTACGTAGCCGATCAGGGCAATCACCGTATTCAAAAGTTTGACGGCAACGGCACATTTCTTTGCGCGTGGGGTAATCGCGGGAAAACTGAGGGGCAGCTCAATTTTCCGTCCGGCATCGCGGTAGACAAGGAGGGCGCGGTCTATGTTGTCGATAGCGGCAACCACCGGGTCATTAAGTATGTGCCCACGGATGAAGAACTGAATCGGGGAAAAGCAGAGCGGGAGCGGGCTCAAGAAGTCACCAATTATCCGATTCCTCGCAACCTAGCCATCAAGCCCGGAGACACCGAAACGTTTCTTAGTTGGATGGACGTGCCGGGGGCCGTTTCATACAACCTCTACTTCCACACGACGGCGAATGTGACGTTGGAAGGCGGGACCAAAATCGAAGGAGTGTCCAGTCCCTATAACCACGCCGGACTCACCAATGATCAGGCCTATCACTATGCCCTGACTGCGGTATATGAGGACGGGACGGAGAGCGGACTTTCCGAAGAAGTGTCGACAACGCCGGTACTGATCGACATTACGGCTCCGCAAACTCCTTATGCGGTAATCAACCATGGCGCGTTCATGACGAACTCGCCGGAAATTGTGGTGACGATCTCGGCCACCGATCTCGATACCGGCGTCGCCGCTTATTATGTTTCCGAAAACCCAATGACACCGATGGCGGGAACGCCGGGATGGGTGGAAGTTCAACCCGCGATAAAATTCGGTGCGACGATTCCGTTCATTCTCTCTCCAGGCGACGGGCACAAAACGGTCATCGTCTGGTTCAAAGACGTCGGGAACAATATCTCGACGCCGGCGAGCGCCACTATTTTGGTCAACACTTCTGGGTATCTGTGTGTTTCCAAGTGGGGCAAGCCTGGTCGTGGCGCGTCGTTGCTCCACGGCGGCGAGTTTATGGCGCCGATGTACGGGCTGGCCATCGATCAACAGGGCGCCATCTTTGTTGTCGACAACGGCAACAATCGTATCCAAAAGTTCGACCGCACCGGAAATTTCATTATCCTATGGGGGAATTTCGGGGCGGCCAATGCGAACTTTCACAATCCGACGGGCATTGCCTGTGATGCGAAAGGTAACGTCTACGTGGTCGATACAAACAATCACCGCGTGCAGAAGTTCGACGGAAAATTGGGTGGCTACATCATGAAGTTCGGCTCCCGCGGTAACGGCGAAGGCCAGTTTAATGCGCCTTGGGGCATCGCGATCGATCGGGTGCGCGGCTATATCTATGTCGTCGATAGCGCAAACTTCCGTGTGCAGAAATTCGATATGAGCGGCGAATTCATCATGTCATGGGGCAGCTTCGGAAATGGTGATGGGCAGTTCTATTTTCCTCGCGGGATCGCCGTCGATCAGGCCGACGGGACGGTCTATGTCGTCGACATGGGCAATCACCGCATTCAGAAATTTGATACCAGCACCAACGTGTTGCCGCAGCTGCTCACGAAGTGGGGAGGCAGTTCAGAGGCTGGTCACGCCAGCAGTCCTTTGGCGCAGGAAGCCGGACAGCTTCGATCTCCTTGGGGCATTACGGTGGACGGCCAAGGTGATGTGTACGTCACGGACACCGGTAATCATCGTGTGGAAAAATTCGACCGCGAGGGGAATTTCATCTCTCAGTGGGGGGGATTTGGAGGCGGCGACGGTCAATTCAACTTCCCCTACGGCATCGTGGTGGATTCGAGAGGGAGTGTATTCGCTGTCGATAGCGGGAATACGAGGGTCCAGCAATTTATGCCGGCGGAAGAGGGCAGTGAGCGTTTGCAGGAAGAAGCTGAAGCCGTTGCGGAATTGGGCCAGGTCGACAGGACGAAGGTATAGGCATAACGGGCGAGAGGCCCGGGAGAGGGTGGCGTCTGATGTTGGAGAAGGAAATTCGGGTGGGGCTGACGTATGATGACGTCGTCCTGGTGCCCGCGAAGTCGCAGGTCATACCTAGCGAGGTCGATACCCGAACTCACCTGTCCCGAAATATTCAGCTGAATATTCCTATCGTCAGCGCCGCTATGGACACCGTAACGGAAGCGCGACTGGCAATTGCGATGGCGCAGGAGGGCGGCATCGGCATCGTGCACCGCGTCCTTTCTCCCGCCGACCAGGCGGCTGAAATTGACAAGGTAAAGAAATCTGAAAGTGGGATGATCCTGGATCCCATTACGATCTCGCCGGATCAAACCATTCGTGATGCGCACGACCTCATGGCTAAGTACCGAATATCCGGTATTCCGGTGACCAAGGGAGGCAAGCTGGTCGGAATTTTGACCAATCGGGATTTGCGATTCGAAACCAGAATGGAGCTGAAAGTGTCGCAAGTGATGAAGCGCGACAAGCTCATTACCGCGCCGGAAGGCACCAGCTTGGAAAAGGCGCGTGAAATTCTGCACGAACACCGGATTGAGAAACTGCCGGTCGTGAACAAACAGTTCGAGCTCAAAGGGCTGATTACGATCAAAGACATCGAAAAGCGCATCAAGTATCCCCACGCTTGCAAAGATTCTCATGGCCGTCTTCGGGTGGGGGCGGCTTTAGGGGTCGGGCCTGAGACCGGAGACCGGGTCGCCTTGCTCGTGAAGGTCGGGGTGGACGTCGTCGTGGTGGATACGGCGCATGGGCATTCGCAGGCTGTGTTGGATACCGTCAAGTTGGTGCGTAAAGCCCATCCGCAGTTGGACATTATCGCAGGTAACATTGCGACGGCGCAGGCGGCCAAGGATTTGGTGAAGGCCGGTGTGGACGCTGTCAAAGTGGGCGTAGGACCAGGATCAATCTGCACGACGCGGATGGTGTCTGGTGCCGGTATGCCACAGCTGACAGCGATTGCAGATTGCGCCAAGGTGTTGGAGGGATCAGGAGTTCCTGTCATTGCCGACGGTGGGATCAAGTATTCCGGTGACATCACGAAAGCCTTGGCGGCCGGCGCCTCGGCGGTCATGTTGGGCAGTCTGCTGGCCGGGACTGAAGAAGCTCCTGGTGAAACCGTATTGTTCCAGGCGCGGACTTATAAGGTGTATCGCGGAATGGGATCAATCGGAGCCATGGAACGAGGAGGCGGTGATCGCTACGGGCAGAGCGGACGTCCCACCCCCAAGCTGGTGCCGGAAGGCATTGAAGGCCGAGTGCCGTACAAGGGGCTGTTGGCGCCGCATATTTACCAGATGGTTGGAGGAGTGAAATCCGGCATGGGTTATTGCGGCTGTAAGACCATCCCGGACCTGCAACAGAAGGCGACGTTCATCCGACAGACGATCGCCGGCCTCCGCGAAGGACATGTGCATGACGTCATCATCACCAAAGAAGCTCCTAACTATCGCACCGATTGGGAGTAAGCCCCTTGAAGCGTCGGGCATAACACGTTAGGCGACTAGCTACGACGTTTGTCCAGGTTGGTCATCAGACACTCCTTACTGCTCACCCCTCACGCCTACGGATTCTGATGGAACTCTGGCACGATAGAATTCTCATTCTCGACTACGGGTCCCAATATACCCAATTGATTGCGCGTCGCATTCGCGAGGCGCAGGTCTATTCCCAGATTTTGCCTTGTACCGCATCTCTTGCCACAGTGCTCGCCTACCGGCCGAAGGGCATCGTGCTGTCTGGTGGACCGTCGAGTGTGTACGATAAAAAAGCGCCCTCGGTCTCCATGCAATTGTTCGAGCAGGGGATTCCCGTCCTTGGAATTTGTTATGGCATGCAGCTGGTGACGCATCTCCAAGGAGGCGAGGTAGAGCGCGCGACCCACCGTGAATTTGGCCGGGCTGAGCTGACACTCGATGACCGATCGGATCTGTTCAAGGGCATCGGGGCAGGCGGTTCCACCGCTGTGTGGATGTCGCACGGCGATCGGATCGCGCGCATGCCGCCGGGGTTCCGTTCAATCGCCCACACGGAGCATTCTCCCATTGCGGCGATGAAACGCCACGATGCCAAGCAGCGCATCTACTGCCTTCAGTTTCATCCCGAAGTGGCGCACACGCCCGAAGGCGTCGGAATTCTAAAAAACTTTGTCTACAATATTTGTGGCTGCAAGCCGACCTGGACTATGCGGTCGTATGTCGAGACGGCCGTGGAACAGATTCGTGAGAAAGTCGGCACAGAGCAAGTAATCTGTGCGTTGAGTGGTGGGGTTGATTCGTCGGTGGCGGCAGCTCTGACCCACCGAGCGATCGGTGATCAGCTGACCTGTATTTTTGTGGACAATGGGGTGTTGCGGGCCGGTGAGCGTGATCAAGTGCAAAAGACGTTTGCCTCGCAACTCCATCTGAACATGCGGATCCTCGATCGCACGAATCAGTTTCTGACCGAGCCTGAAAAACGTCATCGATCCTGAACGAAAGCGCAAAATCATCGGACGCTTGTTCATCAAGAATTTTGAAGTTGAGTCCAAGAAGCTTAAAGGGATCAAGTATCTGGTGCAAGGCACGCTGTATCCAGACGTGATTGAAAGTGTGAGTTTCAAGGGCCCGTCGGCGACGATCAAGACGCATCACAACGTCGGCGGGTTGCCGACTAAAATGAAGCTGAAGCTCATTGAGCCCCTGCGGGAATTGTTCAAAGACGAGGTGCGGGTGTTGGGCCAAGAACTGGGTTTGCCGGATGAGATTATCTGGCGGCAGCCCTTTCCTGGTCCCGGACTGGCCATTCGCGTGCTCGGCGCGGTCACCAAAGAGCGTCTGGCAATCCTGCGCGGCGCCGAAACAATCGTCGATCAAGAAATCCGAGCCGCCGGACTGTATCGAGAAATTTGGCAGGCCTTTGCTGTTTTATTGCCGATCCGAACCGTGGGGGTGATGGGTGATCGGCGGACGTACGAGTACGTGATTGCGATCCGTGCGGTGACGAGCCTCGACGGCATGACCGCCGACTGGGCCAAGATTCCGGGCGATGTGCTGGGGAAGATGTCGAGTCGGATCATCAACGAAGTACAAGGTGTGAATCGGGTGGTCTATGACATCAGTTCCAAGCCGCCGTCAACGATTGAGTGGGAGTAGGGTATCGAGAAGCGCGAACCATGTCAGAAAGTTGATACTTCGAACGACAAGAGACGAACGACGGTTCACGGAAGGACTGCATGGAAGTCAGGCTACAAAAACTCATCGCCGGAACCGGGCTTGCTTCACGACGCAAGTCCGAAGAGTTAATCACCTCCGGTCGTGTGACCATCAACGGCCATGTGGTGAAGGAACTTGGCACCAAGGTGGATCCCGACCGAGATCACGTCAAGGTCGACGGCAAGCATCTGCGGGCCGCTCAGCCCTATGTGTACCTCATCCTTAACAAGCCCAAAAACGTCATGTCTACTCTCGACGACCCGGAAGGCCGTCCAACCGTGAAGGATCTCTTGCACGGGGTGACGGTTCGGGTCTTTCCAGTCGGACGGTTGGATTTCGATAGTGAAGGGCTCATGCTGCTGACCAATCATGGCGATCTCGCGCAGGCGTTGCTCCATCCACGCTATCATATCCCAAAACCTATCTGATCAAGGTCAAGGGCGTGCTCGATGATGCCAAAATTGAGGCCCTTGAACGGGGCGTGAAACTCGAGGATGGGTTTACGGCACCGGCGAAAGTCATGAAGGTCAGCAAGGCGGAGAGCAATTCCTGGCTGGAAGTCACGATTCATGAGGGCCGAAAGCATCAAGTCAAGCGGATGATCGAGGCCGTCGGCCATTCAGTCATCAAATTGACACGCATACGTATGGGGCCCTTGCTCCTGGGGGATTTGGCATCAAGAGAATATCGGTTTTTGACCGATCGTGAGGCGAATCGCCTGCGTGAGCTTGTGGAAGATCGGGTGGCGAGAGTCGAACGTCCGGAACTGGATGCGTCGGGAAAGCCTGCTCGTTGGAAGCCGCCGACGGAACCGGCTCCGCCGCGTCCACCTAAGCCTGAGCGCTCAGGGCGAGGGCCAAAATCTCAACGTTCCGAGCGAAGCTCACGGTCCCAGCGTTCTGCCCCTAATGCCACGCCTCAGCGACTAGCCGGGGAGGAGCGGCTCGGCGCACGGGATCAGGATCGCGATATCAGAGCTCGGCACCACGGTCAGGTCTCAACCTGCCAAAGACGGCAGGAAGCCTCAACGGCCTGGCCAAGGTAGCACGGCGCTGCGACAGGAGCCGACTCTCAGTATCCCGTTCTAAGGCACGGTCAGCCGGAACAGGTTCTCGGCCAGGAGCCAACCCTCAAGGTGCCGCCGGCGTACGATACCGCGTGTGGGGCCAGGGGAATCGCCGCAGCGCTTCCAACGCGGGACCAGGGTTTTCAGCGTTCCCGATCCGGGGGGAAAGCCTCAAGGGAGCAGGTCGTGGTGCAACGGTGCGCCGCTCTGGCCCTGGGCAGAAATCTCAGCAGGGCCGGCGTGGGGCACCATCGGCGTCGCGCCGGCGCGGTCCTGCCAAAAAGTCGCGGCCCTCAACGCGGAGACGAGCATGAAGATCAGGACCCATCGATGCGGAGAATTGACCAAGGCCCAGGTCGGCCAGCAGGTTGTCTTAAACGGCTGGGTGCAACGTCGCCGCGATCACGGCACCGTGTTGTTTATCGATCTTCGTGATCGAACCGGGCTGACCCAGGTGGTCTTCAATGCGGAGCGTAATGCGACGGTCCATCAAGCCGCCCATACCTTGCGCAGCGAGTGCGTCGTGTCGGTCAGCGGGCAGGTCATGGCCCGTCCGGAAGAATCACGAAATCCGCATTTGCCGACTGGTGATATCGAGATCTTCGTCGATGCCGTTGAGATTCTCAACGAAGCCAAGACGCCGCCCTTCATGATCGAGGATGACCTCGAGATCACCGAGGCGCTGCGTTTGAAATACCGTTACCTCGATCTCCGTCGACCAAGAATGCAACGGTTGCTTGGGTTACGCCATGGAATTATGCAGGCTGTGCGAGCGTTCTTGAACGCGGAGAGTTTCCTCGAAGTGGAAACGCCAATGTTGACAAAGAGCACGCCGGAAGGCGCGCGGGATTATCTCGTGCCGAGCCGCGTCAATCCAGGGATGTTCTACGCGCTGCCTCAGTCGCCACAGCTCTTCAAGCAGGTGCTGATGGTGAGCGGGGTCGATCGCTATTACCAAATCGCTCGCTGTTTCCGCGATGAAGACTTGCGCAACGACCGCCAGCCGGAATTTACCCAGATCGACCTCGAAATGTCGTTCGTGGATCGCGAGCAGGTTATGTCGCTCATGGAGCGGATGATCGTGTCTGTGTTCAAGGACGCCGGCGCGGTGCAATTGCCCGTGCCGTTTCCGCGAATGACCTATGCCGAGGCCATGGGGCGTTATGGTTCCGACAAACCGGATCTTCGGTTCGATATGCCGTTGCATGATGTCACGGCGTTTGCCGCGAAGAGCGAGTTCAAAGTGTTCAAAGAGGCCGCGACCAAGGGCGGGCTCGTCAAGGCTTTGATCGTGTCTGGTGGGGCCACCATGGCGCGGAGTCGCATCGACGCGCTGGGTGAGACGGCGAAAAGCTTCGGCGCCAAAGGGCCTGGCTTGGTTGAAGATCACGGCGGAAGGCCAACTGGAATCGGTGATTGCCAAGTTTCTCGATGCCCAAGCGTTCGGGCTGGCTCTGCCGGAAGCGAAGCCCGGCGATTTGGTCCTATTCGGCGCCGACAAGCCGGCGGTGGTGCATGATGTCCTGGGACGTATCAGGCTGCAGCTCGGTGAGGAACTGAATCTCATCGACAAACAGGCCTGGAAGCCCCTCTGGGTGACGGAATTTCCATTGCTTGACTATTCGCCGGAAGAGAAACGCTATATCTTCATGCACAACCCCTTTGCCGCGCCGATGGACGAAGACCTGCCGTACCTCGATACCGAGCCTTTGAAGGCGCGGGCCAAGGCCTATGACATGGTGCTTAACGGGAGTGAAATCGGTGGCGGCAGTATTCGAAACCACCGGAGCGACATCCAGTTCCGGATTCTCGATCTGTTGGGAATCGGAAAGGAACAGGCGCAAGCCAAATTCGGCTTCCTGCTGGAGGCCTTGGACTATGGCGCGCCTCCGCACGGCGGAATCGCCTTCGGCCTGGATCGCTTGATTATGCTGCTGGGCGGCGCCGATTCCATCCGTGATGTGATCGCCTTCCCAAAGACTCAGCGCGCGCAATGCCCGCTGACCGAGGCGCCATCTTCGGTGAGCGCCGACCAGTTGAAAGAATTGCGAATCAAGCTGGATCTCGTCGAGTAGGAGGGAAACCGATCCGATGGCCGGCAATACGTTTGGCCGAGTCTTCACCGTTACCTCATTCGGCGAGAGCCACGGGCCGGCGATCGGGTGCGTCGTCGATGGCTGTCCGCCCGGCCTCCCACTCTCCGCCGAAGACATCCAGCAGGACCTTGACCGCCGTAAACCCGGTACGTCCCGCCATGTCACACAGAGGCAGGAATCCGATACCGTCGAAATCCTGTCCGGAGTGTTCGAGGGGAAAACCACCGGCACTCCGATCGCGCCTCTTGATCCGAAATGAAGATCGCGCAGCCGAGACTATGGCAATCTCATCGACACCTTCCGTCCAGGCCACGCCGACTACACCTATTGGCAGAAGTATGGCATCCGTGACCATCGCGGCGGCGGTACGATCCTCGGCGCGTGAAACAGCAGTGCGCGTCGCTGCCGCGGCGATTGCCAGGAAGTGGCTTGCATGAACAATACGGCGTCGTCATTCGCGGGTATCTGAGTCAGATTGGGCCGATTGAAATCCCATTCAAGAGCTTGGGAGACGGTCAGCGCACGAATGCCGTTCTTTTCGGCAGATGCCGAGAGCTGTGGGGAAGCTGCGAAGTCTTTATGGATGAGCTGCGGAAGGCCGGCGATTCCGTCGGGGCAAAGATTACGACTGTGGCGGAACATGTTCCGGTCGGGTGGGGCGCCCCGGTCTATGCGAAGCTGGATGCCGATCTGGCCGGCGCTATGATGAGCATCAACGCGGTGAAGGCGGTCGAAATCGGCAGTGGCTTTGCCTCGGTGGCTCAGCGGGGATCCGAACATGGCGACGAGCTGACGCCCGAGGGTTTTGTCACCAATCATGCCGGTGGTGTTCTCGGCGGCATCTCCACCGGGCAGGATGTCGTGGTGACCATCGCCATCAAGCCTACGTCAAGTATTCGCGTGCCGCGTCGATCCATCGACAAGGCTGGCAATGCCGTGTCCGTCGAGACCAATGGCCGTCACGATCCCTGTGTTGGTATCCGCGCGACGCCCATCGCCGAGGCCATGATGGCCCTTGTTTTGATGGATCATGCCCTCCTGCATCGCGCACAGAATGCCGACGTGAGGACCTCCACACCAAGAATTGCGGCGTCCGTCCAGGACATCAACCACGTCGCGCACATCTGCCGGTTCGGCAAAGACCGATTCCGATCCACTGGAAGCCTAGCGGCCACATGCCCAGGCTTCCGATTATCGACATTCAGCATGCAACCGTCTATCGAGGCGACACGCGTGTGTTTTCTGACTTTTCGTTGGCTCTTCAGGAAGGCGAGCACGTTGCCATTCTCGGGCCCAACGGGGCTGGAAAGTCGACCTTTCTCAAGTTGCTGACCGGCGAAGTGCATCCGATGGCGCTCGACAACACCCGCGTGCGGCTGTTTGGCGAAGAGCGATGGAATGTTTGGGAGGTGCGAAAGAAGCTGGGAATCATCTCGTCCGACCTGCAGAGGGATTACCTGATCTGCGCCGAGGGTCGGAACGTAGTTCTCTCCGGGTTTTACGCCAGCAACGACACCTACGACCATCAAACGTTCACCCAGGCGCAGGAGACTCGGGCAGACGAGGTGATGCGTGAGCTGGGTATCGAGGCGTTCGCATCGCGTGTCTTCGGACACCTCTCAACAGGGGAGCAGCGACGGTTTCTGCTCGGACGAGCCTTGGTGCATGATCCACCGGTACTCGTACTCGATGAGCCAACCAGCGGACTTGATCTCAAGGCTTGTTTCCAGTATCTGGATCTCGTGCGGGCACAGATCCGCAAGGGCAAGACCGTCGTACTTGTCACGCACCATCTGCATGAAATCCCTCCTGAGATTGATCGCGTCGTCTTCCTGAAAGGCGGACAGATTCAGGCGGACGGACTGAAATCCGCCCTGCTCACCGACGACCACTTCAGCACCCTCTTCGACCGCCGCATCGTGCTTGCCCAGGCCAACGGCTGGTACCAAGCGTTGCCGGGGTAATTACTTCTGACGATACGGTTCTGAGTACTGTGCTGGGTTCGGTTTTCCTTCCTCTCACCCCTATCCCCCTCCCAGCGTGACGGTGAACGTTAGATTCGTATCGATCCGGCGGACTTTCACCGCAACCTTCTGGCCCGGTGTGGTCCGTCTCGATGAGATAATTCTTCAGATGAGCGGCATCGTCGATCTCCGTGTCTTCCACCGCGATGATGATGTCGTGTTTCTGGATACCGGCCGACTTCGCTGGTTCCGTCACATCTTTGACCGCCATCCGCCACTTGGTCCCGTCCTTCACCGCTATCATATGAATGCCCATTTTGGAGAACGCCAGGGGTTTCCCTTCCAGCGCGGCGGTGACAATCCGTTCGGCAAGTCTCGCGGGGATGGCAAACGCCATACGACTACAACGAGCGGTGGAGTCGTCGCGTTCGGTTTGGATGATGGCGTGCATGATGCCGACCACGTCGCCCTGGTCGTTGAAGAGTCCGCCGCCGGAGTTACCGCTGCAGGCGGCCACATCGGTTTGAATCAACCGCGTGTCTACCGTTTGGAGGAAGGTATTGGTATTGCCCAGGTGTCCGAAGGACATGGTCGGGCCCCAGCCCATGGGATAGCCGACGGTGAACACGTCCTGCCCCGGCTGCACGTCGCCGACGGCGAACGAGACACCCGCAGGCAGCTTGGCACGATGTGCCTCAGTGACGCGATAAACGACGACATCCATGAAGGCACTGTCGCCGACAGATCAGCCGGAATTTCGTGGAGATCGGAGGTCAGGATTCGAATCTGTTTCTGAAGGAGGGCGCCGGTCGTGACATCCTGTTTTTCCGCGGCGTGCCGGGCGGTGACAATATAGCCGTCGCGAAGATGGAAGCCGGTGCCACGAACAAGGATTTTTCCTGGTTTGTCCGGGGTGCGTTGATCCTGCGTGTCTTCCAGTACACCAATGGTTGCTAGTTTTGCCTGGTCGAGGGCCCCGGCGTCGACGGCGGCCTCAGCCTCGGAGAGAAGTCCTGTTGCAAGACTGACGCAGGCAATCATGAGTACTGCACAACGCAGGATAGGATGTGGGGAGCGAGATGATCCGAGCGACATAGGAACCGTTCCTTTCATGAGAATGCCGTCAGGCATCAGTATAATCTAGAGCTGATCCTTGAGGGAATGTCGTTCGATGCCCGGCGTGAGGCGGTAAAAGGCCTGCCTGCTGCCATGGCATCACATATGGGGCTGGGCTATACTGTGAATATGCTGCGCTGCAGATACAAACGAGTTTTAATGGCGATGCTGGTGCTGGCTGGCTGCTCTTCCCCCTCGATTATTCCTGAGCCACTGGAACCACAGATCGACAAGTCCGTAACATTCAGTCAACTCCTGGAGTCACCCGATTCCTATCGTGGCAAGGTGTTGATCTTGGGCGGGGAAGTGCTAAAGGCAAAAGCGATGAACGGCGGCACCCAGATGGAGGTCTTGCAGCTTCCCTTAGATGACGATCAGGGACCGGTGGCCGAGCGAACGGCATCAAAAGGCCGATTTCTGGCATGGCAGAAAGAGTTTCTCGACCCCGCCACAATTGCAGAAGGCACGAGAGTGACAATCGTCGGCGAGGTAACTGGTGCGGTGCTCGACAAGATGGATGAGGCCGATTATCGCTACCCGACCTTGAAGATACAACATCTCCACCGATGGGAGGCCCGTCGGATTGAAGATCCACGATCGCATGGACCCTGGTGGGGGGTATTCGGGGGGGTTGGTATCGGCGGGGGCAGCCGCGGTGGAGGCGGGATCAGTATCGGGTTCTAGGTCGGTGGTCAAGTCAACACCGAGGGTGTTTATGACTGAGCCACTTGTGGTCTGCGCACGATGCGATCTGCTGTTTCATGCGCATTTTTTTAAACACGGGAAACGCGACGTCAGTTTCGTGCCAGCCGACGGTAGATAGCTCATCAGGGACTGTTCTATTAGAATTGCGCCAGAACAGTAATTGCGATGCCAGAAATGCTCGGATGGCCATGCGAGCTGGCAAGACCGTCTTTGCTTTCAAGATGGTTCCGAAACGAGGCATCACGCCGGTCAGACGCGGCCTTTGATTTGAGCGGAGCGACGCGGACTGATGCACACCCTTTTGGGGAATGAAGTGGGCTAGGAGCGCCCGCCGGAAAAGGTATCGCAGGCGTGAGGATCGCCCGACTGGAGCCCTCGTCGCAGCCACGTCTTTCGTTGTTCGGATGAGCCATGGGTCCAACGTTCCGGTTGCACCTCTCCTTGCGACAGTGTTTGTAGACGATCATCTCCGATGGCCGCGGCTGCGGCCAGGCCTGCTTCGAAATCGCCGGGCTCGATGAGATTTCGCCTGTGCTGGGCCTGGTAACCCCAGACGCCGGCAAAACAATCCGCCTGCAGTTCCAGGCGAACCGAGAGCGCGTTGCGTTCCGATGCGGAAAGACGTTGCTGCATCCGGGTGACTTCCTCGGCGACACCCAGCAGATTTTGAACATGGTGTCCGATCTCATGGGCAATGACATAGGCCTGGGCAAAGTCGCCGGGTGCGCCGAGCCGTTCGGCCATTTCCTGAAAAAAAGACAGGTCCAAATAGACCTTGCCGTCACCGGGGCAGTAGAAGGGACCGACCGCAGATGAGGCCGTGCCGCAGGCGGACCGAACCGCCCCGGTGAATAACACTAGTTGAGGATTTTGATAAGCACGGCCCATTGTTGGCAGAAGTTCTCGCCAGGTATCCTCCGTATCGGCAAGGACGACGGAGGCAAATTTGCCGAGGCTGTCGGTGGGAGAGCCAATCGGTCCTGGTCGGTCTGATTCTGAGGACGTGGTGATCTCCTGCACGCCGTTGAGCATATTGAGGAGCGTGAGTGGATTGGTCCCTGTCAAAAAACTCACTGCAAGAATGACCACAATCCCCCCGAGACCAATGCCGACGCCCGATCTGGCCGGACCTATTCCCCGGCGATCTTCAACGTTTTGGCTTTCCCGTTGGCCGCCCCATCGCATGGTCGAACTCCTTGAATGAGATGTGCCGCGCGTGACCTATGGCAAACTGACTCAAGGGAAGTCCCAAGTCAAGCTGACATATCGAGCCAGGATGTCGATACTGATTCTACTGAAGCTGCATCGATAGCATGTTGTGACCGGGTCCATATCGGGAGTAGACATGCTTTGGATAGGTTCGTTACACTGAGCGTATGATGGTTTTTATGGTGCCTTTCCGTCGATCCGGTCTGACCGCATTGACTACTCTTGGGGTGCTTGCCCTGATTCAAGGATGTCAGGCTCCCTCAGGCTTGCCGCCGAGTGTGAACTTGAAGCCTAGTTTGGCGGCGCCGGAATGCCCAAAGATCGGCGGCATCTACGAATTGAATGGCGAGGCGTTACCGGGCATGGTGGATTTCTATCGGAACCGGAACAGCAAGTTAACTTTGAATGCCATGCTCGGTGTGGCGGCGCCTGCGGATATTTTGCAGGATTCGGTGCGGGTGGAGCTGTTGCATGACGACACGCTGGAATTGGTCAATCGACATGATGGCGCGATTACGGCCCATCAACTCGACCTGCAGCCGGAGGATCGCGTGACCTGCAATCGCAATCACATCATGATCTATCGAACCCGGTTTGAAGGGGGCGATGACCCGGAGCCTCTCCGCAACATTTCAAACATCGCGCAGGATCTCACAGTGGAAGGGGATGGTACGCTCCTTGTCAGAACCCGCATCATGAACCAGAGCAAATCTGCTTTCTTCAGCACGCCGATGCCACAGGAAGAGTATGGGGCCCGATTCAGACGTCTCGATTGACCGCTTGATTTCGACCTGCTCGTATGATTCCCTCCACTCATCCCCTCATTTGTTTGCCGCCTCCTCACTCCAGCACCTCATCTGGTGATAGCGTAGTGCTTCCTCTGGCATTGAAAATACTCAAAGCATCTCGCTATGACAGCGCATAACAGAATTCGCACTCTTGCATTTAACAAGCCTTATAATGTGCTGCCTTGCTTTACTGACCCGGCAGGGCGTGCGACGCTGAGCGATTACATTGATGTTCCCGGCGTGTATGCGGCCGGTCGGCTTGATCGTGACAGCGAAGGGCTGCTCCTGCTGACCTCTGACGGCTTGCTGGCTCATCGAATCACTCACCCGCAACACCATCTTTCGAAAGTGTATCTTGTTCAAGTGGAAGGAATCCCCGATGTGGCTGCCTTGGAACGCTTGTGTAAGGGAATGGTAGTCAATGGGACCTGCACAAAGCCGGCGCAGGCTCGCCTATTGGACGCTCCCCCGCACTTGCCGGATCGGCCCATTCCAGTTCGATTTCGGAAGCAGATTCCCACCACATGGATAGAACTCACATTGCGCGAAGGAATGAATCGGCAAGTGCGCCGTATGACTGCCGCAGTGGGCCATCCCACCTTGCGGTTAGTGCGGGTCGCGATCGGCCCGATCACATTGGAAGATCTCCTGCCCGGTCAGTGGCGCGAGCTGACAACAAAACAAATCGACGAGATGTATCGCCCGAGGTAGGAGACCGGTATGTGATGCCGAACCTGGAGGGAAACATCCAATGAATGAGATTGATCGAATCAAAGTCAGTTTAGATGCCCTGCTGTTAGCTTTATCCGTTGCCGTCTCCCATCCCATGCGGACAGTACGGTGATTACCAGACCGAGCCGTTATTCCGTTTCTGAGACCATTGATCGGATTGGGAGGGCGGTTACCGACAAGGGCATGACACTGTTTGCTCGCATCAACCATGCAGAAGAGGCGAGGAAAGCTGGATTGGTTGATGCTGCCCATGGAATTGGATCTTCGGAAATCCAAAAGGTCTCACGGCGCTCATGGTAGGAAGGCCGACAGTGGGGATAGCTCTACCGATGAAGGCGTTGGCCTGGGAAGATCAGGCGGGGGGCGTATGGCTGTCGTAGAACATCCCTCGCTTGTGTCACTTACGACATGGATTACCGGAGGAGTCTGCTGCTCGGCTTGATCCGGTTAAAAAACTCCTTGAGCTCGCGGTAGAGTAGCCGTGGCCTCATAAGTCGTGCGTTGGAAAAAGAAACGAAGAGGATTAAGATGGGCCACAATTTCCGTGCAATGCCTGGCAGCCCGTGACCATGATGCTTCTGCCGCGTGATGTGTTCCGAAATTCTTTGGCTGACGAGCATACTAGGAGTGAAATGGGTAGTCTCGCCGAATCGCTTCTATTGGACGGGGGATCGACCATGTGGTCACAGATCAGGGACGTGAGCAGGTGGACTGTATTGGTGGCGCTGTGTGGCAGCAGTTTCATGCCTGTGGTGTCCGCGTTAGGAGCCTCTCCGGAGCCCCTGCCCGTGGCCGACATGAGGCATATCAAAAAATTTGTCTCGGTAGAAGTGCAGACCCAGGGAACCGCCGAGAAGTTAGGCATCAGCGGGGCAGAGCTGACCGACGTGACCCGGATGACACTACTCAATAAGGTGCCTGGAATTGCGCTTGAAGGATCAAGCGGCCCGTCTCCCGACGCCTCCGAGCGGCTCAACCAGCTCGGGTTTTTCACCTGTGAAGTCTGGACGGTTGGGGAACAATACATTGCTGCATATCATGTGGATTGCACTGCAGGCGCCTATACCCCACAGAAAACACCGGGTAGTTTGTGGAACCAGGCGATCTTGGGGTATGGGCCAAAAGACGAAGTGTCTGAGGCCGTCCGAAAAGGAGTACGCGCAATGGTCGAACTCTTTGCAGCGACTTTCGTGACAGCCCGCGGGGACGCGTCTGGCCGGTAAAAATGGCCTGCAGGCTCAAGTGACGGCTACCTCCGCTTCTGTCTTGACGTGCGGCCTGAGGGCATCGTTATTCCATTCTCGATAATGCTTCTATCCCTCCTTCTCATGACTCTATCTATGCGTCGAGATGGGAACCATCGCACCATCTTCACGTCCATCCGGACCCATAATCTCTTGGCGAAAGACATGGAATAGCCGATTAAAACGGTGCTTAGCCTGAACCTTTTTCCGCACCGAGTTGCAGCACTCAGGGCTGTTGATGTGCCAGTTCCACAGGTGCATGTGAATGATAAAAATCGCCAATAGGACAGGGACTGTGCCCGTAGGTTGTCTTCAGAAACTGCGGCTTACTTCGCCGTTGATGAGTAGTCGCTGCGGGTCGATGATGGTGTGCAATGTAAAATTCTACCTAAAGTTTGGCTCACGAATTATCACCTATGAAATTCTCTCCATGATTGGTTAGTTCTCGGTGTTCGAAACAGCATACTCTCTCTACAAGTGTGAACATCCGCATCTCGATCGTGAGCCGGCTTATGCGACCGTGATGGCAACAGGGCAAGCCAGGCGCTTGGGATCTATTGTCGTTCGGGCAGATCGGCTAAACCCAGCGTCCGCGCGAGACTCGCCGTGGTACGGTTGGGCCCGTACCGAGAAAGCTGCTTTCGCAGGCGGAAACCCTCGGCACGCGTTTGTCGGTGTGATCTCTGTGATCGCCTTAAGCCGATGGACGCCTTACGGATACTTCCTCCTGTGGTGGAGCTCGTTTTTGCGATGAACGGAGTCGAGTACGTATCAAACTTGCACTCAGTCTGGAACCATGGGCAGATCCCCAAGGCGTTCAGTTACAGACTCTCCACGTCCGCAATAATGGTGTGCAGTCCACTCGAACCAGCGGGCTGTGGGCGGATGAGTTCAGCAATCTGAAGCTGTCCCTTGCTATCGATGGCGCGGACGGCGACTTGGTACTTGCCGCGTTTCGGCGGTCGCCAGGTATAGTTCCAAATCACCCATGAATAGGGCGACATGGGCGTTTCGAGCTCGCAAGACTCCCATGTTCTGGCTGCATCCAAACTGATTTCCACCTTGCTGATCGAGTTTGGGCCGCCGAAGGCAATGCCGCGGAATCGCTGCTCGGGACCACGCAATGCCTGATAATGGCCGGGGGAATCGATGCGGGAGAACGTTTTGATCGTGCCGTCATCAGTCCACCCTTTGCGCTGCCAATAGCCGCGATAATCTCCTGCATAGGCTTCGATTTCCACAATCCATTTGACGTTTTTGATCCCGTAAAGCCCCGGTACAAGCAGGCGTAGGGGGAAGCCGTGTTCCTTCGGCAGCTTTTCACCATTCATCAGAAATGCGAGCATCACATCGTCTTGCATGGCGCGTGTTAACGGAATGCTGTCGTCGTAGGCATCTGCACCGCGGAAAACAATATCGCGCGTGGTTTCTTCATCGATTTCTGCTTCCTGCAACAGTTTTTTAAGCGAAATGCCGCGCCAGCGGGCATTCCCAAGGCTGTCCCCCCCGGGTAATGTGTCGATGCACATGAGTGTCGAAACCTGCTCAAAATTGTCGCGATTCAACAACTCACGCCAGTTCAGCGATAGTGGTTTCTTCACTTCGCCTTTGACAGATAGTCGCCACTGGTCCTGGCGAAGGTCGCGGGAGAGGTTAAATGGGGAGTCAGAATAGTTCACGACATAGAATTTTTGGTTTTGTGTGAAGTAATTGGTCTCGCGCGGAGGCATGGCGAACATCCGTCCGAATAATGATCCGACTGCGTCGCATCCGCCGGTGAGCCCTACGGCAGCCGCAATTCCAGTGAGCTGTAGAAGGTTTCTGCGTTTCAGTGAGAACCAATTTTCCATGGAAATACTCTGCGACAATAAAAAGATGAATGCAAGGCTTGACTCTGGAAAGCCAGATTGATATAAAGGCGCACGTTTGATCCAGCCTAGTGGCCGATGCGGTCGTAAGCCCCGCGACGGATTCTCAGGGAACTCTGATCAAAAAATATCTCCTGGTCCTATTGACAAGACCAACGCCGCAGAGTAGAGTGCGCGGCTCGCGTGATGAACGCGAACAGTTCTTTGACAACTGAATAGAGCGAGAAACGAGTAAGGTAAGGTGTATTGAAGAGGTGGCCCTCGGGTCCAATTTCAAGTAGAACCTTTATGAGAGTTTGATCCTGGCTCAGAACGAACGCTGGCGGCGCGCCTAATACATGCAAGTCGAGCGAGAAGGTGTAGCAATACACTTGTAAAGCGGCGAACGGGTGAGGAACACATGGGTAACCTACCATCGAGTGGGGAATAACCAGCCGAAAGGTTGGCTAATACCGCGTACGCCTCCGAGTCTTCAGATTCGGAGGGAAAGCCACGCTGAGAGCGTGGCGCTCATTGATGGGCTCATGTCCTATCAGCTTGTTGGTAGGGTAACGGCCTACCAAGGCTT
>CAWIWD010000016.1:30000-272639 GCA_963839785.1 uncultured Nitrospiraceae bacterium
AATTGGGCATTGAGTTGCGCTGAATAGACCCGAAGCGAAGTGATCTACCCATGGCCAAGGCGAATCCGCCGTAACAGGCGGAGGAGGCCTGAACTGATGTTAGTTGCAAATGGCTCGGATGAGCTGTGGGTAGGGGTGAAAGGCTAATCAAACTTCGTGATTGCTGGTTCTCCCCGAAATAACTAGAGGGTTAGCCTCGTTTCAGCCGTGACGGAGGTAGAGCACTGAATGAGCTAGGGGCGTTCCAACGCTACCGAACTCAATCAAACTCCGAATGCCGTTACTGGACGAACGGGAGTTAGACTACGAGTGCTAAGATCCGTGGTCAAAAGGGAAATAGCCCAGACCGTCAGCTAAGGTCCCTAATCGTGAGCTAAGTGGAAAAGGTTGTAAGATCGCTCAGACAGCCAGGAGGTTGGCTTAGAAGCAGCCATCCTTTAAAGAGTGCGTAATAGCTCACTGGTCGAGCGATTTTGCGCCGAAAATGTAACGGGGCTCAAGTTCACAACCGAAGCTACGGACTTGCATCGCAAGGTGTGAGTGGTAGGGGAGCATTCTCTGTGCGGTGAAGGTTGACCGACAAGGACAACTGGAGCGCAGAGAAGAGATTATGCAGGCATAAGTAGCGATAAACGATGTGAGAATCATCGTCCCCGTAAGCCTAAGGTTTCCTGGCCTATGTTCGTCAGGTCAGGGTGAGTCGGATCCTAAGCCGAGGTCGACAGACGTAGGCGATGGCAAACAGGTCAATATTCCTGTACCAACGTATTGACGTTATCAGCGAAGGGGGGACGCAGAAGGGTAGGCACCGCCGGGTCCCTGGAATACCCGGTCCAAGCAGGTAGGCGGGGGTTGTAGGCAAATCCGCAATCCCATTAACGCCGAGATGTGATGGGGAGGCCGCAAGGCCATAAACGGGCTGATCCCACGCTGCCGAGAAAAGCCTCGTAGCGAGTCAATACGATGTCCGTACCGCAAACCGACACAGGTAGGTGGGTGGAATACACCAAGGGGCGTGAGAGAACACTCCCTAAGGAACTATGCAATTTAGCCCCGTAACTTCGGGAGAAGGGGTGCCCTGCGTAAGTGAGGCCGTACAGGCCAAGCTGAACGGGGTTGCAATAAAGTGGCTCTAGCGACTGTTTACCAAAAACACAGGACTCTGCAAACACGATAGTGGATGTATAGGGTCTGACGCCTGCCCGGTGCTGGAAGGTTAACCGGAGGAGTTAGCCGCAAGGCAAAGCTTTGAAGGGAAGCCCCAGTAAACGGCGGCCGTAACTATAACGGTCCTAAGGTAGCGAAATTCCTTGTCGGGTAAGTTCCGACCTGCATGAATGGCGTAACGACTGGAGCGCTGTCTCAGGGAGTGACTCAGCGAATTTGTTGTTCCGGTGAAGAAGCCGGGTGCCCGCAACTAGACGGAAAGACCCTGTGCACCTTTACTACACCTTGACATTGGGTGTTGGAAGGATCTGTGTAGGATAGGTGGGAGGCTGTGAAGCTGGGCCGCTAGGTCCGGTGGAGCCAACGTTGAAATACCACCCTGATTGTTCTGATATTCTAACCTGGCCCTGTGATCCAGGGCAGAGACAGTGTCTGGCGGGTAGTTTGACTGGGGCGGTCGCCTCCCAAAAGGTAACGGAGGCGCCCAAAGGTTCCCTCAGGCTGGTCGGTAATCAGCCGTCGAGTGTAAAGGCAGAAGGGAGCTTGACTGCGAGAGTGACAGCTCGAGCAGAGACGAAAGTCGGGCTTAGTGATCCGGTGGTTCTGCGTGGAAGGGCCATCGCTCAACGGATAAAAGGTACGCCGGGGATAACAGGCTGATCTCCCCCAAGAGTTCACATCGACGGGGAGGTTTGGCACCTCGATGTCGACTCATCGCATCCTGGGGCTGAAGCTGGTCCCAAGGGTTAGGCTGTTCGCCTATTAAAGCGGTACGAGAGTTGGGTTCAGAACGTCGTGAGACAGTTCGGTCCCTATCTGTTGTGGGCGGAGGAGAGTTGAGAGGGGCGTTCACTAGTACGAGAGGACTGTGAAGGATGAACCTCTGGTGTGCCGGTTGTCGTGCCAACGGCAGTGCCGGGTAGCTATGTTCAGTTGGGATAACCGCTGAAAGCATCTAAGCGGGAAGCCTGCCTCAAGATAAGCTCTCCCGGGGCGCAAGCCCCCTAAAGGACACTTGTAGACTACGAGTTTGATAGGCTGGGTGTGGAAGGCTCGTAAGGGCTGTAGCTAACCAGTACTAATCGTCCGTGCGGCTTAACATCCTTTGCTCCTGATAGACGTGGTCTTAAAAGGAAAAAACGAGTGACGAATTGCGTCATTTTCGATCAGGGAATTTTCTCCAGATGATCCCATGACGCGAATACGTGACCGTTTAATTCTTCAGAAGTTCCCGGTGGCCTTGCCGGAGGGGTCACACCCGTTCCCATACCGAACACGGAAGTTAAGCCCTCCAAGGCCGATGATACTGCTGCCGTGAGGCAGTGGGACAGTAGGACGCTGCCGGGTTACAAAAAGAGCCTGCTCGAGAAATCGGGCAGGCTTTTTTATTTGTTCAAGAACAGCATATTAGAAAAGGGATGGTGGACCTTGGCTGGTCAGATGCTCCCGTTCGACTGCTCCAAGCGTCCATCTACTTTGTCTTTGAACTCCCTTACAGCGACTGCTAGTGTCAATCAAGCAGCCGCAGGAAGCCTCAAGAGATGCAATCCCTGATGTGCTGTCCTTTTGAAGATCAAAGCCGAGCAAAGTCAAATCTGATCCGCGCGGTCATCTCATTATGGGAATCCAACTCCAAAGACAGTCCATCCGCCTCTTTTGCCATGTCTCTCGGCTTCTGCCAGCAGTTGACTGCCGTACTCCTGAATCGCGTAGACGGCTCAACGGCCAGTTTGAACTTGGTGTGCCGCACATCATCGACGTAGGCGAATCCAATTGGGTCGCACCGCTGTTGGCCGGCCCATACGATGTGCTCCGTTTCCCATACGATTCCTGTGTGGCGCGGAAGCGCGGGAAGTTCGTCTCTACCATCCATGACGTCAAGCCCTTGCTGTTTCCGGAGTTGCGTGCCCGCACGGGACTGAATCGTCGAATCGAACAGTGGCTGATCGGGATCGATGGAAGACGATCGACCATGTCATCACGATTTCCGAACATTCACGACAGGATCTCTTGCAGCACGTGCCGCTCCGTTCCGACCAGGTCACGGTGACTCCACTAGGCCTCGATGCCGACCGTTTTCGACCTGCCGATCACCGTCACGAAGGACGGCCTTACGTATTTGGTGTCGCGGGAGCCGACCCGACCAAAAAGTCGACTGTCTGGTCGAAGCATTTGCAAAGCTGTCCGAAGAACTTCGCGGTCGCTTCGATCTTGTCCTCGCCGGGGATGTGAGTAAACGGGCGGATAACTGCACTCCTTCGCGCCCGGCATCGGCCATCATGGCAGCCATGACATGCTGAGGATTCACCACCGCCGTATCCTTCACATGCAAGGCCTGTTGCACCGTTTTGGCACAGGGGTCGACCTCTTTCAGCGCCTGCGGATCAAGCAAGCTCGCACGCACTCCGTTGGACTGGGATCGTGCATGCAACTCGCGTAGTGCCGGCAACTCCGCTTCCGTCCGCGCGACAATCACCTTGCCGTGATCGTTGAGAGGAATGGCTTTTCCTTACCATAAGCCCGTAACCGCCGGTTGCCCTCCACACACAATCTGGCTTTGAGCGTCCCTGCCATCCTTGTAAGTCAACCGAAACTGGACAATGGCCTTTCGCATTAATTGCGCGGTAAATAATCTTCCGTCTACCATCTTCAATGTAGGAGTGTTCGACAACAAAGGATCTGTTAGTCAAGCCCGCGATCCCCGCCGGGTTACTTTGATGGCTCGAAGAATTGTTACCCGCGCTTGCCATCGGCTGGAGACCGCTTGAGAATTATCGACTTACATGGCTGCACAAAAAGACTTTCTGCCAGCGTGGCGTTCTTGCGTATGTTCAAATTATTTTTTAATGCTATCAACTCCGCGCTTTCTTGTGCTATCGAGACCGGCATAGCGTCGCTATAGGTGCGAATGACTCACTCCTTATGCGCACAGGCCGAGCTCAGTACATCTTCGCCCTCATTCAGAGTACCACTGTGGCTTATCGCTGGGTTCGCAAGCGTGCTGCAATGCGCGACTCTGCGGACGCCCAGCCGGCGTCAAAGGGATGGCCGGGCTTGTCGAGATCAATGACCAGCGGGGCGTGATCAGACGGTAACGGTTTGCCTTTCCGTGCTTCGCGATCGATCTCGGTCCAGACCACGTGGTCTTTTAGTGTTTCCGTCACGAGAAAGTGGTCGATACGCATGCCGATATTCTTGTGAAAGTTTCCGGCACGGTAGTCCCACCAGGTGTACCGCCCTGGTTGTGAGTGATGCAATCGATACGCATCGACGAATCCCGCGCTCGACAGCTGCGCCAACGCCTGCCGCTCGCGCTCTGTGACGTGCGTCCCGCCCTGGCAAGCAGCGGGGTCCCACACATCGATATCGTCGGGCGCGACGTTGAAATCACCGCCGATCACGGCTGGTGCCTTTGGGGGAAGGCTCTGATCGATCCAGCGAGCCAGCTTGTCGAACCAGGCGAGCTTTGCTTGATAGAAGGGCGAATCGATCTGCCGGCCGTTTGGCGCGTATATGCAGATGACGCGGAGACCACCGCACTCAGCATCGATCATCCTTGCCTCAGCCTGCGGTTCGTCGTCGCCGGTGTCAGCCGTTTGCCTCGGCCCTAGCGGCTCGCCGAAATTTGTGATCACGCCGGCGATGCCGCAGCGGCTCGCGATTGCCACGCCGTTCCATCGGCCCTCGCCATGGTGCACCAGCTCGTATCCGGCCTGCTTGAACGCTTGGATGGGCGCATCCGTGTCCGCCAGCTTCGTTTCCTGCATCAACAGGATATCGGGCTTTGCCCGATCCAGCCACCACATCACCTTCTCCAGGCGAGCATTGAGGGAATTAACATTCCAGGTGGCAATCCGCATGGCTAAAGGCACCACTACTTCAGTGAATCGTAACGACTGGATTCAGTCTGCGTAAAGTCGATGTCGATTCTGATCATTTAGGACGACTATCTGTCAAGAGCAGCAGTTGACATTCAAATCGGAGGTGCGATGCATGAAATATCTACTCCTATGTTGCCACGAAGAAAAACGGTTCGATGCGATGTCCAGGAGCGAGTGCGATGCCATGATGGAAGTGACCATTTCCTATTGCGGGGCGCTGAAGAAAACCGGTTAAATTTTGACGGTCGAGCAACTTGAACCAATGCAAGCGGGTGTGGCCGTGCGAGTCCGAACGGAAAAGCCACCGTCACCGATAGCCCATTTGCTGAAACGAAAGAGCAACTCGGCGGGTATTTTCCGATCGAAGCCCGCGATCTGAACGAGGCGATTCAGGTCGCCTCAAGATTTCCTTCGGTGCGGCGCCATGGAGGTGCGTCTGGTCAGAGAGAGGCCCGGCCGCGGCCGCTAGGTGGTTTGCTCTTCATGGCGGGTCAGCATAAAAGACTCGCACGCCGGCTCCATTAGGAGAAAAGTAGCGCAGGCGGACAAAAGAGGACGAAGCTTTTTCCCGATGGAAAGAGGACTGCATGAACAAAGTTAAAATCGCGGCCTTTTCGGTGTCACTCGATGGATTTGGCGCGGGACCTCGGCAGGATTTGAAGAACCCGCTAGGGGTTCGTGGGGAGGAGCTGCATTATTGGTTTGTGGGCACGGATGTCTTTAAGCAAATGAACGATCAAGGTGAAGGGTCGCATGGCATCGATAATGACTTGGCGGCGCAGTCAATGGACAATGTTGGCGCCTGGATTTTGGGGCGGAACATGTTCGGGCCGTTGCGCGGCCCCTGGAAAGACGAGTCCTGGAAGGGCTGGTGGGGAGATAATCCGCCGTACCATACGCCGGTCTTTGTTCTCACACATCACGCGCGCGCCCCCCTTACGATGGAAGGCGGCACGACTTTTTACTTTGTCACCGGTGGCATCGACTCCGCCTTAAAAAGGGCGAAAGCAGCGGCCCAAGGCAAAGACGTTCGGATCGGTGGTGGTGTTGCAACCATCCGTCAGTACCTCACTGCCGGCGAAATCGACGAGATCCACATTGCCATGGCGCCGATATTCTTGGGAGAAGGGGAGCCTGTCTTTGCCGACATCAATCTTCACTCTCTCGGGTTCACATCTGTGCAAACCATTGCCAGTGAAAGGGCAACGCATGTTCTGATTAAAAGAGGAGGGAAATTGGAATAGAGGTCTCGTGGACGTGGAAGCCGAACGTAGGCTGAGAAGTGGGAGCCTCACGTGAGGATGAAGCGCATCGTTCCCACTATCGCAACGCCCGACTTAGAAGCCTGACGTCTTTACCGGAATGTGTTTGCTTCAAGAAACTTTTGGGTTTTGGTTGGCCGCGCACTAGCGCTCAGCAGCAAATCCGCCGATTCAGCTCCGCGTCGCGTCGGAGGGAGGATCAGACACAGCGATCCCGGGTATCTCGATCGAGATCGATGACATCGAAAGAGGCACAGCTGAGAGCGCGGAAAGCCAGTTCGCCCATCGCCCACGGACCGACCGTGGTGTGCGCAAATTTATGTCCACGATTTATTCGGAAGGTTGATCACCATTTGCAGCATCAGTAAGAGGCAGTTTCCATCCTAGGGTGACAAAAGTATTGGCTGATGCACTAGTCGCACTACGATTCCTTCATCCGGCTCGAGTTGGAATTGGTCTGCGTTCCAGCGGGCTGTCCTTTCTTGCGGATTGGTGGAGAGTATGACCGTTCCGACGCGTCCATGGATGGTAACCGTGTTGGGGATAGAGACCGACTGCATCTGTGAGCTGAAGTTCACCGCGATGAGCATCGCTTCTGTGATATTTTCGGCTTGGAAGTACCGCTGATAGAGCAGACAGTCTTCCGGGCCAGCGTCAACCGGCTGGTAGGCCCCGGCGGTCAGTGCCTGCGATCCTTTTTTCAACCGAATGAGCCGCTTATAGAGCGACAACAGCGAGTCGGGATCATGCTGTTCACGTGCGACGTTCGTTTGTCGCCAATCGCGAGACAAAGGCAGCCATGGCTTCCCGCTTGTGAATCCTGCCTGAAGGCCATCGTCCCACGGCATCGGTGTCCTCGCGGGATCGCGACCGGTCTTCCACGGCCAATAGCGGATCGTGTAGGGATCGCGTAAGTCCGATCGGCGCAGCTTCCCATCACGCAATCCTACCTCTTCTCCATAGTAGACAAAGGGCGTTCCTCGAAGTGTGAATAGCAGCAGGGCGGCGGCACTGGCTCTGCGGACTCGGTCTCCGTCTTTCCATAACGATTGATATGCCGGGCCTGATCGTGATTACTGAAGACGACGGGAGGCCATCCGCCGTGCGGCACGGCCCGGTCGCTTTCTTCGATCAGTCGGCGAAAAAGGTCCGCTCGCCATGACGATCGGAGAAGCGGAAATCGAACACCTCGTGCAGTTCGTCGAGCCGTTCCCATAAAATGACGCTGGTCCGCCCGGAGTGTCGGACGAGGCTTCGCCGACGAGCAGTATGTCGCTTCGGTCCTTGAGATTCGCCCGCAGCGCTCGAAGGGCCTCGTGAGTTTGGGGTTGATCGCGGTCGTAGAGGTGCTCTTGTCGATAGTAACTGCGCCATGCCAGCCGTCGAGGATTATTCGGCCAGGTCAGGTCTTTCCCCAGCCAGTTGATCGCGTCGAGACGGAAGCCGTCCACGCCGCGATCGAGCCAGAAACGGACGACATCGAAAACGGCATCGCGCACGGCGGGGTTGGTCCAGTTTAGGTCCGGTTGCTGAGACAGGAACGAATGCAGGTAGTATGGTCCGGTACGCGGATCGAGGGACCAGGCCGATCCACCGAACCGCGCAGTCCAATTATTGGGGGGCCGATTCTTCGACTTGCCGTCAGCCCAGTAGTACCAGTGTCGTTTGGGAGAAGTGCGAGACGACCGCGATTCGATGAACCACGGATGCTCATCGGATGTGTGATTTAGGACGAGGTCCATGATGATTCGAATGCCGCGGCCGTGAGCTTCAGAGGTGAGTCGGTCGAAGTCAGCCAGTGATCCGAAACGCGGATCGATGTCGCAGTAGTCCATGACATCGTAGCCGAAGTCATGCATGGGCGAGGGATAGACAGGGAGATAACCAGATGGCATCGACGCCGAGTGAGTCGGGTGTCCCCTTGAGATAGTCGAGCCGGCTAGTGATTCCCGGGAGGTCGCCGATTCCGTCCCCGTTAGAATCCTGAAATGACCAGGGGTAGATCTGATAGATGACGGCCGTTTGCCACCATGGGAGGTCTGATTGAATCAAGGACATAGCATTGTTTCGAACTTACCTCAGATCTCCCTTCCAACAAGGGACGCATGATTTCCTGCATCATGGAAAGTAGCCGCTCTTCGCGCTCACTGGAGTGATGGATGTATCGGCCTACGTTGATTGGCGGGTAACCTTTGCGGCAGGCGGCGGGATGACCTGTTTCCTTCTATATTTCAGGTGAGCCTTTTTAGTATGATTTTCCTCCGCGCATGACCTTGTCGGCTCAAGGTATTGCTTTTATCACACCGAGCGATAAATTCTCTCTATATGTTACCTCCTATTCCTTCCAGCTGGAAGCCATTCCTCAGAGACGAAACGATCAGCAATGTTCTTCATACTCTCGACAGATTTCTCGATCAGGAAGCGGCTGAAGGGCGGGTTGTCCTACCACCGCGGCAGGATATCTTCAGATCGCTGCGACTAACACCCTACGAGGCGGTCCGGGTCGTGCTGGTGGGCCAGGATCCCTACCATACTCCCGGCATGGCCCATGGCCTGTGTTTTTCCGTGCGATCGCACATTCGCTCGTTGCCGCCTTCCTTGAAAAACATATACAAGGAACTCCGCGACGATGTCGGATGCCGCATTCCCAACAATGGTTGCCTGGAACCTTGGGCGAGGCAGGGAGTGTTAATGCTGAATACGGTCTTGACGGTTCGCGCGCATGCGGCCAATTCACATCGGGGACAAGGGTGGGAAGCGGTGACCGACCGCATTCTTGAGGTGGTCAATGCCAAACGGACTCGTGTGGTATTTGTGCTTTGGGGCGGGGAGGCGAAGAAGAAACGAATCGCTGGTTAAGAACGCAGAGCATGTCGTCGTCACCAGTGCCCATCCTTCGCCATTGTCAGCCAGCAAGTTCTTTGGCTCACGGTGTTTCTCCCAGGTCAATCTAGCGCTAAATGAGGCCAATCTCGCGCCAATCAATTGGCAGATTCCTGACATCTGAGTGAAGTGCCCCGCGCCTTATCCAAATTCTACGAAATGTATTACACGCCGTTCAGTTTGGGTGGGGGGGGGAGTTGCCTCCGAGAATGAATAGGTTTCTGGGGCTGAGCTTTCTCGCCGTGCCGAACGTGACGGGTAGCTTATGGGCGGCCGATGGTGATGTGGCCGGCGTGCAAGGAATCATTCCCACAAATGCAGTGCCACTGCAATGGCAGTATGATGGGGATCAGGGGCCATCGCACTCGGGGGCGTTGGTGGCGACCACTGCATCGTGTGAATAAGGCACTCACCAGTCGGCCATCAACTCCGAACCGCCCCCATCTTCAGGGCCTCGATGGCCTCTTGATTCGCTACACCGCAGGTCCAGGTCACGTCGTGACTTCCTCTCACACTGTCGAGGTGGATTCACAGTCAGGCGGTACGCTTGAAATCCTTGGACGGTCTTATGCCCTCGAGGAGTCCACTTCATGCGCCACGTGAACATCAACTTATTCGTGACGCAGCCAGAAGCCCATATATCGAACTAGCTCATACGCACGGAGGGAGAGCACGTGATTAACGGAGCCGAATGCATGGGACAAAGCCGGTATAGATAGGGCCTAGCGGATAGAAGGGGGCGTAGCAAGCACTAGTACACTGCATCCACAGGCGCATTCTCTCACGATTGGGCAATCAAACTGCTTCGCCGCCCTTGCTCGCTCCAAAGGGAGAGCGGATGGATGGTGTAGGGTGGATAATAATTATACTCGTATAGAATCATGTGCTTGCATCGGATACCCATCGTGGGCGCATTGACACCTGGCGCGGCCCTCTATAGGGTGCCTTGCATGACGACTGAGCCACGTCGGCTTTCTCCTTGCGCATGCAAGTCCCAAGTCTCCGCCGCTTCGACGCCACAGAACAACAGTTTCGTAATGTTCCTCTGACAGCGATGCTTCCAGAGGCCGACTGCTGGATTTATATCGGCGGCACTCTGTTTTTTCGATGAGGCCTGCACAGGACGTTACAACCAAGCTGTCTCATTCGAGCAGGAGCCGCCGCATCGGGAGCCGTCGAAGATTCGTTAAATTTGTTTGGCCGGAATCGTAGGTTTGGACTCCTGGACAGCGGTTGGTTGCAGGACAAAGCTGTCAGCGAGATGAGTCAGGGCGAGCCTTCATGCAAGTTGCTCCATGACGGTCGATAGTGTGGGACTGTGAGGGGCGAAGGATCTGGTGACGTCAGATACGAGCCGCTCGTGATATAGCGCTGGACATCAACACCGTCCAGCTTCCTAGGTTGAAATCATTGACCGGCATCGGTGAACACTATGCGCATAAGATCGTGGAGGGTCGGCCCTATCGGGATCGAGAAGAATTTCTGACGCGGCGTATCTTGCCGCACTACTTATGGTCGGATTATGGACCGACTTTGCGTACGTCGGCCGTTGCGGATACACGAGCGTTGGCTGCAGCCGATGACCATGCCGGCGCCCCAAGCCAGGTGTGATGTCATCAGGTGTGAAACATAGCCTCTAAGATGAAAGGGACAACTATGACAGCCACTGGTGAGACGGCAGTGATGATGCGTAGGGGCGGATTGCGGTCGGGGTATTGGCGGGAAGTTCTCACGGTGGCGATGGTGACCTGTTTCATGAGCCTGACGCCAGCACATGCAACCGGCCTTCAGGAGGGACCGACCGAGGCTGTGAAGGAGACTGTTACGGACCTTCTCTCTATCTTGAAAGAGTTTAAAGGCCCGACCCGTTCCGAAACACGCCGTTCGGAAATTGAGCAAGTGATTCGACGCCGAGTGCATTACGAAGACATGGCCAAGCGGTCTCTCGGATCGTCCTGGGTACAAATGAACGACATGGGACGGCAGGAGTATGTGGGGCTTTTCGTGCAACTGCTTCGCGACGCCCTTGCAAACCGGATGATTGAATATTCTGGAGAACGGATCAGCTACCTGTCTGAGCGACGAGAGTCAGGGTTCGCCGAGGTCAAGACCAGCCTTGTGGGCGATAAGGTCGACACCTTCATAGACTTTCGGTTGATGAATCAGAATGGACGTTGGTTGGTGTATGACGCGGTCATGGATGGATCGAGCCTGGTGGGAAGTTACCATGCTCAATTTGCCAGCATAATTCGGGAGGCCTCCTGTGCGCAATTGATGGAGCGAATCAAAGAAAAAACGTTGATCGTGAAATTGTTTGAGAGAAGCGGTTCCTAAATTGTCTAAGGTTCAGAGCGGTTAACGCTAATGGAGAGAGCAATGAGATGTCCGCGTTGTTACGGTCAGATGATGATGATAAAAATGAAAGACATCGTAACTGAAACAATGTCGTATGGTTGGGGCTGTCGGCAATGCGGCGCGGTTATCGACTCCCAGATCGATATTCACCGCCAGTGGCACCTGGAACCGCGCGCGACGTGGGCGCATTTGACCGTCGCATCCTGTTAGTCGGATTGGAGATGAGCTGAGGTGCTTGCCGTCTGGAGCTAGGAAGAAGGAGGTCCGTTATGCTGAATGCTACCCTGACGTGATGGCGCTCGGTCACATAATTTGAGGCCTCAATTGGACGGCTGTGGCTGAGATTCCGGCACACATGTACGGGATTTTCACTGTCGGCGGTATGATTCTGATGAGAATTCATCTGGTAACAAGCCATCCGGCTCGTGTATGGTAAGGCGTCGCGAAGGTGCGGCGACAAAAATATTAAGAAGTCTTGGTGGCTCCTCAGCATGTGTCGGTCCAAATTTCGATAGCCGCCGTCATGCCAGAATTGAAAAATGAATTAGGGGGCAGTATGACACCGGAAGAAAGAATTGCGAGCATGACCAAAGCGATCAATCTAGCCATCAAGGTGATGGCAGATCGTTTTGGGTCGACGGAAGAAGATGTCGCCCGAACCATTCAAGCGTTGAAGGCCTCGATGCAAACGGCTTCACAAGAGAAAATCCAGCCTATGGCTGACGCCGTACAAGCTTAAAGAGGCAACAGCACGCAACGAGAGTTTTCTTTCGTCGCATGATTAGATCCCATTGTATCTCTCGCGCCCTATTCGTCCCGCCTGGGTGATGGAGTGGTAGGCCTCAATAGCGCTTGACTAGGATCGCTATTGGGCTTAACTTGAACCTATGACGTGCCAAGCACCGCCGACTGTTCTCTCCCTCGCGCTTCCTATTTCTTTCCCGCGCGACTGATTGCCAGATCTTCGTCGCTTCTTACGCCAGAGTGTCCTGCACTGACCGGTAATGGCTTCTCCGTGCACGGAGCGATTGTCGCTTCCGGCGAAGATGTCCTTCATGCCCGGCCCAATTGAAACATTCTGTTTGATCCATACATCGATAGAAGGGGTTAATTATGATTACCATCACGACGACGGCTGAAGAAAAGATTCGGGAGTTGATGCTTGAGGAAAAGGATACACTTGGCTTGCGCGTGTATGTGAAGGGCGGGGGTTGCCATGGTTATCAGTATGGAATGGCCTTCGAGTCCAAGATGAGCGACGACGATACCGTTATTGAAAAGGGTGACGTCAAGGTGATCATGGATTCGCAAAGCGCTCCGCTGTTGAACGGCTGTGAAGTCGATTATGTCGATAGCGTCCAAGGCTCGGGGTTCGCGATCAAGAACCCTCAAGCGAAGACAACATGCGGCTGCGGCAGTTCATTCAGCGCGTAACCGCTTACTTGACGGGACATGTCTGCGCGGATGTCACTTTAATGAAGGAGACTACCATGGAACCTACATCCCTCATCGGAACAAAAAATAAAAAAGGGCAGGTCTTCACGGATCCCCGCATCATGATGCGGGAGGCTCCTCGCACCCCGTCGTTCTACACCGGGAGCGAAGTCATTAAGGAAGCCATCAGGCGCGCCAGCATCGATGTGATGATCGCCTATCCGATTACCCCTCAGAGCGAAGCGGCGGCATTGATCGGCGAGCTGTTTGCCGAAGGCTATATCGGAGATTATTTCCGTGGGGAGAGCGAATTTGCTGTGATGTCGCAGTGCGCGGGAGCCGCATTTGGTGGAGCCCGGGTGTTCACGACGACGGCCGGACCGGGCACGATGCGGGCCATGGAAAACTTTCCCATGTGGGCCGGCGCGCGCTTGCCGATCCAATGCATCGTGACATGCCGCGGCATCAATTCCCCATTATCCATTCAGCCGGATACCATTGAAATCTCCTACCTGATGCAGACCGGTATGTTGGTGTGGCATGCGGAGACGGCACAAGATTTCTATGACTGGATTCTCATGGGTTATATGGTGTCGGAGGAGCCGGACGTGCATTTGCCGTTGGCGCTCTGTTGTGACGGATTTTTTGTCACGCATACCAAAGACGTGGTTGATCTCACGCCGACCGACATGTGCCTTCCGCCCTACGATCCGTATCGATCGCCGGTCCCTTGCATGGATATGGAATGCCCGCCGGTTCGCATGATGCGTGATCCGTTCATCATGAAAAGCAATTACATCAGCTATGCGACGCACGCAAGTTGGCAGCAAGAGATCTGGGCCGCAGCCGAACGGTCGAGAAAGCATACGATCGCCTGGCTCAATGGGCTCATCGAGACCGAAGACGTGGAAGCCGATGTGCTCATCGTCACGTCCGGTACGGCTGTGTCTCAGGGGCGCGAGGCCATCCGTCTGCTGGCCGATGAGGGAATTCGAGTCGGGCTCGTGAAGATCAAGACGCTCCGGCCTTGGCCGGAAGAAGAAATTAAGGAAGCGACCAAGCACGCCAAACATATCATTGTCCCGGAATTCAATGTGATCGGTTGGATGGCGAAGGAAATCAAGGCCACTATTCCGAGGAGCGAGCGGGTCGTGGCCGGCCCACGAGTCTGCGGCGGCATGACCATGCCACCGGAGATTATCGTGGAAGAAATTAAGCGTGCGTTGGGCATACGCTCGACCACCCTCGCCGCTCGTGGTTGATGGGCAACGAGTCAATTTGAAGACGGTAGCGACACCAACACTGCAAAAGTGAACCTCAGCAGAGCTGAGAGGAGAGCTAGACATGAGCAAAGAACGTATCACCATTTCCCCGGATCTCTATGACATTATGCCGGCGGACTATCAGGATCTCGTCAGCAAGGCGACCTATGGTAAGGAAGATCGTGGATGGAAAGACATCGGTACGTCAAAAGAGCTCATTGAACAGCATTCCCTCTGTGCGGGTTGTCCGGAATCCATGGCGTTTCGCTATATCCTGGCCTCGCTCCCCAATCCGGAAGACACGGTGATGGTGGGCTCGACCGGATGCACGAGTCTCGTGTTCCCGATGGTGGCCGTGCATAACATTCACTCGCTGTTCGGGAATCAGAATGCGATCGCCTCAGGACTGAAGCGGGCGTTGAGCGTCCGTTTCCCTGACCGCGTCAAGGATGTGGTGGTGCTGGCGGGTGATGGCGCGACGGTGGACATCGGCTTGGATATGACGCTTCAAGCCTGGTTCCGGCAGGAAAAGTTCACCACCATTTGCTTCGACAACGAACTGTACGCCAATACCGGCGGACAAGAGAGCGGTCTCATGCAAAAGGGTTTCGTTGCCAAAATGGCGCCGGTCGGAAAACTGTTCGATAAGGTGCGTCTCCCCGAGATCGCGCGGGAATCCGGCTGTCACTACATCGTGAACTGCACAGTGAGCAAGCCGTCGTTGGTCGAGAAGGTCGTTCGCAATGCGGTCTTGATCGCCCGAGAAATCGGGCCGACATACCTTCAGCTCTATACTCCGTGCATTCTGGAGATCGGAAAGAACAGTATGGAAGGTCTGCAGGAAATGCGAGACTCGGAAAAGCCGGCAGAACGATTCGCGTTCAAAGAATATATCAGCGAGCCGGCGAAACAACTTTTGGCGGAGAGAGACGCCAAGGCCAAGGAAAAGAAAGCCGCCGCGAAGCAATTAGTTTCGTGAGAGGATCGTCATATCACCGCCGCATGTGCGGCTACGAGAGAGAGTGAGGGTTTTAGATGAGTCTTGACTATGTGAAGTTTACACCGGGATTTGAGCAGTTCATGCCCAAAGAATATCGGGATATGGTCGAACACGGGCCATTTGGAAAGAAGACGACCGTTTCGCAAATGGGTAGCTTCAAGGAAATTCTTGAAGAGCATCCGATGTGCGCCGGTTGCGCCATGACGCTGTTCATTCGTTTGGCGATCATTGCCTTCCCGAATCCTGAAGACACCATCACGGTCGGCACAGCCGGTTGTGGCCGATTGGCGATTTCTCAGGCAGCGATTCCATTCGTCTATGGAAATTACGGTGACCAGAACGGCGTTGCCAGCGGCCTCTCGCGTGGGTTGCGGCTCCGATTCGGAGACAAGCCGAAGGATGTGGTGGTGATCGCAGGTGATGGTGGAACGGCCGACATCGGGTTCCAGCAGGTCTTGCACTCCTGGTTCCGGAAGGAACGCTTTACGACCATCATGCTGGACAACGAGGTGTATGGTAACACGGGTGGACAGGAAAGCGGGATGACAACCCGAGGGGCCGTGCTCAAGATGGCTCCTCTCGGCAAGAAATTCGAGAAGATGGATATGGTCACGATGGCCAAAGTTTCCGGCTGCGCTTATATTGCCACGGTTGTGCCCAACAATCCGCGGCGAGTGGAAAGCGTCATCAAGAAGGCAGTGTTGATCGCCCGAGAGGTTGGTCCGACCTACATCCAAGCCTATACGTCCTGCAACATCGAATATGCGATTCCCACCGATAAGGTGATGGAAGATGCGAAGACGGTTGAAGACGATCGGTACAAATTCACCGAATATGTCAGCGATGAGGCGAAGGCTTATCTGGCCGAGCGATATGGTTATAAAGAATTCATTCCGAAGGCGACCGCTACGCGTGACCATCGTCATAGCCAGGCGCTAGTTTGCGGCTCTCACATGTAGGGTGATCGAAAATAGTGCTGACGAGCGGGCGACAAAAAGCCTGCCCGTCAGACTGATCGCCCGTTCAGCCTAAGGAACGAGAACGGGTCGCGAACGGTGGCAGATCTCACTCGTGTCTATGGCAAAATAATTATACTTGAATCAATACTGCCGTCAGTCACGAGACTGATGCGTCCGTTGACATGGCGCCTCTACCCTGTACTGTGCGCCATGACGTTTTGAACCACGCCGACTGTCCCATCTCTCGCGTCATACCATTTTTGTGCGTCTGATTCTCCGGTCTTCGATGCTTCTACGCCAGAGTCTCCGATCAAAACACCAGGCTTCGAGCATGCCTGCGCGCAGTCAGCCTTCACCATTGGGCCGGTACTGCCAAGCCACCTACAAAGGAGTACGCGATGACACAAGAACAATTCCAGCAATTTTGGCTACAGCTCAAAGCTCCATTGAAAGCCAAATGGGAGAAAATCACTGATAGCGATCTCGGAGAGATCCAGGGCAATCTCGCCACGTTTACCGATATTCTTCAGAAACGTTATGGAGATGCGAACAAGGACGAAGTGAGAATCTGGGCCGATCGTCGGCATGCCCATTGGAGCGGAAACTACTATGGATACAAGGATCCCCAGCAGACCAGCTAACTTCTCTCTGGTCGCCACAGTTCTGAGCCAGCTTCGATGGCCTTTTTCCTCACGCCTTCGAGTGGGCAACGGAAAAAGGGTCAATGTATAAAGAAGTTTGCGAGCAGGTGAGCGAGCAGCATCGCACCAGAGCTGAGCCGATCACTTATTGGCTAGGCTTTCTGAGGCGGAATCCTGGGTGACTCTTCCAGGCAAATTTTCAACCTTGGGGCAGGGGCATCAGTTTTTTGCTGACTCTGCCATGGCATCTTGTGCTAGCTGATGGTCGTGTGCATCTTCTTTAAGCGAATTATATTGAGAATGTTGAGATATACTCACGCCACCCACCCTCACAAACTGGACCCCATACAGTTGCATTAGGGCAGCGCTGGACGTCACTCCGTGTCGGCTTGGAGGCCGCCACCATCGCTCTGACAGAAGCTGCTACATTGCCCCGCCTATCTTGCTAGTACGTCCAAGTAACCAGAGTCGTGAAACGTTTTTGCTGTAGTTATAGACGGGAATGTTCGAGCTGTTCAGCACCCCTTGATACTGAAGTGCAACAGTGAGGTTGTGAGGTAGTGGCTTCGCGATCTGGAAGAAGATGTCCTGCTCGGTATCCCGGCGGGGGGATAACTGACCGGCATCATCCAAAAATATTACTTGCGCATGGTTGTAAGCGCGCCAGTGAACCTCATAATCGAGTCGCAGGCTGAGGTCATACCAGGGGAGAGTGGCTTGTCCTCCAACTTGAAGCCGATTGCCCGAATAGGCGAAGCTGGACCCGCTTGCGGCTTCGGTATCGTGCTGATATCCAATGCGGACAATGTATTTGTCCTGCCGAAATCGGAAGGCGTGGAGAAACCCTATCATATTATTGAACGCATCCCGTGACTCGGGACCGAATCGGATGTCGTTATTGCCGGGCTCCGCATAGAACTCCTTGCGTTGATAGCGATAGAGAACCGTGGTCAAGTTCTCCATCCGGCCGACCACCGGCAGCGACGCTGCGGGTGGAATTAACGTGGCAGGTAGGGTTAGGCTGTGGCGGGATAGAAAACCGGTCAAATCGAGAAACATATAGTCGTAACTGTACTGCCCTCCAATCTCATAGGGCATCGTCCCGATCGTCCCCCGATAGACTCCAGATAGAGCTCCCAAATGATCTTGGATATTAAATCTTCCGACGCCACTGTTCGTATTGACGGTTTGGTAGTAGGAATAGGTGACTGTGGATTCGATGGGGCCGTTGCGATACCAGGCATAGTCGCCGCGTGCCGAGGTTACGAGCCCCGGTGATTGGGTCGAACGCGAGCGAAGCGCTTCCGCCACCGGATCGCTGCTTTGGCGTGGATTGACAGCGACGTTATCATCGTAGTACCCCCCGACGGCCACTTGCAGGCGCAGCCGCTGAGTGTCCGTGACTCGCTTCGTTGAAGCGAGGGCTTCCTGAACACGTACGGATGCGCCTGTGATTGGAGAACTGGGCTGTACCCGTTGCGCGGTAGCCAATTCCCTCTGCGCCTGATCTGACAGCCCGAGGATTCCCAGCGAAAGTCCTCGATAGAATAATGTGAGCTGCTGCAAATCTTGATCAGTGGACACATTTGCGCCTAGTGCCGCGGCTGCGCCGTCATAATTCTTTTGTCGATAGCGGAGAAACCCCACATAGAATCCCAGGTTTTCACGCTCTGGTTCATGCTCAAACACTTCCTCCAAAACAGGCGCGGCCTTTTCATAATTCCCGAGGGCAAAGTGGGCCGTTCCCAGTTGGTAAGCGACTTCCAAATCGGAGGGGCGAAGAGCCTGGAGGGTAGTGAGAGGGGCGACTGCCTGTTCCGCATGGCCCCTCGCCAGATGGCAGAGCGCTAAGTAATAATAACCTCGCGCCTGACTCGGATTCAGGGCGACGGCTCTCGAAAGTAGTGCGATAGCCTCCTCATACCGTCCCGCATCATAGGCAAAAACTCCTTCTGCGACCAATACCTCCGCATCAGCCTCCTGGGCATGAACGGAACCAGACAGCCATACCGTGGAAAGCAATATGAGAACTGTCAGGAGAGGTTTCATGGTCATAAAAACAAGATGCGATTGATTTGCAAAATGGATTGTACAGGGTTGATATCGGCTCATTGAGTTATTCTCCATCCCACACTCGCGCAGAGGTATTTTCATGGCTTGACCTGGGCACAAAGGGCCACCTACTATACGACATATCTGGCTTATTTTCCGAGTCGTCATGGCTGAAAAGTGGCAGCCAGCAATGGTTTGCTGGCTATGACCGGATAGAGACATGCGCGTTTTTGAACAGTTTCACGTCGAGGAGTGGTGTCTATGAGAACACTTAAGTTCAGTTTGCGAGTGATCACATGTTTCGCCACATTTGGTTTTAGCGCCATGGCCGGAGCTTGGGCGCAAGAGCCGTCGCGATTGCCGTCAGGCGACGGGCATGCGGTCGGAGTGGTGACGGGAATTTCCGGCGGATCGGTTTCAATCCTTTCTACGGGTCCCGCCAGCCGAACTGTGAAAGTGGGTGATCTCATGGGCGCCGGCGAGGAGATTTCTACCAGCGTCGGCGCGAAGGTAGATGTGCTCTGGGATCATCGCGCATTGCTCACCTTGAATGAAGAAACACGGCTGCATATCCAAGAGCCGCATCGTGGCCAAACCGAGGTGCGGCTTCACAGAGGAACCGTGCGGATCGCCCTGTCCTATAACGCGGGTCGGATGACTGACAGGATTACCCTCCAGACTGCGCTTGCACGGACGGTGAGCCGAGGGGGAATTATGGAAGCTACAGTGATGGGAGAGGAGCAACGGTCTTTCTTTGCGCGGTTGGTCAATGCCCCGACAGTGGAAACTCTGCGAGTATTTGAGGGACAGGCGCGAGTTGAGCCTCTGAGCGATGAAAGTAAACCGTTTTCAATCAAGAGCGGATCAGAGGTGTCACTGGAACCAGGGGTGCCAACTTCTATCTTGGGGATGCATGCGGCCACGCGCTCGCTTCAACCGCTGGCAGTCAAGGAGGAACATCGTGGATCTCCTCAGCCGGTCACGCGTCAAATCGTCACTGCTCATGTCGATCTTGCCTTGGAAGTCGAGAAGGAAATTCAGCGTACCACTGCGGCAGGTACGCAGAAGGACTTGCCCGGAACGGCCGCGAAAGGCGTCATTCTTCCGACTAGCACCGGCCTGCCATCTTTTCCTGGAACTCAGACCTTCGCGGGAGGAACTCAATCGGCACGCCATCGAGCGCTTCATCTCCTGTATTGTCTCCGCCCGTGGCGTTACCTATTCAAGGAGTCGTTGCCGGGGCGGGGGCAGGATCTTCTCAATCCGGAGGTCTCAACAGCAGCGGATTGCTGAAGCAAATTCTTAACGACATCGGCAAGGGAGCCAAGGGCCAAGGAAAGAAATGAGGCGTAGAGAGGAGTAGCGGGCATTAAAACGAACGACAGGCTTGTGAGCGAACTCTCATGACCGCTTCCTGTTGAAAATCATTTTTGTATATCGTCATGATGTTTTGGATGGCCGTATCGTTTTTCTGGCTCCCATCATGCGTCAACTGGAGCACGTGGGAGGGCTCTTGTTGGATCGTTCCAGTTGCCATTCTCCACTGGCCGGATGCCGCCCATGTGGTGAGTCCATCCGGGAATGCGGGTGTGATGACCGCGCCAACAAAGGCATCCCATTGTTCAGCTGTCACGATCCCCTCTGGTGTTGCTACGCCGAAATAGAGCGACTCGACCACAACGGCATGCTCGCTGGGTGAACAGGTGATAGGGTGAGTCACTCCGCAACCGGTGGAGATGAACAGTATCGTGACAATGAAGATGACTCGAATCAAACGCATGATGGGGAGAGCGCACTAATTAGTTGAGTGGAGATTCCAGAGGGAGACGCCGACCGGACCCTCGGTCTTACTTCTTAGCCTTCCCTGAGTCGTAGGGTGTTTTGGGGCGGTCTTTTTCCTTATCGCTTCCGGTCAGCCACTTGAACATGTCGGCGATCGATGGTCCGACTTTCGGAATCTCTTCCTCGATATTTTTCGCAGCGCTTTTGGTCCCTCGTCCTAGACTGTTGAGAGTCAGGCCCTGGTTTGATCCAGCCTTGCCCGTACTCGTAGGTTGCGACGCTTTGAGGAAACCGCACCAAGTGCGGCGGGAACACAGAGGGCCAGGAGTAGAAGGACAACGGATGCTCGCATCAAAGCCTCACGTTGTATTGAATAGTATCGGAGAATGCGCTGTACGGCAATGGGCCGGCCAAGGTGAAATTTACAAGGATCAGTAAACGAGTGCGATCGGGCAGCATATTTGTTGACCGCTGGTGGCAGCATGAGGTACAGTGTTCAATAGTGCAGCATTGTATCGGTCCACCGGTGCTGAACTCTTCTATGTGGGCCGCGCGATCGCATCGCGACCAGGTCCAGTCTGGAGCTGACTCCTTTCGGATTCACCTTCCCCTTGGTTCTCTGATCCCGTCTTAATGCGATCACAACGAAAGGATAGCCTCGTGCAGACGACTGCGTTTACTAGTTTTGACACCCTTGGTGTGTCTCCTACCCTCTTGCGGAATCTGACCAAAGCAGGTTTTGCTGAACCGACGCCCATTCAAGCTCAAGCCATTCCTTATGCCCTCGCAGGCCGCGACGTCTTGGGATGTGCTCAGACCGGGACCGGTAAGACTGCAGCTTTTGTCATTCCCATGTTGGAACGTTTAAGCGGAACGCCGAAAGGCCAACCACGCGCGCTCATTCTGGCGCCGACTCGCGAATTGGCGATTCAAATTCAGGGAACCATCGATACCTTAGGCCGCGATTTGCAGTTGTTCGCGACCACCGTCGTGGGTGGAGCGGATATGCAAGCCCAGGTTAGGGGTTTGCGGCAACGTCCGGACATCATCGTTGCGACACCTGGACGGTTCCTCGATCACATGTGGAACGGAACCATCAGCCTACTCGCCATGACCATGCTGGTTCTGGATGAGGCGGACCGAATGTTGGATATGGGATTTTCCCAGCAGATTAATCAAATTCTCGACGCGATGCCCGAAGAGCGACAGACGTTGCTGTTCTCTGCCACCATGCCGACTGATCTTGCCCGATTGGCTCAGGCCAGTGTGAAGGATCCCGTGCGAGTCATGGTTACCAAGTCTGCGGCGACTGCCGACGGTGTTTCCCAAGCCGTGTATCACACCACGCATGACCGCAAAAACGCTCTTTTAATGTCCCTTCTCCAGTCTGAGTCGGATACTGTCCTGGTCTTCGCGAGGACGAAACATCGAGCGGATCGATTGGGAAATATGTTGGAGGGAGCCGGCCATCGCGTTGCGGTATTGCACGGTGGACGCACTCTGCCACAGCGCCGCGCAGCGTTGGAAGGATTTCGGCGGGGGACGTTTCGGGTGCTGGTGGCCACCGACATCGCCGCACGGGGAATCGATGTGGCGAATATCGCCCATGTGATTAACTACGATGTGCCCAATTGTCCGGAAGACTATGTCCACCGAATCGGTCGGACGGCTCGCATGAGAGCAACTGGTCGGGCGACGACCTTTGTAACGGCTGAGGACCACGAACAATTGCGTGCGATCGAGCAGTTGCTGGGTCAGCCGGTACCGCGGGCGGATGGAAGTCTAGCCTTACCCAGCATCATGACCAGATCTGAAGGTCACCCCGCGCGAAGCGAACCTGAGCGTCGTCGCCGACGCGGAGGCTCTTCCCAGAGGTGGCGCCAGACCGTTGAGGGTGGGGGTGCACGAGTCGAGCGGGGGAATTAAACATGGAAGTGATCTTGGACCGGTGTCTTAAATTCTAGGACCATACGTGGCAAGGGAGGAATGATGGTAAGTGATCAGAAACAGGATGCAACCCGGGCAGTGAGTCAATGGCTTAGAATTCCTGATGGAACGATGGTGCAACATCGTTTGGATGGGCAAAAGGGGCATATCGACGGACTCACTGAGATTGTTACGGGGCCGAGCAGGAATCCTGACGGCCGGACTCAGTATCGAATCAATGTGGGCAAGGGAGACCGGGTGCTGATTGCGGAGGAGGACCTCTTGATTGTGACGGATGCCGAGGGGCTAGTCAAAATGGCGAAGGAGAAGGGTGAATACCGATCACTCGTCAACAAACAATTGCGCGGCGTGTTCGGAGAAGATCGCTTCGTAAAGACGGCTTAGTCTGTCCCGCATCAAGTGGGCCATGGTTGACCCAGGAACCCTTGCTAATAGAGCGGTTCCTGGGGACCCCACTGCAATCCTTCTAAGTCAGGGTCATCTCCATCAGAGGTCGTGGGCCGGGTTGGTTTTTCGGCCTTTCGCTGCACACGACGAGCTTCTTTTTCTCGCTGTTTGACCTGTTTGGCTTTTTCACGATCGCGTTTCGCGATGGTCGTCTTACCTGCTCGTGCGATGGTTGCCTCCTCCTATTCGTTCCCCTTATGAGGCAATCGAATAGACTTGCCTTCATTATGTGGCGGATGGGCGACGGGGGGTGCGTGTCGTGCTGGGGCGCGCATGGGCGCGCGCAGGTCGCGTTTGGGTTTGTTCAGACCGTGCGCGAGTTTCCGCCCCGAATCCAGAACTTGCTAAGGTCGTGACGGCACGTCGAATTTCATCCATGGGAGTCTCCTGGGATTCCAAAGAAGGGTCGACGAGTCCGAGTTGCGTCCAACGAATTCTCAGCTTTGGGACAGTTCGTTTTTTCTTGTGTGCTGGTTTGTTACCCCGCCAGACAGACGTAATTTTCATCGTACACTCCTTTCGCCGAACAACAGGATGGCGATGTCCAGGCCATCAAACTGGGTGCAGTGGGAGCCTACACAAAACCGCGCCCCATGCTTGCCCATTCGGTCATCCGGTGAGGGACGAATGGGCCCTAGGAGGAACGTCGTAAATAAGGGGAACAATCGCGCAGTAGTATCGAAGAAACGCGAAGCGTAGGGCATTGCTCATAGCTCGTACGGTGAGTGAACTTACCATGCTTTGGATAGTCCGGTCAATGAGCTCGCTGTGTTCGAACGAGTGAGCAGCCGAGGCTAGCCAAGATCTATGGTCACATGTAAGCAAGCTGCAGCAGGTAGACGGCTCCTCCGTTTTCATTTCCATGGAAATTAGAGAGGGGGGCTGGTTTCCGGATTCCTGTGCCTGCTGGAGGTGCGTCGAATTCCGAGCTTCCGGAGGAGGCTACGCAATGCCTCGGGGTTGGGTTCGAGCACTTGGGCCGCTCCCTGGTCGCCATAAATCCGCCATTCTGTCCGTCCCAGGACTTCTAGAAGGTGATTGCGCTCTCCTTCACCCAGGTATTCAGACGGTCTCTTGAAGGAATAGCTTCCATCTGAACAGGCGAACAGCAATATCAAGAGGAAAGTCGGGTGACCGTTCGGACAGATTGTTAATCGAAACGGTGCTGGCGTTAAATGGAACGGCGGGTGATGGATACGCGAACGATTACGCTTGTTGTAAATTAATGGCCGGCAGAAGGCGCTATCGAACTAGACGCCCTCATTCATCCTCCGTGGCTTGAGTGTTTGAGGAAGATAACGGAGAGTGCGGGCAAGGTTAAGGTGAGTGAGTGAGTACGTCCGTGCAGAGGCACCGGAGTCGCGGAGACTCCACCGCCATTGCCCCATCCAGCTCCACCGTAAGGGGTGGCATCACTATTCAACAATTCTTTCCAATATTCACCTCGTGGTGCTCCGACGCGGTAATTAGGGCGAGGAACGGGAGTGAAATTGCAGATCACTAGAATGACGTCATCGATCGTTCGTGCTTTTCGGATGAGGCTGATTACGCTGGATTCGACATCCTGACAATCAATCCATTCAATACCGGAGGGGTCGACGTCCCCCTCGTGCAGCGCGGGTTCCTGACGATAGGTGCGATTGAGGTCGGTGACCCATTGCTGCATACCGCGATGCAAGGGGATATCTAGTGCGTCCCACTGCAGCTGGCCGTCATGCGCCCATTCAGCTCGTTGGCCGAATTCACCACCCATGAACAAGAGTTTTTTAGCGGCCTGCGAATACATGTGGCCGAACAACACGCGGAGGTTGGCGAATTTGTTCCATTCGTTCCCTGGCATTTTTCCTAACAGCGACCCTTTCCCATAGACCACTTCGTCATGAGAGAGGGGCAGGACGAAATTTTCGTGAAAGGCGTAGAGCATACGGAAGGTAAGGTTGTGATGATGATATCTCCGGTTGATGGGATCTTCTTGCATATAAGTCAGCGTGTCATGCATCCACCCCATATCCCATTTCAAGCCGAAACCTAAGCCGCCGAGATAGGTGGGGCGGGACACTAACGGCCAGGCGGTGGATTCCTCCGCGATGGTTTGGACATCAGGATAGTGCCGATAGACCTCTTCATTGAATCGCTTCAAAAACGAAATGGCCTCGAGATTCTCGCGTCCGCCGTATTGGTTCGGAATCCACTCTCCTTCTTTCCGTGAATAATCCAAGTACAGCATGGACGCCACGGCATCCACACGCAGGCCATCAAAATGATACTTATCCAGCCAGAAGAGCCCACTGCTAATAAGAAAGCTCCGCACCTCGTTGCGTCCGAAATTGAAGACAAAGGTATTCCAATCTGGTTGGAATCCCTGTTGCGGATTGGCATGTTCATACAGATGCGTGCCGTCGAAGAAGCCCAGCCCGTGTTCATCGGTCGGAAAGTGCGAGGGCACCCAATCCAGCAAGACCCCAATACCATGGTTATGTAAGGTATCGACAAGATACATGAGGTCTTGCGGCGTCCCGTAATTGCCGGATGGCGCAAAGTAGCCCGTGGTCTGATAGCCCCAGGAACCAAAGAACGGATGGTCCGTCAACGGAAGAAACTCCACATGCGTGAACCCCATTTGCTGTAAGTATTCGGCCAGAGGAACCGCCAGTTCACGGTAACTCAGTGATCGATTCTGTTCCTCGGCGATTCGTCTCCAGGATCCCACATGCATTTCATAAATCGCGATCGGTGCGTTGAGCGCATTCGTTTGCCGGCGCCTGCGCATCCAGTCGGCATCTGTCCAGTTGTAGTCGAGATCCCAGACGATTGACGCCGACTTGGGGGGAATTTCGTTGAAGAAAGAGAGCGGATCGCTCTTGTCGACCTGGTAGCCCGAGTGGCGGGACTGGATATGATACTTATACAAGGACCCTTTCGCAGCCTCAGGAATGAACCCTTCCCAAATTCCAGAATATCCTCTCGGATGAAGCCGGTGTGTCCCGTCCTGCCAGTCGTTGAAAGAGCCGATGACGGATACCCGCTCGGCTTCCGGCGCCCATACCGCAAAGTGAGTCCCTTGTTGCCCATTGACGCTGCCGAGATGCGCGCCAAGCTTGTCGTAGAGTTGAAACTGCGTGCCCTCGTTGAACAGAAAGACATCATCATCGGTCAGCTTGCTAGTCGAATGAATGGGCATCTGTGTCGTGTCCTGTTGAGTCATTGTTTCACCACATCTCCATGCTGGTCGGTCGCGCAGGGGCCACCGGTATTGTCTTCCCGCTCGGCCTCCCATCCCGATCGCTGGCTGCGCTCGAGGTGTTCATACACTGTAGGATGCCGGTCAGAGGAAGGTCGACCCAATCCGGTCGGTTATTTAATTCATAGGCGAGTTCATAAAGCGCCTTGTCGAGCAGATGGGTGTCCAGCAGGAGATTGAATTCCTGGTGGGACCGCGGTGAGAACGGCGCCTCGCCGGCAATGGCATGATAACCTCGGAGAAATGCCGCGCGGGCGCTTTGATACCACTGTTCGGCCCAAGATATAAGGCTCTGCGCCGTTTGGGCGGTAGGCTGAACGCTCGCCTCTTTGCCGTAATGCGGCATGGGCAGCATAGTGGAACGAGCGAACCATACCGGCGAGATCGACAATGGGGATATGCTTGGCCCGCCGTTCTGCCAGCGGTCTGGCTGGTTCTCCCTCATAATCAATAATCACAAAGTCCTCTCCCGTGTAGAGAACCTGTCCAAGATGATAATCGCCATGGCAGCGGATGCGCATGGCCGTTAAGGGCGAATTGCCCAATGCCCCTAACCGATCCAGAATGAGGGCTTGCTGTCCTAAGACCATTTGCGCCGGTGCTTGCTTGATCTCGGAGAGAGTAGACTAGACGACCGCGCAGGAGTGTCAGTGCACGAATGGCCGACTGTTGCATGGATTGAACCCGCGACTGTATGTAAAGCGAAGAGCAGGTGTCAGCGGCAAAGGCTGGATCGTCGCTGGTTTCCCCCAGCGCCATGTGCAGTTCGCCTGTGCGTTGCCCTAACAGGCGCGCCGAATCCATAAAATCAAAGAAAACGTCCGTGGTAGCCGGTGGGTGATTGGGTTTTCCGGCCGCAGTTGGTTCACAAGATCTATGGTTCGAAGCACTTGAGGAGATGCGCTCGAAGTAATGGGAGAGTTGGGACAGCGTATATTCCCATGCATTGCCATGATTAGCGACGAAGGTTTGCGCCAATACCAGCGTTGTAGGCTCGTTGCGGCTCTGGTGATATTCCAAGGCACCCACAAGGGAAGGAGAATGACGAAAGTTACGGGCGGTGAGGGTGCGACCGATTTCCAATTCTGGATTTATGCCTGGCTCGACCCGACGATAGAGCTTCAGGATGACGCGGTCGCCAAACTTCACCGACGTATTACTCTGTTCGGCTTTCATGACGTTTATAGCGGCCGCGTGGGGGCGGACTGCTACCTCGTCAAATAATGCCGTTGCCGATCCCACGACGGTGCCTGAGGTCCCTTGAAATTGCGCGCCTTGGCCCATGGAAGCCAAAAGCGAATAGGCACATTCTTCATTCCACAAGGCATCGTACAGCACTCCGATGTGATTCCCTTGAGGCCCGAGCACCTTGATTGCCCCAATAACGGCGCTTGCATGATCGCTTCTAATCCGGTCAGCCTCAGCTTCGAAGGCCGCAGTCATTAAAACCGTATACGTTTCTACGTCGCTTTCGGAGTACGAAACCTCCACGAATCCCAGTAGCATAGGGGAATCACTTCCGCCGATGGGTAGGATATCCATAAACTTAGCGGAGCGGATGGTCTTGGCCTTACCGCCAAACCATCTTGAGGATGTGAGGAATGCGGGTAGCAGACCCTCGAGATCCCTTCGGGCCTGGCTATCAATGACCCTCTCCCAATTGTTCTGAATCGTGATCATGAGTCCTCTCCCGACCGCTCCCTCTACAGGAAATAGTCAAAGTCCTGTTCACGCCGCATATTTCTCCGCACGGCAAATATTTGTACCGGCGCTGAATGTGGGTCCAGCTGCACATAGTTTCGAGGCCCCTGCCAGAGATAGTAGGCCTGCGTCAGCAAGTCATGGACCTGGAAGGGACGGTCGTCCTGTAGCCCCAGGGCTGCGAGATCCAACTCGAGCCAGCCCGAATGGATGTGATGCGGGCTTAAATTCACCACAACGAGAATGACATTCTTCCCGTCGGGCGTCTGTTTGCTGTAGGCGATCAGTTGGTCGTTGTCGATAGAGTGAAATCGCAGGCTGCCATCACCGTGCAGCGCAGGATTGTCGCGGCGAATACGATTGATCACCCCGATAAACTCCTTCAAGCTGTCGGGCCTCGCGATATCCCAACGTCGAATTTCATATTTCTCTGAATCCAAATACTCTTCGCTGCCGGGTGTATGAGGTCGGTCTTCGTACAACTCAAACGCCGGTCCGTAAATGCCATAGCTGGCGCCCAGCGTGGCGGCTAAGGCCAGCCGAGCCATGAAGACAGGGCGCCCGCCATGCTGGAGATGTTCGGTCAGAATATCCGGCGTATTGGTCCAAAGGTTGGGGCGAAAATACTCTTGCACTTGGGTCTTGGTCAGTTCGGTGAAATAGTCGGTCAACTCTTGCTTGGTGTTGCGCCAGGTAAAGTAGGTGTAGGACTGGGTGAACCCCACTTTGGCGAGGTGGTACATGACCTTGGGTCGCGTGAAGGCTTCCGCAAGAAAAATGATATCCGGATCTCGCTGCTTGATGTCGGCGATCAGCCATTTCCAAAAAGGAAACGGTTTGGTGTGGGGATTGTCGACGCGGAAGATGCGGATGCCGTGATCGATCCAGTACTGCACGACGGCCCGGAGTTCTTTCCACAATTCGTCGGCGGCTTCGCTCTCGAAATTCAATGGAAAAATATCCTGATACTTTTTGGGAGGATTTTCAGCAAACTGGATCGTGCCATCAGGACGGGTGGTAAACCATTCTGGGTGTTCGGTCACGTATGGATGATCGGGAGAACATTGAAAAGCTAAATCAAGTGCGAGTTCGATGTTTTCGGCCTTGGCTGCATCAATGAGGCGCTTGAAATCCTCCAGGGTTCCCAGCTCTGGGTGGATGGCCGTATGGCCGCCGTTGCTCGCGCCGATGGCCCAGGGACTTCCCACCGATTTGGAGTCCCCGTGCGGGTTATTATTCGGTCCTTTCCGGTGCGTTTCTCCAATGGGATGAATCGGGGGAAGGTAGAGCACGTCAAATCCCATTTCAGCGATATAGGGGAGACGAGATTCACAATCTCTGAACGTGCCGTGCGGCCGATCGTTGCTTACGACAGAACGCGGGAACATTTCGTACCAGGCGCTGAATCGAGCTCTGGGACGATCCACCACCACGGCAAGCTCTCTGTCATACGTCGTGGCCACGTGCCGATCAACACACGACATCATCACGTCTGTGACCTCTTGTCCAAGCAGTAGATCAAGCTGATCCTGCGGTCGAGTCTCTGATGAGGACAGTACCCGGTCAATGTCTATCAGCCGCTGAGTCCAGTCAGCCGGCGCTCGAGAGGCCGCCTCCTGAAGCAATCGTTTGCCAATTAGAAGATCCACCTGTATGTCTTGCTTCGCTTCGACTCGCTTGCGCATATCGCGTTGCCAGGTGGCAAAATGATCGACCCACCCCATCACGGTATATCGATACTGACCGAGCTCGGTGACGTCGAATGATGCGTGCCATCGATCATTGGCGAGGAATGTAAGCGGTATCTCACGCCATCCATGATCCTGCTCATGGCGGTACCGAAGGACTCCGCGTACGATGTCATGCCCATCTGCAAAGAGGTCCGCTTCGACAAGAATGGTGTCTCCGACTACTCGCTTGATGGGGTGTCGCCCGCCATCAATCTCTGGTCGGACATGCTCGATCGCCACCCGTCGGCGCCGTTCGTCTTTGACGAACTGGGATGACGAGGAATTCCTCGGCAACACCCGACTCTCAATGGTGTCTCGTGCTGGCTTGTTGATGCTGGGCTTGTTCATAGGTGCGATAACTGGTCAGGTTTAGGGTTATGATGAACGAATCGACGTTCGAGGGCGCCTCGCATAAGGTGCCGCGCACCCAATCCCACGGCTAGCGCAATCGCGAGCACCACCCCGCCAAACGTAATGGAGAAGGCTGCGATGACGATTTCCTTGGCGATGCCCAACTGGGTCAGCACCATCGCGAAAGTGAAGAGCAAGAGTCCCCAGCGCACCAAGCCGGCAACGATACGAGCTTCTTCCACCTGAGCATTCACGGCGGCAATTAGGGCCGCCTCGGCAAAGAAGTTGGCGCAGAGCACGCCCACGAGGAGGACGAGGGATGCAGCCAGGACATTCGGTAGAAAGGCGACGATCTGACTGATTAAATTCGCCGTCGCCGGTAAATTCATCGCATCCACGCCCATAAAAGTGAATAAGAGAAACACGATCCAAAACAAGACTCTGCTGACGACCATAGAGACCGGTTGCCGGACGCCCGCTTGGGACAATGGCTGGGCAATGCCCATCCGTTCGCAGAACGAATCAAAACCAAACGTTCGGAGTACGCGCAGGGTGAGTATTTTTATGATCCATGCCGCCATCAGGCCCAGCGCCAAAAAGGTGAGTAGAGCAAGAATCCGCGGTAATACCTGCAGAATCTGTATGACGGTGTCACGAAAGCCGGCGACCATTGTTTCTCTCCACAGGTCACTCATCGCGCCACCTCCATTGTTCAACCAGATAAGACTTCGATTGCTCGAATTGCGTGCAGAGTGCCTCCACGGTTCTGTCCACTTGATCGGCGTCGCCGTGCTGTGTTTCCAACACAAAGGAGGCCGTACGGCCTAGATAGAGCGGCGTCAGCGACTTCAGCATATGCTCCCTATGCAAGGTTTGATCGTGGTAGGCCAGGGCGAAATCATAGACCGTCTGCACCCAGAGGGCTGGTGGAAATCGGAAGTCCTCCGGGGCCTGCATATCAAGGGTCAGGATCTGCCCCAAGGTATCTTGCGAAAGGATCAGTTCCCATAACGGGAGCAGATCGCGAACCCCTTGCTTGAATCCGCTGACCATGCGGCCGGTCTGCAAGGGGCCAGGGTCGGGCGCCGGTTCGGCGGTGCCATACAGAGGCACCGCAATGGATTCTTTGGTCCGCGCCCAGGAAGATTCGTATTCTTCCATGGAGTGAAAAATGCCGCCGACGGTTTGTGCGAGGACAACGGATAGATCGACAGCCCCAATTTTCGTCTCCTGATCTCTGGTTCCCAGAAACGTGTGACAGACGCGATAGTTGCCCGCCAGAGCGGCCGTCGTCATCCAGCCGTCGACGCTGAATTTTCCGGCGCCTGTCCATGTCGATCGGCTATGCAGGTCTCGCGCGAATTTGCCCGACAGGCCGTAGGCGCCCCCGCTCGGGTACCGTAAACGTTTCCCGTACAGCGCCCTCGTCAATGGATACAGCAGGTTGGAGACCAAGGTGCCTTCATAGCGGTGGCGGCGGTAGAGGGGAACCATGAAGTCTTCGCCGGCCTCGTAGACCGGTCTGGCCAGTTGATCGATCCAGGTGGAGCGAAGCGTGCGAAGCTGTCCTTCGAAGACGAGACACACTTTCGGTTGAAGCTGTTCCGCGGCGAGGCACAAGTTCCGAATACTCTCATCTCGACCGGGGAAACCGGATTCTCTCGTCAAATTGGCATAGGTACTTGCGGCGTTGGGAATAAGTCGGACCGGAATAATGCCGGCCGCGGCCCGATCGATGATACCGGGGGTACCGTCTTGCGAGCCGGCATCGCAATTCACGAGCCACGCCGAAGTATTCGGAAAGGACTCTCGCATTCCCTGGAGAAGTGATTGTACGAGTGACTCAATCGTGCCGGCATTGTTGAGGGTCAGTAGCCCCACCATGATGTCGATGGTTTGAGCCGGGCGCTCACGGTCGAGCATGGGCGAGGCAGGCGCTGCCTGTTCCTGTGTCAGCATATCTGTCGTCTTGTTCCCGCCTTGCGGGATCGAAGCTAGGGTCGTCATTGGTCACGCGTGGCCATTAGGATAGAGGTAAGAGCTTCAACAAGGTCAAGTAATCGCTCAGCTGCCTCGTGATAAGAAAATTGCGCCGCACATGTTCGCGCGCCATGGCTCCCATTCTATTCATGAGTCCCGGGTTGTTGAGTAAGTGACGAATCCGGAATCCCGCGCCTTCTACGGTATGGATCACATATCCCGTGACGCCATCGACAATTTGAGCGGCGATGCCCCCGGCCGTGCTCCCGACCACGGGTTTTCCCTTCCACATGGCTTCGGAAACGGTCAGGCCAAACCCTTCTTTAATGGACTTTTGCAGCACGACCGTGGCGCTCCGCTGCAATGCGTTGATTTCAAGGTCTGCTTCAGGAGGGAGTTGAATGACATGAATATCGGCATCGCGGCCTGCCGCCTCGCGAAGTTCTCCAAGCACTGCCTCCCCCTCCGGGTCATGCATCACACCGGCCCCGGCTAGCACCAACTGACAGTCGTGGTGCTTTTTTACGAGCCTATAGGCCTGAATGGCGCCTAAAGGATCTTTAAACCGGTCGAAGCGAGCGACCTGCAACAGCATTGGTTTGGTCCGGGGAATGCCGAGACGATCCATGATTTGAGTCATTTCAGCCCGCCCCATCTCACGATTCTTCGGACTCAAGGGATCAATGGACGGAGAGATCAAGAACTTGGGAATCGGCAGTCGTTGGGCAAAACCGGAGAGCGAAAAAATCGCAGCGTCGTACTTCAACACAGATCGTCGGAGAAAGGTCCAAGCCGGCCGCTGCGGCTGTGCCAGATCCAGATGGCAACGCCAGAGCCAGCAGCCATCGGTCCGATAGTCCACAAGGCCGGCCGGCTGGTGGTCGTGCACCATGACGACGTCTGCTTCGAGTTTGAGCGCCTTGGCGTTGCGTTCCATGATAGTCGAGTAGGTATGGTACATCTCGTCGGTGATTTTGTCGTCTCGTCCCTGGAGCGCATTCAGCATGTGATTCACCACCACGAAATACTCTTGCGTCCCCGCCAGAACCTCCCATCGTGCGTCGACGCCTAGGGACACCATCATGGGAACAAGGCGGCGCAACACTTCTGACATCCCGCCTCCGTAGCGGACGGCGTTGAGGTGGAGAAAGCTTTTGCCCTTCACCAGATCGCTCAAGCGGTACAGAAAATCGACGGTGCCTTTCGGCGACACGTCGCGATATTCATCCAATGCCGAGTTCACAAAATGACTCCCTCACGTCGGAATAGGGCGCGCCTGTTTCTCCTGAATCAGATGGCACTCCATTCCATGCTGTATGCGCTGGTCCGTGACCGCACTGCCGGAAGATGCAACCAGTAGGAACTGTAGGGGCCCAAGGTCAGCACATAGGGATGCTCGCTGATGACGGGGAATTTTGATTCTCCGAATAATTCTTCGGGAACGATATCTTTGTAGCGTCTAAGATCCAGTTCTACGGCCTGGGAGGATTCCGCCAGGTTATGCACGAGCAACACCGTGTGTTGCTCGTAGGCACGCAGGTAAACCAAAATTTTTTCATTGGCTGGGTTCAAGAACTCCAACGTCCCGCGACCGAAGACTTTGTGCTTCTTGCGGATTCCGATCATCCGCCGCATCCAGTTGAGCAGCGAATGTGTGGCTTGCTTTTGAGCGTCTATATTGACGGACTGATAGCCGTAGACCGCATCGGTGACGACGGGGAGAAACAGCTGCGAAGGGTCTGCTTTTGAGAATCCGGCATTGCGATCGGCCGTCCAGTGCATCGGCGTGCGCACGCCATTTCGGTCTCCGAGGTGAATGTTGTCCCCCATGCCGATTTCATCTCCGTAATAAACGATCGGGCTACCGGGCAGGGTGAAAACGATGCTGTTCAGCAATTCCACCTTGCGGCGATCGTTGTCCAGGAGCGGAGCCAGACGACGGGCGATGCCGATATTGCGGCGCATCTGTGGATCGCGGGCATAGGCGTAATACATGTAGTCGCGTTCTTCTCCGGTACACATCTCCAACGTCAATTCGTCGTGGTTCCGCAGAAACAGGCACCACTGGCAGGCGGGGGGGATGTCAGGAGTGTGCTTGAACATGTCGATAATCGGCTGACGATCTTCACTCCGTACCCCCATGAACAAGCGAGGCATGAGTGGGAAATGGAAGGCCATATGGAACTCATCGCCGTCACCGAAGTAGGGACGTACATCGCTGGGCCATTGATTGGCTTCGGCCAGAAGCACACGGCCTTTGTACCGCTGATCGATGCTGCTCCGAATCTCTTTCAAGTAGCGATGGGTCTCGGGCAGGTTTTCGCAGATCGTCTCCTCGCGCTCAAAGAGATAGGGCACGGCATCGCATCGGAATCCGTCAAGTCCCTGATCGAGCCAGTACTCCATGACTTGAATCATGGCGCGGCGGACTTCCGGATTATCATAGTTGAGATCCGGTTGATGACTGAAGAAGCGATGCCAGAAGTAGGCCTGCGCTTCGGGGTCCCAGGTCCAATTGGATTTCTCGGTATCGACAAAAATGATTCTGGCGCGTGGATATTTCTGATCCGTATCGCTCCAGACGTAATAATGTCTTGTCGGGGAATCAGGAGAAGTCCTGGCTTCCTGAAACCAAGCGTGCTGGTCCGAGGTATGGTTCAAGATCAGGTCGACGATCACCCTCATGCCGCGCCGGTGCGCCTCGTCGAGCAGGCGGCGGAAATCTTCGATTGTGCCGTATGACGCGGCGATGTTGCGAAAGTCGGCAACATCGTAGCCGTCATCTCGGAGAGGAGAGGGATAGAAGGGAAGCAACCATAGACAATCGACACCAAGCCACTCCAGGTAGTCCAGCTTTTGAATGAGGCCCGCAAAATCACCGACGCCATCGTCGTTGCCGTCATAAAATGCGCGGACATGGAGCTCGTAAAATACAGCGTCCTTGTACCAGAGCGGATCTTGATTGAGCATCGACTAGACTTTCGCCGAATCATCAGTGAGGAATTCGTCGCACGCGGTGATGAGTCTGGAGCGTAGTCGTTCCAGACTGCCTTGGTATGGATTGATGGCGCGGATACGATCGGCCAACTTCCCAAGGCCAAAGTCCGAACGAATCCATGTCGAAAAATCATTTTCTTCACGTCGTAATCGAAAATGGGCCTCGAACATATGGAAATAAATGGTGCTGACGTCGATATCGGCCACCATGTCGCGAAACTCTTGCAGCGTGCGCGCCTCCAAGCCGAGCGGCACCTGGAGAATGCGTGAACGTTTGAAGTGAAATGGTTTGCCGAACACGACTCGGGGAATAATGGATGTTCGGGAGAGGTGGTCATCGATGATGGAGATGATCTCTTCCCGCAACTCTTCCAAGTCCGGATAACCAAAGGGATCAATGACAGCCAACCGTTCGCCTAGAACATGATCACCGACCTGCATGACTACCCATTGGGCGAAATCGTTAGGATAAGCGCCTTCAATCAATCCATGCCGGAGAAAATAGCTGTGGGTATGGAAGTGAATCGAATCCAGGGGAACTTCTTCGATTAGTCCTGCCAACTCTTTCTCGTCATCAGCTTGATGAGCAATGCTTTCCTGCAATTCACTACACCCAATGAATGCAAAAGGAGACTTCGCAATGAGCGCCACAATCGTGTTCCTTGGTTCAGGGGAGAATGGGGCAGAGATATGCACCTACAGTTTTGGAGTGGTTCCATGCTCCATCGCTGCCATCCGCTGTCTCCGTCCCATTCGTGGATTCCACTATAAAGCGTTTCATCAAGGATCCAGACTAGTGAAACACCTAGCTGGCCCTCGAGCACCATCCCGGTAAATATGAGTAGAGCATGGGTGAGGGCCGTCTATGGGATTACACACAACATGTATGGCGCCTGTTGATGGCATGCTGAAGGAGAGGTGTGGGAAGGATGCTCAGGGCCGTCCCATAATAAAGACGACACATGATGGCCAACTGCTCTCTCACTTCGAGTGTGAAGCGGGGCACCTGTTCCATACCGATGAGACCTGCCGATATTACTTCGAATGTGATTGCCGACCTCGTTATGCGAGAGCCGGCCTTACGATGTCCGCGCCTCTCTAGAAAAACACATCGTTACCATCGTCAGGACTAAGTTGGATCAGGCGTCGTGCGACCCCGGAGCCTGGTTCCTATTTTCCCCAGTAACGTGCTTGCGAGATCTGCTGTCCATTGTAGTTGACGCCATCTCAGCTCCTCGTAACTTACGCCATATTCTGTTCACAAATCAGAGGTCCTCCTGTACCGTGGACTCATCTAGGGATAGGCAGGACTCGCGTGATCGTTTCGCTCGTGGGCTAAAGATTAATACAGTCAATGCCCTTGAGTCGGTACGTTCGAGCGTTTAAGCCGCATATGGAGAGCCGCGATTGCCCCGTCCCAGCGATCAATCACCTTTTCTGCAGTAGTGCTGCGAATGGATAAGGCATACTACCCGTATCTCGTATTCTGGAGTATCGGGCTACTGTTCTTTCTGGCTGAGTGGCTTTATCCTGCGCGACCGATTGCTTACCGTTCCGTCTTGTGGCGCGACTTATGGGCATTGGTTGCGTACAATCTCTCTTTCCTAGTGGTGGTTGCCTGGACGGACCGTATCGCCATTCCCGACTATGTCCCTGACGTCCTCTCCACGTTGCCCACGGTATATAAACTTCTGCTCTTTTACATTGTTGAAGACTTCGGTCTGTACTGGGCGCATCGGCTCATGCACACGAAACTCGTATGGCGAATTCACCGCTGGCACCATGCGCCGAGGTATTTGTATTGGCTGGCAGGCATCCGCGCGACAATTCCGCACATTGTGCTGTTCAACTTGACCTATGTTCTGGCCCTTCCCCTGCTGCACGACGCTTCTTCCTGGGCGTTTCAGGTCATCATGGTGGAGCACATCATGCGCAACAATTGGATGCATATGAACGTGACGTGGCAATCGCACTGGCTGGAGTGGCTGTTCGTGACCCCCCGGTACCATCACATCCATCATAGTAAAGATGCGGCCCATCAGGGGATGAATCTTGGCGCCCTGCTCACGATTTGGGACCGGCTGTTCGGGACGTATTACAATCCTGATGATCTGAAGGGCGAGTTATCGTTCGGACTTAATGAACGGGTCGCGCCGGGAAGGCTCCTGATTGGTCTGTAGGAACCACACGCCGACAGGTGTCTGCGAGATCGATGCGTGTTCCGAGAAGCCTCCCAAGGTTTGTGTTTGAAATCCGGTGAGGCGTAGGATGTCACTACAACAATCGAAAATCCTAGATGTTCTCACGGAGTTGAGTAGTTGTCAGGGCCCGAACTTTCCATTATCGTTCCCACCTTCAATGAGCGCGACAATGTTGTCCGGCTTGTGGAGCTCCTGCAACGCTGCCTGTCCGATGTGCAATGGGAGTTAATCGTCGTCGATGACGATTCTCCGGATCACACCGCAGACCAGGTTCGCCTGTTAGCCAATTCAAACCATCGGGTGCGCTGTCTTCAGCGGATCGGACGGAGAGGGTTGTCCTCTGCTTGTATCGAAGGCATGCTTTCCAGCTCTGCGCCGTATCTCGCGGTCATGGACGGTGATCTTCAGCATGACGAGCGATTGCTCGTGGACATGCTCAGGCATTTGAAGCAGGGTAATTTCGATGTCGTCATCGGTAGTCGCTATGTATCCGGCGGCAGCATCGGGGAATGGCAAGGCATTCGCGCGTTGACCAGCCGATGGGCTACGCTCTTGAGTCGCCTATTGGTGCCCATTGGCCTGACAGATCCGATGAGCGGATTTTTTGTCTTGCGTCGTGAGGCATTCGAACAGCTCGTGCGTAGGACATCCGGACTCGGTTTTAAACTGCTGTTGGACTTTATGGCCTCATCGCCTCGTCCCTTGAGGTTCAAAGAGCTGCCCTATGAGTTTAGAACGCGACAGGCCGGGGAGAGCAAAGTCGATAGCCAGGTAGCCTGGGATTATTTCATGCTGCTTCTGGATAAATCGATCGGCCGCTTTGTGCCGGTGCGTCTCGTCACCTTTGCTTTGGTCGGCGGGTCCGGCGTTGTGATCCACTTTGCCGTGCTGCTGCTTCTCTATCAATGGCTGGCATGGCCGTTTGCGTGGGGACAGGGAACGGCGACGGTAGCGGCGATGACGAGTAACTTCATCTTAAACAATGTGATCACCTATCGAGATCAGCGATTACGTGGCTGGCAGTGGCTGCGCGGGTGGGTCTCCTTCGTCCTGGTGTGCAGTCTGGGGGCCGTCGGTAACGTGGGAGTGGCGTCCTATCTGTTCGGCCACGAATTCAACTGGGGATTGTCCGCACTGGCAGGTATTCTGGTAGGAACGGTTTGGAACTATGCCGTGACGTCCTCCTACACCTGGAAAATTAAGACTCGGTGATTACTCTCCGCTGATTGGACTCCCGGCCACTCCTGATCGTTCTCGCCGTCCGGTCCGATAAAACTGAAACTCGTCCCCGGAACCGACTGGCGTAAAGCTTGCCGGGACAGGCGGCTTCAGCCGTTGACTCCGTCGTATCACCAAATGGTCGTATTGGGCGCCGATCCGGTCCCATGGAATGGGATCACCGTGGACAAGGAACTCTTCAATCGTGAGCAGCGGGTGAACAGCCGGAGTGAGTTGGACGGGTTGCTGTCCTGATGCGGCAAAGAGGTTCGAGACGAAGAACGATCGCCGGAGGACCCCCCAACAGGAGAGGTTGACCATGGGCATGGATTCAGGAATCCGTCCTTCAGCCGGAGAGTAGGCGTCGAAGGATGCGAGCTTGATAGCCGACAACAGACGGGTTCCCACCGGCAGCTGGTCCAGCTGATGCACGAACTGGCGGTAGTGACGATCAGTTTCGCGCCAATGGTCCGTGATCGCGGCCATCCGGATTACAAATAACAGGCCTAGGATCGAAACCAGTGGCACCAACCACCGTCGGCTCATCACCTGCCAATTAGAACTTGCGAGGGCGAACAACACAAAAGCAATGGGCATCCGAATATCGACCAACGCGGTAGTGCCAATCGAACTGGGCATGACTGCAGTCGCCAGTGCGAGGACACCCAGCGGAAAATACATCGAGGGCAAAACGGAACACCGTCGCCGTGCCAGCCCGACTGCCAGGATGGCAAACAGGATGAACGCCGTGACGCGATCGAGCATCTGGTGCTCCGTGCGAAGCGTGCCTTTCAGAGCTTCGAGCTTCGTAGTAAGGGGAAGAAAATCGACGATAGGCGGTTTCGACGGCCCTCTATACCAAAAGGGGTCATTGTCCGGGTTGCTTTTGAAGGTGGGAGACAATAGGAGCAGGATGAGCGGCGGCACGACTGTGGGAAGAGCTTTCCACCAGGGATTGACGACTGAAATAGCTTCGCGACGATGGTTCCACCACTGAGCGAACTCGTAGGTCAGGACCACTATGGCGAAGACGCCGAAAGCAAAAAGGTGTGCGAAGAACAAGATGGTGCTGATCAGTGAAAATAAAGGAATTACCAGAGCGGCGGAGCGGTCGCGTAGTCTTATCCAGAATGCGCAGGCGAACAAGGCGAGACCGAGGCCAAACAGATAATTGAGAAACCCCCAGAGGAAAACACTGTTGTAAAGAAAGAAGAACGCCAGCAGTGGCCAAGACGACCAACGTCGGTGCAAAGCCGAATGGAAGGCCATCACGCCGCCTGCCAACAACGCGAAGGTCAGTCCGATGAAGACCTTGCCGGCGGTTTCGATGGGCATGAACCGGGTGAGCGGGGGCACCACCAAATCCATTGCGAGGTTCGGGAGAATGTTCCAATGGATCTCATAGAATTGGGTGAGCCAGGAGGACCGTCCTGCGTCGGCCAGGATATGCATTCTGGCCATGTGGTTGGGATAGTCCACCAACGGGGGGATCTCGACCAGCACGACAGGGATCAAGGCGATGCCAAGCAGAACGACGGCTCCGATAAGAACTTGAAACAGAGGCGCTCTGGTGTGCGGAGAGGTCGCGATTGAGCACCTCCAATGCAAGACGTATCGCTCTTGTAACGAAGAATGCGCGGTAAACGCAAGGATTTCGACGCTCCCAGGAACGGCAGACCGATGACTATTTGGCGGCCGTGTCACCGACGTTCACGAATTGCTTGCGAAACCCAACGACCTTGGCCAGATAGTCACGCTCTTTTGATAGGGAAGAGCGGCACGGAGGCAGTCATAGAGTGCGGCCGGTTGGAGCCTGTTAATTCGTTGCACGGCTCTGCGTTGGTCTTTGGAGAGGTTTTGAATACATGGCCTGCGCCGGTGTTCTAGACGCAGATGACACAGTATTCTCGTGAAACCGGATCCGTCACGCGAAGGTGGCTCTGAGAGAAAAAAGGGAAATCTCCTAAATGGGACTTGGTCGGCCTGCAAAAGACTTGAACGCTCGAGCTTGCCGATCAACGCATGGGCTGAGGAGCAGGTAAATCCACGTGCTTGACGGGTGGTTTTATTGATCGGTACGATACTACGCTGATGGACAGTGTGTGAGCGAGAGGTAGAGAGTATGAAATGCAATTCCAGTGGCATAGTGCCAGAGTCTCATCCAACATCATGGCGCTGGGGTTACCTTATCGTATTCTGGTGTCTTGCCGTGATGCTGCAGGGGATTGCATACGGGGAACCTTCCCTGTCTTCGCAGAACTCCACGCTGGCTGTTCAACGCACCGTGAACGAAATCTTGTACATCCTCACGGAATTGAAGGATGCCAGCCGGTCGACGCAACGTCTGTGGGAGATCGAGCAAGTCGTGCGTCGCTCGTTCAATTATGAAGAGATGGCTGAGCGCTCCATCGGAGAGGCATGGCATGGTTTGAACGCAAGCGAGCGTCGGCAATATGTTCGGCTCTTTGTGCAGTTATTGCGCGACGAGGTGGTCGACAAACTTCGTGAATTCTCTCCGAGACAGATTGCGTATCTTTCCGAAGAGGGGAATGACGAGGTGGCGCAGGTCATGACAGCGCCTGCGGGACCGAAAGTGGATGCCAGGATTGAGTTTCAAGTGGTACGCCGATCCGGAGCGTGGATCATGAATGATGTGGTCTACGACGGCGTTAGTATTGTGACAAACTACCGCACCCAATTCGCGCGCATTTTGCGCGAAGGCTCTTTTTTGGATCTGATGGAGCACATGAAGCAGCAGGCGCTCCTCGCAAAGGTAACCGAGAAAGTCGATTCCTGAGTAGGGTCTGACTTCCCTGCCTTCCAAGAAGCCCATTCGCCACCCCGCCCAAACTTATCCAAAGGTCCAAAGTCCTACGAGATTGTTCTGATGAACACGATCATGAGTTTTGACGTTCTTGACGCCGACCTTGTTGAAAATTCGCGTAAGGTGATGGCGTACGGGTATGTCGGAAATGGACAACCTGTCTGCAATGCCTTTGTTGGAGAGGCCCTGTCCAACTAAGGCGACAATTTCTCGCTCGCGGTCGGTCAAGGTCCCAGGCGATTTCAATACCAATGGCTTTGCCTATCCGATGTTCTCCCCGTCCCATTCACCTCCAATCGGCCTGTGTCGCTGCAGTGATAGACCATTTCCGGACCAGGCCAAGGATATCGACCTCAGGCGTTAGCTCGATGATGATCAGCTGAGGCTTCTCTCGTTTCGATGAGTTCTTCCGCGTTCGCCGCGTTTGTCGTCGCTGTAAACAGCGTGATGTAGGGTGCAGCTTTGACTTTTGTCTGCAGGCCGAGCGGCACGAGATGATTGTTGCTCACGAGCCGTCCAGCGTCCTCAGTATAAGGCGTTCCTATTTGTCCTATTACCTCGAATAAGTTCGGGGCCAGGCCTTTAATCGCATGCGACCGCAATGAGCCGGTAGTCGCTATGAATTGCCTGTGTTCGATGGTGACTCCAAGCCATGAATAGTATTGATGGAGCTTTTGATACCGCAGGATTCTGGCGGTCTTTCGTTTGTTGGTGCCTTCTCGAAGGACTCCGTCATTTGCATATAACTGGATATCGCCGAACCGCTCGAATATGACGCGGGCGAGGGTATCCGCGACTGCAACGGCATTCATGGCGAGTCCAAGCCTCCCCCACCTCCATCGGGGTGTGCGTGGGTAAAACCACCTGCAGGGGGGTCGTTGGTATTGCATTGTTCATTAGCGAGGTGTCTGAGGATGAATTGAACGGACAGAGTTGAAATATCATGACTCGTTCTTGCGGGTACTTCTATCTAGGAAATCATGTCAGCACCTGTTTGCTTCATGGTTGACTCCCATGCTGTCAGCCACGTAGGTTCTCATCACACCACCTGTCCGTGAGGCTCTGATGTTGTCAATATCAACACATGTGACTATTCCGGACGAAGAGATCGAACTGGCGGCGGTGCGCGCGCAGGGTGCAGGCGGGCAGAACGTCAATAAGGTTTCCTCAGCGATACACCTTCGCTTTGATATCGTGGCGTCCTCCCTTCCGCCGTTCTATAAAGAGCGACTTCTGGCAGTGCGGGACCATCGAGTGACCCGCGAGGGCGTGATCATCATCAAGGCGCAGGACTCGAGGAGCCAAGAGAGAAATCGTGCCCTTGCGCTGGACCGACTACGGGAGTTGATTCAGGCGGCGGCGGTGCCACGCACCCCGCGTCGTCCGACTAAGCCGACCAAGGGATCTGCACAGCGGAGATTGCAGAGCAAAACCAAGCGAGCACGTTTGAAGACATTACGTGGGAAGCCGGCGGAGGATTGAGGGATGAGTCAGGAAGCAAGAAGGGGCGCTTCAAGATGAAGCGCCCCTTCAAAGACAAGACGAATCTCGTATTGAATTAGAAGCGGTTGCGTCCGCCGCCGCCGCGGTTTTCACCGCCGCCGAAGCGTCCACCACCGCCGCCGCCGCCACCGGAGCGAGCTTCCTGGGGCTTCGCTTCGTTTACGGTGAGCTGGCGGCCATCCATGTCAGAGCCGTTCAAGGCTGTGATGGCTGCTTTCGCTTCTTCCGCCGTGGACATTTCAACGAAACCAAAGCCTCGCGACTGTCCGGTAAACTTGTCCGTGATCACGCGTGCCGACTCGACGGTGCCGTGGGTCGAAAACAAGTTGCTGAGTTGGGACTCAGTGGCTGCATACGGCAATCCGCCGACGTACAATTTAGTACCCATAGGGGTCTCTCCTTTTGAATGGTGACATTGTCGGCGACGCGAGAACAGACATATGAGGGGATGAGCTGGCCGAAGGCGCTATCATTGAGGCGACTTGGGTCTGACTTCCGATCAACTTCTCGGTAACAAACAACATCGGTGATGAGCCATCTGAAACAATGTTTCTCATGCGGCCCGTCATGAGATCACGATGCATCCTAACAGAAGATTTTTGAGAATACTACGACTTTGTCGAGAGAATAAAAAAAATCTGCCTTAATGAACTAGAGGTGGGCTGACCAATGAAAGCCGCTTATTTTCTTTCGCGGTCGGTGGTCCATTGTGGGGATAGGCCCCCATGTCCGGCACTGCTCTTCTTCCCGAAAGAGGGCGGTTATGAATAACATATGGTGAAAACGACGTAGCATCACCCCCGTAAATGAGCCAACGAAGCAGTAGCATTCGTAGTGCGTGACCGGCAAAGAGTCAGATGTTCGACGTCTTATACCCCGGAAGAGGCTGTCCGGAGGGAAGAGGCAAGACCCATTTTCGACAACGCATAGATGAGCCATTTCGACGGATCAAAGTTATACCAGAGCGGTCCGTTGCGATAGTCACTTGGATACGCATGGTGATAGTTGTGATAGCCTTCGCCAAATGTCAGCAGAGACACAAGCCACGAATTGCGGCTCGAGTTGGCGGTGCTGTAGGGCTGTTCTCCCCATAAATGGCAGACAGAATTGATGAAAAATGTCGAATTGAGGACGGCAAAGGTCCGTCCGACACCAGCCAGCATGAATCCACCAATTCCCCCCTTCCAGCCGTCATAACACAAACCCCACCACAAACGGAAGCGCCAGGCCGACAAGAACAATCGCCGCATAATGCCGGTGTTGCCACATGGCCACGCGGTCCTGCATGACCCGCGAACCAAATCGTTCATCATTGCAGGGCACGGGATTGAGAAGCCAACCGCAGTGGCTATACCAGAACCCCCGTTGGGCGTTGTAGGGATCGGCTGGGTCATCGCAGTGCGCATGGTGGCGCAGGTGGTCGGCCGTCCATTTCGCCCCGGAGTTCTGAAGCGCCCAGCCTCCTGCGATCAACAAACAGGCCTTTACCCAGTCGGGGCACTCGAAACTGCGATGGGTCAACAGTCGGTGGTACCCTACCGTGATCCCTAGACCGGTGATGACATAGAGCACTGCAAACATCGTCCAGTCGAGCCATGAGTAGCCGAAGACCAGTCCATAGGCCGGCACCGCAATCACCGATCCTGCGACGATCGACCAGAAAAGGAGATAGGTCCAAAACTTGTGATGGATGCGATGAACGATGTCTACGGGAACAGAGGTCTTGCAGGCGTTTTGCATCTCACCAGAATAATCAAGCCGGCGCATTTTCGCAAGCGCGTTCTCAGCGCGTCCCTCGAAAATCAGGGATGTTCCACGCGCTGTTGTCTGGTCTGCACCCGTCGCATGAGCGGGCGCGTCAACCGGCGGCTGGCCATGACGTTGAAGCAAGTGGGGGCAGGGAGAAAGCTTAAATGAGATGGGGGGTGTTCACTCACTGAGAGGAGGATCGTATGCCTGTGCTGTTTCTGAGTCTGCGAATGTCATTGATTGTCGTACTCTCGTGTGGAGTACTCGTTGGAGTCTCCGGGGTGAATGAGCCAGCGTGGTCGGACACAGACTCTGTATCTACTACCCGAACCGGGACCGCCCGCCGTGACGCCAGAGTCACCCCGCGGAGCCGGAAAAGCGCGTGAGGGGAAGGGCGTCATCCCATGAGGAAAGCCTGCGCCGAGGATGCAAAAAAGCTTTGCGCTGACGTGAAAGCGGGCAGACGGACGGATTGCCAAATGTTTGAAACAGCATGCGCAAGAGCTCTCGCAGGGCTGCGCCGAAATGATCCAATCGCGCGGCAAGCACGTCAGTAGAAACAGACGGCATGCGGCCCTGGCGCAGATGGTGACGAAGATTTATCAAGCTTGCGCGGTGGGAGCTGGTTTTAAGCCGGGTCCACCATCTTTTCTACCCAGTCACTGTCCGTTGATTTCTCATATTTGTTTCTCGAACCATAGTGGATGGGGTAGAGTGGCCATTATACATACGGGAGGCTACGTATGAATGGAACCACGAGACAGGAAGAGTTTTCCGTCGATTTGCGTCAGCATCCGCGCCTGCGAGTGTCGGCCCCGTTCGTCTGTTCGCTCTCCCGTCTGGGTCTGGCCAAATGGCTTGGACGTCGATCTGACGGGATCGGGGTGGTGTTCGATGTGTCGATGAAAGGGGCCAAAGTGATGAGCGAGGCGGGCATTCAGCGCGGTGACAGGTTATCGGTCAGCCTGTCCTTGCCTAATCAGGCCTCACCGATGACCGTCGAGGAAGCGACAGTGCGTTGGGAGAAGGATCACGTGTATGGGTTAGAGTTTGTCGACATTTCGCCTGTGGCTGAAATGCGGTTGAGAAAATTCATTACCATTTCGACGAAACCCGCCTCATAATCTGCGAACGCTGCTCTGAACGGCCATTCTGGGATTGACTGCCAATCCAATTTGGTAAAGCCGCTGTTCTGCCCCCGCTGAATGGCTAGCAGATGGGTTGAGATTGCGCTCGCCGCTCCATTTCCCTACAATGGGCCTCCCCATTCGGCCATGTCCAGCACGAATACACGAAGTCAGCGGCATCAGCCGCATAGCCCTCATCATCTTTTCAATTGGCCGACGTGGGTCGGCTTCGGTCTGTTTCGTCTCTTTTCGTTGCTGCCCTACCGTTGGCAACTCGCGCTGGGCCGACAATGCGGGCGCTTGTTACATGGCCTGCTTACCAGGAGACGCGATATTGTCCGGGTGAATTTGGCGTTATGTTTTCCTCAACTGGACGTCGCTGAGCGCAATAGGATTGCGCTACGCTGCTTTGAGTCCATGGGAATGGGCATGATGGAGATCGGTCTTGCCTGGTGGGCGAAGGATCCTCACACCCAGTGTGAATGTACCATCAAGGGACTGGAGCATATCCGAGACGCGCTCCGGCAAAGGCGAGGAGTGTTGCTCTGTGGGGCTCATTTGCATACGGCGGAACTTGCCGGCCGTTTCTTAGCGCATGAACAACCGATCGCGATCGTGTATCGGCCTCAAAACGACGTGGTGGCAGAAACAATCGCGAACGGGTGTCGTAGCCGCTACTATGCAAATCTCATCCAGCATCGCGATATGCGGGGAGTGCTGCGAGCGTTGGCCGACAATCAGGTAGTATGGTACGCCCCTGATATTGATGCCGGATCCAAGCGCAGTGTCTTTGCCCCATTTTTCGAAGTGCCGGCCGCGTCACTCACGGCCACTTCCCGATTAGCTAAAGTGAGTGGAGCGCCGGTAGTACCCTGCTTTTATTATCGCAGGGCAGACGGCAGCGGTTATGACATCGAAGTGCAGCCGGCGCTCGATCGGTTCCCCTCGGGTGAACTGTTAGAGGATACCGCGCGCATCAACCGCCTGATCGAGGGTGCTGTTCGTCGCGTCCCGGAACAGTACTTTTGGCAGCACCGTCGCTTCAAGAGCCGCCCGCCCGGTGAGCCGCCGGTGTACGGACAGTAGCGGGCCTGCATTCGCCGCAAGCATCGACAATAGTTTCGATTCCAGGATCGGCGAGACGAGGCGTCGAGCCGGTACTATGACGTGAAGTATTGGCGGTTCCGACATCTTGCGATATACTGCGTTTACCTGGGACGCGGGGCAGGTTCGCATCCTTCACTCCATCATGGATCACGCCAATCAGGACGTAGATAAGCGTATCGAACTGCGACGGCACCAGCGGCGCGCGGTGCTACCCACATGTCTGCTTTCATTTGCGCGCTTCGCCCTCTCGATCACGTTTAGTGGGGATTCGGAGGGAGAGGGGTCCGTCATCAATCTTTCCATCAAGGGCTGTAAGGTCGAGAGTGATGCGGGGGTGAAGGTGGGGGATGCCATGTCTTTGATACTACTGCTGCCTGGGGGGGATGCTCCGACGCCCGTCGATTTAGCCCTGGTGCGATGGGCTCACGGTGAATGTTTTGGATTGGAATTCGTGTCCCTTGGAACCACCGCAATAGATCGGCTGCGTACGTTTCTCGCTTCTGCCGCCGAGCCCAAACAGTAGGCGGCACGGCGAGGGGTCTTGGTCGTACGATCTTGCTGAAGTGGAGGCGTCGTTGGAAGAAGCGAACGATTTGCGTAAGTCTCGTCGGATCACGATTGGCTGTCGTGTGGCATTCTTCGGGGAAGATGATCTAGAAGGCGAGGGAGAGATGCTGGATCTCTCCTTTACCGGCTGTATGGCCAAATCAGAGAGCGTGCTTCATCCTGGTGTCCAGATGAAGGTGTCGTTGTTTTTATCGGATGGGCATGACTGGCCGGTGCGCATTGATGAAGCTATCGTCAGGTGGTCGCGAGGAGGGGAATTCGGGGTAGAGTTTCTCGCTATACGTCCGCCGCAACTTCAACGTATCCAGCAGTACGTCATCAAGACAAAGCCCTTATGACCGAGGAGCGTGGGGTCAGATTTAATCAGGACACCTTGCTCTCGCTTCGATCGATCCAATTCATTCAGTCGACGTCTTTACGCCCGTGGCTCAGTGACGAGACCGGTCGTCATGGGCGCTCACTCAGGCCTTAAAATTCTTGGAGGAGGAGGGATTATTAAAAAGTCGAGCGATGGAAAAGGGAGCTGGATGGGCCGAAGATGATTCAGGACGATAATCGATCTCAGCCTCATTGCGCGGATGACAGTTACTTGATGGCAACGGCTTTGACCTCCTTGTAAGTCGTGTGGCCTTGCAATACCTTGTGAATACCATCCTGGACGAGGGTGGTCATCCCCTCCGACATAGCGGCCTTAACCATCTCATCCGTTTTTGCCTTGTTCTGAATCAATCGCTTAATTTCATCGCTTCCCACTAACAATTCATGCAACGCCACCCGCCCTTTTAGGCCGGTACGATTGCAGGTGTCGCACCCCTTGCCTCGATAGAGACGGAAGGCGGTATCGAAACCGGTTCCCAAAGCATCCCAGGATTGCGCCCCATATCCCAGCCGCAGTTCCTCATACTCTTCTTTCGACGGTTGATAGGCCTCTCGACATTCTTTGCAAATCCGCCGTGCCAAACGTTGGGCCAGTACTCCTAACATCGCGTCGGCGAAACTGAATGAGTCGCATCCCATATCCAGCAGTCGAGTGATGGTTTCCACCGCGCTATTGGTGTGCAAGGTGCTCAGTACCAAGTGTCCGGTCAAGGACGCTTCGATTCCGGTGTCTGCCGTTTCTTTGTCCCGCATTTCTCCGACCATGATCACATCCGGGTCGGCTCGGAGAAACGCCCGCATTGCCGCAGCGAACGTGAACCCGATTTTGGCGTGGACCTGCACCTGGCGGAGCCCATATTGAGTAATTTCGACGGGATCTTCTGCCGTCCAGATTTTGATGTCGGGAGTGTTGATGTGCCCTAGTACGGAGTGCAGCGTCGTGGTTTTTCCGGATCCGGTGGGACCCACGCAGAGAATGATACCGTAGGGCTTTTGTGCAATAGTTTTAATTTCGCGGAGATTCCGGTCCGAAAATCCCATTTTGTCGAGCGGCAGCGGTTCGCTCGCAGCCAGGATGCGCATCACCACATCTTCGTTATAGCCGGCGGTCGGAATCGTGGCGACGCGCAGCTCGATTTCCTTATTTTCACCGATTTTGAATTTGATCTTCCCGTCTTGTGGTTTCCGCCGCTCTGCGATGTCGAGACTCGCCATGATCTTGAGACGAGACACGATGGCCCGGCGATAACTAGGTGGAATCTTCATATACTCGAAGCAGTCGCCGTCGACTCGAAACCGCACCAGCGTATCGCGTTTTTCTCCGTAGGGTTCGATGTGGATGTCGGAGGTGCCTTGCCGAAAAGCGTCAGCGATAATTTGGTTGGCCAGACGCACTATCGCATTATCGTTTTCATCCAACCCTGAGCTGGAGGCGTCTTCCAGAGCTTCGAGTTGGGACTCATTGACCAGTTCGCCAAGAATGTCTGAGACATTCTCGTTATTCTTAATTGACGTTTCCGGCGTCCCGGTGGTACTCGAGAGAAATAGCGAGATGTCGCGGCGCAGGCTGACGGCAAATCGAATATTCAATCCGGGGAAGGTGCGTTTGATGTCTTGGACTCGATCCAGATCGCCCGGATCATCAGTCAAAATTTCAATCGCAGCGCGATCCCGCTTGAGCGGCATCCAATGGTTTTTCTTCAGATAGTCGACATTGAGATTTTTGAGCAGTTCGATATCGACGATCGTGCGCTCGCTGTATTCGATATAAGGGCACTTGTGATATTGTGCGAGCGATTTGCCGAGATCGGCTTTCGGGATTTTGTATTTTTCGATCAACAGGGACTCGATATCGGTGGAACCTTTCTTGGATTCTGTGACGGCATTATCCAAATCGCTTTGTGCAATCTTTCCGTTCGTTAACAAGAAATCGAATTTGGAAGGAGGTTTCTTCGACGTCTTTCGAAGGCTGTAAAAAGCGGTTCCCAGCGATTTGGCAATCTCCGCAACGCTCTCCTCGTCCTTTCGCGTGAATCGTCCTCCGCTCTTTTTGTTCAGGAGCTGTATCACCCCCATCAGGTATTTGTTTTCCGCGACCACCGGATAGGTTAGAACCTGCTTCGTCTTGAATCCGGTGTTTTTGTCATACATCGAATCGTGGGCGAGGGAGGGGTGTACCGCGCTGAGTTCCGCCAGACTATAGGCGTCGCCCACGTTGACTGGACGAAGATATTTGGCGCAGAAGCCGGCGAGGCTTTGCTCCGTAATCGGGATGCGGACTTCCTGAATTGTGTCGAGATGGGGAATCTTCGAAAAGATCTCTTTTTTTTCGGAATCGACCACGAAGAGCGTAAGATCTTCTGCGTCAAAACAACTGAGAATCTCATGGCGCAAATCCAGCAGAATCTGATCGATGTCGCCCGCCGCGAGGATATGCGCGCTGATTCGTTTGATGGTTTCAGCGGGCCCGGATTTGAGGGTGCTGTCGCTGATGCCGGGCAGCGGAGCTTTTGGCTGCATCGAGTTATCTCCAACACCTATGGGAGTACGGCTGGTGTCGCGACGACCAGCGACCTATGCCTGGCCTCGGATGTGTTCGAGGACTGAGTTTCGTCCAGCGTGTCCCGTGTGTGAGTGTATCCCAACAGGCAGTCAAGGCAAGCAAAAGGCACTTTCTCGGAGACCTTACTCAGGTGATTGCGTATGAATCCGGATAGGCGAGCGGTAGCAGGTTTTGTGAGATGGACGGGATAGAGGCGGTGAAATTAGGCGGCTGTCTTCAGCCAGGATGCTAATGTGGCAAGCACTTGATCAGGACTGACTTTTGTGATTTCGCCGGTCTGACGAAGTTTGAGTTCCACTTGCCCTTGGGCAAGCCCTTTGTCGCCGATGACCAAGTGGTAGGGAGCGCCGATCAAGTCGGCATCGTTAAATTTGACTCCGGCCCGTTCATCCCGATCGTCCCACAGCACTTCAATGCCGGCATTCTGCAATGAGGCGTAGAGGGTTTCCGCCAATTGCGTGACCGGCTGTGACTGACTCAATGGGAGGAGGGTGACGTGAAAAGGAGCGATGGGAACGGGCCACTTGATACCTTTGGCATCATGATTCTGCTCGACCGAGGCTGCGGCGGTGCGGCTTACGCCGATGCCATAGCACCCCATGACCGCCAGTTGTTCTTGCCCCTGCGCGTCAAGGAACGTCGCGTTCATGGCTTGGCTGTATTTTGTCCCCAACATAAACACATGGCCGACTTCAATGCCTTTGGCGGCTTTCAAGACGCCGTCGTTGCGCGGAGAGAGGTCGCCGGGCTGCGCATTGCGGAGATCAGTAAATTGGTCAACGGCGAAATCCCGCGTCCAGTTGGCATCCACGAGATGTGTGTCGGCCTGATTGGCTCCCACGACGAAGTTGGCCATGCCTTTCACTGCCCAGTCAGCCAAAATACGAATCTGCTTTAACCCAACCGGTCCCACAAATCCTACCGGCGCGCCGATCAGAGCCGGCACCAGTTCAGGTTTGACAAGCTCAAGGTCGGTCACGCCGAGAAATCGCTTTACTTTGATCTCATTCACGTCATGGTCACCCCGAATGAGCACGGCGATCGACTCCTGCCCTGTGGTATAGAGCAAAGTCTTGACGAGTTGCCGCGGCGTAATTTTCAAAAAAGCCGTGACTTCTTCAACCGTCCGTCGTCCGGGCGTAGAGACAGGGGTCAGTGGGCGGTGAGGTGTCTCATCGGTTGCGGACGGCGGCAACACTTCCGCGCGCTCGATATTGGCGGCGTAGGCGCCAGTCTCGCTGTACACGATGGTTTCCTCCCCGGTGTCGGCCAGCACCATGAACTCATGCGACGAGGTACCTCCGATCAGCCCGGTGTCGGCTTCTACCGGGCGAAACGTGAGGCCGCAGCGTGTGAAAATGCGATTGTATGCATCGTACATTTTTTGGTAGCTCAGTCTGGCTCCGGCCTCGTCCTTATCGAAGCTGTAGGCATCTTTCATGATGAATTCACGCCCGCGCATCAGTCCGAAGCGAGGGCGGATTTCGTCACGGAATTTGGTCTGGATCTGATAAAAGTTCATCGGCAATTGCCGGTAGGAGCGGACCTCCCGCCGGAAAAGATCGGTGATTACTTCCTCGTGTGTCGGACCCAGACAAAAATCGCGCTCATGCCGATCCTTGAATCGGAGCAGTTCTTTGCCGTAAAAGTCCCAGCGTCCCGTTTCACGCCACAGCTCAGCCGGAGAAGCGACCGGCATCAGCAGTTCTTGAGCGCCGCCGCGGTTCATTTCTTCTCGGACGATGCGTTCGATTTTGCGAAGCACTCGCAGGCCCAGTGGAAGGTAGATGTAAATCCCGGCTGCGACTTTTCGAATCATCCCCGCGCGCAGCATGAGACGATGGCTGACAGTTTCAGCCTCGCCTGGATCTTCACGCAATGTGGGAATGAGGGTTTGGGTGACGCGCATGCGGATTATGGAGAAATCAATCGCTCGATATCATTCCAAAAAGCAAAAATCATGATGCCCACGAGCAGAACCAGGCCGACCTGTTGAGCTAGTTCTCGTTGGCGATCCTCCAAAGGTTTCCGCCGGATGGCTTCGATAAAGAAAAACATCAAGTGGCCGCCGTCCAAAATAGGAATAGGCAGGAGATTGAGCACACCTAGATTAATGCTGAGCATCGCCATGAGGAACACCAAACTGGAGGCCCCTTGTTCAGCTGCGTCCCCGGCGGTTTTTGCGATCGTGAGCGGCCCACCGATATTCTTGCGAGAAATATCCCCTGTGATGATCTTATAAATCCCAACCACGGTCAGTTCGGTCCACCCCCAGGTGGCTTTCGCCCCGAGCCATGGCGCTTTGAGGGGATCGTTGGTTTGGAGAATGGTCTGGTTCTGAGCAGAAATGCCGATCTTCCCGATTTCAATCGGTTTCCCGTCCACCGTGGTCTTTTCACCGAGAGGAGTGACAGAAAATGATTGGGCCGCGCCGCTTCGTTGAATGTCAAACTGAAGCGTCTTGTTAGGATTTTCTCGTACGAGGGACGTCATCTGAGACCAGGTGAAGATATCGTGCCCGTCAATGCGCACGACCCGATCACCCGCCGAGAGGCCGGCGGCTTGTGCGCGCGATCCTGGTATCACCGCAGTAATGACAGGCGCCCGCTCTTCGATACCAAGTTGATAGACACTGACGGCTTTGCCGTTGTCCTGCAACGTCGTTTTGCTTGGGGTGACGAGCACCGTCTTGACGTGTTCTCCGCGCGTAAGGTCCAGCGTGAGCTGTTTGCCGTTGCTTTGGGAGATGTATTTTAAGAGTTCGGCACTCGTCGAAATTTCTTTTTCATTGACTCGAAGAACACGGTCGCCCGGCTTCAATCCCGCCTGGTCGGCTGGGGACCCTGGCAGCACAGCTTCAACCTCTGGGATGATGTCCTTGAAGCTAGGGACCGGTAAGGTATATCCCAAACCGATGTAGACCGTATAAATAAGGTAGGCCAGAATGAAATTGAAAACAGGTCCGGCTGCGACGATCAGCGTCTTTCCCCAGAGAGACTGATGGGCAAATGCACGCTTTTTGTCATCCGGCGTGATCGTTTCCTGTTCGTCCTCTCCAAAGAGCTTGACGTAGCCCCCCAGAGGCACCGCGGATAACAGATACTCGGTTTCACCGACCTGCCGCCCGAAAATCTTCGGCCCGAAGCCGAGGGAAAACTTCAAGACCTTGACCCCGACCCAACGTGCGGCCAGAAAATGGCCCATTTCATGGAAGGCGACGAGGACGCCCAGCACGACGAGAAACGGAAGCGCCCAATGGGTCAGAAGCGAGACGAAATCAGGTGACCAGGCAAAGGCTGTTCCCACAACAACACTCCTTGGTTTCAGATACTACTGCGTCAGGGCATGCACGAGGGACCCGGCTTTTTCGCGCGCCCAGCGGTCAGCCTCCAACGCATCATCCAAGCCGTCAATCTGTCGCGGCGTATGTGCTTCCATTGTACTCCGAATGATCTCCGGAATATCGAGAAAACGAATTCCGCTCTGAAGAAACGCCTCCACCGCCACTTCATTGGCCGCGTTCATCGTTGCCGGCATGGTGCCACCGGTCTGCAGTGCGTCATATCCCAACCGCAAACAAGGGAACCGGTCGTGATCGGGTTTGAAAAACGTGAGCTTGCTGATTTCGGCCAGGTCCAGCGACGGTAATTCCAACGGCATTCGTTCAGGATAACGCATGGCGTAGGAAATCGGGGTGCGCATGTCGGGTAACCCAAGCTGAGCGATTACCGACCGGTCGGTGTATTCGACCAGAGAATGGATGATGCTTTCGCGATGGATCAGTACTTCGATTTGACTGTCCGGAATGTCAAAAAGCCAGCGCGCCTCAATGACCTCCAGCCCTTTGTTCATCAGCGTGGCTGAGTCGATGGTGATCTTCGAACCCATTTTCCAGTTAGGATGTTGCAGCGCCCGTTCAGGGCCGACGTCCTTCAATTGTTCGCGCGTGAAATCCCAGCAGTGGTCCTCCCGAGGCGGTGAGGATGACGCGTTTGACATCTTCACGCCGATGGCCTTCGAGCGATTGGAAAATAGCGCTATGCTCGCTGTCGACCGGAAAAATGCGGACGTGATGCTTCTTGGCTTCCGCTTGCATCAGTGCCCCCGCCATGACCATCGGCTCTTTATTGGCGAGAGCGATCTGTTTTCCGGCGCGAATGGCGGCCAACGTTGGGACCAGCCCTGCGCCGCCGACGATAGCCGACACGATCAACTCAGCTTCCGGCGATTGTGCGACCTGCGCGACGCCGTCGTTTCCCGAAAGAATGCGGACGGGAAGATCGCTGCATCGTTGACCCAGCCTTGCTGCTGCGGGCTCGCTGGCGAGCGCCGCGAATGCCGGCCGAAATCGTCGGATCTGCGCTTCGAGTTTGTCGTCGTTCGAGCCGGCGGTCAGGCCAATGACTCGAAAGTCTTGCGGAAACCGATCCACAATATCGAGGGTGTTGGTTCCGATCGAGCCGGTCGATCCTAAAATGACGATATTCTTCATGGCATGCTCCCGAGCAGGCGGACAGTTATCCGTTACACATGGTTGGTGATGGTGACATAGTAGTAGAAGGCCGGGCCCGTGAACAAGAGGCTATCCAGTCGATCCAGCATGCCTCCGTGTCCGGGAATCAGCGCGCCGGAGTCTTTGAAGCCCGCACTTCGCTTAATGGTGGATTCCGCAAGGTCACCGATGAGTCCAACTACAGTGAGAATAACGGCCAGCGCGATACAATCCGCGAACGAAAACGCCGGAAGAAACCAGCTCCGCGCCACGAGGGCCGTGACGCACGCGAGGGCCAAGCCGCCGGCCAAACCCTCGTAGGTTTTTTTGGGACTGATCACCGGTGCGAGCGCATGCCGTCCGAGAGACTTCCCGACGATATAGGCGCCTGTATCACCTGTCCAGGTCACGAGAAACAGGAGGAATATGAGCAGCGTTCCTTCAGGTAAATTCCTGATTAGGAGAAGGTAGCTGAGGGTCAAGCCGATATACAGCACGCCCATCACCAAGACTAAGCCATCCATGAGTGCTTCCCGCATAGGTTTTGCGGACAGCATCGGGATGCACAGGGCGATGCCCACGGTGCTGAGGAGCACGACGCGATCGGGTAGGAGTGTAGGCCACTGTGTGCTGCCCAATAAGCAGACGGTGGTTGCCACACCCACCCAACTCCACCAAGGCCATGGGGCCTGTCCCAAATGAAGCCGGTAAAATTCTCCTGCCGCCAGCATCGCAGCAACCGCAACCAGGCCGAAGAATGCCACCGGTCCGAAATCGTGCACTAAAATATAAAACAGAGGAAGAAAGACGACAGCGGCGAGGACGCGACGAACGGTTTCCGATGATGAGCGTGGTCGCGCGGCCTCCAGCGATTTCGGCATCCTGTCCTTGCACTGGGAATCTCCCGGTTTCACCACGAACAGTTACGAGGAGACGCTGCTGAACACTCGACCGAACCGGCGCTCTCGCCGCTGGTACTCAATCAACGCAACCAAGGTTTCGCGTCGACGGAAGTCCGGCCAAAGTGTTGGGGTAAAGTAGAGTTCCGTATAGGCCAGTTGCCACAACAAAAAGTTGCTGATACGGGTTTCGCCACTCGTGCGGATTAGGAGGTCCGGATCGGGGAGATCATGAGTATAGAGGGCCTGTTGCACGGAACATTCATCAATGTGGTCGACCGATAATCGCCCGTCTTGAACGGCTCGAGCCAGATCCTTGGCGGCGTCGACCAGTTCCGCCCGGCCACCGTAACTCAGAGCGACATTGAGGATCAATTTATCCTGGTGGGCCGTGTCCCGCTCGGTGGTCCTCACCCACTGCAGGGCAGACGGAGGAAGGGAGGAGACCCTGCCGATCGTTTGAAACCGCACCCCCTTTTCGACCAAGCTTGACCGTTCGGTCGAGAGGTAATGTTCCAAGAGACCCATCAGGGCGGTAATCTCCTGAGCCGGTCGGTGCCAATTTTCTTGTGAAAAGGCGTAGATCGTCACAATCTTGATGCCGAGTTCGAGCGACAGCGCGATCAATTCGCGAACCGATTTGATGCCCTCCTGGTGGCCGGCAATGCGCGGCAGTCCGCGTAATTCGGCCCACCGACCGTTGCCATCCATAATCACGGCCAAATGTTTCGGCAGGAGGTCTGGTTCGAGTTGCGAAAGCAGGTCAGAGTCAGCAGCGGGCTCGATATCGCGCGATCGAGAATCGTTCATGGAGCAGCGTCGGCACCTTTGTTTATTCTGTGTAGATTTCCGAGAGGTAAGGCGAGTCTAGCCTCGGGGTATGGGAATGTCAAACAGTATTTCCAAATTTCGCTGTATTTGCAGATGGTTCGAGCGCCTCTACATTGCGCCTTTTGAAATAGGTGCGTTATACTCAGCGAACGCACGAGAGGAGTATTTTTTATGGCTGAGAACGAGGCTGGCGCACTGGCGCGTTTCGGGATGACTGATCGAGAAATCGAGCAGGCGCTGGGGCGGGTCAAGATATCCACTGTCGATTACGCCGACTTATATTTTGAATATTGTCAGTCGGAGTCGGTTTCGATGGAAGAGGGGATCGTCAAGCGCGCGACAAAGAGCATCGGGCAGGGGGTGGGCGTGCGCGCGACCGTCGGCGAAAAAACAGGGTTTGCCTATTCCGATGAACTGACGTCAAAAGATCTGAACATCGCCGCCGAGACGGCTCGATATATTGCTGATTCAGGCCAGAATGCCGCACCAATTCCCGTGACGCATCGGCCTGCCTTGGCACGGAACCTGTACCCCCACGATCGTGTCGACATCGAAGTCGCCACTCGCGATCGGGTTACGCTGCTCAATGAGATCGATGCCGAAGCCAGACGGTACGATCCTCGGATCAAGAACGTGATGGCTGCCTATAACACGGAATACAAGGTGATGTTGGTTGCGACCTCGGACGGCGTTATGGTCGGAGACATCCAGCCGCTGACGCGGTTGCAGGTGACCTGCATTGCAGAAGAAAATGGGAATCGGCAGGTTGGGACGTTCGGGGGCGGCGGTCGGATCGGACTGGGATATTTTCAACAGGATCAGCGCTATCTGCAATTCGCCAAACAAGCAGCGCGAGAAGCGATCCTCAATCTGAGTGCCGTCGATGCGCCGGCAGGCGTCATGCCAGTCGTGCTTGGAGGGGGATGGCCCGGTATCCTGCTGCACGAAGCCATCGGACATGGTCTGGAGGCCGACTTTAACCGCAAGAAGACCTCGGCCTTTTCCAATCTTCTCGGGAAGAAAGTGGCGTCCGAGGTCTGCACGATCGTCGACGATGGGACGCTTCCCTTCAGACGTGGCTCGCTGAACGTGGATGACGAAGGCACGCCCACCAGTCGCACGGTGCTGATCGAGCGAGGCATTTTGCGGGGGTATATTACGGACAAATTGAATGCCCGTCTCATGGACATTCCCGTCACGGGAAACGGCCGACGCGAGAGTTATCAGAGCGTTGTGCTGCCGCGTATGACCAATACCTTCATGCTGGCCGGCGAATCCGACCCGCAGGACATCATCAAGTCCGTGAAGAAGGGTCTCTATGCCGTGTCGTTCGGCGGCGGGCAAGTGGACATCACCAACGGCAAGTTTGTATTTTCCGCCAGCGAAGCCTACCTCATCGAAGATGGACAGATTACCAAGCCGGTAAAGGGGGCGACGTTGATTGGTAGCGGACCGGAGATCTTGAAGCAGGTCTCAATGGTGGGGCACGACTTGAAGCTGGATGAAGGCATCGGAACCTGCGGGAAAGAAGGGCAGTCGGTGCCGGTCGGCGTCGGTCTGCCGACCATCCGCATCGATGAAATCACCGTCGGCGGGACGAAGGCATAACATGACACGTGTGATCACGGAACAGGATTATTCAAGTCTCGCGCAGGATCTACTCGCGCGCGCCGCCAAACAGGGAGCAACAGCTGTGGATGTCATGGTGGCCGACGGAGAGAATCTGTCGGTTCAGGTCAGGATGGGAGCGGTGGACCGGTTGACGAAAGCGCGCGAAAAGCGATTGGGTCTGCGAGTGTTTTTCGGCCAACGCTCCGCCAGCGCGTCAACATCGGATTTTTCCAAAGAATCATTGGAACGCTTCATTGGAGAGACCTGCGCATTGGCGCAGGCTGTTATTGAAGATCCCGTTTCCGGATTGCCTGATCCTGGACAGTACGCGACCGAGTTTCCCGAGCTGAACATTCACGATTCCACGAAACTTCAGACGGATCAGCAGATCGATCTCGCGCTTCGCACTGAGCGTGCCGCATTCGCTGCCGATTCGCGAATCACGAATTCGGAGGGCGCGGATTGTGATTCATCGTCGGGCCGGATCGTGTTGGCGAATAGCCATGGGTTTCACGGTCAGTATGCCAACAGTAGCTTTTCACTCTCCGTCTCGCCTATTGCGTCGGATGGCGACGGCATGCAGCGGGATTACTGGTATGGCGTCGATCGCTCCTTCGCAAAATTAGCGAGTCCGGAAGCCATCGGCCAGGAGGCCACCAGACGTACCGTGCGGAAGCTGGGCGCAAGGAAAGTTTCCACCTGTTCCGCGCCGGTGGTGTTCGACCCGGAGGTGGCGGGCGGTCTTCTCGGGCATCTGTGCGGCGCCCTGTCCGGCTATGCGCTCTACAAGGGGGCATCCTTCCTCATTGGGCAATTGGGAAAACAGATCGCCCCGGAGTTCGTGACGATTTATGACGATGGCCGAATGCCAGGGGGCTTGGGTACACGTCCATTCGATGGCGAGGGTTTGCCGACAAGAAAACAGGCGGTTGTCGAACGTGGTCGATTAACGAGCTACTTGCTGGATACCTATTCGGGCAAGAAATTGGGCATGCCTTCAACTGGAAACGCCGCTCGCAGCATCGGAGAAAGTCCGTCGGCGGGGCCGACGAATTTTTATATGGTGCCGGGCACGACCAGACCGGAGGACATTTTAGCTTCAGTGAAGCACGGCTTGTACGTGACGGACCTCATCGGGTTTGGAATCAATATGGTGACCGGTGACTATTCGCGCGGCGCAAGCGGATTTTGGATTGAGAACGGAGAATTGGCCTATCCCGTGGAGGAGATCACCATTGCCGGCAACCTTAAAAATATGTATGCGAACATCGAGACGATCGGCACGGATTTGGTGTTCCGTGGACGCGTGGCCTGCCCTACGGTAAAGCTTGCGGAGATGACCATCGCCGGGCAATAGGCAGCCTGTGTTCCTGATGATGGTCATGGCAGATTTTGCGAGAGCAATGGTCCAACATTGCGAAAGCGAAGGGTGCCTGTGAGTAGACTACACGTTTTCAACTAGCATCCTGTTTAAGGCCTCTCGGTGCCGACTCGGCGGATGCGAGGTCGGCATAAAGCGGAACCACATCGGGATACAAAAGAGTTTCACGCAGCCTACACAAAGCGAGAGGGACCATGGCACTTGATACGGAATTCGGCAGGACGATGCTCCAACTGATTACGTCACGGTACGACGATCGGCATTGGAGAAAGAAAATCGAGAAGACGCTCAGCCTTCCGCACAGCGGGGTGGGAGACCCGCTCCAGCAACAGGTGTTCATGTATCTGAAACTGGAACTCAAGGCGTACAAGTCCAGACGCGCCGATCCCGACTCCTGGATTTTGGGGGGGTATGCCACCAAGGAAGTGATCGATCGGGCGAAGTTTCAGCCGCATCTGGTCGGAGAAGGCATTTCGTCCGAGGATGTGGCATTTCTGGGCGTCGATCCTGGCGCAGAAATTGACGAAGCATGGTGGGACGAAATGTTGGTGGCCTGGTTTGGAGCTCCCGAAGAGGATGAAGAGCAAAAGCAAGAATCCGAGGAGGCCACTGACGAACAACCTTCCACCGCCGACGCCGGAAACAATCCTTCCCGCATCTGACCATACCTCACCGCCGGTCTGGCAGTCTCGCTCCGTTGAGGAGGCACTCGGACAGGCGGTGCTTCCGCTACGACCCAAACAAATCCATTTGTTGTGCAGTTGAGATGGGAAGATCGATCTGTGGCGTACGGACAGTCATGACGGACGCGTTCTGCAGCGTCGCGGCACTCTGACTATGCCGGTCGAGAAACTCCTTCAGCTTCTCGAAGTCGTCACGCAAGGGCTGAAGCATGCTTGCTTGGTGCAAGGCGGCGGCAGGGTGAAGCAGTGGAAAGAGCACGAACTCTTTTAGGTAAAAGGCCTGTCCGCGCACTCTCGTGATGCCTACTTTGCGCTCCAAGAGGGTTTGTGTCGCCCAGTTTCCCAACGAACAGACCAGTTTGGGTTTGATCATGCCGATCTGCTGCATCAAAAATGGTTTGCAGGTTTCGACTTCCTGCGGTTCGGGATCGCGGTTGTTGGGCGGCCGACATTTGATGACGTTGGCAATGTAGATGTCGGCACGAGACAGCTCCACCGACTGCAATAATTCGTTGAGCAATTGCCCCGCTGCCCCCACGAATGGTTCTCCTTTTTTGTCTTCGTGGAATCCTGGAGCTTCTCCCACAAACATCAGGGATGCGTGTGGATTGCCGACGCCGAAAACCACTTGGCTTCGACCCAACTTCGCGAGCGGACAGCGTTGACAATTGTGCAGCGAATCCGCGAGTTCCTGGAGGGGGCCAAGGAGATGAGACATGAGGCGTACCGTTATATGGTGAACGGAATCTTAGTCGCGCCCAAATACCTTGTCAATCTCTCACGAAGCCCAGTGTGCTTGGCCTACCTCGAACAGCGACGGGCGAAACAGGTTTAAAGGGCAGGTGTGTGAGCATGAATCGCCTGGGCGCATCGTTCGCCACTGACAATAGCTGATTCCAGATTAGCCGGCCAACCGGTATCAGTCCAATCGCCCGCCACGAAGAAGTTGAAAAGGGGACTGTTCGGCAAGGGTCGACACTGTTGTGTCCCTGGTTGAAGCATAAGGCACGCGTGAGGTTGTCTCAGAACATCAGATTCGATGACGTGGCGAGTCAAGGTGGTGGGGAAAGCCGCATTCATGTCCTCTAAGGCGAGGCGAGTGAGCGCTTCGTCCGACTGCGCGAGGAGATCCTCGGCATCCACCGCGACGACCCACACGACGGATGCCCGTTCGTGCAGTTCTTCATCCGGATGTCGGATGATCCAATGAAACGTATGATGTTCAAGGAGGACGAGCTGCGCCGGTTCTATTTCCTCATCGAGGTGCAGACGCACGATCACTAATGGCGACTCCCTGAGACGGCTGAGTTGCTGGAAATAGGCATAATGGGTCACGACTCGCTCCGGCAACAGAGGCGTCAGATGACGGCGGGGCAACGCAGCAACGTACCAGTCGGCAGTCAGCCTGGTGCGGTCGGCCAATTCGACTTGCGTGACGCGGTCCCGATCGAAGTGCAGTTGGGTCGCGTTCATATTCAGCCTAAACTCGATGCCCATCGCCTCAAGCCGCGTTTTAAGGGGCGCGAGAAGAAACGAGTTGAGCCCGCAGGACGGAAGAATGAGTCTCGTGGTTTTGGCGCCCGTCAAAAAACAGCGGCGCAGGGTTCGCATAAAAATACCGGCCGACACCTGCGGAAGCGCGGCCCCCAGTAATAGTCGGGCGAGGCTGTCCCATACTCCGCGTCTGGCGTTCTCGGACTGACCGATGCTGGCGAGCCATTCGTCCGCGAGGCGAAGGTCGAGATCGTTCGGCAACGGCGGATCTTGCTCCCACGTGCGCTCCATGAAAGACAGGAGATGCCAGCGATCTCGCATCGACAGGCCTTGAAAAAGCGTCGTGCCGAGCAGGGTGTTGAGTGGGGAGGGCAGGGGCAGGTGCAGAAACTGGGTGTGGGTGCCGGTCGACTGCAGGAATTCGAGAGGCGTATGCCGATACCGCCGGGTCACAGTTTCCTTACCGAGCCTGCCGAGCAACGACCACGTGGCGCGGTGCGCTTCAAGGAGAAGCGGCGGGGGCGCCATGACAGAGGCGGTCTCCGATTGCGTCTCCCTGCTCGATCACCGTGACGGAGTGGCCGCTTGCGCTCAAATAGAGCGCCGCCGTCAGACCGGCGATCCCGCCGCCAAGGATGAGCACCGTCCCGCTCATGAAGTCGAGAAGGGTAGCCGAGACTGGAGCCACACGCCCGCGGCCACTGCCAGCCGATGACTAGGTGACAATGTGACTCGTTCGCCCAGCACGCGGTATCCGGACTCTTCGATCCGGCGCAAGATACGGCTGTACACGCCGCGCATGATCTCCGCCACGGTCAGGGCTCGGCGTTCCGTAGGCGGCAGTGATTCCAGCGCGCGCGCGGCTTTTGCGTAGAATTCGCGTGCACGGCCGACCTCGAACCGCATCAGTTCAATGAACGCCGGGGTGTATTGCCGGCGCATGAGATCGGTTTCGGCGTATGTAAAGCGCGCGAAATCTTCTTGCGGGACGTAGATGCGGCCGCATTCGGCGTCGTTGCCGAGGTCGCGAAGAATGTTCGTCAGTTGAAAGGCCATGCCGAGATTGACGGCATAATCTTGGGCGCGGGGGGACGTGGTGCCGAACACGTGGAGACAAATCAATCCCACGACGGACGCCACGCGATAGCAATAGAGTGAGAGCTGGTCGAAAGTGGCGTAACGCGTCGTGGTGAGATCCATTTCGACGCCTTTGATGAGCTCCTCAAAGTACACCTGTGGAATCGACAGCTCACGGACGTGTCGCGCAAGGCTGATCGTAACGGGCAGAGTCGGCGTGCCTTCATAGGCGGCGGTCAACTCCCGCCGCCAACGTGCCAATTCGTCCTGAGGATGACTTCCGGGAGGCGGCTCGTCGACGGCATTGTCCACTTCCTTACAGAAGGCATAGACCGTATACATCGCGTCGCGGCGCGCTTTCGGAAGAAAAAGAAAGGAGTAGTAAAAGTTGCTCCCGCTTCTTTTGGTGAGCGTGGTGCAATAGGCTTGAGCGTCGGTGGATGTCATTGTGGCAGCGCCGAGTGCTGTGCGAGTCGTTCCACTGCGGGTGGAAGAGAGTGATCAAATTGGGCCGGATGGAGAATAGCTGCCAATTGTTCCAGCCCGTCAATCAGGCGTGGACCGGGGCGGCTGAAGTACGCCAGTGCATCGACGAGAAACACCGCTCCTGTTTGAACGGCGGGCAGATGTTTCCACTGTGATTGTTCCGTGAGAGCGGCGAGTTCGATCCTCGTTCTCTCCACTGTAAACCCGCAGGGCATAAGGACGATGACGTCCGGGGATGCGGCGAACAGCATATCCCAATTCACTTTTCGAGAAGCCGTGCCGGCGCTGGCCAAGACATCAAGTCCTCCTGCGGCTGCCACCATGTCAGGGACCCAATGGCCTGCCGCATAGAGTGGCGCGAGCCATTCGAGGCAGGCGACTTTAGGGCGTATGTGCTCGGAGGTTACCTTGGCGCGAATGGCGTTCATCCTCGCGCGAAGCTCGGCGGAAAATTGTTTTCCGGCTTCCTGCAGCCCTATGGCGGCGCCAAGGGTTTCGATGTCGCGAAGAATGTCCTCCAGTCGCCGTGGGCTGAGGGTGACCATGCGGGGCGCCGGGGAGAGGCTGCGAACGACGTGATCCAGTTGCGACGAGGTGATCGCGCATACGTCGCAGAGATCTTGGGCGATGATCAGGTCCGGCCGCGCCTTCAGGAGCTGCGCTTCGTCCAACTCGTACAGGCCTGTCCCCGCCGAGAGCAGGCTGCTCACCTGTTCATCGATTTGCGAAGCTCGAGAGGCGGTGGCTCTCAATGCGCGGGCGCACTACGACGGGGATCTGCGAGAGGCTAGGTGGATAGTCACATTCGTGGCTGATGCCGACCAAGTCTGTTTGACGTCCCAACGCCGCCACGACTTCTGTAGCTCCTGGCACCAATGAACAAATCTTCATGCGCGTCCTTCAGCCGTTCCCCACAGACGTGCCTCGAGCTCGGGGAGCCGGGTTTCTGTAAGCGAATGGATGATGCTGTCGGCCTCCCCAAGGTCTTGCATCGCATGGGTGTTGGCGACCGCCAAGACTTTCATGCCCGCCGCGCGCGCACCTCGGATCCCGGGCAAGGAATCTTCAATGACCAGGCAATCGCCTGGGGTCAGCGCCAGGCTCTCGGATTGTTGATTCAAACCTGCCAAGGCATGCAGAAAAGGCTCCGGAGCCGGCTTGCCGCGAGTGACATCCTCCGCACTGGTTATGTGTCGAAAGGCCTTACGAAGCCCCGCTTCCTCTAGAATCAATTCGATTTCGTTCCGTAGCGCGCCCGAGGCAATGGCGAGTGGATACCGCTCTGCGGCATCGAGGACAAGTTCGCGTACTCCGGGAAAGATGGCCAGATGTTGTTTGACTGCAGTCAGGTAGGCCAACGCCTTTCTTTGCATCAACTCGGTGAGCACCGCCGGGGTCACTTGGCGGCGGTGCTGGTGCAAGGCCGCCATGAAACATCCGCGATCATCGAAACCCAGATAGTCGGTGTAGTATTCCGTCTCTGTAAGGGGGATCTCGATATCGGCCAAGACCTGTTGCAAGGCGGTGAAGTGGAGGGGTTCGGTATCTGCGATGACCCCGTCGAAATCAAAAATAACGGCGCGTAACTCGCTCATGGTCGTGACTCGTTGATCCTTGGGCGTAGATATCGGTCGAGTGTGCGGGCGCGGCATTATAGCAAGGGTAGTGCCGATGAAAAAAAGACGAAGGCCCGTTCCGGGGGAGGTCGGGCCGTTGCAGGTGGGACCAGACGCCGATGATCGTTAACGTTTGAGTCTCAAACCGCGTTCAGGAATCCACCCCTTCCGGCCATCCTGTGTGCGTACCGCATAGACCCAGCCGGTTTTTTGGTAGTCCCCATCCAACACGGTCAGCGTGGCGCTGGCTTGTACCGTCGTGCTGGTTTTTCTGCCTGCTGCATCCAGGAACAACGGCACCGGCGAGTTGGGCCGGCTGGGATTTGGAATGACCGTCACCCGTTGGCCCTCTGAAAAAAGTGGGCCGGGGACATTGGTCACCGCAGGGGAGGATTTTGGTGCCGGTGTGGCAGGGGGTGGAATGACCGGCGGCGCGGGGGCTGGGGCCGCCGGCGACGAGGAACCGCTATCAATCAACTCAGGTGGAGCGATTGCGGGGGCTTGAGCTTGTTCGCTGTTCGGTAGCCATACGAGGGGCGGGTGGGATGGTTTCCACGCGTGTCCTCAAGGTAGGGTTCGATGAGTTGCATGGCTCCATCCGGGTCCATGGCCACATAGCCTATCCCTCCCACTACCAGCAGCAGGAAGATCCAGAGAAGAGGTCGGTTCCCAGACCGTTTGGGGGCGTTCATCGGAGGCGCAGGAGGCGGCATGGGTTCATCCAAGTCGTCTTCGGAGAACTCAAGGTCCGGTTCGGGCTGACGTGCAAACAAGAGATGCCACTTCGTCCACTCACTGCTGAGCGCGGAAATGCCCGTAGATGAAAACATCGGTGGACCTCCTCCTTCGAAACATATCATGGACTGGGTGATTCCTTAGGTACTTATCACTGACCCTCAAGCCTGTCAATTTTGTTGCCTAAAGCAACGGCTGGTTCGAGCTGTGCCAGAAGGTCGATGTCAATCCGTCTCGAACGATCATGAAATTGACGGAAGAAAATTTTCGGAATCGGAATGTGTCCGGGCGACTATATGGTGGCGCCCATTGGGCCTCATGACGCATGCAAGGGCTTGCAACTTCGAACATCCTCGTTGCAGAATCGATCACGCACCTTGATGCGCGGAGTCTCATGAAATCCTATCGGGAAGAATTGTGGTTCGAGACACGGACGAGACGCGCCTATCTCAATATTACGGCGCAGGTAGACGCCGCAGTGCGGAAAAGCGGCGTGCGAGAAGGCATGGTCCTGGTGAATGCCATGCACATCACCGCTAGCGTATACATCAACGATGATGAAGCGGGATTACTCCACGATTACGAGACCATTCTTGAACGGCTGGCTCCGCAGCATGCGACCTATCGCCACAATGACACTGGCGAGGATAACGGCGATGCGCACATCAAGCGGCAGCTCATGGGGCGAGAAGTGGTCGTCGCGATTACGGATGGAAAATTGGATTTCGGTCCGTGGGAGCAAATTTTTTACGGGGAGTTTGATGGGCGGCGACGCAAGCGCGTGCTGGTCAAGGTCATCGGCGAATGATTGATCGGCTGATGGCTCAATGTCGCCTCGGATGTCGGAGCGACCTCGACGAAGATCCGCAACACGCTTGCTACGTTCTTGAAAGTTTGGCAACATGGACAACAGGATGAACAGAAATCTAGCGGAACGAAATTGTATCGACGTGGGAGGCCGACCATGTTGAGTTGGTCGCGACCTGATCCATTAACGCGTGATCTTATTCATTTAATTAATGCGCGCCGTCATGATCATGGGGACACCGATGCCGCGATTGATACGCTGCAGGCGTTTATCGAGCAGGGACGCGAGCAGGACCTCCTGACAGTCCTGGCTGCTCTGGACGAGGAAATGGCGGAGTGGATGTTTGATTTGGTGGCGGAAGCCTCGTGCGCCGTCATTATGGATGGGCCGGACGATGAGAAGAATGCGTATGCGCTCATGGCGGCCTTGGAATTGCCGCTTCAAGCTAATTTAAGTCAGCCGCTCGGGCTGAAGATTGATCCCGTCGCGACCGCCGATCTTCTCCATCGTCATTTGCAACTGCCGGCCGGGGTGGTCGTCCGGGTCGAGCCCCGCCTTCTGACCGACGCAACCTTGGAAGGACTCACGTTACAAACGTTGAACGAACATTTGGCGAGCATCGCGGACTCGCAACGCACCCAGGCGATCGCGTCTCGTCTTCATCCGCCGGTGGAAAACACGGCGTTCCTTTTCTTTCAACTCATCGGCATGCCCGATCCGGGATTGCCAGACTCACTGGAGGAGCCGGAGCGTCGGGCGCTCCTCGAAGGACTGGTGGCCCAATGTGCGGAGTTGGCCCTGGCACCGGATACCTTGGAGGTGCCCGTGTATGCGTCGTATGCCCTGTTCGACGCGCAGAATGCCGTTCGGCTTCACCGGTTGGCCGATGAAACTGCTGCGGTATGGCACGACCTCGACCCTATGGTGCGAGCGCGCACCATTGCCCACCTGCACACGCAATGTGGGAATGGGGTGTATATGCCGGTCTGGACCGATCTTTTTGATCCGGAACTGCCCGAGGACCATGGCCCGGTCTGGACATCGCCGGATGTGTGGGTGTTCACCGCGGATCTTCCCATCGAGTGGCCTGGCGAAATGCTCACGAATCGGTTGCTTGCTGAGGGGTGCACGCGATTCGAGAATCACATCGTCGAAGCGCCGGAAAACTAGCCGATTGAGGATTTTCATCGAGACATCTTCCTGGAGAAAGAGGCTCACGATTTGCGTTGGCCGGACGGGCTCTTGAGCCATGCATCACCATCGTCCTAGGCGGACGGCATCGGTTCCCCATGAAGTAGGAGCTGCTTGGCTGACCCATCGCGATTTGGTGCCATCATTGTTGTCACGGTACTCAGCTGTGTGGTATTGGGTTCGGTATGGGGTGTTGTGATCTATGTGATGCCTCAGAGTGACAGTTCGCCGCAGATACCCGCGCTTTCTCCTCCCACACCCATACCGCCCTCGTCACCATCAGCGAGCCTCGATATGCCGCCCACGCCTGTCCACGCCCCTCCATCCGTGCTGGTGAAGGATGCGCCAGCTGCCGAGTCTGCGCCGCTAGGGAAACTTGCCTCTGAGGGCGTGCGACTTCCATTCGGAATGGATGTGAAATGCGCGATGGAACTGGACAGCCTGTGTTCTGAAGACGAGGGTAATCGGGGGATATGTATGGAGCGCAAGGCGGCGCAAGTATCCGCCCCCTGTCGTCCCATCTTTCGAGAGCGGCTTGTGAGACTGAAAGAAAATCTGCAACAGATGCGGGTGGCCTGCGAGGCAGATCGCCGACAGTATTGTCGCGACGAGGCGCTAAGCGGAGGGACCATCGTCCAGTGTTTGGAAGCCCACGCGCAGGAAGTGTCGGATCAATGTTTTAAATTCCTGCCGAAACGCGGGCGGCTGCTGAACTAGCCAGGGCTTTAGGTGAATTCCTGCCGTGTCGTCCGATGGTTTCGCTCGACAGGTTGTTCTCCTTCGAGCCTTGTGACGGACTGTAGGTGCGCTCAACCAGGCCGTATCGTCAGAAAACTCGGCGGACGTCGGTCTCGAACGTCCTACATGGCATTCCTGACCAGGCCGGACTAGTAACTGTCAGCCTCCCTTTGCGAGGGAGACGCGGGGGGTTTTTCTCAGATCCTGCACGAGGAATCGCATCGTGATGCCTGCCACTTCCACCACGTCTGCATGCCGGAGAGCCTGTTCTCCTTGAACCGGCCGGCCGTTGACAAGGATTCGTTTGCCGCTCTCGGTCGAGTTCACCACATAGGACTCCCCTCGTCGACTGATCACCGCTGCGGTTTTCGGGGCAAACCAGCCGGTGAGGGTGATCACCGCATCGTCCTGCGCCCCGATCAGCGAGACATGCTTCGTGAGGCGATACTGAGGCTGACTCGTCTTACCAGATAGGATCTCAATCAAACCGACCTTTTGCTCGGGTGCCTGGCGTTCCCCGTCCCGTGAGTCTGACACCACGATCGTGTTGTCGGTCACTAGGCTCTCGCTTGCCTGCTGAGCGAGTGCCGGCGTTTGTTGGTGTGCTCGAAAAATCAGACGGTGCGCGCCGACGCGAATACTGTCGGTATCTTGAAGTTGCCGCCAGTCGATTTTCTGCTCATTGACGAACGTCCCGTTGGTGCTATGGAGGTCTTCCAAAAACAGGACCTTCTGGACCTGGGAAATGCGCGCATGGTGGCCCGAGACCGCGACGTCTTCCAAACACAGGTCGTTATCGCTCTTTCGCCCGATCGTAAATGGCGTATGGGAGACCTCGATCTCCTTAATTCCGCCTTGCGGTGCTTTCACGAGGAGCGTGGTTGAGAGGGAGTGGTTCTGAGACATAGTCATTCCTTAGTAGGAGTCGGTTGGAAGCGTAGAGAAGAGATGGGCGCGAAGCCGATGCCACAGTCCCGGCCTGTTCTGGTTCAGTTTCGCGACGATGACGGTCGTATTGTCGGTTCCACCGGCAGCATTGGAGAGGGCGATGAGGCGGTCAGAGACGCTCTGTGGGGTGGGTGATTCAGATAGGGCACGGAGGATGGTGTCCGTCGAGACTCCCGCCGTCAGGCCATCGGAACAAAGCAATAAGAGATCGTCGTCCAGGACAGGAAGTTCTGCCATTTCGACCTCGACGGTGGCGTGAACGCCAACGGCACGGGTCAAGACATGTCTGTGGGACACGTGTTCGGCATCATCGGCAGCCAAGAGTCCGGACTGCACGTGAGCCTGTGCCAACGAATGATCGGTAGTCAAGCGGTGGAGCAGGTTGCCGCGACGTAGGTAAAGGCGGCTGTCTCCGACATGAGCGATCGAGAGCACAGGCCCGACGAGCCAGGTAGCCACCACTGTGGTGCCCATTCCGTTGTATTCAGCGTGACGCGCGGCCTCTTGATGCACGGTGTGATTGGCCAGTCGGATGGCGCTAGCTAGGCGATTGGTCGGATTCGAAAATTCCGGACGCGGCAGACCGACCAACGGGAGCGAGGGATTTTCGGCGGCGTCCGCGAGATGACGAGGAATGATCTCAATCGCGCGGCTACTGGCCACTTCACCCGCCCGATGCCCTCCCATGCCGTCGCAGACGATGAACAGGCCAATGGAGGGATCGGCGTGAAACCGGTCTTCGTTGTGATGGCGGGCGAGGCCGACATCTGATGAAGCCCCATGTGTGAGCAGCAATGGGTGCATGGCGAAATTATCTTGGCATCACTTGAAAGACATCGCGAAGGTCTTGAGCCATGTCACTGGCATGCCGGTATCGGTTAGCAATCTCTTTCTGCAGCGCTCGATCCAGAATAGATTGGACTCGCGTCGGCAGATCACGGCGATATTTGAGCAATGGAGGATGCGGAGACTTCGCAATACGTGTCACCAGCGCCGCCATATTCTCGGCATTAAACGGGCGTTCGCCGCTCAGAAGTTCGAACAGCACCACACCCAGTGAGAATACATCGGACCTGCCGTCCACATCCTTGCCGGTTGCCTGCTCAGGCGACATGTACCGGGGGGTGCCGAGAATCATTCGTGTCTGGGTCTTCGATGCACTGGCCATCTTAGCGATACCAAAATCCATCACCTTTACCACCCGCTGCTTGAGAATCATGATGTTGGCGGGCTTCACGTCTCGATGGACCACCCCTTGGCTATGCGCGTAATCAAGCGCCTCCGCGACAGTGGCTACGATCTGCAGGGTTTGTTTGGCGGGGAGGATCGTCGACTTCTGGCAATAACAGTTGAGGAGCGTGCCTTCGAGGTATTCCATAGCGATGTAGGCCAGGCCGTCCTGCTCCCCGGCATCGTAGACGGTGACAATGTTGGGGTGGGAGAGCCGTCCGGTCGACTCCGCTTCGCGAAAAAATCGATCGCGGAATTTCTTCAGATCTTCTTCGCAGTCAATCTCATCCAGCCGCATGGTTTTGATCGCGACGAAGCGTTGGATCGTCGGGTCCTTGCCTAGATACACGACACCCATCGCCCCACGGCCCAGTTCCTTGACCACGTGATATCGCCCCAGAGCGGACGGCGTACCGGGGCGAACAACCTGGGGACTCGCTGGACGAGCGGCCAGAGTAGTCGCTCGGTCTGAGTCGCTGAGGGCTTCTGTTACGGTTGCTTTCGTATCTTCTTTGTCCGGCGGGCCGACGACGAGGACGTCTGACGAGCGCGCGAGTCAATGCGTCGACATGCCGAACCCAGGCAAATGTCAACCAGGTGGCCGAGCCGATGAGGCCGCCGGTGATAAGCCACGTGTACAGCGGTTGCTTGGGAGGACCGAGCACTGGGATTCCATGGGCGTCATAGGCGCGAGAGGCAACGAGCACGATCACCAGAAATGCGGCCGGAAAAAGAATGGAACGGACGAATGTTTGCCCTTTGCCGTTGTCGGCGAGGTCTCGCCTCGCGCGTGCGGCGGCGAGCCAGATCATGATGAGGCACAAGCTGTCCGCGATGAGCAGGACGGCCTGCGCGGCATTCATGCTCAATGGCCTGACAAACGTCTGCGCGAACAGTGGGAGAGTGGCCAAATACGGCCCTACCACGATGGCGAGGATGATGACGATCAGGTACGGGCCGATCCAGCCCCAGGATGTTGTCATGTCAGTGATTCGAGCGGTTGTGTCTCAGTGTAACGGATGGTCCGAGAGTGTCAACGAAAGGAAGGAATGACGCATTGCCGCGCAGGTCGCATCACTGTCTCGAAGTATGGTAAGGCCTGGGAAATGCGCGGGCGCGGTTAAGCCCGGGTGGCGGCTTTTCTGAGAGGATCGAGCAGTTTGTCGGAGACCTTCAAATGGCCTCGCCCGACGCCCACTTCAATGTCAGGCTTGGTGATGCCATGAAAATCACTTCCGCCGGTCACGAGGAGGTCGCATTGTTTGGCAAGGTCGAGGTATTCAGTGGTTTGGCTGGGACTGTGCGTGCTGTAGTGGACTTCAATCCCGCCCATTCCGGCTTCCTTCAGCCGGCAAAGCAGCGTGCGCAGACCTTCGGCGGATGTCCTGACCCAGGTCGGATGGGCGAGGACCGGCACGCCTCCCGCTTCACGAATCCACCGCACCGCCTCAATCGGGTCGGGGAGGTCGCGATCGACAAAGGCGGGCCGACCATTGGCCAAATACCGATCGAAAGCTTCCTTCGCCGAGGTGACGAACTTTTTCTCCATCAACAGGCGCGCGATGTGGGGACGGCCGACGGATTCCGTGCCGGCCAATGCACGCACTTCGTCGTAGGTGATAGGAATGCCCAACTCATTCAGGCGCTGGACGATTTTTGGATTCCGGGTATGGCGGCTGTCCCGCAAGCTTACCAGGCGCTTTGCCAGCAGCGGGTCGGTCCAGTTTAAAAAGTAGCCCAGGATATGAAGCTCACTCTCACCCTGTCGCGAGCTGATTTCGACGCCGGGGATGGCTTCAATACCCAGCTCCGCGCCGATTGCGATCGCTTCCGGAACCCCGTCAACAATGTCATGATCGGTGATCGCCAGGGCAGTGACGCCGGCTTGCTTCGCAAAAGTCATCACGTCACGAGTGGAAAAACTGCCGTCCGAATGGGTGGTGTGGAGGTGCAGATCAATACGACTCATGGTGATGTCTCAGGCCCCGCTTTCTGCGCGACTAACCGCGCGGTATAGGACGGTCCATTGCTATGGCCTCGGTCATGTTCCCCTTCGTCGTAGTGAAGTACCCGCAAGGGAGAAGTCAGGCGGAGCAATTCATTGTGGGCGAGGCAAAATTCCCAGCGGCGCGGATGCTGCCGGCGGAAGTAATTATCGATGGTAAACGTTTCGTAGAGAAGCACACCATTCGGTTTCAGTGCGTCCATCAGCGCAGGAAACAACGGACGATGCAAATAGAAGAAGACAATAATGGCATCGTAACGGTCTAGCCCCAAGCTAGGAGGCCGGTCCGTGGTCGGCTCTAAGTCCATGACTCGCGTGGTCAGCCCGGTGAGATGCCGAGCGTGGGCGGCAGCCTCCAGCTCGGCCAGGGCCTCTGGGTCTCGGTCGATGGCTTCGACCTGCCTGCCGTGAGCCAGAAGCTGAAGCGTATGGCGGCCACGGCCGGCCGCCAGATCGAGAATCTGGCCTTTGGGCAGTCGTCCAAGTTGTTGTGTCAGAAACGGTGCGGGGCCTGGTCCCGCATGGTGCATGGCGCGCGTTCGTTCGAATCGGACGCCGACCGAGCCGGCGACCATGACGAGGGGGGCGTGAAGCTTGCGTATCCAGATGCGGACTCGATCTACCGGGAACTCTGCAAACATCATCCCGATGAGCTGTTCGGCCAACGCCTCCAACAGCCTGCATTCCAGCGAGGTTCCCAGAGACACGAGGCGTTTCGCCACCTGGGCGTAGTCGATCGTCTCATCGAGTCGGTCCGACAAGGCGGCGGGTTCCACGGACGCCTCTAACTCCAGGTCGACGGCGATAAGTTGCGCCTTCCGGCGTTCTTCGTCCGTCACTCCGCAATGGCCGTAAAATTCCAGGCGTTCAATGATGATGCGTTCTGCCATGGCGGGCATTGTCGTGGATGGCCTTTCGGGCTGTCAAGCAAGGGGAAAGAGGAGATTGATCTATGGATCCGGCTGACTGCCTCCCCGGCGTGCGCAGACGTGACGCTCAGTATTCTTCGCGTCGAGCACCTCGCACAACGCGCGGTCTCAGAAGACCCTCGTTGGACGCGCATAGGGGGAGATCAATCAGGCCACCTTAGGGTGAGTGACGTGGCGAGGCAGCGATTGAGGGAGAAAGTGTGCAAGCAGAGAGACATGAGAGTGTGAGGCCGTGGCAACTCAGGAGACTGGGTGGACTTTTGCGCGATTGAAGCATATGACCGCCGTTCTGACTCGGGCTTGACTCAACGGTTCGGTCGAGGCGCATGCCGCTTCAATCCTGACAGCAGGGCGGAGAAGAGGTGCCTAGGCAGCGGCACGCAGAGCCATACATCACATAGGCGTGTGAATGGTTGCCATACCCGTAGCACCAACAGAGGTATCGTCTGTGTTGAAACGTGATCAGCGAGTGTGTGAGCGAGCTGGCGCGCCCTGGCCGTTAACAACGCGATGACCTGCGTGGCGGTGCAGCCAGTTTCTTGGTTGAGCCGAAGGTAGCTCAATTCCGCCTTGTAGACCCTCCGCTTCCGCCATGCCCGAGTCAGTCCCACAGCGGCCAGGACGGTGAGAAGGAGTGGATTCGGCGGGATGGAGAACAACCATCGCCACCATTCGTAGAGGGCGACGACGGCCAGGCATGTTGGTAACGCGAGGAACTCCGCCCAATGGTATCGAAGCAGGCGCAGGCGTTCTTCCGCTGACTGACCGAGGGATCCCAAGGGCGTCATTTGAAGAGGCGTGCGACGGTTTTTCGAATTGAATAATCGCGCCGGCCGGAACATTGCGGACACCTCCTGTTCTGAGCTTTGCGAACGTCAGGAGGCATTGTAAGTCAGGCCGGTTCATTGGGACAGAAAACAAAGGTTTTTTGCAGCGCTCGTCCGATGTTTTCAGCCAGACTGGGTGCGCCGGTTTGTGTGGATTCTCGTACCCTATTCCATTTGCGCATGATTACGTGTATGAACGTGTAGCAATGACTTGTATGATCAAAGGATCACTCACTCAATTATCACAGGAGGCAGCTTATGGCGAAGGGGATGCAACAGAAGAAGACGGCCAAGAAGAAACCCGCGAAGACGCTCATGGAAAAACGTGCCGAAAAAAACGCGAAGAAGGGCCGCTAACTCGGCAACCGACTGACATCCCGTCATCACTTGGCGTCCCGAGCCACGGCAGGGTGTATGTTTTCCTCGGAACGCAGATTGATGGCGGTGAGCGTACGGAGTGGGGCTTCGATAGTGTAGGACGAGGGATAGGAACTACCGGCTCCCGGCCAGGCTACGAGAGAGCCTTAACGTATCTTTTGCAAGAGGCCCTCAGCGACGGTTGAATTTGGATCGCCGCCTACGATCATATCCTTATCGCCGAAGTGAGAGTTCGATCGGGTGGTTACCCGCATGTTCAACCCCTCCGGCGCAAGAGTGTATTCGAAGAGGGCGACTTCCTGCCGCTGATCCATATAGCCCTGGCTCGCACGTTCAAAGGAGCCGGCAATTCCCACTGACAGTTGGTTCGGTCCTTTTTCAAACGTCTTCACCACCATTCGTTGCACACCACCGCCCGGGGGTACGTATTCCACCATTTGCCCGATGTGCGACAATTCTACTTGCCGCGCGACACCCTTATTGTTCGTATAGGAATAGAGCGGAAAGCCCTGGGGACTAAAATCGACCTGGACCTCAGCCTGACTGCCGTCGGAGCTGGCGAGGGTGCCTTTCCATCCGCCGGTCAAATCCGCAGCGCCCACGGTGACGACCATCATCAGAAAGCACAGCGTCGTCAAGGCACCCATACGTCCAGTAGCAGTCATGAATGCCCCCTCGCGGTTATTCCAGGCTCTTTGCCTCGAAGCTTTGAATGACTTCATCCTCAACGGTATAGCTGATTTCAAGTGGATTGCAGCAGACTTCACAGTCCTCGACGTAGGTGTGCTGGTGCACCGAGAGGTCTAAGACCATCGAGATCTCTGCACTGCAGGAAGGACAGGCGAAGAAGTGTTCCACAGCAGGGAGAGCCTACTGCAACTATCCGTGCGATGCAAACGTTTCGGTTGTGGCCGCCGGGCTTATCCGACCATGCGCCGGCCTCTACACCTTGAAGGGCCGTTGTCGGGCAAAGCGAGCCGCGGTTCCCAGCGTGAAAAGATTGGGTGTTTGGCTGGCCGGTAGCCCCGACTTGATGGCGGCATGGAACTTTGCGTAGTTCCCGCGGTAGCCACCGTGATTCCACACCTTTAGCAACTGTTCCGTGAAGGCGCCGTTGTGGTCGCCGTCCATGGAGGTCTGATTGTCCTGACAGCCCGAGATCAGGATCACCGACGGCTTAAACTGTTTTGCGATCGCAGTCAGCCGCGGGCTCAACGCAATGTGAGCGAGCATGCTGTCCGGGTCCGGAGTGGAGACTTTTCCCGCGGCCTCTGCCACGTCTCGTTGCGCCTTGTCATAGAAGGTCTGATGCTCGCGATAGGTGCGGATGCCGACGGCGAGAGGCATCATTTTTGAGCGTCCGGTCGACAGGCTGCCGTCGCGCTTGGGGAGGCATGGCACGAGTCACGGTGCCGCTATGGCAACTATCAGAAAGAACCAGGATTCGCACACCGGATGCAAAGTGGCTCAATTCGAAGTACAACTCGTCGTCGATGAGCTGGCCGTCGTAGAGGCACCATGTTTCGTCCTGTTTATCTGCTTCCTCCCCCGTCACATCGGGCACCTGGCCGCCGTGACCCGAATAGGCTTACCAACCGCTTGGCCGCCTGTCGCATCGCAGCCAGTACACGGGCGCCTGTGCCTTTCTTCGTCAGCAGCAGGGTAGATTTCATGCCGCGAGATTTCGCGACCGCCGCCATATCGTTTGCATCAAACTCACAGGCCGCGAGCGGGCCATCCCAGCCGCCGTATGCGGCTGGGCTCACTGCATTCAGCCCAATATGCAACGACATGGCCTTGCCTTTGTTGGTCGAGGGTGAAGCAGTTCTTGACATGGCTATCTCCTTGAGAGGGGGGGCCGCGCGGGTGACAACATCTCGAGCTTACTAGTTGGGGATACCGTAATCTGTAGGGAGAAATCTGTCAACGGAGGGCGAGAGTCAATGCTGATAGTTCACCATGATTTACGCAATATTCTGCGCGATGAAACATCTAAGATTCTTCGTCTTCGACCTCCTCGATGGACAACTGAAGCGCTGCCACGAACGCGGCCGGGTCAGCCAAGTCGCTCTCTCTCAGTTGGAATTCGGAAACCAGCACACCATCTTTGTCGACCACGATCAAACGGTACCCTTGTTTCAAGTTTACTCCTCTTGTGCTTCAGTGCGACGTCAGCTCGTAGCTATGACTCCTCACGCTCGACTCGGATCCGCATCGGGAGAATACGCCGTTGCGGTGGATGAGACAACCCACGATGCCCACTATCTGTTATCTTAATGTGGCTGGGTCTTCCGAGGAGCCGCTGAGTGAAACCCGGACTTGACGGTCCCGCATGGCTTGACTCCCATTTTCCCCGGCTCCTATAATTCGGCGATCCGGCCTCGGCAACCACCTGATTTGACGTAGAGAATGGCTGAATTTACGCATTTTAATGAGTCAGGGCGGGCACGGATGGTCGATGTCGGGGCGAAGGCCTCGACCGAGCGTCTTGCGACTGCGCAAGCGACGGTATTTCTTCAACCGGAGACCCTGGACAAGATTCAACATGGAAAAATCGCCAAGGGAGATGTCCTGGCTGTCGCTCAAGTCGCCGGGGTGATGGGGGCCAAGAAGACGCCGGACCTCATCCCGATGTGTCATCCCATTCTACTGACTAGCGTGGATATTTCATTCAAAGAAGCATCTCAACCGGATCGTGATGGGCGTTGCTCGATCACGATTACGGCGACGGCCAAGACCACCGGACCGACCGGAGTGGAAATGGAAGCCATGACGGCCGCTTCCGTGGCCGCATTAACCATCTATGATATGTGCAAGGCGGTAGACCGAGGTATGAGCTTCGGCGACATCTGCCTCCTGTCGAAATCAGGCGGGAAATCCGGCACCTATATGCGTCCGGCTTAAGCCGATCATGGGATGTTTTTTACGGCCAGAGAAGGTGGAGTCCTGATATGGTCACGGTTCGACTCTTCGGCATGACGAAGATGCTGGCGGGGAATCAGGGAACGCTGTCATTGGCCCTTCATGGTGGAAATCGGGTCAAGGACCTGATCGCCGTGATCGAATCCACCTATCCAAAGATCGGCGAATTACTGCAGAAGAAAAAGGTGCTTGTGTCGGTCAACCAGGACATTGCGCATGAAGATCTTGAAGTCAAGGACGGGGACGAAATTGCGCTGCTGCCTCCCTTCGCGGGCGGAGGCCGATAGGAGCGATCTATGAGTAGTGAACAGGTTATCACGGCTGATCTTCCTCTCGTGGACGATGACGCGATGTTGGTCCGCGTGCAACGGGAAGATTTCTCGATCGACGAGGAGCTTCGCCGGGTGCGCCAGCGCTCCAAGAGGATCGGTGGTATTGCCATGTTTCTTGGCACGGCCCGCGACCGCTCGAAGGGCAAGGATGTAGATAGCATCACCTTCGAACATTACGAAGGCATGGCGCAGAAGAAGTTGCGCGAGATTCGCGCGCGCGCGTTGAAAGATTTTGACGTAATCGAAATGCTCGTGTTGCATCGGTATGGTGAGATCGGTATCGGAGACAACATCGTCTTGATCATCGCGGGCGCCGAGCATCGGGCTGAGGCTTTTCAGGCCTGCAAGTGGGCCATCGACGAACTGAAGCAAATTACTCCGATTTGGAAACTCGAACATACCCCCGAAGGGGAGGTGTGGGTCGAGGAGCACCCATAGCCCCCTCAGGGGTGAGTAGTAGGGAGTAGGAGGCAGTTGCCTTCGAGTCACTATGGATCACACCACGCTCGATACACCCGCTCCTACGATCCACGACCGGTTGGGGCGCCCGCTCCGTAGTTTGCGTCTCTCCGTTACAGACCGCTGCAACCTCCGGTGCAAGTACTGCATGCCCGAAGACGACTACGCCTGGCTGCCGCGCGACACCATCCTGACTTTCGAGGAGATGGCAGAACTGACGGCGGTCTTCACCGAGTTGGGCGTCGACAAGGTGAGGCTGACGGGCGGGGAACCACTGCTACGCCGGGATCTGCCGCGTTTCGTGCGACAGCTGTCCGAGAATCGGCAAATTACCGAAATCGCCTTGACCAGCAACGGCGTGCTCATGGCGGACCAAGCCGCCGATCTGTCGTTTGCGGGGTTGAATCGCGTGACGATCAGTCTGGATACGCTGCGCCCGGACCGTTTTCGCGCGTTAACAAAGCGTGACCTTCACCACCAGGTGTTCGATGGCATCAAGGCCGTGGTGCAGGCCGGGTTTCCCTCCCTGAAATTCGACACCGTTGTGATGAAAGGCTACAACGACGACGAACTCATCGATCTCATCGAATACGCGAAGACTGTCGGCGGCGAGGTACGGTTCATTGAGTATATGGATGTAGGCGGCGCCACGAATTGGTCCATGGGGAAGGTACTGTCGCGAGCTGAGATGCTGGATCACATAGGCCGGCAGTATGGCGAGGTCAAACCAATCGTCGAGAACTCGGTCGCACCGGCTGAACGCTTCGTCCTCCCGGATGGCACGAGCTTCGGCATCATTCCTTCGACTACGACGCCGTTCTGTCGTTCCTGTGATCGCAGCCGGCTTACGGCCGATGGAATGTGGTATCTCTGTTTGTACGCCAAGGACGGTCTCGACCTGCGAGCCCCGCTACGGGCGGGCCGTTCCCGCGATGAACTGAAGGCCCTGATCACCGAGGCCTGGCAAGGGCGGGCAGACCGCGGGGCCGAAGAACGAAAAGCCTTGGAAGTGCTGGGATTGCGGGAACAACGACTCATTGAGATCAACCGCCTCCGTGAAGATCCCCACCTGGAAATGCATGCGCGAGGAGGATGACCGTCAGTTCGTGCTGCTCCAATTGCCGGATCAGTCCACCCACCAATGCCAGGATCAGTAAATGTTCGATGCAGTACCCTTCCGCAACCATTGCGCGAAATCCGGTCGGGCGGTAGCAGAATCTTCCTGAAATCCGGTAGCAATGGTAGTAGCTGTGTAGCAGTTCCAACCTCGAACCCAAGTACAGCCGGAATCTATAGCAGCTCGGGTCGCGCCTTCGTTCGGCTCTAAAAGTCGAACCGGGATTTGACCAAAAAATCTGTCAAAGGTACGCGATGTGGCCGGGAGCGGATTTCCCCGCGGTGGGGTGCCTCGTCTGGTGTGTACTGGGTGGCCTCATGCCTCGCGCCACAATGACGAGGCCGATTGATCGCCGCCGCATGGCCGGGGAGAGCCGGGGAGTATGACTACGCCGCCGTCAACCGTGACCGCACGTCCACACAGAGACCTCCCGAAGAACACCGCAAGGGACCGGCATAGCTGGCCTCAGGCGCAACGATCCAGCGCCATGCCTGCACTTTGACGGCTATCCGTTTCTCATTAATCCTGAGCCATCACCTATGCCTGTCACTACACGTACAGCTGCGACTGTAGGCTCTCGCCTTAGACTCGTCCTCCTACACCACACTCTATACCAATCCCGCCTTCGACTCGCGCAACCGCGCAGGATCCTTCAGACCAGGAAGGGATATTAAATCCCTGCAGCCCTCCTGTACACATAGCTGAATGCTGGCAGTTAATCATCTAACTAGGAGGACAGTATGAAGCTCAGTACGCGGAATCAATTCAAGCACAGTCTCAAAGATCACCGAAGCCAAGAAATGGCTGAAGTCACGGTCCAAGTCGGTGAGCAGCAGTTCGTCTCCGCGATTACGAAAGGTTCAGTCCAGAGCATGGGATTGAAGCAAGGGGACTCAGTCACGATTGCCGTCAAAGCGACTGACGTAATGGTTGGGAATTAAGATCCTTCGAGACCCTTTGAGGAACAAAACGGATAGGGCATGGGATCTACCTGGCCGACTGGGTAGATCTGCCTTATGGCTCTGACCTACTGCCTGTCGGAGAGGTATCCTTCGGAAGGGTCTCGTCTTCCTCGCACCGCGCCTGCAACTCTTTGACATAGGTTTGCACAAGAGCCTTCTCTTCAGTCGTCATCGGAGGGACGAGGATCACGCGAGACAGGAGGGTCTCAGACGCGAGGATGAATGCGTGGATCTCTTCTCGGTACACAGGTTTCATCGAAAATTCCCTTCGTCGGTAAGAAACAATGCTGCCAGAGTCATTCCCTAGAAGCATCGCAGGATGGGTGCGGGGCCTTCCTGGGACCGGGTAAATTCCATCTTGGCTGAGATGGCTGACAGAAACTTCAGGTAGAACTCGACCACCAAGGTCGAGAGGCGTTGAGCACACCGAGAAGTCGAGTCGAGAGAAACTTTCGAGATCACCCGTCAGGCCGTCATTATGGGATGGTCTCGTAATGGATGACATCGCCCTCCCTGGCACAAAGTGCACAGAATCCGCTTTTCAGACTGATCGGTCCCAAAGGGCTCCAGGACCGCATAAGATCTTCTAAGCGCATCTCATCTTCAAGGGAGGCAGCGTTAAGCAGGCGCCTGAAACATGACTGGCAATAAGCTAGTGAGGCCATCTTCCACGCGCCGGCATTGAGAGAAAAGGGCGGTACTGTACACCGAGCAGAGCGTGCAAGTCCGTTGCCAAAGGGTCATGCAATAATAGGCAGGAATGATCCAATAAATTTTATAGCAAGGCCGGGCGAGCAGTTTCGCGCTGTGCGCCATGTGCGGAACCGCTCTCCGGATGATCGGCACCAGCCTGAGGCGCGGTTTCTGAAGCAATGGTGAAGCATCGCTGTCTACCTGATGCAACCTTGAAGCAATTAATCGTTACGATCCGTTACAGAGCCACCTGAAGTCGTTACGAAACCGTTCCGCAACCAAGGAAACACACACAAATGAAAGGTTCATTACCAGTGCCGAAGACAGCCAGAGAACGTATGCAAGCCTATCGAGACCGGAAGAAGATGAAGCTGGCCGCAGCCAAGGTAGAGCCCAAGGTTCCCACTGAAGCCGAACGCCAAGCCTCTCGCCTTCAACGTCTCCTTATAGATCATCCTGTATGTCGGAGAAGTTCGATGTCGAAATGTCTAGGAGGAATCTTGAGGTCAAGTAGAAGACCATTGCGCGGTCTCTAGAGTAGGCGAGCTAGGCGGAATTGCAGAGACACTCGGCCGTCCTTCCTTCAATACATCCTAATCGAAGTGTCAGCTAGTCCTGCAGAGATTGCGATAATGGGTAACGGATTAAGGATGTGAATTTGTCCTACCATTAGTTTTCCCATTCTAAGCCGTCAAATGAACCACTCGTGATGCCCGAGCTTGAATCATCTGAAGAGTACGTGTTAGACCTCAGGACTTCAAGATCGCGTTGGCCACATGACGAGGCATACATGGGACCGAGGTTTTCTGAAAGAGTCGGCGCTGTTCCAGCTCAAGGGATTCAGCTTGATGGAATGAATAGTCCATTGAGAAACTCTATATGGAACTTTGTAGTTAAAGGTTTCGATCCAAATCCAATTGACGCAATTGCTATGATTGGAATAGGGTTTTTCAAATTCCCTGTGCATCAGTTACCAACCTACGCCTACCACGCTATGATGGAATGGTTCTGGGAGAGGTACGAAAGCCTTCCATGGCATTCTGTCTACGATTTAATTGAGTTCGTGGCGGATAACAGCCGTCGCTTGCCGCATCCTCTGAGCAGACAAGACTTTGAGAGACTGACCAATGAACTATTAACGCAAGAACTTTCTGGGTATTGTTTTATCCAAGGAACTCTGACTGCCATAACAGCCCCCTCTGAGATTGAGGCCATCGAACAGGCCGCGACTGGTACACGATATGGACGACTAACTGGGGTTCGAACCCACATCGCCACAGCCATAAAACTATTAGGACAACGGCCATCCCCCGATTACAGGAATTCAATTAAAGAATCGATTAGTGCGGTCGAATCTGCGACTAAGGCGATTAGCGGAGTTAGTGGAGGTGGCTTGGACGCAGCTCTAAAAGAACTTGCAACGCATACCCCAATTCACGGGGCGCTGCGCGATGGGTTACTAAAACTTTATGGATATACTAGCAACGCTGACGGTATCCGACATGCCATGATGGAGGACTCGAAGGCAGGTTTCGACGAAGCGAAATTCATGCTGGTCGCTTGCTCCGCCGCCGTTAACTTCCTAATCTCTAAAGCCAACGACGCGGGGCTCCTTAAGAAGTAATCGGCCACTCCCTTCACTTCGGTTCAGGCGTACTATTTGGCACGTTCCTCATCCATCGGCTTCTTCAGCACCGCCAAGTTGAAGGTCTTCCTGGCGTGTAGTCCGTGAAGGTGAATGTCAGAGTTCCCGCCTGTATGCCCAGTCAATGCGACGACACAAGTGTACTCCCACTAGAACTTGATCGTCTCCACCGCCTCCCTCAACGTCTCAAGTGGAAAGTCCAGATGCACGTAAACCGTGTTCTGCACGCTCGCCGCTAACCCCATGCCCAAGGTGATAATGCCGAACCTCAGTCTGGACATTCTGCTTCACCATCTCCGACGCCTGGAAGTGGCGGCAGGAGTGCAGAGACAAATCCCGCTGCTGAATGTTAATTCCCGCACAGACTCGCCGGAAGAACCTGGAGACAGGGGAAGTTGAGCCTATGGCTGGAAAGAGTTGCGTCGTCGCTCCAGCCTTCTTGCGGATAGCCTCGACATAGTCCAGGAACCAGCCTTGAGCAGGCCGCTGTGAAGCACGACCTTTCGCGTAGCATTCTTGTTCCTCAGTCGCACGCCGCGCGGTCGATCCTCTCGAAGGTCAATGAAGCCAATTCCTCTGTCAGCCTGAAGTCGATCGCAGTACAACGTCCAGACCTCGCCCAACGCGCATGCCGGTGTACATCGCCACCAGGGACACCCAATACAGCTCCGGTTGCGGCCTCCGCTTAGCCTCTAGTGCCTCTCCGGATTACGTGCATCCGCGTCACGGTGAAGCCAATGCGGATCATCCTGTCTTCTGCCTGTGCCCGACCTGTCACGCGTAGGCGGCTTGTCGGGTTGGCCTTCAAGTAGGCCCGGCCTTCGCACCATTTGAAGAAGTGACCGAGGTAGGACAGCTTTCGGTTGACCGTGGCCGACTTCATCCCACTGGCGACTTCGGCATCTTTGAAGCTAACGCACTGCGACTTCGTGATAGAACCGACTGACACAGGCCACAACAAGTGGGCATGGTCAAGAAATGCCTGGGCTGTCGCGCGAATCTGTCCCTGGGTATGCTTGCGCCGATAGCGGGAGGCTTCCATGTACTTCTCGAACGCGTCCTTGACTGAAGGGCCATCGTGAACGAGGACGGCAGGGGCGACACTCGGCGCTGGGGTTGCATCCGGTTGATACTCTCCATCCATCCTCCGTAGTTCTTCTTTGAGCATGTTGACTTTGCCAATCAGAAGACCCCGGCACAGCTGTTTGAACTACACGGAGTCTCGATCCAACTTCAGGCCATGCTGCGTCATCATTCCATCAGCTAGCTCCGCGACTTGCCATTGCTGATTGCCAACCAGGGCTTCGTGGGCTTGTTCAAGGAGATCGCCGTAGACATCCTTTTGGTCTTCGATGTTGTCGTCAGAAAACCCCGGGCTGTGTCATGAGAAGGGCCTCCGTGGGCCGCAGTTTATGCGTGAAAACGGTAGCAGCCTCTAATAGTCCCGACCGTACCATTGCCTATTCTCGATCAATAGTCTTAGGTGCTTTCCAGACCTGGATGCCGTGGACATAGACGCAGACATGGAACTGTCGTCCCCGTTGCACGAGCAAGGCTGTCCCCTCTACAATCCGGTAGCATGAACCTGTTCGATCCTCATACCCTGACAATTTTGGGACTTGGATTCGTGCTGGGGTTGCGTCACGCCTTGGACGCGGACCATCTCGCCGCGCTGTCGACAGTCTTGGCCGAACGTCCCACGGTGCAGGCCTCCACCACTGTTGGATTTTTTTGGGGACTTGGGCACACCCTCATGCTGCTCTGTGTCGGGATCGCGATATTGGCGCTCGACCTGACGATTCCAGAAACCCTGGCCTCTCTCTTCGAATTTGCTGTGGGAGTCATGTTAGTGGGTCTCGGGCTTTCCCTGGCTCGTCGGATGTATCGGGAGCAATGGCATCTCCACGCGCACGACCATGAGGGGCAGCCCCATGTTCATTTGCACAGTCATCATCTTCAGCCGGATCACGCCCACGGACATTGGTATCAAGGGTCGCTGCGTCCGCTTTTGATCGGCATGGCGCATGGGTTGGCGGGATCCGCGGCGCTCATGTTGATCGTGCTTTCCACGGTGACGGGGATTGGTCAGGGGATCGGGTATATTGTGATATTTGGGGTCGGATCGATTCTCGGCATGGTCGGTGTCGGAGCCATGCTCAGTCTGCCGGTCGTCTACTCCGTCACAGTGGGACAGAGAGCCTATTGGATGGTGCAAGGAGTGGCCTGTCTTGCGAGCATCGGTTTGGGACTTGTGATGATGGTGCGTATCGGGTTGGGCAGTGGGTGAGGGTAAGCCGATCGACCTCATGTGTATCGGCGTCTGCGTGCAATCCGTGGTTTGACGGTCTCCTCTGTCAGGCGCATGCGCTCGTCCTGTAGTCAGGCAACCCTGCAAATCTCTGTGCGCCTTCCCAAGAGGTATGGTATTCTCCCGCGCAGCAGCTGTCGCATCCACAAGAGCGGGAGGCAGGGTCTAGGCGTGCAGATATTCCTGAGAAGCCGTGGCTATGAATAGTCGCGTGCTAGATTGTTCTGACTCTGGGCAGATTTGTGATTGGATGCAATGGTTCGATTCAGTGGGCACCTTCGGGTTTTGGTCCATGACCGCGTGGTGGTTGATGCCGGCAGAGTTGGGTCGAAGTGACGCCTTGAGGAGCAGCGGCGTATCGAGTGGTCTCGCTGATCCGCCTCCATTTGGATCATATTCGCGAGTGAACGCCGCCGGCCGATAACCTGGTCGGTGAGATTGATGAGCCGTCGTCATTGCCGCCATTCCCGAGACATTGAACGGGAATATGCCCACCATCTCAAACCTCGATTTCGCGAACGGATCAGGCAGGAACTCGGGCAATTGGGCATTCCATATTTGACCGCGCTCGAAGAGGGCCGCGCGCTTCTACTATAGGTGACCACAGATGGCCTGGTTTAAAAAAGGGAAGACAGACGAGGCAGAGCCTCCCAAACGCTCCAAGGTGGCGGAGGGGATGTGGCTGAAGTGCAATCACTGCCGGGAGATCGTCTATCGCAAGGAGGTGGACCGCAACAATAAGGTCTGCCCCAAGTGTGACTATCACTTCCCCATCTCAGTGATCGAACGCATCAACCTGTTGGTTGATCTCGGGACCTTCAAAGAGTGGGACGCCGGACTGGAGCCTCAAGACCCTCTGCTCTTTCAGGACACCCGCTCGTATAAAGAACGGATCAAAGCTCAACAGGAAAAGACCGGACGGAAAGATGCCATGGTCATCGGCCAGGGGGCGATCAATGGGCGTAAGGTGGCGCTGTGCGTCTTTGACTTTGGATTCATGGGCGGGAGCATGGGGTCGGTCGTGGGGGAGAAAATCTGTCGCGCCGTCGATCGGGCATTGGAGGCTCGATTGCCATTGATCCTCGTGACGGCCTCAGGAGGAGCGCGTATGCAGGAGGGCATTCTGTCATTGATGCAAATGGCGAAAACATCTGCCGCGGTGGCGAAATTAGGAGAGGCGAAGCTTCCGTTCGTCTCGATTTTGGCCGATCCCACCTTTGGCGGGGTCACGGCAAGTATTGCCATGCTCGGGGATATCATCATCGCGGAACCGAAAGCGTTGATTGGATTCGCCGGCCCGCGCGTTATCGAACAGACCATCAAGCAACAATTGCCCGATCAGTTTCAGCGAGCCGAGTTTCTACTCGATCATGGAATGATCGATATGATCGTCGAACGGAAACAATTGAAAGAAGCAGTGAGTACTTTAGTGGGTCATTTTTAAAGTCGAATGTCCTTCTCCGGATTGCCACGATGACCTATTCCGAGACCGTGCAGTTTCTCTATGGCCTGCAGCAGCACGGCATCAAGTTGGGGCTCGGGACGATACGCGCCTTATTGACCAGAGCGGGCGAGCCTCAGCGCGGTTATCCTTCGCTCCACATCGGCGGGACCAACGGCAAAGGATCGACGGCCGCCATCGTGGCGTCCATTTTGCAAGCGGCTGGCTATTGCGTAGGTCTCTATACCTCGCCGCACCTGATTGATTTTCGTGAGCGGATTCGGGTCAACGGCGTCATGATTCCTGAGGACCGCGTTACCGCGTTAGTTGAGACCCTACAGGCCAATGCGTTGCCTGATCTAGCCCCGACATTTTTTGAATTCACGACGGCGCTTGCGTTTCAATATTTTGCCGAATGCAATGTTGATGTGGCGGTGCTGGAGGTGGGGTTAGGCGGGCGATTCGACGCCACCAATGTTGTGGAACCGTTGGCGACCGCCATTACCACGATCGGACTTGATCATGAAGCGTATCTCGGCCCGACCTTGGAAGCGATCGCGTTTGAGAAGGCCGGCATTATCAAACCTGCGGTGCCGCTAGTGATCGGCCGCATCGACGCGCCGGCTCGTCATGTGATTGAGGCGCGTGCGTTGGCGGAAGCCGCGCCTATTATGGCCTTGGATCGAGAGTTTCGCTCCGAAGGGGCATCGCCGGTCGACTGTCACTATGTGGGGATAGCGGCAGAATACGAACATTTGTCCTGTCCGCTGCAGGGACGTTTTCAACTGGACAATATCGCCTGCGCCTTGGCCTTAATCGAATTGGCCCAATCGCGAGGCCTCGGAATCTCAGAAGGTGCCGTTCGCCTGGGGTTGCAGCATACTGCCTGGGAAGGTCGGCTGGAATTCGTCGGTGAAACGCCCACCGTGCTCGTGGACGGGGCCCATAATCCTGCCGCTGCGCTTGCCTTGGCCGAGTTTCTCACGGAATGGCGACGGAAAAATCCCGCTGCGAGGATCCATGCGATCATCGGGATGATGCGCGATAAACATCCACGTGAGTTTCTCCGTCCATTGGTACCGGTGATCGATAGCCTGATTCTGACGCAGGCCGATTTGCCTCGTGCCTCGACTGGTTCGGATCTGCGTGAGATCCTGCGTGATTGCATGCCTTTCGCACGGGTGGCGGCGACGTCGGCTGATGCGCTTGCGTGGGCGAAGCGCTCAGCGGCACCAGCCGATCTCATCTGTGTGACAGGCTCTCTGATGCTGGTCGGCGAGATCAAGGCCTTTCTAAGAGGGTGTACCCTCTCCCCTATTCGTGGCTGAGATGGGGCCAGACCGCTACTGGATGTCCAGGTTGTGGTGGGCGGTTGCTCGCCACGCATCGGTTGGTTTCTTCTGTGGACTTTTCTCTCTGCTCCTGATGTTTGAATCGGCCGAGGCGCAATCCACGGTCACCACGCCTTCACCGACGAATCAACCCCTCACCGTCACGGCGGAACGAATCGATCAACTTCAGGATCTCGACGTGTACGAGGCGGATGGGTCGGTAGTGGTTACTCAGGGTCCGCTTCGCCTGACGGCCGATCATGTAACGATTAAGGCCTTGCCGGGTACGCTCGTGGCAACCGGGCACGTGCACTTCGTCGATTCGACCTCAGATCTGACGTCCGAACGGTTAGAGTTGAACGTGAACACGGAAGCAGGGGTGGTCACGCAAGGGTCGATGTATATCCGGTCCAGCAACTCTTTCTTTACAGGACGAAGCATCCGACGCCTGTCGGAAGATCATTACCGGATTAAAGAGGGCACGTTTACCAACTGTGACGCGAAACAGGGAGAAACCCCGGCCTGGCGGTTCAAATTTGACGATCTTGATGTGAATACGGGGGAAGGTGTCGGCATGAAACGAGGTTGGCTCTGCATGCGCGACACCCCGATCATTCCCGTGCCGACGTTGACGTATCCGCTCAGCAATCGCCATAGTGGTTTTCTTATTCCCACACCTGGTTACGACAACCGGTTTGGACTGCGTTATCAGCAGGGTTACTTCTGGGCGATCAACCCCAGCCAGGATCTGACGATTTCGCCGTCGTACTATAGCAATCTTGGGTATGGGAGCGACTTCCTGTATCGCTATTACCTGGATCGCCGATCCAGCGGGCAATGGTTTGCCAGCTTCATTCAACAGACTCAGTTGCCGAATGTCTCTGGCGTGGATCAGACCAGCACGGATGATCGTCGTGTGCGAGGATTGATCAGTGGGCGGCATATTCAACAGGTGACGGACACGCTTCTGGTGCGTGGACAGGCTTCATTCGTATCGGATCGGCAATATCTGCAACAACTCAGCAATTCCGGCGCGCAACGAGCCTCGCCAAGCGGTGAATCGACGCTGCTGGCGACACAACGATTGCCCTATGGGAGCGCCTATTTTCTTGGGCAATATCTGCAACCGTTGAATTCCGGTGGACCCGACACCTTCCAGCGTCTGCCCGAGGTGGGGTATATCCTGCCGAATACCGCTCCGTTCGGAATGCCGTTTCTTCTCAACGTAGACAGCAATTTTGTGAATTTTTATCGCGAGCAAGGGTTTGCGGTGAATCGGATGGATATGACGCCGGGCGTCACGACGGATGTGATTAGCCTCGGGCACCTCGTCGGTATCACGCCGCACTTCAAATTCAAAGAAGTGTATTACACACGCGGCATTCAAGAGGCTGGCGCGCTGCATCGGGAGACATTTTGGGGAGCTCTCGACGCGACCTCGCGGTTAAGCCGGCGCTTTACCGGCAGCGAAGGCACCCACTTCCTGCATACCATCGAGCCCAGCGTCATCTACGAGTACGTGCCAAGCAGCGATCAGTCTCAAATCGCGCAAATCGATCAGGTGGATGACATCCCGAAAAAGAACCTGTTGACCTATTCGTTCAGAACGAAGCTGCTTGAGCAGAGGATGAACGGGCAATCCTTCAATTGGCTGGATTTAACGGTGGCGCAGAGTTATCACGTCGGTGAGGTGCAGACGCGGGCGCGTGAATTTACGCCGGGCATATTACCCTTTCTTGGTTCCTTCACCCAGCCATTACAGCCGGCGACGGTCGATGTTCAGGGGCGGAAATTTTCCGACCTTTGGCTGCGGGCGGTGATCGGCAATACCGCGCCCGAGTTTTATCAGACCTCCTGTGGCCAACGAGGCGCTCGGAACGAACGTGGTCGGTGGACAGATCTTGCCCCCCACGAATTCGTACCTCACCGTTGATGCGTTCTTAGATCCCTATCGCGGCACTTTCAGCCAATGGAATACCGATCTCAGGGTGCAGCAGTCCAACTACTGGTACGTTGAAGTGGGACAGCGATTTAGCCGGGATGGCAACCGAGTGAGGCGCGGTGACATTTGGAATCCAATCTCCTTCAACGAGGTATATGCTCCCACGAATGAAATTCAGTTCGTCACGGCGGGCGGAGGGTTTCGAACGCCCTGGGGATGGACCATTGGCGCGAAGGGCTATTATGATGTCAAAGGTGGCCGCAGCCCGGAGTTTGATGTGGTGGCGCTCTACCAAAATCCGTGCAAGTGCTGGTCGCTCGGGTTGTACTATTTGCAGTTTCCGGACCGCCAAAGTTATTCCTTTATGTTGAGCATGACCGGCATCGGATGGACAGAGAACTTCGGCACGATTGTCGCGCGGACTGTCTTGGGCCCCCTGTTGGTTGGGGACCGCGGATTGCCTTGGGCCGCGCCGGGAGGTCCTTACGGTCGAACTGAGAACCCGCTACCTACTCAGTCGATGCCGATGGGTCGATACTGATCAGGGGTTGATTGTGATTACGGTCCACGAGATCAGGTCTCCCGGTCGACTAAAAGGAGGCCACACCAGATGAGAACGATTCTTGTCGCTAGCGTGTTGTTGATAGCGATGGGGATGCCGTTTCCAACCTCGTCTCCTGTTCAGGCTGCCGAACGTTCCTCTCACCTGCAACGGGCGGCGATGTTCTTGAAAGCGGGGGATTATCGGCAAGCGGTAGAGGCCTGCCGGTCGGAGGTGCGAGAGGCTCCATCAACCCGGAGCTATATTTTTCTCACCTATGCGTATCACGCGCTCAGCGGCTATCTGGAACATTTGGCGAGCACCGATCAATGGGTGCGGGTGGAACAGCTGTATGTAAATCTGATCGCCGGGCAACCAGAAGATTTAGTCGATCCGCCGGACGTGTTGGCCCGTATTGCAAAGGAATTGATTCAACAAGCGGTGCAGCGGCAAGCTGATGTGACGGCTGCCATGGCGGCTCGTTTGGATGAAGCGCTTGTGAAGCAATTGTGGCAAGAGCAAGCGTCTTGGCGTCAGTCCAGACCGGCCGACTGGTGGTTTGGTGCGCCACCCCAATGGCAGTGGGATGGCTCGTGATTTGACTCTCCGCGAAATCGTGTTATAGGATGACCAGACTGTCTTGAGGTGATTCATTGCCATTCTGGCACCGGCCCGGAAAGCGTGATCGCGATCTTGATCGCGACAAGGAGGAGATACTGTGGCAGGCGATGCGTTAAAAGCGACGGATGCGACGTGGGATGAGGATGTCATGAAGGCATCCGAATTGGTTATGGTGGATTTTTGGGCGGTCTGGTGCGGGCCATGCCAAATGGTTGCTCCGATCGTTGATGAATTGGCGACGGAATATGCGGGCAAGATCAAGGTCCGCAAACTCAATACGGATGAGAATCCAGAAATTGCGGGCCGGTACCAGGTGATGAGCATTCCGACGATTCTCTTTTTTAAGAACGGGCAAGCGGTAGAACGGTTGGTGGGTGCGCGACCGAAGCGTCAGTTCAAAGAGATTATCGACTCACTTGCTGACTCAACATTCCGGCGCTGCCTAGCGTCCCGGCTCTCCGCAGCATGCTGACTGAGCTGCGCATCTCGAATTTCGGCGTCATCGAGCAGCTGGCTATACGGTTTAGCTCCGGTTTTATCGTGTTTACCGGTGAAACCGGAGCTGGTAAATCTCTCCTTATTGATGCGGTCACCTTACTGGTGGGGGGCCGCGCTTCTATCGATCACATCCGTGCGCAAGCCGACGAAGCCGACCTCGAAGCGGCGTTCGTGCTGGCATCCGACCATTCGCTTCTTCAACTGCTCCAAGCTAAGGGTTTTGCGCATCCCGGTGGGACGGAGATCCTCATCCGTCGAGTTATCTCCCGTACGGGGCGAAACCGAACATATCTGAATGGCAACCTCTGCCCCGTCCACCTGCTTGAGGAATTAGGGGGGGCCCTGGTGGATGTGCACGGTCAGCACGAGCAACAATCGCTGCTGTCGTCGTCCGCTCAGTTGCAAGCGTTGGATGCCTTCGGCCGACTCCAGTCTCGCCGTCTGGAGTATCAGGCGGCCTACAAGACGTGGCGAGAACAGAAGGCGGAATTCGAAACCTTCAGTAGTCAGCTTGCTCAGCGCCGAGAACGTGAAGATCTGTTGCGTTTCCAGTTCCAAGAAATTACTGATGCCGCGGTGGAGGCAGGCGAGGATCAGAGGTTGGATCAGGAGCGACCACGTCTCATGCACAGTCAACAGCTTGGAGAATTATCCGATCAGTTGCATGAGTTGCTCTACGCGGGTGACCAGGGCGTGTTGAGTTTGCTCGTCTCCGCCCGCAAGATCCTGTCGAAAATGGACGCCATCGATGCCACAACAGCCGGATGGGCCAGAATTGTAGACGAGGCAGTGATCCCGCTCCGAGATTTGGCTGATCAGATTCGGGAGTATCGAGATCGTGTGGAAGTGAACCCGGCTAGATTGATGGAGATCGAACAACGACTTGACCGGCTTCATCGCCTTGCGAAGAAGTATGGAGGATCATTGGACGCGATGCTGGGTTTGCAGGATTCCTTGCGTGCTCAGATTGGGCAATTAGATACGGCGGATACTCGCTTGCAGGAGCTGGGCAGTGCGGTGGATGATGCCGCTCGCCGTACACGTGAACTTGCCGGGTGGCTATCACGCAAGCGGCTTGATGCAGCGAAGAAGCTCATGATTCAGGTGATGAAGGAGCTGGCCGATTTGCGCATGGATCGTACTCGGTTTGCTGTAGAGGTGTCATCGTTACCTGGGGAAATGGGATGTGACCAAACCGGACAAGATGGCGTGGAGTTTCTCTTCTCTGCTAATCCTGGTGAGCCGCTCAAGCCGTTGGCGCGGGTAGCATCGGGAGGAGAACTATCTCGGGTGATGCTGGCACTCAAAACAATTCTGGCCGAAAGCGATCAGGTGCCCGTGCTCATTTTTGATGAAGTTGACGCCGGGGTCGGTGGGGCAGTGGCCGAGGTTATGGGGACACGGCTTCGAAATCTCGGCCGGCATCATCAGGTCTTATGTGTGACGCATCTGCCGCAGGTGGCATCTCAGGCGCAAGTGCACTATCTCGTGGAGAAAGAGATCCGACAGGGGCGTACCGTCACCCAAGTGAGATTGCTCAAACCAAAGGAACGAGAAGAAGAAGTAGCGCGAATGCTAGCTGGAGTCACGGTGACGGAGAGTGCGCGCGCGGCGGCGGCGGAGATGATCGGAAGCGCCAAAGGTAAGCGGTAGCCCTCGGCTCAGTTGTCCGGAGACGTTTTTGCGATCGCAAGGGCAGGCAAGGAAGATTTGCACTCCTGGACGACGCGAGCAAACAGTTCCGTCAGTTTCGGATCGAAATGCGTGTCGGCTTGCAGAGAGACCTGGCGGATAGCGTCATCAATGGAGAGCGGAAGGTGGCCAGGCATATCGACCGTGAGATTATCGAACGCCTGGGCAATGGCCACGATACGCGCTAGCAGGGGTATGCCGGCACCTTGTAGGCCGTGTGGATTACCCAGGCCATCGAACCGTTCGTGGTGATACGCTACAATTTGTCCCACCTCAGCTTGGAACCCCAAGGGCAACAGCATGCGCGCGCCGGCCTCGGAATGCTCCTTGCCGTATGCGCTGTTTCCAACGCAGTCATCCTCATCGGGCGCATATTTATAATTGGACAGGCTAACTTTTCCGATGTCATGAAGAAAGGCCCCAAGGGCCAGAGCTTTTTGCTCGGGGAGGGGAAGATTCATTTGATTGGCGAGGAGTGATGCGTAGAAACTGACGCGGCTGCAATGATTTAAGAGTTGGCGGTCTTTGGCCTCTAGGAGGTCGGATAGTAAAGGAATCAAAGCGGTCACTTCACCCGCGCCGCTGCCCGCCTCGACAGGTGACTTGCCGATGACAAAGTAGTTCGTTTGCACGTCTTTCCAGGCTTGGGTCGCTTCTTCCTCCGTGCCCCATAACGCCGTCGATGTTTTCAGGAGCGATCGTAAGTAATCCAGGCGCTGTTTCTTTTCCAACGTTTGGTTGATCAGCGTGATGAGCTCGGTGACATTGAAAGGCTTGAGCAAATATCCGGCTGCACCGTGCCTAATTCCTTCCATGGCCGACTTCAAGCTTCCATAGCCGGTGATGATGATGACCTCAATATCTGCATAGTCTTGCTTGATGTCCTGAAGGAGGTCGATGCCCTGGCGATCGGGCAACTTTTGGTCAAGCGTGATGAGGTCGATGTGCCGTTCTTTCAGGACTTGTAGCGCAGACTTGGCGTTGTCGGCCGAATGGATTATGAAAAAGGGGCGGAGGATAACTTTGAGCGCATCGCGCGGTCCGGTCTCATCATCGACGACGAGTACAGATGGCTTCTCAACTACGTGATCGGCTGGTGTGGCGATCTCCATCCAGAGTGCTCCTCAAGTGCAATGCAGCTTCAAGGAAGATAAAACACAAGGGCCATGCCGGTCACTTTACAACGCTTGCGCCAATGTATAGCAGGTCCAAATCACTTAGGCCACAACTTATTGCCGTGACCTCTTGAATCGATAAGAGATTGCGTCTTGAGTGCAGGACCTGCGACATAGTCAAGAGGCTTCGTGCCAATCTGTGTCATTCTTGAGCCACCAGAGGATCGACAGTCGAGCCATTATCCGGCCTGCTGATGCCCAAGGTATCCATGCGATATTTTAACATGCGACGGCTGATTCCCAACATAGTGGCCGCATGTGTTTGTACGTAGGTGGTGCGTTTGAGCGCATCCAGGATGATTTCGCGTTCAAACTCCATGACGGCCTTTTCGAGCGACAGCCGTCCCGCCAACGTATCGTCGCGGAGCGAGGTCGACCTCGTGTCTGCCCGCAAAATCGTCGGCAGATGTTCGGGCAGGATCACCTTTGAGCCCTTGGACCAGATAAAGGCTTGCTCGATGATGTTTTCCATCTCCCGCACATTGCCAGGCCACGGATAGTGCGAAACCAGTTCCAGCGATTCCTTGGTGAATTCCTGCGAGGGCCTTTTCTCTTCTTCTATACGTTTGGCAAGAAAATGTTTGGCGAGCAGTGAAATGTCATCGCCGCGCTCGCGCAGCGGCGGCAGATAGAGCGCAATGACATTGATACGGTAGTAGAGGTCCTCCCGGAACAGGCCCTTGCGGACCAGTTCGTCGAGATTCTTATTGGTGGCGGCCACAATACGCACATCGACTTTGATGGACTGCACGCCGCCGACTCTGGTGAACTCGCGTTCCTGTAGAACGCGTAAGAGTTTTGCCTGGGTCGCCGGACTGAGATCGCCGATCTCATCCAGGAAGAGGGTGCCCGTATGCGCCAGTTCGAATTGCCCTACGCGCCGCGCTGTCGCGTCGGTGAAAGAGCCTTTTTCGTGTCCGAAAAGTTCGCTTTCAATAAGGGTTTCCGGCAGTGCCGCGCAATTCAGAGCTATGAACGGACGCTCGCGTCGCGCGCTGTTGTAATGGATGGCCTTTGCCACAAGTTCTTTCCCGGTGCCGCTCTCCCCCGTCACTAACACGGTGGTGCGGCTATCGGCGACCTGTTCGATCTTCGCGTAGATTTCTTGCATGGACGGACTTTTGCCAATGAGATTGTGGAAAGCATATCGCTGCACCACCTGGGCGCGTAATTGACGAACTTCCTGTTCCAATTCGTGTTTGCCCAGCGCGCGCTCGATCACGATCTGTAACTCTTCCACATCGAAGGGCTTTGACAGATAGTCGACTGCACCCATTTTCATGGCGTCCACAGCGGTTTTAACAGCTTTCGTTCCGGTCAGCATGATCACAGGGATGGCACGATTTTCCGTGCGCATAGCGTGGAGAACGGCCAAGCCATCGGTTCCCGGCAGGATTACATCCAGCAAGACTAGATCAGGGGACTCGCGCTTGAAAAGCTGGAGGCCCTCGGAGGCCTCCGCCGCTTCCAGGATATCGTAGGTCGGTTCCAGAACGGCCTTTACTGAAGCGCGAACACGCGGTTCGTCGTCGACTAGTAATACCCGTTTTTTCATGTTACTCCCGTGCTGCTGACGCTGCAGCGTGCACACCCGATGCGGGAAGATTGACGGAAAACGTGGAGCCTACGCCCACTCGGCTTTCGACCAGAAGTTGGCCACCATGGTCATGGACGATCTGGTGCGCACTGGTTAGTCCTAGGCCCGAACCGTCGCCGGCGCTGTTGGAGTGCTTTGTGGTAAAAAACGGATCGAAAATGTGCTCCAGATGTTCTGCCGCAATGCCGCATCCTTCATCCTCGACCTGCAATTGCACCCATGAGGTACCCCCGTCACTCTGGGGCAATAATCTGGTTTGTACCGAAATTATGCCCTGGCCATTCGGCATTGCATCCAGGGCATTAAGGAACAAGTTGAGGAGCACCTGTTTGATTTGTTGACGATCCATTGAGACGAGAGGCAGGTCAGGCGCAAAGGTGGTGCTGATGCGCGTGCTCCGCTGCGATGCGCGTGCCGATACGAAACAGAGACATGAGGTGACGAGTTCATTGAGATCTACATCGTTCAGTTGCGGAGTCATGTAGCTGGCGTAGTCAAGAATTTCGTGCAACAACAGCTCGATGCGATGGACATCCTCTATGGCTAGTCGGCTGAACTCCTTGATGAACACGGGATCGTGTTGGCGCTGCGGGGCCAGCTGAATAAACGTTTTAATCGATGTAAGGGGATTGCGGATTTCATGGGCAAATCCGCCCGCCATTATCTCCAGCGAACGCAGCCGGTCCGTTCGTCTCATTAGCATGGAAGACCGCCGCAAATCGTCCTGTGCCAAGTGATGATCTAAGGCATTGGAGGCGATGTGTCCTATGGTTTCGGTCACGACAGCATTATCTTTGTCTATGTGAATATCTGTGGTTAGTGGGCCGAAGACACACAGTCCGAGGAGGCCCCGGTGTGACCTGAGCGGAAGACAGAGAGCCCCCTGGAATGCCGACAAGGTCGCGTCCAGCCGAGAATCCAGAGCTTTTTGGTATTGAAGCAGTTGCACGGTGTTCGAAAGGGATGTGACGAGGGGGTGGTCATTGCCCAGTATCGATGGCAATGAATGTGCAGGAGAGTGTCCTGAAGTTGATAGGAGAAAGAACTTTTGAGCATCGATCCCTCGCACCCAGATCGCCGCTTCAGGCATGCCAAGGTGTTCTGAGAGAGTGGCGAGAATGCAATGGCCAAGGTGAGGGAGATCCATCTCGCGTCCCGCAGCGTCGGCAAAGGCACCGATCATTCTGACGAGGTCAAGGGAGTCTGTAAGGATAGAAGCGTGCGGAGTATGTTTGTCGGGTGTCATTGTCCTGTGCAGGGAAAATCACTCCAGGCACCATACTGCTACGTGATGCCAATCAACTCGCTGCCGGTGTGGTGCTGGTGAAGGAAGTATATAGGCACGCTTTTCTTTCAGCCAGCGGAATCAGGTTTTTCGACGACAGCGAGGAGCATATGTCCGGAGAGCATACGCAGAAGTCTCACTGGAGAGAGTGTGATTTGTGAAAAGCGCGCGTTGAGGGTGTCCTCTTCGAAGGCGTGCAATTGACCGATGCGAAGGGCTTTGCAGCAACTCGCCATGTGATTCAAGACTAGACGGGTTTCCCCCGTGAACGTGTCGCGACCCTCTTGTTGTACTGCAGGCCGATATAAAAGACCCACGTCTGCGGAGGAGGTGAAGGTACTCACGACAAGTTTTCCACCCGGCCTGAGTACACGGAAGAGTTCCCGTAGTGTGTGGAGGGGCGAAGACGCAAAGCTGAGTGAGAGGTCTGCTACGATGCGATCGAACGAATGGTCAGCGAAGGGAAGGGCTTCCGCAGAACGGCCGAGCACCCAACTCTGAGCTATAGGGGTGGGGCCGGAAATCCGCCCCGAGAACAACCCGTCTACTTGCTTGAGCGCATCCTTTGTCGAAGACTGTGCAGCATGCAGTGCCAAGGCGGAGAAGTCCACTCCGACATAGCGGAGCGGGCGTGCATGACGCCACGTTTGAGCGCGAAGGCGATAGGAAAGATTGAGCAAGAGTAACCTTGCGAAGGAATGCACGCCACATCCGACGTCGAGAAGAGCCAGGCCCCCGTCCAGAGGTTGGGCGAGTTGGTAGAGTTGCTCGATATATTGCCAATAGGTTGGTAGCTCTTCCAGGGCTTGAGTAAGATGTGTTTGCACGCTCCACAGGCGTTCCCTGGCTTCGGCGTTGACGACATACTTGGCTCGGAGCTGGTCGCGTTCGAAGCGCGAACGAATCGCGATAGGCCGTGAGATGGAGGCAGGTATTGTTGCTGAAGGAGCGGAAGTTGTCGGACGTTTGGCAGAGCTGCCGGAGACGTTGCCAACTGACTTCGAGGCTCTTCGGCGCGATGTCGCCGGCAGTCAAGTTGGGATAGAGTAGGCTCGCGCGGCGACCTTTTAGTCCGAGTAGACGCATCGCATCGTTCAAGAGAACCGGTGACGTTTCCTGGTACCGTTGATTCAGAAGCTTCGGGGCTGGCTGTGACAATGACGACTTCGGTGTCACAGTGCGTGAGATCGTTACGTAGGGCGGTTACGTCCGTGTACTGCGCGGCAATGGCGTCGGCCAAGAAACGATCGATGTCGAGAGGAATTCCCAACAGATTGCCCAGGCCAAATCGGATTCCTGCTAGATGTTCCTGTACCAGATCGCGCTGATGGAGCGTACTGAGACAATTCCGAAGGTCCAGAGTCGGATTGATCAGAATGAGCCGACGAATCAACCGATGCCAGTCTTGGCGTCGTAGCGCAATTCGTCCAAGGATGTCTGACGCTACCATAGTCAGTGACGCCCCAGGCCACATTTTTTGCGTAAAAGCCAGGACGGTGTCGAGGTCATCCTCCAGGGAAGTGAAGGTTGTCTGGGCTGGATCACCGTCGCTGAGGCCCAGATGGCAGCTGTGGTCATAACGCAGAACTCGCAGCCCACTTTCTGCAAGAAGGTAGGCAAAGGCTACGTATGCCTGTTGGGTCATGCCATATCCCGGGCATAGGAGTACGATTGGAAGCAGAGTGGCCTGCGCTTGCCGGGGCGCGTCATGACACAGGGCGATTATATGGCCCTCATGATTCCGCACGGTATGTGAGACCGTGATCACGGAATTATTGGCCGTCGGTTCGGCGAGATCGTGGGAAGTGCCGATCCGGCATGGTGACGTTCTGCAGCCAGTATTCCTGAGCAATTGACAAATTCTCAAAACGCACTCCTAGTTGAAACCGTCCCTTCGATGCGGTCTCCGGGTGAGATGTGGTGTCGATGCGCAAGATGCGCGTCCACACCACACGCGCGGTCCATAGGTCATCCGCCTCTTTTGAAGCCGGAGCGCCGATGGATGGTGCGAATGGACCAACAGGAATTAATTGGAGGATCTGATGCACCGCGAGGGAGTCCGGGTGCCCGGATAATTCGAGGCAGGCTCCGTCTCGGCTGAGGCTCAAGATCATGCCAAGCGGCCGATCCGACCGATGCTTATCGAGCGCGAGTCGAATCGGAACTGTAATCGCCAGACGAACCGTTTCACGCCGGTCTATCATCTCACTGGAGATAGGTACATTCTCATACCCGTTTTTGACCGCTGATACGGGCGAAAGAATTAAGGCTTCGAAGCTCACCGAGGTGGAACCTTCTTGGAGTCCGTCTAGAAGCGACTGCAGCACGTCTCGGTCACGGTCACGAGTGAGCGCAAACGATATAACGATGTCCTTGGTGAAGGTAATGTGGATTCGTCTGTTGTAGGAGGCCGCTCGTGCGCCGTCCCCTGAAGTTCCAGAAAGCTGACCGGTGTCTTGATAACTACATACGCCGGTTGCAGATGAACGGATGGCGACTGGTCACGGAGCGTCAGTAGCGCTCCTCTCGTGCTCATGTTTCGAAGGACGCAGCGAAGTGTACTGTTACCCATGGTCAATGCAACTGGGAGTGATAGCAGGTGGCGCTGAAACCTACGGCGCTCACTAGGTGATGCGGAAGGATTGACCGTATCAGCGGGATACGGGCTGGCTCCAACTATCGAAGCTTGTGTTGCAAGGTTGTCGAGACTGTCGGATGAAGTCAGCGTATCGCCGGCGGCCGGAATTCTAACCTTGATCGTCACGCCTTTGTCCGGGGTGCTCTCAATCTCGAGAGCGCCCTTATGTGCATGGACGATCTGGTGAGCCCGTAGAAAATCCTCGGGCGATATGTCTTTGGCAGAGACGACGGATGGAAAGGTACTGTCGCTTGTGACGGCCTGGATGGTGAAGCTGGCATAGGTGCGAGTGGTGTTCGGATCGGCGGCTGTCACTCCGTGGGGCGTCGTTCTGCTATGAACGATGAGTGGTTCGGTGTATAGAGTGAGCCGAGAGGATCTAGGCATTCCAGAAGTGCCATGTTGAGCATAGTCGAGAAGAATTCGTGCGAGATCTTGCGACTGCCTCACGCGATCCTGCGATGAGAGGGAGATCCGTAGCGAAGCGTGCCGTCAGTTGGAGGCCCTTGCCTTGTGATTCGCGTAGGGCAGACTGCATCACCGCCTGGAGGATTTCGTTCAGGATGAGAGGTTCATCCGACAAAGGTTGTGCCTGAATGACTTGTACCAGCTGTTGGCTTAGTTGATTGGCTTGTGAGGCCTGAGCGATCATGGTTTCAACATGCTGCTGAATTTTACTTTGCTGAATTGTGGTCAGCAGCCGTTGTGAGTCTTGGAGCAGGGTGGTCAGAGGCTGCTGGAGTTGACGTGATACCCTGGCAGCTTCCTGTGAAAGAGCGAGCTGGCGGTTGGTTTCTTGGAGTCTGGATTCCAACTGTGTGAGGCGGTCCTGCTGGGCTTTTTCTTGTGAAAGATCACGCACTAACCCCACCGTGCCGATATACCGATGGGCATTGTCGAGCAATCCTTTGGCCGTAACCTCTACGGATACGACAGAAGGTGTCGCATTTGGAGCCGACTTTCGATGCAGCGTGAGTTTAAATCTGCGCACGGAGCGGCTTCCTGCCCGGCGTTCGTTCACGCGGAAGCGCCCGGCGGCTTCCTCTTGCGGTGGAATGAGAATTGAGTAATGCTGGCCGGCAAGCTCCTCTGGTGTATAGCCCAGCATTGCCGTCACAATCCCGCTGACATAGATAAAGCGGCCATCCCGATCGAGTTCATATAAGAAGTCACTCACCGTATCCATGAATCGAAGGTGCCGCTGAAAAGTGTGGTCGAGCTTTCTTTGGAGTTCGCGCTTTTCCACGGCTTCCTGGACAGAGAAAAGCAACTCTGTGACAAAACCAGGTGAATTCTTAAACAGGAGAAAGTCTGCGCCGTTCTGCATGGCTTGAATTGCCGTCTGTGAATCGCTCTGGTTTGTTTGAAGAAGGATTGCCGCATGGGGGGCATCGCGGCGGATACGAGCGATGATGTCGAGGCCGCTGTTGGGCCTCAAGTCCTGGTCGATCAGGATGATCTGCCAGTCGGCTCGCTGACTGAAGGTGAGAGCGTCTTCTGATGAGAAGCCGGCTTCAATGCGACAATTTGAGAAAAAACCTCTCAAGCTGGAGGTCACGAGTTTGAGTTCGTCGGGATGTTCACTGATAAGCAGAATGTTTAATGACGATTCAGAACTCGACATGAAAGTTCTCAGGTCCTCACCCAAGGGGAATGATCGTGCGGCCAGATGCTATTCGCGGCATGCCCCAGCGTTTTACCCTTCATCACCGAAGAATTCACCCTTTTAGGATAGACTGCATGCTTAAAATGCCTATTGCCAGCGTAGTTGGTTCAATATCATACAACCCCCCGAGATGCCCAGTCCGCTGCACGCGGGGACAATGTTACTTCGGTAGGGGAACTGCTTGTGACGGCTATAAGAAAAATCAGCGAAGGAGCTAAGCGCGCTTGGCTGAAAAACGGGGTGAGCAGTCAGCTCTTAGAGATGAAGCCGCACAGGCTAATATACGGGGGCGTTGGCCCACCGCAGACTCTAGGCTGCGGCGGGCGACGAGCAAGTCCTATTTAACGGGCGGTGGTCGTGCTGGCAGGTTGTTGACAGACGCCAGGAGTCATGTAGAGAAGATAGTTACCCATTCCATGGTGGATATTGGGGTTCTGCAACGGGTGATGGTGAACCATGACCATTTCATAGTCGTCTTGTTTCGTGACCGCGAATCCCAGGTCATTCTTATACACTTGGTAGGGTCGAAAGTCTCGGAAGGTACCATCGGCATCAACGTCGGGAACGGTTCTGAGGAGGGTCTGGTTGGTAGTCTTATTCTCAAGCGCGACCATGAGGAGTTCATCGTGGCCATGAGGGTAAGCGAATTTGACACATCCATCCATGTTGAATTTCAGCGGCGCCGAAAGCACTGACACGCCCGGTTTAATTTCGATTCCCTCGTCGGTTTGATCCGCGCCTCGTTGGCCGAACTTACTGTAGCAGACGATATTCACACCCACTTGGTAGACATCCATCTCCTGTACTTTTGCGCCCTTCGGTGCCACATACATCGTGAATCGTGCCATTACGTCCTTCGTGGGTGGAGCTTTGTGGTAGAACGCGACGACGGACATTAGATTTTGACCTTTGCCGAGTTTTACGCCATATCCGTCAGGAAAACGGGCTTCCGTCATCTCCAACCCCGCCCCGGCGAAAAACAATGGTTCCCCATCGCAGGACACGCTAGGTTTGTCGTTGTTCAACATGAGGATGTGATGGAGATAGTTCTTCGGTAGTGGTCGACCGTCTTTCGTGAACACCTCGGATTTATACCCGACCATGTACGTGTCCTCCGGCAGCTGGAATACTTTTTTCGGCATGCTGGAGGCCAGGTCGCCATCGTGTCCGGTCGGCAGATCAATTGGGCCGAACGTGAGGGTAACGGTGTGATCGTCGATGGTAATTTTCGTGTCGCCCGTACTAGGCATCGTGGGAATTGCGTGGTGATCATGGCCGCCATCGGCATAGACCGCACTCGTGAGCCCTAGCAAGATCAGCATTGTCAGTAGCGCACGAATCATAGCCCCTCCTCGTTTAACAGACCGGCCGTCCGTGAGTATATGTGAACCATGTCAGGGGAGCGTCGCCCGGGGGCTAAGGAGTTGCCGGGGGCGGTGTGAGTCTTTTCCACAGGTAACTACCGCCGTGCTGCCGGGGGGGATATTGTCCTTCGTGCCGACTCGAACATACCACCATATTCCCTTGGCTTGCGTGCCGTCTTCCGAAAGAACAATATCAAATGCGCCTTCGCGGTCATTCCCGGTTTGTTTCCACGTGCCCTGCCAGCGGCGGTCGTTATAACTGGTGGTAGAGAATTGTCCCCCTTGCCAGCTGTAGGGGCCGTTGCCTTGGGCATTCAGAGTGGCGACGTACTTCTTGTTGTCTTCAATCTCGGTGACTTCCCATTCTCCGCTCAAGTCCGCGCTATCCTGAACGCTCGCTTGGTTGTCGGCGGCTCGATGAAGAAGCGTGGTCTTGTCATCCGAGACGCCTTCCGGTGTAGTGTTATGACGGCGGGTTGATTCATGCCATGAGACAAGAATCCAGCGGCCATCTCGTCGTTCCAATACACCGGTTTCACGGAGGGGGAGCACCATCGGTTGATCGCTGGACGTGACGTGACGGATATACTCCAATTCCATCGCAAACCAGGCAATATCGCCATTGCGCCAGAGCTGCAGCTTCGTGATCGGGATTTCCAGCTTCACGACGGATTCGAATTCGCTGCGCATGTCAGCGGCTAAGATCGGCCAGCCCTCATATTTGCGTCCGTCGATCGTATAGCCGATGGAGTCGGTATCGTGCGACATATACTTCGACATCGTGGCAAGATCACGGTCTGCATTCGCTTGGACGAGAGTACGTAACGTCATTTCCGCATCTAGAGGTTCATGGGCTAAGGAGGCGGAGACAAGCAGCATGCTGATCAGCAAAATAAGAAAGACCGGGGTCCAGTGCGGCAGGGTGTTGGGGTGATGTCTGTGCAGTCGATTGTTCATAACGGAGAAAATCGTCTCCTAGAAATAAGCATAACGGTGTGAACGTACCTGGAGCTCGGAGGTGCTGTCAATGGCTATTTGCCGGATCTAGGGAGGCCGTTCTGGTGCAGGCCACCACGGTCACATTGTCGATTCCGCCTTCCTCGAGCGCCGCCGTGATCAAGGCTGCGGTACAGAGCGGGGGATTGTGTCGGTGGGGCAAGGCTGTCTGTAGAATGCGGTCGTCCGTCAACATTTTCGTGAGGCCGTCTGTACAGAGCAGCAACAGATCGCCCTCGATGAGGTCATAGGGGAAGATATCGCCTACGATCGTAGGCCCAAGTCCCATCGCTCGGGTGAGCACATGGCGGTCTGGGTGTTGAGCGGCCTCTCTTGGAGTGAGGCGTCCGTCGCGAAGACCTTCTTCGACGACCGTATGGTCACGGGTCAGCTGGATGATCGTCTTGTCCCTGATCACATAGGCCCGGCTGTCGCCGACGCTCGCTACCACCAGACGAGGAGTGGGATGCTGGAGTAGATGCGCCGCGACCAATGTGGTTCCCATTCCCTGCAACGGTGGTTCGTGATCGACGCGGGCAAGGATCGTGGCATGGGCATGATCGACCATAGCAGTGAGGTGGAAGATGGCGCGTTCTTCCTCCGTGGCATCAGATGGGACCGTACTCAGGGAGAGGGTGGGAGCAAAATCAGCGAAGGTGTCCACCACGAGTCGACTGGCGACGTCGCCTCCCGGGTGGCCGCCCATGCCGTCCGCCACGACCCATAGCCGGTGATGGTTATCGACGAGGAAGGTATCTTGGTTGGCACGACGGACCAAGCCGCGATCCGTCTGACCATATGCCGTCCATTCCCAGTTATTTGGGGTCATACGCCTGCACTCCGAGAGGAAGTAGGGATTGTGGACCATATCGGGCGATTAGCCGGTCAAACAAGCATTCCGCCAAGGGCTCAAGATTTCGAGTATCCGCGGCGTTATATCGAACGAGGAGGTCCAGAGCGGCTGCGTCGCCCGCCCGGTGTTGATGCCATAATCGGACCGCTTCCATTCCGTCGAGCTGGTGCAAATCAGATTCCCTGGTGATGTCCAACTCGCGCTCGATATGTTTGAGTCCACCTTGCAGTCCCACCCGCCGCGCAGCGAAACACAAATCGAAGTGCGGGATTGAAACCCGAAGCCCTTTGAAGTGAACTTGCAGGTACGGGATATCAAAGACGCTGCCGAAAAATGTGATCAACAAGTCGGCTTGATCGAGTTCTTCTTGAAGCACAACTTGGGTCAAGGAGTCGCCCCAAATCAGGGTGCTCATTCGACCATTGCGATACAGCCCGACGATGGTTACCTGTCCGTCGTGAGCGGACAGGCCGGTTGTTTCAATGTCGAGGTAGAGCGCCCGCGCCCCGAACGTCCGAAACAGCCGCCAGTGGTCTCTCGCATGGAGACAGCCGGCGAAATACCGAGCATTCCGCCGATCGAAGTGCTCTTGAGCCGAAGCCAGGTCGGCGTCATACAGGACCTTACGGGCAGCCGAAATTCCTGCCAATCGAGATTGCTGACGGAAGGCCGCCCAATCGGGAATACCTGCTTCCCACAGTCGCCGTTCTGTGGAAGAGCCAATGCCTTTGAGATGAACAAACGTCGAGGTTAACATCCGAGTATCCTGACAAGTCTGTGCCGGATTGTAGCCTTGATTTCACGGGATAAACAAGTTAGAGTCCGCGACTGGTGCGGAGTTTCGTCATTCTATGCTCGATATCACCGTGCACGCGAGGGGTCATGACTACGAATGGAAGAATGAAACGTATTCGAATCAGCGTGGGCGGGGTCCATCTGGATGCAGAATTGAAAGGCACGCGCACGGCCGAGGAGATTTATCGAGCGCTTCCTGCTGAAGGACCGTTGAATGTCTGGGGGGAAGAATTCTATTTTAAAATTGACGGCGTGAAAGACCATCGGGAGACGGCGACCACCCAGGTCAAAGTCGGCGATGTCGCATTCTGGGGCGCCGGGCAAGTGTTGGCGATTTTTTTCGGCCGCACCCCCATGAGCATGGGACCGGATCCAGTGCCAGCGGACCGAGTCAATGTGGTCGGGCGGGTGGTGGGTGATGCGGCGACCCTGCGTCAGGCCATGAACGCGAGCACCATCCGAGTGGAGCGCATCGAGCAGGAGACGACCGTTGGATAAGTGTCTGGGCCGCGGCACAGCCATCCATATGGAAGTGCTTGGAAGGACTGCGAATCGATGAGGCTGGCCAAAGAACGGATTCGTCATATGGCCGAGGCGCTGATCACTCGTTTGCACGAACTCTCGTTTTTGGAGGTGACCGGGGATCGGAAGGCGCTTCGCGAAGCGCTGGAACAGACGATGACGGAAGAGCTTGGGGTGGAGGATCGATTGAATGCTGAGGTGCGGCGATTAATGCAGCCGTACGAACGGCAAATCGAACAGGGTCAAGTGGACTACCAGAAGATGTTCACCATGATCAAGCAGAAGCTGGTGCGTGAACGGGGCCTGATATTATAGGTGCGCGCGGGGCCGGATCTGAGTGGCGCATCGAGTTTCATCCATTCCTTCAAGCTCGCGTACCTCGTACTGGATAGTTGATAGGGGTAGGTAGTGTGATCAGCGAGGATAAAGCCAGCCATCTTGCCCATCTTGCTCTTGGCGCATTGAAGAAGAGTGCCTTGTGCCGGCTCACCGAGGACGACGGCAAGGTCTTGCGGGAGATCAAGCGTGTGGTGGCAGCGGAACTCGCCTTAGAAGCGGAAATCGACCATAAAGTGCGAGCTCGATTGGCGTCCTATTCCAGACATATTGTGGAAGGGAGCGCCGAATGGGATGTCATGTATCGCAAAGCCTGTGAAGAAGAACAAAAAAAGCGCGCCAAACCGTAGGAAGAGGCGCGACGAGTCATCCGACGAGGTCATGTTATGAGATACGCTTTGCTGATCTCTTTCGGTGCGGTGCTGCTGTTCTTACCAGCCTGTACCCATTCCAAGCCGAAACCGCTGGTTCCCTTGGAACTTGATTCTGGAGCGAGTGCGCAGGCTGTCGCGCTCAATACACAAGGTGCGCAGGCGTTCAAGGGTGGTCACCTTGCTGAGGCCAAGAATTATTTCGCGCAGGGGATCAAAGCGGTTCCGGATTCAGGCCAGGCGCATTACAATTACGCGTTAACCTTGAATGCGTTGGGTGAAACGGACGCGGCCCGTCAACATTTTATTGAGGCGGCGAACTTGGCGCCGGGCGATAAGGTGATCTGGGACTCTCCGGCCCTGCGGCCGTTCGGAAGCCCGGCAGCGCCAAAGGGACCGCCTAAGGAACATCCGTACGGTACGAGAAAGCCGGATATCGGCAGCGGGCCACGCTAGGCGGATGATCTAATGGCCTTTTTCGGAGGAGAGGGGCACATGGCGAGTGACTTAGATGTGGGCTCGGAGGCGCCGGACTTTTTTTTGCCGGATCAAGACGGCAGCATGGTGTCGCTGAAGAGCCTCAAAGGCAAACAGATCGTATTGTATTTCTATCCCAAGGACGATACGTCGGGCTGTACCAAAGAGGCGTGCGACTTCCGGGACTCGCTCGTACCGATCAAGAAAACAGGGGCGGTGGTGCTCGGCGTCAGCATGGATGGGAAAGGGCCGCACCAGAAGTTTATCGCAAAGTATGGGCTTCCCTTTGCACTTCTGAGCGATGAAGATGCAGTCACATCCAAGGTTTACGGGGTGTACAAGGAGAAAAGCATGTATGGCCGGAAGTACTGGGGTATTGAGCGGAGCACTTTTGTGATCGATGCCACGGGACGACTGAAGGGTATGTTCAGGAAGGTGAAGGTACCTGGTCATGTCGATGAGGTGTTGGCAGTGCTCAAGGCCTAACAAGGCGGTCTGTGAGCCCGCTGTGCAGCACCTTGAACATGATGGATCCGCTTGAAAAAACCTCACACGCCTACCGTGCCGCCGCCCTGTCCATCCTACCGGGCATGGGCCATCTCTATATCGGGGAAAAGCGCGGTGGAGTGTTATTCCTTGCCGGAATAGCACTCGTTGTCATCTGGCGGTTTCTGTTTTCTATGGCCTCGGTGCCCTTGGGCGGGCTGGTTGTCTATTGCATGGTCGATACCTATCTCACCGTCAGCCGGGATCGCGGTCTCCTTACCTAACCAGGACCCATTCGCGTCACAAGGGAGCTTGACAATTTACTATGGCAGAATTGCGCCGTCTTGGGCTGCATAGCGTCCTGATTGTGCTTGTGCTATGCGGGGTGGTGAGTGTCCGAGGTGAAGCGGCCACCCAGGTCACAGGTATGCTTGCCGTGAAGGATGTATTAGCCCTACCGAACCAGGTTGCTCAAATCGAAGCTCAACTTTTGGGCAAGACGCCGGCCGGAGAGGCGGCACGGGCCGGTGTTTCGCTGCAACTAGCCATCGACGGCAAGCCTGCGGGGACCGTCAAGACCAATGAGCGCGGCCAGGCCATCTTCGAGTACGTGCCGAAGATGCGGGGTACTTACCGCATGACCGTATCAATCGATGGCATAGCGCCAGTTTCAGCGGAAACGATTCAGGCGAGCTTGTGTGTGTGGGAGCGCCGACGACCAATGCTGTTAGTCGAGCTCGAAGCGATCATGCAGCCCAACCTTTCGGCAGCGGCTGATGGTTCCCTACCCTCGGATGGATGGCCGGATGAGCCCCATGCACAGCCGGTACCCGATGCGGCCGAGGAACTGGGGCGCCTCACGCAGTATTACTACAACGTGATCTATGTGCAGTCGTCCCCAGAGACTGCGTCGGTCGGAAGGCGTACATCGGTGGCTGGAGACCCATAAGTTTCCTCCGGGCCTTGTGATGACGTCGCCTTCCGGGGATGTGAGTGCCGCAATCGAGGCTGTGAAACAAAGTGGTTGGACGACCATGAAAACCGGGATCGGGCGCACGCGGTCATTTGCGGACACATTGCTTCATCACAGGATGGAGGTGGTCGTAGTGCCGGAACTCCCTAAGGGCGAGTTGCCGCGCAAGGCAAAGGGGGCGAAGGACTGGAAAGAGGTGAGAAAGAAGTTGTGAGAGTGCATGCCATGCTTCCCCGGTGAGCAGCGGCGATTGTTAAGATTGTGAACCTGAGCCATTCGTGGCCAAGGGACGATTCACTCCCGGATCAAATCATGGTATGTTCAGCGCCCGACAAGCGCCATTTCATTGCAGGCGCTATTTCAATGAAGGAGTACGAGCCGGTATGTTGTTAGAAGGGAAGAAGGGGCTGATCATCGGTGTGGCCAACAAGCATAGCATCGCCTGGGCCATCGCGCAGTCTGCGGCGCGTGAGGGCGCGCAGATGCTGTTCAGCTATCAGAGCGAGCGGTTGCGCGAAAACGTCGAGGAACTAGTCCAGACCCTGCCTGGCTCGTCATCCTGTGTATGCGATGTCGGAGACGACGGCCAGATCGACGCGATGATGAAGCAAGCGGGACAGAAATTGGGACGGTTGGATTTTCTCGTGCACTCCCTGGCCTTTGCTCCGCGAGAAGAACTTACGGGAGAGTTTGTGAATACGACCCGTCAGGGTTTTGCGACGGCCCTTGATGTCAGCGCCTATTCTCTTGTGGCGGTCACACGAGCAGCTGTGCCGTTGATGACGGAGGGTGGGTCCATCGTCACGCTGACCTATCTTGGCAGCGAACGAGTCGTCCCGCACTACAACGTGATGGGCGTGGCCAAGGCTGCGCTTGAGGCGACGGTGCGTTATCTGGCACACGATCTGGGGCCGAAGAACATTCGGGTGAATGCTGTGTCTGCCGGGCCGATCAAGACCTTGGCCGCCCGCGGTGTGTCCGGGATCAGCAAAATGGTCGACCACCATCGCTTGTTCGCTCCGCTCCGGCGGGCGACGGAGCAGGGCGAGGTCGGCGACACGGCGATGTTCCTGGTGAGCCCACTGGGCCGTGGTATCACCGGAGAGGTGATCTACGTCGATGGGGGATACCACATTCTCGGATCGCTGGCGTCCGTCGATTAGGAACCCGGCGCTGCCGTCCATGCGACCTCTCCCGATCCACTCCCCTCATTGGTTTCGCGGCCTGTCTTGGTGCGGCCGGGTGCTGCTTCTCCCGTCACGTCGCTGCATTCTAATCCTAACGGGTATATTGCTCTGGGCGCTTCCGGCTGCCCCGGAAGTTTCTGCCGAACCTTCCGACCGGGAAGAGGAAGGCTTGGCAGGATCTGTTCGCTCGGTTGAAACCAGGGAAAGTTTGCTGGTGCAGACTGATTGGTTTGATCCACAGGGACGCCTGATCGAGCGCCTTCAGCATGGCATGGAAACCTCTCAAGGACTGTGGCCGTTACGGTTTGTATATAGCTACGACCAGGCGGGCAGACGGACGGCCGAAATGGTGCATGACGCGCGTGGCGAACTCGTGAAAGAAACGCGCTTCGCCCATGATGAGTATGGCCATCGATCGGCAGAGGTTGCCACATGGAGTGATGGTACGTTTGAAAACGCGTCGCTCTACGAGTATGACGAGGCGCATCGCCTGATACGAGGTCTTCATTACAACGCGCAGCAAGTCACTAATCGAAACCTCTACACCTTCGATGGCGCGGGGCGCTTGGCTCGGGAGCGCTTCGAACGCAACTATGCGTATGATGCCAGCGGGCGCCAGGTGATGAGGTCCGATCAATTCGATATGGGGTATGACGTGGTCATGCGGTATGACGATCAAGGCCGAATTCGTGAAAAGGCCGTGTTTGATTTTGCGGGACTTGCGCAGGGCCGTTCGGAGTTTCAATACGATGAGCACGGCAATCAAGAGGAGGAGCGCATCTTCGATTCCGAGGGACGCGCCACAGACCGCAAAGGCTATCGATATGAATATGATGACATGGGAAACTGGATTCTCGAAGCGGTCCAATGGTGGGCAGTACGAGACGGCCGCGAGACACTCAAGCAGTTCCATATTCGCGAGCGTAGACTCACCTATCATCCGTTTCCTTGATGCTGAGTCCTCGTCCGCTTCTTCTGCCTTAGGGACCGACGTGGTCTCATTCTGTTCTGCATCGCGGTGACCCTCCTGAACTCTTGACCTCTTGCGTTCATCGAGTGGTTCAGTTCCATCCAGTGGTGCGCCACCCCGCCCATCCTCCTTGTCGGTCACTTCCCAGGTACGAACTGCCTCTTGCATTAGGGTCGCTACTCCAGTACTGGTAGACTGATTTTATTGCGGTGCGTTTATACGTACTGGGTCTTCAGGGCGCTATGCACGGGTATGAGAGCAGGAATGTTATGTCGGATTGTTATTTTGGACGGATTCGCGCGGAATGGCTTGTCGCCCTCATCGTGGGGGCTTGGTTCATGTCCGGCTTCAATGTGGCGAATGGCTCCGTATCTGAAAATGTCGAGGACGTTTCCGCGATACATGGACCCGAGCTGCCCGGAACATTTCGAAACTCCGCGTCTTACTCCAGGCAAGGTCACACAGCGACGTCATCCACATCCGAAGGAGCTCACTCTTCATTTACCTGGGAGATGCGACCCTCTCGGAGCTATCTGATCCCAGCGCTCGAGATTCCCGTGTATCTGTTGCTCCTCAATCAGTACAACCGGCATTTCACTGAGCCGAAGGATGAGTATCGCACGACCGCCAACACATTCTGGAATCATGTGACTGATTCGAAGTGGGTTCTCGACAATGATCAATTTTCCGTGAATCAGTTTCTGCATCCCTACGGTGGAACGGTCTACTTTGGGTTGGCTCGATCGGCGGGCCTCAATTTCTGGGAGTCTTGGCTCTATACGGAAGCAGGCAGTCTGCTTTGGGAGCTTGGAGGGGAGAAAACGCCGCCTTCTATCAATGATCAGATTACGACTTCCTTTGGCGGCACGTTCCTCGGTGAGCCGCTCTTTAGAATGGCCAACCTCTTATTGGAGAGTGATGACGAGGGTAAGCCAGGGTTTGTGCGGGAACTCGCCGCGGCATTCATCTCGCCGCCGACCGCGTTCAACCGTCTCGTCTTCGGCAATCGGTTTGACGAAGTGTATGCCAGTCACAAACCCGCCACCTTTATGCGTCTTCAAGTCGGCGGCACGCTGACGGCGAGCAGCAATAACGTCTCATCGTCCGTCAAGGAACGTGGGGCCATTGGAGATTTCACGCTTACCTATGGGCTTCCGGGAAAGTCCGGCTATACGTACGCCAGACCCTTTGACTATTTTGACTTCCATCTCACCGCCGTGACGGCAAATACCTTGGAGAGCATCAATACCCGCGGTTTACTGATTGGATCGACGTATGCGCCAAACGATTCCACGCGCGGAATCTGGGGACTGTACGGAAGCTACGACTACATTTCGCCTCAGATTTTTCGTGTATCCAGCACCGCGCTGTCACTCGGGACCACTTGGCAAACTTGGCTGTCACAGGACGTGGCGCTTCAGGGCACCGCGCTTGGGGGCGCCGGCTATGGAGCAGCCGGCAGCATTCAACGTACGGGCGATCGGGACTATCACTATGGCGCCAGCCCGCAGGCGCTACTCGCACTCCGGCTCATTCTTGGTGAGCGAGCCATGTTCGATGTTACCGGGCGTGAGTATTATGTCACTGGGATACTCTCCACGGAGCCGCGAGGGAGCGAAAATATCGTGCGCGCGGATGCCTCGTTCACGGTCAGGCTCTTCGATCGTCATGGCGTTGCGATTCGATACGCGCTGTCACACCGCGAGGCGAGTTATCCCAACGTCGAGTATCGCAATCAGACTGTCGGGACGGCAAGCCTCATGTATGTAGTACTGGGAAAGAGCGGATTCGGTGCGGTCGACTGGCGCTAACGGTGGGTCGTCCCTGACTTTAAGTGGTCATCCTTCCACAGGCGAACAATGGAACTGTATGGCTCCGCGAAAACGTCCCACCAGGCGCCCTACTCGCCACGCGAGCAGAACTCGAGTGTCTCGGTTGGTGAGCAGGCTGGGAGCGCATTTCATCACGGTGAGCCACATCTGCAGGTACGTTCGCCAGCGCCACAAGTCTGGCTGCTGTGAAATCGCTGCTTTCTTAACCACCAACACCTCCCACTGCGACCAGTTCCTTGACTGCACATAGATCCCCCGCAGAGTGGCGCGCAATCGAATGTGCATCGTCGCCTCAGCAGCATACTGCAGGCGCACGCCCGCCTGATGAAGCCGCCAACAATACTCCGTGTCGAATAAATATGGAATGGTTTCGTCGAATCCACCAATGGTGTTATGGGTCTGCCGCCGGATTCCGAAATTTCCGCTCCCCGCGTGCGAAAAGTAAGGGGGGATAGAAACTCGTTTGCAGACCATCTTGCTGAGGATGGTGACCGAACGTGGTCTGTAGCCAGTCGGGATTGAGTTTTTGCGTGTCGATCCGGCCGGCCACTGCGTCGTGTTTCAGCAGCGCCTCTCCCATCGCCTGCACCCAGCCTTGCCCTGTGACATCGTCCGCATCGCAAATGGCGATGGCATCCGAATGGGCACTAGCGATACCTACGTTAAGTGCGTAGGCCTGCGACTTGCGCCCGGATGCCGCCACCACTCGGATATAGGGAAAGCGACAAGCGAAATCCCTTTTAATGTGCGTTAGGTCGTCCGTCGAGCAATTGTCCACCAGGATAATTTCCCATGGATATCTCCATTGCGTGCCCACCAGTGAGTTTAATTGGTCGCCGATAACCGTCGCCGCATTATGACAGGGGATCACAACGCTGAGTTGGATTTGAGGCGACATGGTCATATGTGAGTCGCTTTTCCTTTCAACCCCGGTGATGCCATGCCGGTCACGTCGAGACTGCATCGATGCTCCGGCTTATGGAAACAAGACAAAGAAGAACGTGTAAATGAGCTGGTTCCGATATATTGGGAAAACACCGGCTCGACCTGTGTGCCGCCGCAAATCGTTGTGTGGTTATCCATGTCGAAAAAAAACCATCTGGCACCGCAGGCTTTGATTCTGTCTTGCGGTTCACGACCCGTCGTCGCATACAAGAACAATGTTTAGAGACACAAGCTGACTATTTCGGCTCCTGTACGTGAGGTTCGATCAGGGAAAGCATGTTCACGTGAGGAGGGGTCGGTAATGACAGTTATGCGGTACCAACCACGCGCTACAACTGCGGGGTTCTCCGATTTGCACCGTGAATACTTCGGAACGAGAAATGGTCTTGCACATCACGGCGTCAATGGACCAGTAATGGGCTTCCCGGCATCTGTTCCAACGGCTGAGACTGTGGCTTCTTGCGGCAGAATGCGGAAGTGGGTTACGGCGAACGACACGGATTGGCCTACGGTAAAGCGGCATCGACGAAACTCTTCCTTGTTCATGCGAGATCGTAAGATCTGGCCGTCGGCAGTTTCAATCTCCAGCCGGTAAGCGACTCCGAGAAAATAGATGTGCCGTAGTTTGGCCTGTTGACGGTAGCGGGCCGGATCTTCAGCCACCTTGAGGTAGTAGGGGCGAAATCCCACCTGCAGTTTACGGCCGTCGTCAAAGCCTGGTGCCGGAAACTCAAGAGAGCCGATCTGAACCTGCTCGCGCCGCACGATCCCTTCCAGTATATTCATCGAACCGATAAACCGAGCGACGAATTCTGTGGCCGGTTCTTCGTACACATCCGCGGGAAACCCGGCCTGTTCCAGCTTGCCTTTGGAGAACACGATAATGCGGCCGGATACTTCCATGGCCTCCTCCTGATCGTGGGTAACGAACAGGCTGGTGACATTTAAATCAGTATGCAGGCGGATCAACCATTCGCGGAGTTCCTGCCGCACCTTCGCATCGACGGCGCCAAAGGGCTCATCCATCAACAACACGGCAGGCCGGGGCGCCAGGGCGCGGGCAATGGCGACGCGTTGGCGTTGCCCGCCGGACAGTTGATGCGGGTAGCGGCCGCCCAATCCTTCCAGACTCATGAGTGTGAGCAGTTCATGGACGCGCTGGTCGCTGTCCGAACGGCTCCATTTCTTGATCTTCAATCCAAACGAAATGTTGTCGAACACCGTCAGATGTTTGAAGAGCGCGTAATGCTGAAAGACGAATCCAATATTGCGCTCCTGCACGGTCAGGTCGTTGACCCGTTTTCCGTCGATGAAAATGTCTCCCGCGGTTGGAACTTCCAGCCCGGCGATCAAGCGCAGGACCGTGGTTTTTCCGCTGCCGCTCGGTCCGAGTAAGCCAAGCAGTTCTCCTTCGTGCACCACGAATGAGACGTTGCCGACCGCCGTTCCAGAGCCAAACTTTTTGGTGAGCCCACGCACTTCGATTTTCACTGGGTTACCGCGCTCCCGCTTCTGCCACGGTCGTTTCTGCCCTGGCCTTGGCGATCTCGAGCACCGTCAATATCGCGAATGAGACCGCCAGCAGTGTCAGCGCGACCGCATTGGCCGCGACATAGTTGAAGTCGACGTAGCTTTGGTAGATGTGCAAGGTAGCGGTCTGGGTCAGTGACAAGATATTGCCGGAGACGACCAGCACGGCGCCGAATTCGCCGATCGCCCGCGCCACGGTGAGGGTCGCGCCATAGACCAGTCCCCAGCGAAGCGCCGGCAGAGTGACCTTTACAAACACCTGCCATTCGCCGGCGCCCAACGTTCTCGCTGCTTCCTCCTCATCCGTGCCCAGCGTTTGTAACAGGGGCGTGAGTTCGCGCACCATGAAGGGAAATGTCACAAAGAGGGTCGCAAGGATCATCGCCGGCAGGGCAAACAGTACTTTGATCTGCGCATGACCGAAGAACGCGCCCAATAGTGTGTCGGGCCCGAACAGTAGAATCAGCATGAAGCCCGCGATGACGGGAGAGACGGCAAAGGGGAGATCGATCACGCCGCTGACCAGGCTACGACCCCAGAACTGTTGGCGTGCCAGCACCAGTGCGGTCATGGTGCCGAAGAGCAGATTCAGCACCAACACGATGACCGTAATTTCAGCCGTGAGAGTGAACCCATGCAGCGCTTCCGGCCGCGAGATCTCGGTCCAAAACGCGTCGATCCCCTGACTGAAACTCTGGTTGGCCAGGTACAGAATCGGTCCGACCAGCAGAATCAGAAAATAGAGCCAGACGATTCCGATCAGGACCCGTCGCATGCCGATGCTCCGATTACACGTCATGATGTCGTTACTATCCAGATCCACACGTTCACATGATTGCCGCGGTCGATACAGCCGAACGATCTTCACGCTCATCTTTGGCGCGCGGCCATGTGGAACCATCGAGGCAATCGCTCTCCCGGGCGGCGGGTCAATCGCTCCAGCAGCAGGAGGACGACAAAGGAGATCAATAAAATGAACACCGAGACCGACGTGGCGGCTTGCGGATTGTAGCTTTCGATCTCCCCATAGACATACACCGAGGCGACCTGCGTCTTCATCGGAATATTGCCCGCGACGATCACGATCGAGCCGAACTCGCCGAGCGCCCGCACGAAGGTGAGGAATACCCCGGTCAGAAGCCCCGGCAAGACAGACGGAACCGTCACTTTCCAAAACGTCATCCAGGGGCTGGCGCCCAAGGTAAAAGCAGCCTCTTCCTGATCGCGGTCCAATCCCATCAGTACCGGTTGTAGGGAACGGATCGTAAAGGGCATGGTCACGAATAGCATGGCGAGGATGATACCGGGTTGGTTGTACAGCACTGCCATGCCGCCCTGTTGCAGCCATGTGCCCAGCACACTAGTCGGGCCATAAATTGCCGCAATCATCAATCCTGCCACAAGCGTGGGGATGGCAAAGGGTAGGTCAACCAACGCATTCAAAAGCCAGCGTCCCGGGAATTCATACCGCACGAGCACCAACGCCGAGACGGTGCCGAACACGCGCGTTGATAGCGGTGGCGATAGCGGCGGTCTCCACGGTGAGCCAGAGGGCCGCCGCGGCTTGTGGCGCCGCGAGGTCTTGAATGAATCGGTCGAGCCCAGCCGCAACCGATTGCTGAGCCAAGGCGGCAAGCGGAAGAAAAATTAGTATCAGCACATATCCCACCGCGGTCGATCGGAGCGCCAGGCTCAGTAACATGTGAGCGGTCACGCGAACATCTCCTGTGTTATTTCTTCGCGAGGTCTTCGACGACCCTGGTCCAGAGGCCCTGCGCGCCGAATAATCGTCTGCTCACTTTGTCCCAGCCGCCGAGGTCTTCGATGGTAAAGAGCTGCGTCGGTTGAGGGAATGATGCCGAGGCGCTGGCCTGACGATCAAGGGGTCGAAATCCCAATTCGAGAAAGGCCGCTTGGGCTTCCGGCCCGTGAAGGAAGGCGACGAAGGCGTCGGCGACGTCTCTGACCTTGTGACGATCGGCGTATTTGTCGACCACCGCTGCGGGATTCTCGATCCACACGGTTTCAGCCGGCACGATGATTTCGTATGGACGCTGGCTCTTCACGCGGGGAAGCAATTCGTTTTCATAGGTGACGATTACATCGCCGACGCCTCGCTCGAAGGTCGTCACGGATTCCCGCCCGCTCTTATCCATGACCTTCACATTGCGTTGAATGCGCGTGAGCAAGTCTGCCGCCTGAGCGTCGGCGGCGTCTGGGGCGATTGATTTGCCTGCCGCGCGTTGTTCGGCCAGCTTCAATCCGGCGCCATAGATGGCGATGACATCCCACATCGCGCCGCCGGAGGTTTTAGGGTTTGGATAGAGTACCTCCACCCCGGTGCGCGCGGTATCTTCCCAACCCTTGATGCTTTTCGGGTTACCCTTGCGCACACCCAGCGCCACGACTGAGGCGGAAATCATGCCGCCGTGCGGCGCCGTTCTCCACTCATGGGCAATCAAACCGGCCTTGGCGATTTGATCGACATCGCCTTCAAGCGACAACACGGCGACATCCGCGTCGAAACCCCCGATAATGGCACGGGCTTGGGCGCCGGAGGCGCCATAGGAGCTGCGTATCCGCACGTCTTGTCCGGTCTTTTGTTTCCAATGCCGCTGGAAGGCAGGAATGATGTGGCGCTCGTACGCTTCCTTCGGAACGCTATAGGCCGCGAGGATGAGCTCGCGCGTGTCAGCGGCTTGAAGAGGAAGAGACCACAGCGCGAGGATCGAGAACACGACCCCGAATGTCACGCGCAGGGTCGCGATGTTATCTCCGGTCATGATGGGCATAGGATCCTTCCGTTTGCTTAGAAAGGGCGAAGCGACTCAAGGTGTAGTGGTCAAGAATGTTGGCAATGGCATCACGCACCTCTCCCATGGCTTCCTGCAGAGGGCAGGAGGCCTTGGTGGCATAGGGACAATCCGAACATTTTTGGTAGGCCGTCTTGCTGACACAACTGATCGGCGCTAGCGGCCCGTCCAGAATGCGGATGACTTGACCGAGGGTGATGTCTTCCGGAGACTTGATGAGGGAATACCCGCCTCGAATACCGCGTCGGCTGGCCAGCAGACCGGCGCGTTTCAACGCAAGTAAGATTTGTTCGAGGAACTCCACGGGGATGTTTTGACGCTCGGCGATCTCATGGCGCTGGATCACGCGTCCGCCATAGGTCGCACACAGTTCGAGCAGCGCGCGCAGGCCATATTCACTTTTCTTTGAAAATCTCATCTGGTAGAACGAATTTGTCTAGTGAGTTGCTCAAGAACTGGCAGAATAAACCAGCGCGTGATGTGATTCAAGCTTCTCGTGTGCGACAGGCCCAGCGGATCTCCCCGCCTGATGCTCGGAGATGGTCTCTGCAACCTATTGAAATCGGACGCTCTGTTTCTTGACACCCTCTCACCGTTCTTGCTAGCTTCAGCCTGCTTTTCATCAGCCTTCATCAGCAGCCCGCTGCTAGATCTGGACATCCGGTGAATTTTCAAGACCTCATTTTGACGCTGCACCGATTTTGGGCCGATCGTGGATGTGTGATCCATCAACCATACGATTTAGAAATGGGCGCAGGGACTTTTCATCCGGCGACGTTCTTACGCTCACTCGGTCCCGAACCCTGGCGCGCCGCCTATCCGCAGGCCTGCCGCCGGCCGACCGACGGTCGTTACGGCGAAAATCCCAACCGCATGCAGCACTATTACCAGTATCAGGTCGTGTTAAAGCCCGCCCCGGACAATATCCAGGGCCTGTATCTGGAGAGCCTCAAACAGCTGGGGATTGATCCCAAGAAGCACGACATTCGATTCGTGCAGGATGATTGGGAGTCCCCCACGCTCGGCGCTTGGGGATTAGGCTGGGAGGTCCGGCTCGATGGCATGGAGATTACCCAGTTCACCTATTTTCAGGAGATCGGCGGCATTCCGCTCGATCCTATTACCGGCGAAATCACCTATGGAACAGAGCGCATCGCGATGTATCTCCAGCAAGTGGATAATGTCTATGACCTGACGTGGACCGATGGCGTGACCTATGGCGATGTCCACCACCGCAGCGAGGTGGAATTCTCGCGGTACAACTTCGAGGAAGGGGATGTGCCCATGCTCATGGCCACGTTCCAGTCCTTTGAGGCAGAGTGCAAGCGCCTGTTGGATAAGAACCTGACATTGCCCGCCTATGATTACTGCATCAAGACCTCGCACATGTTCAATCTGCTCGACGCGCGGGGAGCTATCAGCGTGACCGAACGGACTTCGTACATCGGGCGGGTACGGGCGCTTGCCCGACGTTGCGCGGAATCCTATGTTGCCGATCGAGAGGCGATGGGACACCCGTTGATCAAGCAACGGTTCGAGCAGGCAAGGGCTCCTCCAGCCACTCCCCCATAACTACCAAATAGCCTGCAGCCAGCAGCTGACGATGCCATCCAAAAAAACCATGACGAAAACTGCCTCTGCGCTCCAAAGTTTCCAAAGCTCCGGCGACCACCGAACTGCTTCTCGAAATCGGGACAGAGGAACTGCCCTATCAGTTTGTGGCCCCGGCGCTGCGCGCTCTGCAACAGGCGGCGGAGACGTTGCTGAAAGAATCCCGGCTCACTTATGGCTCCATCCGTACGATGGGCACTCCGCGGCGGTTGGTGCTGTTGATCGAAGGCCTTGCGAGGCAACAAGCCTCTGCTATGAAAGAGGCCATGGGTCCATCCAAGGCGGTGGCGTTCGACCAAGCCGGCCAGCCCACGAGAGCGGCGATCGGCTTTGCCGCCGGTCAGGGCATGGCGGTTGACCAATTGCAGGTGCGCCAGACTCCGAAGGGCGAATATCTCTTCGCGGTGAAGCAAGAAAACGGGCAGCCGACGACGACGGTGTTGACCCAAGCCCTGCCGCAGCTTCTCGCCAAATTGTCCTTTCCGAAGGCCATGCATTGGAACCAGACCGGCGTTCGCTTTGCCAGACCCGTGCGCTGGTTGGTGGCCGTATGTGGCGGGAAGGTCCTTCCGATTCAGTTCGCCACAATCACGGCGGGTCATGCGAGCCAGGGCCATCGGGTTTTAGGGGCGAAGGCTGCCGGCGCGAAGGGCTTCGTGGTGAAGTCGATCGCGCAGTACTTCAAAGAGACGGAGCGCCATGGCGTGATCGTAGATCAGGACCGGCGGCGCGCCATGATTGTCGAGCAGCTGGCGTCGCTCGCCAAAGCCGCCCGGGGACATCTACATCAGGACGACGATTTACTCGAACAGGCGATTTACATGGTCGAGAACCCCCATACGATCTTGGGTTCGTTCAAGCCGCACTATCTCACGCTTCCTAAAGAAATCCTGATGACCTCCATGAAGGAGCATCAAGGCTACTTCTCATTGATCGATCAGAAGGGGGCATTGCTGCCGCATTTTCTCGCCGTCACCAACATGAAATTGACGAACATGCAGTTGATCCGCGAGGGAAATGAGCGGGTGCTTGCGGCGCGTTTGGCCGATGCGAAGTTTTTCTTCGATGAGGATCGCAAGACCCCACTGGCCGACCGAGTGGCCAAGCAACAAGCTGTGACGTTTCATCAAAAGCTCGGCAGCCTCCACCAAAAGACACAGCGCGTGATCGCCATGGCGGGACATGTCGCGGAGCAACTGGGTGAGGAACAACTGGTTGAGGATTGCCGGCGAGCGGCGGAGCTCAGTAAGGCCGACTTGCTCACCGGGATTGTCGGTGAGTTTCCGACTCTGCAAGGGATCATGGGCGGGGAGTATGCCAAGCATGACGGCGAGTCACCGGTGGTCAGCGCGGCGATCCGCGAACAGTACATGCCTCGCGCGATGGAAGGGGAGTTGCCGGAGTCGTTGGCCGGAAAGGTCCTCTCCCTTGCGGATCGGCTGGACAGCATAGCCGGGTTCTTTCACGTCGGCCTAGTCCCCAGCGGGTCCGAAGATCCCTTTGCCCTCCGTCGCCATGCCACGGGGATCGTACGCGTTCTGGTTGAGGGTACGCTGCGGTTAAACCTCGCACAGGCGGTACGACATGCGCAGGAGGTGCTCAATAGACAGCAGATCGCCGCTGCACCGCATACCGGCAAGGAGGGGCCGCCGGATGTCATCGGCTTTCTGTTCGAGCGTGTGCGATTCTACGGCAAGAGCGCGCGGCAATTCCGTGACGATATCATGGAGGCGGTGCTGAAGTCGGTGGATCGCCAGACCATCGACATCGTGGACCTCCTCGACAAAATGAAGGCGCTCCAGCAGATCACCGTGAGAGCGGAGTTTGATCCGCTTGATCGTCGGGTTCAAACGCGCGCATCGGCTCACTGAGAAAGAACAGTGGGATCGCAAGCCGGTGGATGCCGGTTTATTTCAGGAAGCTGCCGAGTCTGCATTGCACCAGACGGTGCAGGCCGGCCAGCAGGAGTATGCCGCCGCCATGGCCAGTGGAAACTATGGTCACGCGCTCGACGTGCTGGTTCGGATGAAAGGGCCGATCGACGACTTTTTCAACGCCGTCATGGTCAATGCCGACGATCCTGCCGTGCGTGGAAATCGTCTGTCCCTACTGAAGGCGGTCGATGATTTGTTCATGTCGTTCGCTGATTTCTCTCAGATTATGGTACAAGGGACTTAGCGAATGGTGAGCCTTTGGACTCCACTGCAGCGAGCGTCCCTGAGCGGACCGAAGCAGAGGCCGCGGCCGAGCTGAGGGCCAAAAAAGTCCGGCGGTTTGCGTCCGGCATCAGCGTCGTCATGATGGTGCTGTGCAACGCGGTGTTCCTCTTCGGCATCTGGGTGACCGGCGTCAACTTCGAACGGCTGGTGCGGACACCGGATAGATATGATTCCCAACACGACATCTGCTTGAGGCTGGCCTATCAGCATATTCCGGGCGCGGACAACCCCGTGCAATTCTGTTCGGAGTGGCTTAATCTCTCCGATGAGACAGGAAAGACCCATACGTTTCAGAAAGACACTGAGATCAAACAGGGAGCAGACGGAAATTTCTATTTCGATTACGGACCGTTCGTGGATTACCGGTTGTTTGCGGTCGGCGCGTTCGTGGTGGGGATTATCGCATGCGGCATTCGTGTCACGAGGCACTCGTAAACCGCTACCGCATGCGATTGGAAGCCGCCGCCCGGCATTCGGTCCCGACTCATTGACCCCATAGAAGAAGGAGAGCGGCGTGGCCAAGAAATACGTCTATTACTTTGGAGATGGCAGGGCCGAAGGCACCGGTACGATGAAGGACCTCCTCGGCGGCAAAGGCGCGGGCCTGGCCGAGATGACGAATCTGAAGGTCTCGGTTCCCCCAGGCTTTACGATCTCGACGGAAGCATGCGTCGAATATTACAAACGCGGCAAGGCCTACCCTCCCGGCATGATGGACGAGGCGTTGCAGGCGCTCAAGCGGGTCGAGCGGTCGATGAAGGCCGGCTTCGGCGATCCGGACAATCCTCTGCTGGTTTCGGTTCGGTCAGGCGCACGGGCCTCCATGCCAGGCATGATGGACACCGTCTTGAACGTGGGACTGACGACGAAGAGCGTACACGGACTGGCTCTCAAGACCAAGAACGAACGATTCGCGCAGGACAGCTATCGACGCTTCATCGGTATGTTCGGCAGCATTGTGATGGGAGTCAACCGCGAGCATTTCGAGGATATTCTGAAGCACAAAAAACGGGATCTGGGGGTGACGGAGGACACGCACCTGGACGCGAAGGCGCTCAAGGAACTGGTGATCCGCTTCAAGGAGCTGGTCAAGGAGGAGACTAAACGGGATTTCCCCGACGATCCGTTGGAGCAGTTGCGAATGGCGATTAATGCGGTATTTTCATCCTGGTATGGCGCCCGCGCCGTGACCTATCGACGACTCTATGATATCCCCGAGACGTGGGGTACCGCTGTCAACGTCGTGGCCATGGTATTCGGCAACATGGGGGAAACCAGCGGCACTGGTGTGGCGTTCACGCGCGATCCCGCCACCGGCCAGCGGAACTTCTTCGGGGAATGTTTGACGAATGCGCAGGGCGAAGATGTGGTAGCCGGCATCCGAACCCCGCTTCCGGTCCGTGAGCTCGAGAAGTACATGCCGCAGGCCTACAAGGATCTCGAAGCGACCTACAAAAAACTCGAACGCCATTACCGTGACATGCTCGACCTGGAATTCACCATTCAGGAGGGCAAGCTCTACATGCTGCAAACCCGTGTCGGCAAACGCACGGGTGTGGCAGCTGTCAGGATTGCGGTGGATATGGTGAAGGAAGGGCTGATCTCCAAAAAGGAGGCGCTCCAGAGGGTTGGTCCTGACCAGCTCTCGCAGTATCTCTATCCTATTTTTGACGCGAAAGAGGAATCGCGCTGCACCGCGCTCGGAAAGGGCTTGCCGGCGGGCCCCGGAGCGGCCGCAGGGAAGATTGCACTGACCGCGGATCGTGCCGTCGAGATGAAGGCGGCAGGAACTCGCGTAGTGCTCGTCCGCCAGGAGACGAGTCCCGATGATATTCACGGCATGAACGCCGCCCTGGGCTTTCTGACCGCGCGCGGCGGTATGACGTCGCACGCAGCCGTGGTCGCGCGGCAGATGGGCAAAGTGTGCGTGGCGGGTTGTGATGCCATCGAGGTGCTGGATAACCAAACAGTGCGAATCGGAACGCAGACGTTTCGCGAAGGCGATTATCTGTCGGTGAACGGCTCGACCGGCAATGTGTATGGCGGAGATATTCCGGTGGTGGAATCCGAGGTGATCCAGGTGCTGCAGGGAAAAATGGACGCCTCGGCCTCCGAAAAGTACCAACTGTTCGAGTCGGTCTTGAAGTGGGCCGACGGGGTGCGGCGCTTGAAAGTCCGCTCGAATGCGGACGTGCCGGATCAGGCTCGTATTGCGAGAAGCTTCGGGGCGGAAGGAATCGGACTCTGTCGGACGGAGCACATGTTCTTCGCTGAAGACCGCATCCAAATCATGCAAAAGATGATTCTGGCGCGGAAACGTGAAGAGCGGGAAAAGTATCTCGACCAACTGTTGCCGCTGCAGAAGCAGGATTTCATCGGCCTCTACCGAGAGATGAAAGGCTATCCGGTCACGATCCGGCTGCTCGATCCGCCGTTGCATGAATTTCTGCCGAAGCGCGAAGACCTGATGGTCGAAATTGCTCAACTCGAACTCACCAGCGGCGCGCCGGCTGTGCTCGAGGAGAAGAGGCGCCTTCTCGCACGGGTGGAAGAACTTCACGAATTCAATCCCATGCTGGGTTTGCGCGGGTGCCGCCTCGGAATTACGATGCCGGAAATCACGCGCATGCAGGCTCGCGCCATCATCGAAGCGGCGTGTGAGCTTGCGAAGGAGGGTACGAAGATCGTTCCTGAGATCATGATTCCATTGGTGGGCATGGTCTCAGAGATGAAGGCCCAGAAGGATCTGGTTCGCGAAGTCGCGACGGAGACGATGAAGCGGTACAACGTGAAAATCTCGTATCTCGTCGGGACCATGATCGAACTCCCGCGTGCCGCCGTGACGGCCGATCGTATTGCGGAGGAGGCCGAATTCTTCTCCTTCGGCACGAATGACTTGACGCAGACTACGTTTGGATTCTCCCGTGACGATGCGGCGAAATTCATTGATTTCTACAAGACGGCCAATATCCTCGAAACCGATCCCTTTGCGGTGCTCGACCGGGAAGGGGTCGGCTCGCTCATGCGCGCGGCCATCGTGGGAGGCCGCAAGACCCGCCCCACGATCAAGCTGGGCATCTGCGGCGAACATGGCGGAGACCCGAGTTCGGTCGAGTTCTGTCATCAGCTGGGCCTGGATTACGTGAGTTGTTCGCCCTACCGGGTCGGGATTGCGCGATTGGCCGCGGCACAGGCAGCGTTGGCCGAAGCCGAGATGGAACAAGCCAAGCCGAAGAAATCCGCGCCGAAGAAAGCCCAGTCGAGCAAAGTGGCTCGGAGGAAGCCCACCACAGCGAGGAAGACCACGGCCCGCGCGTCCGTGAACACAGGCACGAGCAGCAAACGCGTGGCCGGCCGGCGCAAGCGTACGAAGCGGTGAGGTCGTCCGCGCGCGATCTGGAGTATATGACCATGGCCCTTCGTCTCGCGGCGAAGGGACGGGGTTTCACCAGTCCCAATCCCATGGTCGGCGCCGTCGTGGTCACTCGAGGTCAAGTTGTCGGTCAGGGTTCCCACCGCAAGGCCGGTGGACCGCATGCCGAAGTCATTGCCTTAAGCCAAGCTGGTCACCGAACTCTTGGCGGCACCCTCTACGTCACCCTCGAACCCTGTCACCATCTCAAAAAACGCACCCCACCCTGCGTACCACTCATCCTCAAGTCAGGAGTCCGCCGCGTCGTCGTGGCGATGGTGGATCCCAATCCTCAGGTGAAGGGCAGAGGGCTTTCGCAAATGAAACGAGCCGGCATGACACGTCGAGCTCGGCTGCGGCCGGGCCGAGGCCGCGCAACTCAATGAAGCATACGTCCATCATGTGCAAACCGGTCGTCCCTTTACCATCCTCAAAGCCGGGATGACGCTGGATGGAAAAATCGCCACTGCGAGCGGCGAGTCGCAATGGATTACCGATGAGACGATCGCGGGCCCAGGCGCACCAATTGCGCGCCGGAGTCGATGCGGTCCTGGTCGGCATCGGCACGGTGTTGCGCGACAATCCCACGCTGACTGCCAGGCTGGCAGACGATCCACCGCAGCTTGCTCTCCGGCAGCCATTACGCATCGTGGTGGACAGCCGATTGCGCATTCCCCTCAAAGCCGTCGTGCTTCAACATCAACAAGCCGCGCACACGATGATTGCCACGACGACTGCGGCGCCACGCCGCAAGATCGAGCTGCTCAGGGGGCGTGGCATCGATGTGCTGGTCCTGCCCAAGCGCGGCGCTCATGTCAGCTTTCCCATGTTGTGGACGAGGCTTGGACAATTAGGCGTGACCAGTTTGCTGGTCGAAGGTGGCAGCGAGGTCAATGCAGCGGTGCTTCGCGGACAGCTGGCCCAACGGCTGATATGCTACGTCGCGCCCCTGCTGCTTGGTGGGCAAGAGTCCAAGGGGTTCATCGGTGGACGCTCCCCGCGCCGACTCCGGGACGCCATGCCGCTCAAGAATCTACGCATCGAATCGGTAGGGCGTGATATGCTGATCCAGGCGGACTTCTCGAATCATTAGGAGCGTCGTGCGATTGTTCTCCCGGCTTCGTCCATGCATGCATTTCCCGGGTCTCTTCCTGCTCGTCCTCTCCAGCCTCCTGTGCATTCCGACTTCGATGCTCCATGGCGCGGAAGACGCGTCTGAGTCCGAACTCGGCGCGCAGGTGTGGCAGTACATCGCGACCGAGGATGGCGAGCAGGCTCGCGGATTGCTTGGTTCGATTCTGCAGCGGCCGGATGCGACGGTGCAGACGTTGCAATCTCTCCTTCGAAAGGGTCCCCCGCATAGCCTTCAGCCGGTGGGTCTGTTACCGGATGAACAAATCGTTGTCCGTGACCGGACCTATCGGTACAGCCTCTCAGTCCCCGAACGGTACGAACCGAACCAAGACTATGCGCTGGTCGTCTGTCTGCACGGAGCGGGGTTCACTGGCGAGGCCTACCTGGATCGATGGAAGCCTAGATTGGGGGAGGGGTACATTCTGGCCTGTCCCACGTATCCGGCCGGCGCCTGGTTTACCAGACGCGCTGAAGATCTAGTGCTGGCGACGGTGCAGGCTGTGAAGAAACGCTACCGGATCGATCCCAACCGAGTTTTTCTCACCGGCATGTCAAACGGCGGCATCGGCGCCTGGCTGATCGGCATGCATCACGCGACGCTGTTTGCCGGCATCGCGCCCATGGCGAGCGGGATCGACGATGTGCTGTTTCCGTTCCTTGAAAATCTCCGTACGACGCCGGTCTACATTATTCACGGATCCCAGGATCAAGTGATGCCGGTGGAACTAAGCCGTAAGCTGGCGGGCGAACTCAAACACCTCGGCTCTCCGTTTGTCTATCGCGAACATGACCGGAGTCACGTCATGGCCGGTGGCCACTTTTTTCCACGCGAGGAGTTGGCTGACTTGGTGAAGTGGTTTGACGCTCAGCATCGGGCTCCTGCCCCGAAGGCTCTTACAGTCGTGCGCGACGCCAGTCATTTGCTGCCGTTCGGGTGGGTGCGCATTGATGGGACGGACGAAATCGCGTCCTTTTCGGAGGATTTGATCGACAAGCGCGACGCCAGCATCCGGCAACGCAGCTATGCCAGACTGATTGCCGAGGTCACCGGACCCAATCGGATCGAGGTGCGGGCCGATCGGGTACGACAATTCACGCTGTTTCTGAATGAAGACCTTGTCGATCCGTCGAAACCGATCATGGTCACCACGAATGGTCAGGTGTCCTTCGAGGGCGCGGTGACTTTTCAGCCTGAGATCCTGCTGCGACAAGCCCGACTTCGACAAGACTTCGGGCAACTCTTTCCCGCCCACCTTACGCTCTCCGTTCCACAGACATCTTCATGAATCTGCCTCGGTTGGCTGACGGACGGACCTTTGCAACTGTGCTTGTCATGATGGTCGGGCTGACTACTGTTGCTCCCCCCGGTCTGGCCAAATCGGAGAGCTGCGTGTTTCCTTCGCAACACGCCGGGGTTACGTTTCCTGTGGATCAGATGGACACCACATGGACTTGCCGGCTGAACCCGATCATCAGTCACTACACGACGGCCACGAAAATCGGACCGATGCGGACGCCATTACCGGAGCATATATTTCTGTATCTCCTGGATCATCCGGTGATGGCCGCCGCTCTGGTCAATCGCCTCGATTTTGGGCTGTATAAGGCGGAGGTGCGCGAGCCGGGAGAATTTTGGGCCACCGACGGTGAGGGCACCGAAGGAATCATCCATCCGGTCATTCAGGATGGCACGACGCGGGTGTATTTTGCGCAAGGCAGTCATGACGGAAGGCTGTTGCCTAATGTAACCGGCAAGGCGGTAGTGTTGCTCAAGTTGAGCCCGGTCACGGACAGCCGTGGAATTGCATCGATCGACAGCACGCTGGTCGCGTATCTGCGGCTCGACAATCGTTTCTTGTCGGGCATCCTGTCTTTGCTTCACCCGCTGATCGGCAACGTGGTGAACCGGCAATTGCTCAAAGCCTTTGATGCCGCGCGTCTCTTGGGCGGCGCGATGCGAGAGCATCCCGAGCGAGTCTTGTTTGAGGCGACTGATCCACCGCCCTGCCGGACGAAGACGTGGCCTTCTTGAAAGCCGCGCTGGCGAGCCTGCACAATCCCACCTCATCACCACGATCTACACCCTAGTGAGACGCCCATGACCACCTCTCGTAGCTTTTTCTACCTCTGCACCCTCGGCGTGTTTTGTTTCATCAGTTACAACCTGGTCCGCATGCCGGTGCTCTCCCTATTCGCCGAATCATTGGGTGCTGGTCCGGAACGGATCGGGTTGATTGTGTCCGTCTCGACCATTACCGGCGTGCTGTTGAAATTGCCCTCGGGCGCTCTCTCCGATATCTACGGTCGCAAGATGCTGCTCCGCATCGGTGTGGTGGCATTTGGGATTCCACCGTTCATCTATCCGTTTATTACGGACCTCAATGCCCTGACGGGCTTGCGATTCGTGCACGGCCTCGCAACGGCAATCTTTGCGCCGAGCGCCCTGGCGACGGTGGCTGATCTGTACAAGGAACGGCGTGGGGCAGCCTTGGGTACCTATACGGCCTGTACCCAATCCGGCTCGCTTCTTGGACCATTTCTTGGAGGCTGGTTGGCCTATGAGGCGGGATTTTCTACCGCGTTTGTCACCGCCGGGGTGTTCGGCTGCATCGCCATCCTGATTTTTTTCAGTCTCCATTTGGATGAGCCCCCGCCGCGAGTGCGAGAAAAGGGCCTAGCGCCGGTCCTCGCCGAAATGGGCAAAGGCTTTCTTGCGGTGGCCCGGAATCGACGAGTCTTGATTACCAGTTCCACCGATGCCGCCAAAATGATCGCCAACGGGGCCTTGATGGCGTTTCTGCCGCTGTATGGTCTCTCCGTCGGACTCAATCCGGGTCAAGTGGGCCTGTTGTTCAGCGTGCAGGCCGTCACATCATTTCTATCGAAACCGATCATGGGACGCGTGTCGGATCGTGTGGGACGACAGCCGTTGATTATTCTCGGGCTGGTGATTTGCGCGGCGACCTTTATCAGCATGCCGCATGTCGGTTCCTTTGCGGTGCTGTTGCTGCTGTCATCGGGTTTCGGTTTCGGAGAGGCGGTGGTGTCGTCTTCTTCCGCTGCCTTGGTGGCTGACAGTTCCGAATTCAAACGATTGGGCGCGGGGATGGGTATGCAAGGTACGGTGATGGACATCGGTCATGCCAGCGGCCCACTGCTGGCCGGTTTCCTGATCGCCCATGCCACCTATCAAAGCGCCTTTGCTGTCATTGCCGGCCTGCAAATACTCGCCGCCATCACCTTTTGGGCTACGATGAGGACAATCTCGCGGTAGTGTTATAATGCCGCCGAAATTTGCCTGAGGGACGGATACAATTTTCTAGAAGGACGCGTACAACGATGGATACGGACTTTATCGAGATCCTGCAGCGCGGCATTGCCGCAGTCGGCGCCATTGGGCTACTGGGCTTTTGCCTGTATCTCCTGAACACTCGCAAAAGGAGTTAGCCATGTTCAGCGGTATCGTGGAGGAAATGGGGGCCGTCTCGATCCTGAACAGGGGACTGGCCGGTACCCGCCTGACCATCATGGCCTCGACCATCCTGGGCGACCTCGTCATCGGTGCGAGCGTGAGCGTGAATGGCACATGCCTGACCGCGATAGCGAAGACCGACCACGATTTCTCCGTTGATGTCTCGCCGGAAACTCTACAGGTCACCACGCTCGGCAGCCTCGCATCAGGCTCGCCGGTCAACCTTGAACGCGCCATGAAACTCAACGATAGAATCGGAGGGCACATGGTATCCGGGCATGTCGACGGAATCGGCGCGATCCGCAGCCGGCATCAGGACGGCAATGCGCTGGTTCTGGAGCTGGAAGCCCCGAAAGATATTTTGCGGCTCTGCGTCGCGAAGGGCTCGATCACGGTGGATGGGATCAGCTTGACGATCAACGAGGTCACCGAACGCTCATTCGTGGTCTCGATCATTCCACATACCGCCAAAGCCACCACGTTGGGACTGAAGCAGGTGGGCGACCGGGTGAATCTGGAGTCGGATCTTATCGGCAAGTATGTGGAACGCCTGCTTCAAGAACGCGGCATCCTCCCCCCGAAACCAGCCCCCGTCATTGATAAGGATTACTTGAAAAGACGAGGTTTGATCTGAGCATGCCGTTTCGGTTCTCGAACGATCCGTCTTTGGCTCGGTATCCTTCTCAAGAAGCTGCGTGCTCCTGGGTATGCCGGGACGGAGCTCCCACATTGGAGAGGAGGAAGGTGTAATTGGATACGATTCCTGAATTGATTGCCGCCAAAATCCGTTCAGCGCTGGGGAACGATACGGTTCCCGTCCATGTCGCACCGACGGGGGACCGTCGTTTCGGAGATTATCAAACCACTGTCGCCATGCAAGTGGCCAAACAACGGCGGGTCAATCCGAGAGCCTTGGCTCAAGAACTCGCCGCTCGGATAGATATGGGGCCAATGGGACCATCGCCCGATATCGCTGGTGCCGGATTCATCAATTTTCGGCTCGATCCGCACTGGCTCGCCCGGCGGACTGCGAGTTTGGCCACGGACGAAAAGTTGGGTTGTCCGCCGCTACCTCGCCGGACCCTTGTGGTTGATTTTTCTTCCCCTAATGTCGCCAAGGCAATGCACGTCGGTCACATTCGATCCACGATTCTAGGTGATTCGCTGTGCCGGATCGCGCGATTCCTCGGACATCGAGTCATTGCGGATAATCATATCGGTGATTGGGGGACCCAATTCGGGATGTTGCTGGTTGGATGGAATCGCATGCTGAATCGGGCTGCGTTGGACAAGGAACCGATCGCCGAATTGGAGCGAGTGTACAAAGCGATCAGTGCGCAATGTGACCCCGACAAGCCCGGTTATGACGCAGCCCTGCATGCTCAAGCCCGGCAAGAGTTGGTGAAGCTCCAGGACGGCGATCCGCAAGCCTTATCGATCTGGCGCGAAATGATTCGGCTGTCTCAGATTCAGTTCGATGACATCTATGCCCGTTTGGGAGTGCGGTTTGATCATACGCATGGAGAATCGTTCTACAATCCTTGGTTGAAGAAGGTGGTCGATGAGTTGTGCCAGAAAGGGATAGCCAGGGAAAGCCAAGGAGCTATCTGTGTGTTCAGCGACCACTCGGTTCCTGAAAAGGACGATCCATTTTTGATTCAACGCGACGGTGAGTGGGTCGATGCGCCCGCCATCGTCCAGAAAGCCGACGGGGCGGCCAATTATATGACCACCGATTTGGCGACCGTGGATTATCGCATGCGCGAGTTTTATCCGGATGACATCGTCTATGTGACCGACGGGCGGCAACAGCAGCATTTTCGGCAACTGTTCGCTATTTTCCGCCGCTGGCGTCCGGATATCTCCAGCCGTGTCGCACTGAGCCATGTCTGGTTCGGAAGCATCCTAGGGGAGGACAACAAACCCTTCAAAACTCGCAGCGGGGAAACGGTTAAATTAGCCGATCTGTTGGATGAGGCGGTCGAACGGGCTACGCATGTTATCGCGGAACGAAATCCTGACCTGGATACGGGCGAGAGAGCATCGACGGCGCGCATCATCGGAATTGGCGCCGTGAAGTATTCCGATTTATCACCCAATCGTCAAGGCGATTATGTGTTCAGTTGGGACAAAATGCTGAGTTTTCACGGCAACACCGCGCCATATCTGCAATACAGCTATGTGAGGATTCAAAGCATCTTTCGGAAGTCTGCTGAGAGCGGACGCCCCGTGGAGACTCCGCTCGCCGATACTTCATTGATCTTGACGGAAGAGGCGGAGATCCTGTTAGCCAAAAAGTTGAATCAATTCGGTGAAATCCTGCCGCATGTGCTCGCCGACTACAAGCCCAGCCTCCTGGCCGCCTATTTGTTCGATGTGGCCGGCTGCTTCCATAATTTCTTCGAGTCCTGCCCCGTGCTCAAATCCGACGAACCGGCCCGTTCGTCCCGCCTCACGCTCTGCCACATCACCGCGCACCTGTTGCGCGAAGGATTGGCCATGCTTGGGATTGAGGCTCCCGGGCGGATGTAGCTTGCGGAGTCAGGGGCACACCGGCTCGAAAGCCGAGGAGACGCAGGGTGATCGCTGAACATGTGATCTCGCCCGCTCCATCTTACTTCACCACGAATACCTTTGAATCTTCTCCCGATGCAGTAGTCACCGTTAGCATGGCGAGGCCTGGGCGTTTACCGCTTGGCACGGTGGCGGTGATCTGAGTAGGACTATCCAGCTTGAAGGCCGCGGGATAGCCGGGACCGAACGAGAGCGAACGCAGGCATTCGGCGGGGCTGAAGTTCCTTCCAGAAATTGTTACCTTGTCCCCGGCTTTGCCTTCATCCGGCATCACGGACTCGAGCTTCGGCGCTTCGCCAAAACAGGCCTGTGCCTGGGCCGCTGTTTCTGCCGAGTTATATTTGGGTGCCGAACCGGTAGATTTCACACCTGCGGACGATGTTGCTTTCTGAGTTCCGTTCTTCGCGGCGGCTTTCTTTTCGGGAGCTTTCTTTGTCGCGGGCGTTTTGTTCGCTGCGGGTGGCGTGGCCTGTCCAGCCGGTTTCTTGGCCTCTTCCGCCAGGGCGGTATAGGACAGTCCGCTCATTAATATCAGCCCGATCGCCGCCGCGACCATGACACCTTTTTTGTCTTTCAACCTCTGCATGACCGGCCTCCCTGCACATCGTAAAAGATTGCCCATTCCACTGCATACGAATCATCTCAGTCTTCAATGGTCGAAATATCGCCTACATCCTGGCCCAATTCCTTGGCCTTGAGCACGCGCCGCATGATCTTGCCCGAGCGTGTTTTCGGCAACGATGAGACAATGTCGATTTCCTGGGGGACAGCGATTTTTCCCAACTCCTTTAACACCTGATCTTTCAGCGCTTGCACCAGTTCCTTCGAGTCCTGGTAACCCTGCTTCAGAATGACAAAGGCCTTGATTGCTTCCCCGGCGGTGCGATGCGGTTTGCCGATGACCGCGGCTTCGGCCACGGCCTCATGGCTGACAAGCGCGCTTTCGACTTCCGCGGTGCCGATACGATTGCCGGCCACTTTAATCACGTCGTCCGCGCGGCCCATGAACCACATATATCCGTCGGGATCTTTTCGGCAGACGTCTCCCGCGGTGTAACAGTTGGGAATTGTGTTCCAGTAGACTTTGTAGCGCTCGGGATCTTTGTAGATCGTTCGCATCATCGACGGCCATGGTTTCTTGATGACGGCAAATCCGCCGGCATTGCTGGGGAGACTCTTGCCTTCCTTGTCCACCACGTCGGCCTCAATGCCGAGAAATGGGCGGGTGGCGGAGCCGGGCTTCAGTGGCACGGAGGGGAGGGGCGTGATCAAGATTGAGCCGGTTTCGGTTTGCCACCAGGTGTCCATAATGGGTTTGTCACTGCCGGTGACGCGATAAAACCACTCCCAGGCTTCCGGGTTGATAGGCTCCCCGACGCTTCCGAGAATCCGCAAGCTCGAGAGATCAGACTTCTTGGGCCAGTCCTCGCCGTATTTCATGAGTAGTCGGATAGCCGTCGGCGTGGTGTAGAAAATGGAGACCCCATAACGTTCGATGAGATCCCACCAGCGGCCGGGATTAGGATAGTCGGGCTTCCCTTCGGCCATGAGGATGGTTGCGCCGTTCAAGAGCGGGCCGTAGACAATGTAGCTATGTCCCGTGACCCAACCGGGATCGGCCACACAGAAATACACATCTTCTTCCTTCAGATCGAACACGTATTTTGTCGTGATATAGGTGCCGACCATATAGCCGCCATGGACATGCACGACGCCTTTCGGTTTTCCAGTGGTTCCCGATGTATAAAGAATGTAGAGGGGTGTTTCCGAATCGAGCGGCTCTGCCTGACAGACGGCTGTGTGTCCCTTCAACCACTCAAGCCAATCGATTTCTTTCGGCTCCGCGAGGGCGACCCCCGGCGATTCACGCCGCACCACCACGACCCTTTCGACGGAGGGACAGGTTCGCACGGCATCATCGACGACGCCTTTGAGGTTGATGGTTTTCCCGCGATCGTATCCGACATCGGCCGTAATGACGACGCGCGCTTCTGCATCCTGAATGCGGCTCGCGAGGGCCGGGGCGCTGAAGCCGGAGTAGACTACGCTGTGTATAACGCCGATGCGGGCACAGGCCAGCATGGCGACGACTTGTTCGGGAATCTTCGGGAGATAGATGGTGACGCGGTCGCCTTGTTGGAGGCCAAATGCCTTGAGCGCGTTGGCGCAGCGATTCACCTGGCGTAAGAGCTCTCCATAGGTGAAGATGCGTTCCTCGCCGTTCTCCCCGACCCAGATGATGGCGACTTTATTTCGGCGCCAGGTATTCGCGTGGCGGTCCAAGCAGTTATAGGCGATATTGCAGGTGGCGCCTACGAACCATTTTGCCCAGGGATAGTTCCACTCGAGCACTCGATTCCAGGGCGAAAACCAATCGAGTTCCTTGGCCACGTCGCTCCAAAACGCTTCCGGATCGGCGATGGAGGCCTCATAGGCTTGGTCGTAATCATGAATATGCGCCGCCGCTTTCGTCCGAGCGGTCGGCTGTATGACGCGACCCTCCTTCACCAGGGTATCGATCTTTTCATCCATCGGTGTCATGCCTCCACAAAGCGGCCCGTCCCTGCGCACATTTATTTGTGGGTGGCATTATGCGGATGGGCCGAAGGAACTGCAACCCTTCTCGCTGTGCAGCGTCGGGTTGAAACAGCGACGAAGACCGCATGGCGCAAGGTCAGGAGTGATCCGGCTTTCTTGACAGTCGGGACGAGACGAGGGTAGGCTGACCCAGTCGCACTTCACTGGATTCACTCTCCATGCCCTTACTTGTCTCTCGCCCTGTGGGTCGAACCTTCGCGATCTTTTTTGCTCTCTCGGTTGCGGGAGTATGGGGCGACTCGTTTTCAGCCCATGCACAGCTCGGAAAACCAGAAGGCCTTTATTACAAGTCGTGGGCGGTGGTCGTCGGCATTGAGAACTATCTCGTGGCGCCAAAGGCTCCCGGTGCATTGGAAAGCGCGCATGGGGTGGCGGCGGCGTTGCGAGGACTCGGTTTCGACGAAGTGGTCGAGCTCCAGGATAAGGACGCAAGCTTCAAACGCCTCCTGCAAATTCTCAATGACTATTTGCCACGCAAAGTGGGGCGACAGGATCGGGTGGTATTTTTCTTCGCAGGGCACGCCGGGATCGCCCAAGACTCTCAATCCAAAGAATTGGGCTACTTAGTTCCCTGGGACGCCCCCCTGACTCATGCCAGCAAAACCATCACCCTTGATCATATCAAGGAGTTTAGTCGGCGCTCGGCATCGAAGCATATCCTCTTATTGTTGGATGCCAATGTTCGAGGATGGGAGATTACCGCCTCGCAGCCCTTATCGTTGGAAGGCCGACTGTCGCCAGAAGACGACACGGAGAAGCGCGCAGTCCAAGTTCTGACGGCTGCTGAAAAGGATGAAAAGGTGGCGCACGTTCCCGGGGTCAGCCCATTTGTGACGGCGTTGGTCGCCGGTCTGAACGGGGCCGCCGATCTCAATAAGAATGGATGGGTCATGGCCAGCGAATTGGCGGCGCAGGTGAGGCGAAGATGTAGTCTCCGGTACCAAGGGGGCGCAACACCCGCAGTTTGTTCAGTTGGAAGGCGACGGGGATGTCGTGTTAGTCGAAGGTAAGAAAGGCTTATTTCACCTCGGGAAGGAGCCAACGAGTGAGGCGGACCGGATGAAGGAGGCCCGCACTCAATATGAACAGGCCTTTGCATTGCTGCAGCAACAAAAGTCGGCGGAGGAGGCTCTGGAGCGACTGAACCGCGCCATCGCCTACGATCCGTCATTCGGGGATGCGTACATCCTGAAAAGCTATGTTCGCCTGGAAGTTTTGCCGAATTTGGAGGAATCCTTAGGGGCGGCGCAAGCGGCCGTGCAATATGCGCCGCAGAATCCGGATTCGCATTATTCGCTCGCGCTCGTCCTCGGAAGCCAAGGCCCAATACCACGAAGCCGAGCTGGCCATGCAGCAAGCGCTCGCCGTCAATCCGGCCTATGCGGATGTGTACTTTTCACTGGGCGTGCTGTATGCCGACCACTTGAGCGAACCGCAGAAATCGGTTGACGCCTTCCGGCGGTATCTGGAACTAGGAGGGCAGAGCGAGCGCGCGACCCGCGCCGTGCAAGGCAGCAATCCTCCTGCTGAGAAGCAAGGCCCTTAGTCTTTTCCCCCGCCTTTGAGATATCCCAGTCCGATCTTCATTGCCCGTCTCGTAATTTCTGGCCATCGCACCTGAGGATATTCCGCGAGCACCGCCGCCGCTTTGGGATCTTGGATATCGAGTTGCACGACTTTGATAATCCCGTCTTCAATTTGAACATCGGCCATGTGCTCACACTCCTTACTTAGAATTTCGTTTTTCTTCGATCGGTCATGACGTCAACAGAATAACCGGTTGTGCGTTGACTCTCCTTAGGGTGCATGTTAGCATAAAATCCTGAATTTTCGCGCAATTGTGTGCTCTGTCACAATTGAACTTGTCACGCCTGACACCATCATCTTTCTCTCGCCTCACGCCACTGAGCCGTCAGCTCTCACATGCGTCACACCAAGGAGGAATCGTATGAGCCAAGTAGAGGGGGCTTTCTCGAGGTTTGCCGGGAGCGCGCTGGCGCTCATGTTGGTCGGGCTGGCTGCATGCGGTGGTCCCCCAAACTGGGTCAAGAATGGATCGGGCGCCCTCAATGAGAAGAACGACAAGTCCTTTTATGGCGTCGGCTCCGTGGTCGGTGTGCGGAACGAGCCGTTGGCGTGGGACACGGCGGAGAACCGGAGCCGCGCAGAAATCGCCAAAACTTTCGAAACCTACACCGCCTATCTTATGAGAGACTATGCCGCCTCGACGACCGCGGGTGATTTCTCACGCAACAGCGAAGAACAGAATATCGAACGGGCGGTCAAGACCTTCTCGGCAGTGACATTGAACGGGGTGAAGCCCATGGCCCGATATCATGATGAAAAATCGGGCGCGTACTATGTGCTGACGAAGCTGAGCCTAGAAGACATGAAGAACAACCTGGAGCAGGCGAAAGAATTGAACGGCCAGGTTCGTGATTTTGTGCGGAAGAATGCCGACCGGCTGTTCGACCGTCTCGAAAAGGAAGAGGATAAGCGGGCGACCCAGTAGTACCACAACGTTCACCAGTCTGGCCGGGAGGAGATGGCATGGTTCAGCAGTGGAAAGGTTTGACGGGCCGGGCAGTGGCCGGTGTGCTGCTGATTGGGGCAGGCGTCGCATTCATCGGCTGCGGGCACGAAACGAAAGTCACCCGTGTCGACACGGGTATCGTCACGGATTTGAGTGGGCGTTGGAACGACACCGATTCCCAAATGGTCGCGGAGGCGATGGTCAAAGAAGCATTGGCCAACCCGTGGCTCGGCAAATTTACCAGAGGAAAGAATCGGGAGCCCGTAGTCGTTGTCGGCACGGTGCTGAACAAAAGTCATGAGCATATCAATGTTCAGACATTCGTGAGCGATCTGGAGCGGGAACTGACGAATGCGCAGAAGGTCACTTTCGTCGCCGGTAAAGGCGAACGGGAAGAAGTGCGTGACGAGCGGCGCGAACAAGCTGTGCATGCCCGCGAGGACACGCAGAAGGCGCCCGGCAAGGAGGTGGGCGCCGACTATATGCTCCGTGGGAGCATCGCAACCATTCTGGATGAGCAGGACGGCGCCAAGGCGGTGTTCTATCAGATCGACCTGGAGATGGTGGATTTGGAGAACAATGTGAAGGCATGGTTCGGGCAGAAAAAAATCAAGAAAGTCATCGAGAGAAAACGAACGATTTTTTAGCCCTGCGTACTCTGTTGCGACAGCACCTCCTATCGACCCCGGCCTCCTGTCAGGGAGGCCGTTTCATTTCGCCCCCTTTTTTCTTCATTATTGGATTGCTGTGGGCGCTCTCCGGTTGCGGCCTTTCCACGAATCATTACCTGCTCATCGATCAGCGTTTGCTGGAGAACGATCCTCGTGGAGCCGATGCCGTCATGGCCAAGGCTGAGTCTGAGTATGGGTCGCGCAACCGTCTGCTGTACAGCATGGACCGCGGCATGACGCTCCATCTGGCCGGCGACTATATGCAGAGCAATGGCCAACTCGAAAATGCCGCGCTGGAGGTCGAGCGGTTATATACCAGAGCCGTTCGGACGGAAACCGCCGGGTTCCTCACGAATGACAACATGCTGCCCTACGAAGGGGACGCCTATGAACATGTCATGGTCAACGTCATCAAAGCGCTGAATTATGCCGCGATGGGACAACTGATGGAGGCGGTCGTTGAGGCGCGACAGATCGACCATCGCCTCAACGTCTTGTCGGACAAAGTGAAGGAAACAAACGGGTATCGCGAGGATGCGTTTGCTCGCTATCTCACCGGCGTCTTGTACGAGGCGACAGGCGACATCAATAACGCGTTCATTGCGTATCGCAAGGCCTACGAGATTTACGATGCCACACGCGCCTGGGCTCGCACTCCTATGCCGTCGATGCTCCATGCGGATCTGCTTCGGACGACTGAGGCGCTTCACATGATCACCGAGTTCAAGGAGTACCGCCGTCAGTTTCCCGAGACTCGCTGGGTCTCCACTCTCGAGCATCCTGAGCTCGCTCAAGTAGTGGTGATCAGTTATAATGGCCGCGCGCCGCACAAAGAGGATAACTACCTCGACCTTCCGGTGAGCCTGAGCGCGCTTCAATTGGTGCTGCTGAATCGGGGCGTCATCCACGCGTCCAATCGGCAGGAGCGGCGGGCGGCAGACAGCGTGCTGTATGGCTTGAACGGACGCGTTGTCCGGGTGGCATTACCTCGGCTCATCCCCCAAAAGACACAAGTGCTCTATGAAGGTGTGACGTTGATACCGCGAGGCGGTGAGGCGATTTCTGGAAAATCCGAATTGATGTATAACGGCACGGCGTTGGCGGAGAAGTCGTTGTCCGATCGGATGCCGGGTATTGCCACGAAGGCGCTGGCTCGCGCAGCCATCAAGTTTGCGGCTGCAGAGGGCGCGACACGCGGAGCGCAGCATGCCGTGAATAAAGGTGATGCGCAGTGGGTCGGCGTTATCGTGGGACTGCTCGCTCATGGGGTGACCATCGCATCGGAAGAGGCTGACAAACGCAGCTGGCGAACCCTGCCCGATGAAATTCAAATTTCCCGCCTGTGGGTGCCGGCGGGCGAATATGAGAGTCAGGATTCAGACCGTGACCCGGACCGGCGGCGCGCCGCGCACCGTCGATACACGTCCACTGGTCCTACGCGCGGGTCAGACCGTATTCGTGATCGAGCGGGTGGTGCTATGACCCCGGGTCATCTTCTTGCGGGAAGTCGTGGGGCACATGGATGGGTCGGAGTCTTGATCGCGCTGGCTCTCGCAGGGTGCGAATGGCTGGCCGGACCTTCGCGTCCCCTCTGGATCGATGGCAGGGGCGATCCATTTCCTTCTGCGCAATTTCTGTTGGGCGTTGGCCAAGCCGATTCTCGCCCGCAAGCCACCGAGCAGGCCTATGCCGCCGTTTCCAAGATTTTCAAGGCGGAGATTACGGCGCAAGCCAAAGACTGGGAATCCTATCTGGTCGTGGAAACGCGCGGCCGTTTACGCACAGAGCATCGATTGACCTTAGATAATGTGACGCGCGTCACCACGGATAAGGTGCTGGAAAATGTACAGGTTCTCGACACATGGTTTGACCGCAAGACGCGACAGTACTATGCTCTGGCAGGCATGAATCGGGCACAGGCGGAATCGGCGATGGTTGAACGCCTCGCTGAACTGGATCATACGATTCAGACTGAACTCACGGAAGCACATCAGACTGCAGACAAGCTGACCCACGTCCGAAATCTCAAACGTGCAACGAAGCATCTTGTACTGCGTGAGGCCTACAATGCGGACCTTCGCATCATCCGGCCGAGCGGACAGGGTGATCCCGTTGTGTATCGCGTGGCCGAATTGACCGCGGAATTGGAGCAGTTCCTAGCGGCGAATCTCGGCATGGCCGTGGAGATTTCGGGCGATCAGGCGGATCCGGTCGAGCGTGCGCTCATCGATGGGCTGACCAAAGAAGGGTTCATGGTGGTCGAGAGGGGCCCTGGCTCACGTGCCGTTCCTGTGGAATTGCTGATCAAGGGGACGGTGAGGCTGTGGCCCATTGACGCGCATGATCCGCAGTTTCGATACGTGCGATGGTGCACGGACGCGGTGGTTGAAGACCTGGCGTTGCATCGCGTGATCGGAGCCGTCTCGAAGGGAGGAAGGGAAGGCCATGTGACGGAGCGAGAAGCAGCGGCGAAAGCGGTGCGAATCATGCAGCAGGAATTTTCTTCCGATCTCGCACGGTCCGTGGCCGCCCATGTCTATGGCGACACGGACCTGCCGGTTTCGGATTCCGTGCAATCCGGTTGTCCGCGGGAGGCAGCTGAGCCGCCATCGAATCATTAGGGTCGGAGTCAATCACAGAGAGGAGAGGGGATGCGTAAAACAGGGACCGGAAAGGATGCCGATCAAGGTAGCGGCGGACACCGCTTATCCAGCCAAGCGATGAAAAAACGTCTAAGGGAACGTCTCGCTGCAGATACGCAACGCGTGATTCACAGCGACATCGTGAGCATCTTTCGCAAGCAGGGGTACTATGAGGAGTTGCCGCTGGATGAATTGCAGGACCGGCTCTCCAAGCTCCAATCGCCGTTGGCCGCTAGTCTTCTGAAGGGAAGGGTGTAGGATGCCGTACTACTATTTTGATTCGACTGCGCTCGTGAAGCGGTACAGCATGGAGCGGGGGACGCGCGTCGTCAACAAGCTCATGGTGAAACGTGGGAAAGTGGCGATCGTGCCCATGTGGAGCGTCGCCGATTTTTATTCCGCCCTATCGGTTCGCGCGCAGCAGGGAGAAATCACCCGAGACGACTGTTATTCGGTGCTCTACAAGTTCGAAATGGAAGCCGCGCAAGGGCTGTTTCAGTTTATCTCCCCGACGATGGAGACCTACTTATCGTCGAAGGAGCTCATTCTCGACTATCCGGCGTTACGCTCGATCCAGCTGCAGCATCTGGCTCTGGCGTTGGAGCTCAAGCCCCTGCGTTTGACCGTGGTCAGCGCCGATAAGCAGTTGCTGGCGGCCTGCCGTCCAGCCGGGTTGCATATCATTAACCCGGAAGACGATTAACTGGGGGTCCTTGACTTCCCCATCCCATGCCGAGGATGTCCTAAAGGACTTTCCATCGGGCGTGGATACGAAGCCGAGGATCTTGTTCCCTCAAGTTATGCCGGGCATTGGAACTCAGCCCGCATCGAGCTCAGTATGATCGTCCAATCCTCCGTGGCCTGCCGAACAGGCTTCAGTCGCGGGTGCGGGGAACTTTTCTGAGCCGCATCATCCGTCTGCTCCAGCCCTGCCTGCGCGTGGTTCAACTCGAGCTGCGCAAGCTGAAGACTGCCACACACGCCGGCCGACGCGGGTAATTCCCCGCCGGCCCGGCGGAACAATGCGACGGCTCTATAGCCATGCTCCTGGGAGCGGTACAGATGTTCGGTTGCCGTAAACACCTGCTTTGAGGCCGTGTCTGTCTGCCGTTTTGCCAGCCGTGCCGCCATCATGGCCGCGCGTCCCATGCTCATGGCCGCACCCTCAGCATCCTCATGACCCATGGCCTCTTCTGCTTTTGTTCTGAGCCGGTCGAGTTCCGCTTCCTCCCCCATCAGTTGTGCCCGACGTAGGAACTGCGACAGTGGCACAGAGTAAGATGGCGCAAGCAAGAGTGATGAGAGCACGAGCGAGAATGTGTGACTCGCGGTATCCAGCAAGGCGGGGAGCGACGGCTATTGGACATACTCCCAGGTGTCGATTTGCTTGATGCTCCAATTGACGGCTTCTTTCAATTTGACGAGGTTCGGATCTGCATCGCTCTGGTGGACATGGTACAGCGACTTTTGAAGGTTGAATAGTGGCTCGTTGGCTCGTCGGTCGGGTAGCTTGCCGAGGGCCCAGGCGACCTCGGTTTTTAACACGACATCATCGGTCGCCAAGGCCTCCAGCAAGGGATCCACGATCGTGAAATCGCCGTGCAATGCCCCGACAATTCCCAAGGCTTTCGCCGCTGCAGCCCGCAATTCCGGCGCGCCGGATTGCATCGTCTTGATAAGTACCGGAATCGTGTCTTTTTGGCCGATGTTTCCTAGGGCCAAGGCCGAGGCTTTGGCGATCGTGCGGTCCGTTCCGTTCAATCCAGCCAAGAGGCGCGGGACCGCCTGCACAGAAAAGAGCTCGCCGAACAGCGAGATCAACTTTACCTTGCGCGTCACAGGCGTCTTCGGATCGTCGTAGAGACGAAACAGCCGTTCCTCCTGTCCCCATTCGGCCGTGATGAGAGCCGGAAAATCATACTCTTCGAGCCGGACTTTCAGTTTGGACATCGTATAGGCCATCGGATCCCCGGCCTTCGCGAGAATGGCCGCAGCCTGCGGGTCGTCGAATTCCGTCCGGACTTCCTTGCGCCATGCCATCTTCCTGCCGTTGAGAGAGTAGCCCAGTTGGCAGGCCGGTCCTTTCCAGATCCGTGAAGGCGAGTCAGGGAGATCGGCGTCGCTTCCCATCGTCGTGCTGCCTTCCCAGGTCTTCCGCTGCTCGCACTTGATCTTCAGCTCCACATCATGGGGCTGTGCTGCATCGGTGACGGGGGTATAGTCGAACTCTTTCATACGATTGGCCACCACCTCCACCAGTGGTCCGGCATCGCCAGGGCCTTTGTCCGATAAGGCGAGGACGTCGATGAAGACTCGATCGATGCGCTCCAACTGATTTTTCTGCTCCGCGGTCAAGGCATCGCGGCGTGCCCAGCTGACGTCACTTATCAGGAACAGTGTGGCCAGGATGGCCAGCGTGACGATGCGTCTCATATCTGCTCCGTTCTGCTTAGAAAAAGGATCGCAAAATTGAAGACCTCTCACTCTATACAACCCGTTCCGGCGGTTGCAAGTTGCTCCGGCTACGGAATCATCCGTCATCCCGATATGTCGACGGCCAGACTACGTGCGTTCGTCAGCTGCACCACTATGGGCCGAGTCGTTGCTGGCTGGTGCAATGGAGCCTGATTCAGCAATCTAGACCGTGAGTATTACGAAGGGATACGTTTGGTGAATGTTCCCCGCTGCCCCTGGTCAATGGACTACAGCATCAATCAATAGCGCCTGGATGGGGTTGAGATCCTGCTTCAGCGTATTCAACTCGCTGCCGGACCGATCTCGGCTTGGTTCAGACAAAATGTTACGGGGAGATCGGTCATCGCATTCCGAGGCATTTCGGGATACTCCGCTTCGGCAGGACTTTGGACGATCGGTTATCCACCGGCGTCACACACCGCCCGTAACCCACCGTCCCATCACGCAATAATCCAGTGAAGATCACGCCCAAAGACGCGGTTCCCATATTCCTACGCGGCGGACTCGAAGAGCGAACTAATGACGGTGAAGGAGCCGTTCCTGTTTCGATGGGGCGTCAGTTTAAATCTTTGGTGATGGAAGCTCAGGGACATGCCCGGTGGCGTCAGATAGGGCAGTCCGCTTTCAAGGAAGTCCAGTGGGCCATGAGATGGATCGGCATGTGCGTTACATCCCGTAGCCAGTATCCCATATGCATGGCCCCTACTGATGCTGGGAGGGGCCGGCATGTGGCTATGACAATGATCGCAGCCGGAAGATCGTCCGACGGACCCCTGATGGCTTCTTTGATTACCGTATGGCCGCCGGCAGAAGCGCCAACAGGATGAGGTGTTGAGGAGCCGGTGATCGTGCGCAAAAACTCTGTGGGGATGGGTGGGCGCTTGCGTCTTAGGCGGTCTGTTCCTGAAATCTCTTTTTTGGGAAAGCTACCTTGGGCATTACCCATGACTCGCGTAGCATTCCATCTCCGTTTTGTGAGGACCAAAGGCGGCCGTACAAGCGGGATCTGTTTCGCACCGCATCACGCCTAGCATAATTTTGATAGAGGACCAATCAAAAGCTCACAACGCATCTTATCCTGAGCGCCTGTCATAGGCGATAATGTGGATGGAGGAATGGGACCTGAGACAACTTTGACACTGCAGCTGATAGGCTTCAGGAAAGAAAATATAGGAGGCACGGCCAGGGCCATGTAACATCTGCAATGCCGGTTTGGATGAGGACAGTCGTGCCGTACTTCCATCGACCCTATATCTAGCTGGAAACCTCCTCCGACGGCTGGTTTGCATCCAGGACGAGTAGCACAAGCGAGCGGTCTGTCAGTAAATACTGCGCTCCCATCTTAAAGGTTTGGTTCTGAGGTATCTCGGGCAAATTGGTATCGAGGATGAGGGACCATGCCGAGGAGCCGACACAGGGGGGAAGCGTAAACTGGACAGGCTTGTGATGGCCATTGATGAGGACAAGAACCGTCACATCCTTGCCCGGCTGACGCAGCCCCGTCGTAGGCGCCCGTCCGTCCAAGAGCATTCCAAAACAATGTAACGTCGTGTCGAGCCAATGTTGCTCTTCCATCGGCATACCGCCGGCGTTAATCCATGTTACATCCCGAACCTCGGAGTTCTCGACAGGCTGTCCCGTCAAAAACAGATTGCGGCGTAAGATCGGGTATCGGTGACGAAGGGCGACGAGTTGCTGGATGAAGCGAAAGAGCGTCGATCGTGTGTCAAGAAGAGTCCAATCAATCCAGCTGATTTCATTATCCTGACAATATGCGTTATTGTTGCCGCCTTGCGTACGGCCAAATTCATCCCCCGCCAGCAACATGGGGGTACCTTGGGCGAGCAGTAAGGTCGCCGCAAGGTTTCGCATTTGGCGCTCCCGTAAGGCGTTGATCCCAGCGTCCTCCGTCGGTCCCTCTGCGCCACAATTCCATGAACGATTGTTCGAGGAACCGTCCTTGTTGTCTTCCCCGTTCGCTTCGTTGTGCTTTTCGTTATATGCCACGACGTCATGAAGCGTAAAGCCATCGTGGGCCGTAATAAAGTTCACGCAGGCCCAGGGCCGTCTACCTTGATGATTAAACACGGAAGCCGATGCGCAGAGCCGATCGGCGAGAGTCGTCGCCGGCAATTCGCCGCGCCAAAAATCGCGCACATCATCGCGGAACTTATCGTTCCATTCGGCCCATCCCGGAGGGAAGGCGCCGACTTGATAACCGCCCGGCCCACAATCCCACGGCTCGGCGATTAATTTCACCGTCGCGAGCACGGGGTCCTGACTACATACCTTCAGAAATCCGCTTTGGGTGTCAAAACCATTGGGCTCGCGCGCGAGAATCGTGCCGAGGTCGAATCGAAACCCATCGACGTGCATCTGCTGCACGGCATAACGCAAGCTGTCAGTGACTAACTGAATGACGCGGGGATGGCTCAGATTGAGGGTGTTGCCCGTGCCCGTATCGTTAATGTAATAGCGCTTTTGCTCGGGTTGGAGACGGTAGTAGCTGGCATTGTCGATGCCCTTGAAGGACAGCGTGGGACCCAGTTCATTACCTTCGGCGGTATGGTTGTACACCACATCAAGAATGACCTCGAGGCCCGCGTCATGCAGTCGGGCGATCATTTCTTTGCATTCTCGAACGCTGTCAGGTCGGTTGGCGGCGTACCGGGGATCAGGCGCAAAAAATCCAATACTGTTATAGCCCCAATAATTAGTCAGTCCTTTTTCCAGCAAATGGCTGTCATTGATAAAGGTATGGATGGGGAGAAGTTCAACGGAGGTGACGCCTAAGGATTTCAGATAGGTCAGCACTTCAGTGGTGGCAAGTCCTTCGTAGGTGCCTTGGAGGCCGGGCGGTACCGCCGGATGCCGTTTCGTGAAACCTCGCACATGCATCTCATAAATAATCGTGTCATCCCATGGCACTGCATTGCGACCCCGAGGTCCCGACCAGTCGAAATTCTGATCCACCACGGTGCATTTCGGCATGAACGGCGCGCTGTCGCGCTCATCGAAGGTCTGATCATCACCGGACTCCATGTGATACCCGAATAGAGCAGGATTCCACTGCAACTCGCCCATATGGGCGTAGGCGTAGGGATCGAGCAGCAGCTTATTCGGGTTAAAGCGATGGCCGGCCTCGGGCTCATAGGGACCATGGACGCGGTATCCATAGGGTGTGCCCGGCAGAACACCAGGCAGATAGCCATGCCAGATCTGATCGGTATATTCGGGCAAGGAGATCCGTTCGATTTCTTTTTCCCCCGTCGCGTCAAAGAGGCACAGTTCCACCTTTGTGGCATGGGCAGAAAAGAGGCTGAAATTGGTCCCATTGCCATCCCAGGTTGCGCCACGCGGGGTAGGGCGGCCTTCTAACGCGTCTGTCATTGTGACGTGCTCCTTCTGTGATCTGAACGAACAATCTTATCAGCCATGGCTCGTAGTGAATCAGAACGACTATTCTGCCGCCCTGCAGCTCTGCTGTTGAAAGACCGGTTGAGCTAGGTGACCATCTGTTGATCCGGTGGCATGCTAAGCCGCCTCTTTGAGGTGGTACCTTTCCGTGGTGGCCGATCCTTTTTTGCGCGGAGCCCGCGATGCCTGTCTCTAATGATACGGAGGGGTGTCTTTCTCAGCAGAGAATAAAGGCAGTAATTCCTCGGTTATCTTGAGAGAAGGTATTGCAACGCTTCCGTGTCATCGGAGCTGAGGTGAAACGACTCCACTTTGTTATGCTCGTTCAACCAGACGACGTGATAGCCTGAGTCTGCCGGATCGATCCGCACGATGCGATTCACATTAATGTAGCTCGTGCCGCGCTGAATAAATTGCATGACGTGGTCGACTTGGCTCTATGCCTGTTTAAGCTCTGCCGCGCAGCCGCTTCCGCCCTCCTGTGACATGGCTGGGAGCGGAAGCGGCGCCAGTCTTGTTACGCTCGGCCCTTAGAGGATTTTCTTCTTGCTCCGCCGGTTGTTCCTTTGTTCAGAAGGGCTTCTTTGCGCTTCATCACAGTCGTCTCTAATTTCTCCCAGTCAATACCGCTCTTTTCGGCCTTCGGCAACATCTCGCCTTCCTCTTCCTCGATATGGTGCTTCACCAACTCACCAAGCACCTTGAACTTGGCCTGAAATATCTCGTCGGCTGGTTTGAGTTTCTTAAGTTCCTTGATCAGGACGTGCACAAGGTGGTGTTCCTCGACGGCCTCGTTCATCGTATCGTCTTCATCGATTTCCTCACGAATCGCTGGATAAATGAGCTTTTCCTCCAGTTCGGCATGGATCTCAAGTTCCATGATGGTCGTGGCTGCGATTTCCGCGGCCTCACTGCCCTCCGTCGATTCGAATTGCTCGAAGAGATCTTTTACTTTCTCATGATCCTCTTTCAACATCTCTATCACGCCCGATGCGAATGCCGCTTTGCCAGCCATAGCTACCTCCAATGTATTGAAATAGAGTGAACGATACGAATCAGCGAACAAAGACTGCGAGTTGTTCGTCGGACCCAGTGCTTATTGGAATCCTATTCAAGAGTGTATCGCAGAAAACGGAATGTACGACCTGGGTAAATCCCTGGACGCTGAGCGGAAAGGAATGAGACTGGCGGAAGAATTCTTCGGCCAAGCTCGTACTGAGGCCTAGGAAGGGGGTGGAATATTCAGTGTCGCATCGTTTCTCTTGGAAAAATTGCGGTCACTGTACGGCCCGGAATAGTCTTATTAGTCTGTTCAAGTCTGACCTCCTCTCTCTGATGCTGAGAAGTTAGCGGACTCAACCCCGTTACGGGCGTTCTCATACGTTTGGTGCAGAGATGTGATGCCACCTCGTTCGCTAAAAGTAAAGCCATAAGCCATACGGTTTATGCTGGTAGACTATGCGACCGAAAGATTCGGTTCGGGCGCCCGACGGGCTGCATTGGCACCTATGACCGGATACTCGTAGCGAGCCCTGGTCTTATTGGTGCGCCCGCAACGCCTTGATTCTTCAAGCGCGAGCCGTAAGCGTCTAGCTGGGTACAGATCAATCTCAGCACGGGAGAGGACTGGGTGAAGGAGGCGAAGGCAAAGCCTCTGTCAGAAGCGGTGGGACATGACGGTGACTCGGGACATAAAAAATGGTCTGTTTCAAATTCCCCGCACGGACCGCATCGGCCGCACATGGGAAGGTTCGTCGACTTCCAAATCATCTTGGCAAATTCGTAATGCGACCGATGATTTGATCTTGTCCATGATTCTCTTCGACACAAGTAGTTGCTTCAATTGGTCTGGTGTGGGGAGGCTATCCAGCACGACGGCGGGGCAGACCGAAAAGGAGCGCTCCACTTGATTGTTAAGCATGATCTTAAATTTCGTGTCTGCCAACGGATCTCTAAGGGGTAACACAGTTTCGATGATGTAAGGGGGTTGAAATTCGGCAGCAAGAAATTCCCGGATCACTTGCGTTTTTCTTTCAGAATAATTGTCGCTCATCGTGGATCGTTCCCTTTTCTTTCCGCCAACTGTTCCTAGATTTGCAGCGCTGTGGTTCGCATTCTACTGGGATGCTACGCCAATCGGCGGGAATGTCACAAGACGCGACACTGTTCTGGCAGTCGTCAATTGTCTCCGATCGCGGCGAGCCAGCTTGCCAATCCCTTCCGTGAGCACACTGTTCTGCACTTCGGACACATACCGGATCTATCCGTGAGTCGCATCAGGACCCTATTTGACATCCGCAACGCACTACACACGGTCTCCGATGGGATCCCACTCATGGTCTCGTTCGACGGCGTCGATCAACCGCTCGAAAATATCGGGAATTGCGCCGGTGACTCGACTCCAATTCGAAATCATCGGTACCCCCAAGGGATCGTCCAAAAACGTTTCAGTGGCGATCTTCATGCCTTTCAAGAATACTTCGACTGCCATCCGTTCCTCGTGCCGGTCGAACTGGAGGCTGTTGATGGCGGCATCATTTTGGTAACGGGTGATGGCCTCCTGCGCCGTCTGCAGATACGTGGCCCGCAGCGCCTTGAGAACCGCTTCCGATAACACCACGCCTTCGCTCGCGAGGTTGCGGAAAAGCGATTTGGTGATATCCACACACATTTTCTGCAAGCCCTGATCGGCATTATCCGCCGACAGAGCCTGGTGTTTGTGCTCATAGGCGTCGGCAATATCGGCTTGACAAATTCTCCTGAGCGCGCAGTTGCGATAGATCTCTGCAAGGACTCCGACTTCCAATCCCCAATCGCCGGGAATTCGGTTGATCCAGGCCAAGTCTCGCACCATGGCGAACTCCCCTGCGAGGGGATAACGAAAACTATCCAGAAATGTGAGCAATGGATGCGACCCTGCGACTTGCTGAAGACTACGGATCAACGGCGTGAGGTACAGACGTGTCACCCGCCCATGGAGACGATTCGTGACCCGGCTGTAGTACCCCTTGCAAAATTCGTAACCCAGATTGGGATTGACGACCGGATAGCAGAGCCTGGCGAGGTATTCGCGGTTGTAACTGAGTATGTCGCAGTCATGGAGCGCGATCACGTTGCTTTGTCCGCGCGCCAAGACGTATCCGAAGGCCATCCAGCATCCGCGCCCTTTGCCCTGCAATCCTGTATCGATTTCGGCGTGGGCTAGTAGTTTGAGGATGTCCTGGATACCTGTTCCATCGTTATAGACGATCCGGACTCGCTGCGGCAGTACTGAAAAAAATTGTTTAGCCAGACGAAACTCCAACGCCGAGGCCCGATCCAGCGAGATCACGATCTCGTTCACGTAGGGGATGTCCTTTAGGACCTGCACGATATGTTTGAGCGCGGGGTTTTCCAGTTCCGAATAGAGCGATGGGAGGACCAGGGCGATGGGATTGGTCGCCGCATGCCGTTCCAGCTCTTTTTCTAATAGCTCGAGGTTGGAAGCGCCCAGACGGTGGAGCACCGTCACGAGCCCGTTCTGATGAAAATCCGACATAGTCCCTCCAGTGCAGGGTTCGAGCAGATAATGAATGACGAACGGCGGTACTTGGAGATCTCAAAGCGACACGCGGAGGCGCCTGGCGCCGAACGCAGAATCTGCTGAGGGAGATCCGCTTCTACTGAGCCGGAGGCATAACCTTGCTGGTCACCACCGACTTGACGATCTTGGCTCGTTTGACGGATTCCAGGAAGCGGTCCGGAGGTTCCGGCTTCGGCAAGTTGACTTCGACCGAGTACCAGCCTGACTTCATCGGCCCTTTCTTGATGCCATTCAGTTCCTGAACCAATTCCTCGATACTCTTTTCGGTGGTGCCATCTTCGAAGGCGACCCAAAACATGAACGCTTGACGGTCCGCTTCTCGAAGCCCATCCGCCACCGTCGTCGGCATGGCTGCAGCTTTAGCGGTATCGCTCTTGGCCAACACCGTAGGTTTGGGCGTGGCGTTGGCCTTGGCCACTTCCAGGGACGTGAGGGCCAAGCGAGCATGCAGTTCTCGATTGCGACTTTCCAGCAGCGCGACTTGCTTGATCAAGGTTTCATTGACCGATTTGATCGTCTCCAGATCCTGATGCACCAATTCTCGATCTGACTCGACCGCGTTGACCGCGACACGCATGCCGTTCTGGACTTCCTGTGCCACATCGGTCTTGACGGCATGGAGATCCTCCTGCAGCGCCACGACTTGCGTATTCAATTTCTGCTGGGCGTGGGTGACGGTATCGACGAGACTATTCAACTGCGCGATGCGTTCCTGCTCGGCACGCGAAACGGCCACGGTCGCCGTCTGTGCCTCAATCAGCTGGGTGACCTGTTGGTGCATGCGGTCGATTTGTTCTTGGGTGGATTGCCGGGCTGCCAGTTCTTCCTCGAGCTGATGCGCCCGGTCGTCCGATCCCATCCAAGTCGGCACCCGTTCAGCCAGCAATGCCACGACGCCCACGGCCAGCACAATCTGGGCGAACGCGCTAGTCATCGTCCAGATAGAGGTCGCGCTTGTCGATGGCTTGGATGATCCTAACGGCATGCGGATCGCAGTGGACACCTGGGACCACCAACGGGAAGCCGGTTCATAACGCATTTGGAGGGACCCGCCATCAAAATGGTTGTGGAGCTGAATGATGATTGCGGCGCCCTTGCCGATGGGCACACGCACATCCTTGTGGCCGGCTTCAGGCGCAACGCACCCTCCGACCAATACCCCCGACTCACTCCGAATTTCCAAATGTTGGATGCTTCGGTCGCGGACGGTAAAGGCAAAGGAAGGATTGGTCTGCGCGCAATTCAACGTCCCAACGCGTTCGTGATTGATGAGCACCTGGAGAAGTCCCGGACGTTCTGCAGCCGCGTGTTTCGGCTGATCATCCAGGGCGTCAAGCAGAAGTTCGCGATAGTCGTTGAGCTCTGGTGCTTCCATGGTGCCGTCCTCCTCGATCCCCTCCAAAGAGAGCTAAAACGCCTCCCTTTTTCAGTGGATGGATATGGAGATTGACATGCGGCTTCAACCCGCTACTGACATCGCCTTGCCGGCGATCTGCCACTTCCAGAAAACAATCGCGGCAGAAGGCCAAATGCCAGACGCGGTAGTCGTGGCCGTAGTCATCGTGAAATAATTGACCCCATTTCTGCTCAGACAAGCAGGGGTAATGCTCCGGTTCACTCTTTCGATAATGCGACTGCAGGACGGGCATCAAGCGGTCGACTTCGTCATTCAGGTGGTCGGGCCGGGTGCGTAACTCCTTTTCCAATACCTCGATTTCAGACCCGCTCAACCCGGTTTCGTTCATCGTTCGTTGCCACCCTGTTTGGCGCCACCGCTCGAAGTTTTTATAGACCCGCTGGCTTTCCGCCTGGCCGAAGCCGAGCAGCTTCACCACATGGGCCTGATTGAACCCATAGAAGTGGTAGAACAGGGCTATCAAGGCGTCTCGGCTGACAACGGCCCGCGAGGCCAGGCCATCAAGAAACCGCCCTACCGGCGTCAACAGCTCCTTGTGATAACAGAGCGGGTCCGGCTGGCTGAACGATTTGGCGATCAGACTATCCAAGAGGAAAAACGGCCGACAGGGCACTTCGGTGCGACCGAGGACCACAAACCGTTCGACCAATTCGTAGCCCCATCGGAGCGCCAGCTTTTCATGCGTAATGTCGTCGCCCCATTGGTTCGTTTCACGAAGAAACCGTCTGGTTTGGCCTGTCGCCCGGTCCAACAATTCCGGCAACGACTTTGCGACCAGTTCGTCGAACTCTCGCTCGGTCGTCACGACATTGTTCAGTCTTGCCGAGAAAATCTGACCGTCTCGCATGGTCTTTCCATCGGGTAATTTCGACGACATAATGGTCACATCCCCATGAAATTACAATTCGACAAGTGCACTCGTAGGAGATCACATTTGTCTACGGAGGGTCAATGGGGTGGGCGATCAGAGGGCAGCGCTGTGCGAGCTACCCCAGGTCTGCTGACTGCCTTGAAGGAATGGCGACTCCCGGAATAGCCAAGGACTGAACAGTGCAGAACGAAACCCGTTACGGGCGATCGGTGGAGAGTCGTTTGGCCAGCCTTCGCGCCAAACGCATCATGGCCGGGGAGCGGTCGGCCGGATCGAGCAGGACATTGATGACATAGGGTTGGCTGGCATCGCCTAGGGCCTTAGCCAGAGTCTGCACAAATTCTCCGTGCGTGGCCACCCGTGATCCCTGTCCGCCGCCAATAAGTTCGCAGATTCGTTCATAATGCCACTCGTGGATGTCATTGAATGGCCCTTCCAAAATCTCGCGTTCCGTCGAATAGCCGCGATTGTTCAGGACGATCACCACCGGCGCCTGCTTGTAGCGAACCGCAGTCGACAACTCCGATCCGGTCATTTGGAATGCGCCATCTCCCACCAGTACGATCGGACGGAGGGATGGATCCGCGAAGCCGGCTCCGATGGCGGCGGGGACGGCAAACCCCATCGACGTGTAATACGCGGGAGACAAAAACTCAAAACGGCGGTGAACGTGGAGATCGACTGACGCAAACAGGGATTCTCCCACGTCGGCAATCACAAGGGTGGTCTCATCCAACACCGTGTCCAGGTGACGGAAAACCCCCTGAAGCGTCACGGAAGCATGCGCCGGCGGCACTGGTTCATCGAATGTTTGGGCCGAGGGCAACTGCGAGGGTGGAAATGAGGGGAGGTGCAGCCCCGGCCAGCCCCTTCACAAAATCTTCAAATCGAATGGAGTCGTACCGGTGGTGTTTAATGGCGACGCGATCGGCCGTGGCATGGATCGTATGACCGTCGGAGAACAGGGCACTCCGGGCATCCAGATCTTCAACATCGGAGAGAATCGAGCCGAGAATGAGCAGGCAATCGGTCTGGTGCACGAATTCTTTCACTTCGTCGCGGGCCACCAATCCACTATAGACTCCTACGTAGAGCGGATGATCTTCTCGAATGATCGACTTTCCCAGGAGCGTGGAGGCGATCGGCACATTGAGGCGTTCTACGAGCTGGGTCAATTCGTCATGGAGCCCGAAGCGCCCGACTTCAGCGCCGGCCAAGATCACCGGCCGTTTCGCCGATTCCAGCATCGCCCGCACTTCAGACAAGGCTTCGGTCAGCGCGGCATGGTCGGTCGGGTCTTCCTGTACGCCAATTGAGGGGGAGGTTACGGCCAGCGGCACATGCACCATGTCGCGTGGAATTTCGATATAGATCGGGCGCCGATAACGTAGCAGGGCTGCGAAGGCGCGATCCATTTCCCGTTGCGCCGTGACCGGGTCTTCCAAGCTGACCGCCGCCACGGTCATTTTTTCGAAGACTTCCCGTTGCGTCGAAAACTCCCTCACCATGTGGTGGAGGTAGGGATTGCGCGCGCGCTCCGACAGCCCCGGCGAGCCGGTCAGTAACACCACGGGCGATCGCTCAGCATAGGCGCAGGCGATGGCATTTACCGTGTTGAGCCCTCCGACGCAATAGGTGACACAGAGGGCGCCGATGCCGTTGATCCGCGCATAGGCATCAGCGGCAAAACCTGCGCAATCTTCCCGGGTGGTGCCGACGTGTTGAATCGGGGAGGATTCCATCAATTTGTAGAGACCGAGCACGTAGTCGCCGGGGATACCGAACATGTGTCGCACACCGAGTTGGTGCAGTCGATCCAATACCGCGGTTCCGATGGTCTGTCTAGTCATTGCGCCTCGATGTCGAGAAAGGTCGTGGAGCGGGCGTGCCCTCCGTCTTCAGTCTGCAGCAAACCATAGGTAGGAGGGAAGGTCAAGCAGGCGAAAGATCGTCGCGCTCTCGTGGCGGCAAGTTGATTCATGGAATGATTTCAGGCACCCTCGTGGGCCATCGCTGCGATCGTTTATTGCGATCACCCCGAACAGCGCGCGACTGGATTGACGACCACTATGACACAGACCGCCTCCGTTCCCATCGCCAGGATTCGCCTCATGCCCGAGCGCGAGATGCCGACGATATTATGGCCACCTCTGGATCTTTGACGGCCACATTGCTGAAGTGCTCGGCACTCCCGGCGCCGGAGACCTGGTGGACGTCTATACCCATCAGAAACGTTTCTTCGGCCGTGGTTTTTACAATCCCCAGTCGAAAATCCGCGTTCGGCTGCTGACCTTTCAAGAGGAGCCGATCGACGACGCGTTTTTTGCCGCGCGTCTCCGTGCTTCGGCGGCCCTGCGGAAGGTCGTGGCCTGTCATACGAATGCCAGTCGGCTTGTCCATGGAGAAAGCGATCTCCTCCCAGGATTGGTCGTCGACCGGTTTGCCGATGTAGCGGTGATGCAGGCCTTGAGCTACGGCATGGATATGCGAAAAGAGTTGTTGGGAGAGCTGCTCGTACAGGAATGCGGGGTGCGGAGCGTCTACCTCCGGCATGATGCCAAGAGCCGCACGTTGGAAGGCTTGCCGTTGTCAAAAGGCTTTCTCCGCGGAGAGTGTGAGACGACCGTCGACATCCACGAAGGGGATGCCCGATTCAAGGTGGATATCGCCGAGGGGCAGAAAACCGGATGGTTCTGCGATCAGCGGGAAAATCGATTGGCGGCGGCTGCTTTCGCCAAAGGGAAAATGGTCCTGGAAGCCTTTTGCCATACCGGTGCGTTCGGTATACAGGCTGCTCTGGGCGGGGCTCAGTCGGTCGACGGGTTGGACGTGAGTGCGGCGGCCGTGGCGTTGGCTCAGGCCCATGCCGTCCACAATGAAGTCGCGTCACGTTGTCACTATCGTCAGGCCGATGCCTTTGAGGAGTTGCGGATGCTCGAACGGAGCAATCAACGGTATGATGTGGTCATTCTCGATCCGCCGGCGTTTGCGCGTAGCAAAAAAGCCGTGCCCCATGCCTTGGCCGGATACAAAGAGGTGAACCTTCGCGGGCTTCGTCTGTTGCATCCCGGCGGGGTATTGGTGACCTGTTCCTGTTCGCAGCCGATCGGCGATCATGATTTTTGGATGATGCTGCAAGCGGCGGCTCGAGACGCGCGCCGGCACATTCGCCTGCTTGAACACCGCGGTCAGGGACCGGATCACCCGGTGCTTGCCGGTATGCCGGAAACCCGTTATCTCAAATGTTTTATCGTTCAAGTGTTCTAAGGAGATGATGCGCGATCACGAGCCTCCTCCGGAGAACGTCGACGCGCCTCTCATCCCTGCCTCGGTTACGCTTCCTGAAATCACCCCCAAGGCGATTGTGTTGTCGATCGTCCTTGCCGCTGCCCTGGCCGGCGCCAATGCCTATTTGGGACTATTTGCCGGCATGACGGTCTCTGCGTCGATTCCAGCGGCTGTCGTGTCCATGGCAGTGCTGCGGTTGTTCCGTCACTCGAATATCCTGGAGAACAACATTGTTCAAACTGCCGCCTCGTCAGGCGAAGCGTTAGCGGCCGGTGTGATTTTTACCATCCCCGGCCTACTCCTCATCGGGCATTGGACGTCATTCGACTATTGGCAAACCTTCACCGTGGCGCTTGTCGGTGGGTTGCTCGGCGTGTTGTTTACCATTCCGCTTCGCCGAGCCCTGATTGTCCATGCCCGGCTTCGTTTTCCAGAAGGCGTGGCCACGGCGGAGGTCTTGAAGGCTGGAGCTTCGACGGATGCCGGCGCCGGCGGCAGGTTTCGTGTGTTATTGGGGGCCGCGGCCATGGGCGGCTGCTTCAAGTTTGCCGAGGGAGGGCTGAAACTTTGGAGCGAATCGTTGGAAGGGGCCGTGCAGTTGGGCCGTGCGACGTTCTATGGAGGACTCAACCTGTCACCAGCCCTGCTGGCCGTGGGATATATCATCGGTCTCAATACAGCCGTGGTCGTCTTTCTCGGCGGCGCGATCGGATGGTTGGTCTTGCTGCCGCTGTATCAACTCCTCGCCGACCAGCCTGTCACGCTCACCGGCGTGGCGGCGGCCAAGATGACCTGGAGTGGGCAGATTCGCTACATCGGTATCGGAGCCATGTTGGCTGGGGGGGTGTGGACGCTGTTTCAGGTTCGGGGGCCGATAATGCAGAGCCTGCGCCAACTTGTTGCGCTTTACGGTAGGCATCAAATGCGCGGGCCGCAATCCGTTCTACCGCGCACCGAGCGTGACGCGGGCATCTTCTGGTTGATCGGTCTGACCGTGGTGTCTCTAATTCCTATGGTGGCGCTGTATCAGAGTTTGCTGGGCCACAATATCTGGGTTGGAATCGGGCTGACGCTTTTAATGGTCGTCACCGCCTTCCTCTTTTCTTCCGTGGCCGGATACATGGCCGGGCTTGTCGGTAGTTCGAGCAATCCGGTTTCGGGCGTGACGATTGCGACGATCATGCTCGCCGCGCTGCTTTTGTTGGGAATCTTAGGACGTGACAATCCTGCCGGTCCGGCGGCCGCCTTGCTGGTGGGTGCCGTCGTCTGTTGCGCTGCCGCAATGGGGGGCGACAATCTCCAGGATTTGAAGACCGGCCACCTGGTCGGCGCGACCCCTTGGAAACAACAGGTCATGCAGGTCATTGGCGTGGCAACCGGAGCCGTGGTCATCGTGCCGGTGCTTTCGCTGTTGCAGGCCAAGTATGGTTTCGGCGAGGCGACGGAGGCCCATCCCCATCCGCTCGCTGCGCCTCAGGCCACTCTCATGGCGAATCTCACGAAAGGTGTGTTCGGTGAATCCCTGCCCTGGCATCTAGTCGGAATGGGAGTATTGTTGGGAGCCGTCGTCATAGTCCTCGACATACGCCAAGGACGCCGGGAATCTAGCTTTCGCCTGCCTGTCTTGGCGGTTGCGCTCGGCATGTATTTGCCGCTCAAGCTGTCTGCAACGATCATGTTCGGCGGCCTGCTGGCGGAATATGTGCGGGCGGGCAGGAGATCTACCGGCTCTCCACCCGACGATCATGGCCTGCTCTTCGCCGCCGGATTGGTAACCGGTGAGGCGTTAGTCGGAATCCTGTTAGCTCTTCCGATTGCGTTCACTGCTTTCTGGCCGGCCTTGTCAGGGGATCCTTTTCAATTGTTTGTTGGTCCACCATATGGAGGCTGGCCAGGACTTTGTGCACTGCTGCTTGTTGGCCTGTTGCTTGCGCGCGTTGCGCATACGACAATGTCTGCCAAGGAGGGTCGTTGCAGTCCGCGACCAGAGGTGACAAAGGCGATAACTGGCGATGATGGGAGCGATGCCGAGGCGGCGTTAATCACTCGGCGGTTCGAAATGTCCCGGCGGGCGTGACTGCCAGGGCACGGTCGCTTGCTTGGATTGCTTGACGAGACTCCGCAAACTCACTTCCGCGGCTCGAAGCAATTTAGGATCGCTGCTCTGCATTAATGCAGTGAGCAGCACGTAGAGGGTTCGATCGTGTCCTGCTGCCAGAAGAATGTGCTCTAGCACGGGATCGGCTCCCGATAAATTGGAGAGAGCCTGCGGCTCGTCATCCTCGTCCTTGCAGAGGAGATCAAACTCCGAGGGGTGGATGAAGAGCCAAGGGAGGGGAATCTTGAGGGCGCCGGCTAATGCTTCCAATATGGATGCCGTGGGATCCGTCTGTTCTGATTCCAGATTTTGCAATTGAACGGCTGGAATTCCTGCGCGTTCGGCGAGGGCATTCTCGGAGCATTTTTGGGAGACTCGCCATGCGCGAACAAGTATTCCGACGTGAGGCATTCCCGATATTACAGTATCCGTTTCAGAGTCTGCAATGCCGGCATTTAGGAGCCATAGGAGTAGTTGCCTGCAACATCAATAACTTATGCGCCATTCTCCTAAGTAGAACAAAGGCGTCGAAATCGGGTAGAATGAGGCTCTTTGTTGGATGGACTTGATGTGAGGAGGATCAGCCGATGTTAGGAACCGACATTCGCGGCATTATTGCCGAAGAGGAAGAAGTTCAGCGGCGGCAGGAAGCCTTGCAGTCACTGATGTCGATGCGGGAGAGATTGCTCAAGGAGTCGCTGGAGGCGCGAATCAAGCGCGCTCGTGGAACCGGGGACTGGACCAACATGTCGCCGGCCGAATGTGCCAATATTTATAAGGAAGAACGCGCCCACCTGCGAGCTCAACTTGAACGACTGAAGGCGGAGCGAGACCGCACCCGCGGGAAACTGTCGGCTCTCAAGCGGGCCAAAGTGCGGGCGCAACGTATCCGGGCGGCGGAAGCTGCTTCCGGCAAGAAACGCAAGTAAGCATATGTGAGGAGGCCCAACTGACCCTGTAAGGCCTCCTCGCAATGTCGCCTACCTTCAAGGTACCTGTTGACTCCTCCACTTCGCACCGTTTCTCGTAACTTTCTCTCGCACATACGTGATGTCGTCAAGACGAAGCGCACGCGTGACCGCGAGCGTGTCTTCGTGCTCGAAGGCACAAAACCTATTCTTGAGTTATTGCAGTCGTCGCCGCAGCAATTCGTCTGCCTCGTAGTCGCTTCAAGTTTTCTTGATAAACAACCGCCAGAAGTCAGACAGCAAATTGTGCGTAGCGGATGTACCATGCACAGTTGTCCGGAACACATGCTGGCTCAATTGTCCGATGTCGAAAATTCCAGCGGCATGCTGGCCATCGTCCATCAGCCGACGTGGAATCAGGCTGCCGTGCTCGCTCAGCCAAGAGTCTTCGGTCTTTACGGCGATAGGCTTCAAGACCCGACGAATATGGGCACCATTATCCGGACGGCGGCAGGACTCAACGTCAGTGCAATGTGGCTGGCGCCCCATTCAGTCGATGTGTTTAATCCGAAGGTGGTGCGGGCAACCGCCGGTGCGCTGTTTCAACTGCCCATCTTCCCTCACACCAGTCTTGAAGAGCTGCTGAAGCTGGACTCCGTGATCATCGCCGCCGATGCTGGGACTGGTGACGACAGGGTGCCTATTCGGACGATGCAGTCCATTCCCCCGCGAGCCATCCTCGCGATCGGCAGTGAGAGTCGAGGATTGTCTGAGGCCACTCTCAACGCGGCAAAACTCCGCGTTACTATTCCGCTAAAATTGGGTATCGAATCCCTGAATGCCGCTGCAGCCGCTGCTATCACGATCTTCCATATGTCCGGTTTACCTGTGGAATCCAGGACTAGTTAGCGCGGACCGTTGATACCGCCCAACCTTCCACTACGCCTTTACAGGCTATTCAATTCCATGCCCAGTGTCATGAGGGACATTGGCGTATCCGCCAAGCTCACACTTGTGTCTCAGGGAGGATCAGAGATGGCGCCATCGCGCTCAGCGCAAAACCATTTCCCGATGGATGGCTTCCCCTGGTTTGTCGGGCCGCAGCCCGTCTAGGCTCTAAAACCCGCCTGAGCGACTTCAAAGCCTATCGTTCGTGATCCATTTCCGCCGGTGTTGGGATCCTGCCGGCGAAAGATGGGCGGCGAGTCTCCTTCCTTTTTCTCTTCCCTTTCCTTTACGATGCCGTGGAGAGAGTGCAATAGTGGGCGGGGGCGAGAGCGAATGAAGGCCAAGACAACGTTTCATTGCCAAGCATGCGGCCACCAAGCGCCACGATGGCTCGGACGTTGCCCCGACTGCGGAGGTTGGAACACGCTGAAGGAAGAACGCCTGCCGGCAGCTCCGAAAGGCCGCCAAGCCGCGCTGCGGAAACGGCGATGGCCGTTGCGACGCCGATCTCGGAGATTGAAATCGTGGGTGAGCCCCGGCACAGCACGGGGATGGGTGAGTTTGACCGCGTGTTGGGTGGTGGGGTCGTACCCGGTTCCGTGATGTTGATCGGCGGCGATCCCGGCATCGGTAAGACGACGTTGCTCTTGCAAGCTTTGCCGCTTCTCGCGAGGCCGGGGGAACGGGTGCTGTATGTCTCAGGAGAGGAATCTCCCCGGCAGATCAAGATGCGAGGCCAGCGCCTCGGCATCGACGGGAAGCACCTCTTGATTCTAGGCGAAACCTCACTCGAACAAATCCTGAAGTCGATCCAAGAAGTCCAGCCGGCGGCGGTGGTGGTGGATTCGATCCAGACGGTCTACACAGAACAGCTTGACGTCGGCGCCAGGGAGTATCAGCCAGGTGCAGGAGGTGGCGGGGCAGTTGATGTGGTTCGCCAAGCGCAGCAACGTGCCGGTGTTCATCATCGGGCACGTCACCAAGGAAGGCGCCATCGCCGGCCCCCGACTACTGGAACACATCGTGGATACGGTATTGTACTTCGAGGGAGATAAGAGCCACAGTTTTCGCATTCTGCGGGCGGTCAAAAATCGTTTTGGGTCGACGAATGAGATCGGCGTGTTCGAGATGAAGGATGGCGGGCTGGAGGAAGTCAGTAACCCGTCCGAATTGTTCTTGGCGGAGCGGCCGCTACGCAGCACCGGTTCCGTGGTGGTGTCCAGCCTGGAGGGAACGCGGCCCATTCTCGTTGAACTTCAGGCGCTGGTGTCCGGGACTAATTACGCAATGCCCAAGCGAATGGCGAACGGAGTGGAACCCAACCGCCTCTCACTGCTCCTAGCGGTGATGGAAAAGCGTCTCGGCATGCATCTCTCCGGGCAGGATGTGTATGTGAACGTCGTCGGCGGCATCCACATTGACGAGCCCGCGATTGACCTGGGCATTGTCGCGGCCATTACATCAAGTTTGCGCGAGAGTCCGATCGATTTTACAACATTGGTGATGGGCGAAGTCGGGCTGGGCGGCGAGGTCAGGGCAATCAGCCAGGCGGAGTTGCGGATTCGCGAGGCGGCCAAGATGGGATTCAAGCGTTGTCTATTGCCGGAACGGAACGTTGCGAAACTCGAACCGATCGAAGGGATTGACTTGATCGGCATTCATGAAGTCGGAGACGCATTGGATGCAGTCCTGGCGTAAAATGAATCATCGGATCGGAATCCTGTTTCTCTTCCTCGTGACGGTCGGGTCGTTACCTGGTTGCGCGCTCTTCGGGCCGTCCGATACCGCGCCGCTTCTGCAGGCGACGGCGGAGCAGTTGACCGCGCTCTTACAGGAGCAGGCGGAAGAAGTTCGGACGATCAAGGGGCTGTTCAGCGCCAAGATCACCGGGGGCATCCTGCCGATCGGCCAACGAGTTCAAGGCACCGTGTTCTACCAGCGTCCGAATGCCATCAGGCTACGCGGGTTCACGGCGGTGGGGAGCGAGTTGTTTGAGTTCGTGCAGCTCGAAGATCAATTTAAACTCCGTCTGCCGACCATGGGTCGTGAGGTGGTTGGTCGCCCATCTGAACACGGATCGTCTCGGCCAGCTCACCCGTCCCTTTCAGTTGAGCGTCTGGGCCATGAGCGGGATTATCGGGACGCAGGTCGTCGGGCCGCAGGAGCAGGTACGGTTGACGGAAGACGGCGACCGCTATCGGCTGGATGTGCTGACCGGCACGGAACATATCGGAGCAGCCCCGATCGTGACCAGGCGTATTTGGTTCGACCGGCGCAACCTGCTCGTCGTGAAAGAAGAGCGAGTGTCTCCGGCCGGCGAGATTGAGGCGACCATGCAGTTCGACGACTACCGCGCGGTCGGACCTTCCGAGGTCAGCAAGGCCCTCTCCATTCAGGAGCCCGCTGCGCCCAAGCGCATTCTGCGGCCCTTCGCCATTCATATGACCGACGGGCGAGGTTCGGGCAGCCTGAATGTGACATTTATAGAATTGATTCCCAATCAACCGATCAAGCCGAGCGAACTGGGGCAGGTGTGAAGTCCCCATCAGCCCAGTCCATGCTGGCGATCGAGACGGCGACGGCTTGGCAAAGTGTCGCGCTCGTGCAAGACGAGCGAGTGCTGGCCCTCGCCGAACAGGATGCCGACGGCTCGCACGCGCGTTCGTTGATGGGCGCCATCGATGGAGTCTTGCGGGAAAGCGGTTTCGGCATCCGGGAGGTGCAGAACCTGGCAGTCTCGATCGGACCTGGATCCTTCACGGGATTGCGTGTGGGACTTGCCACGATGTTGGGTTTTCGCGCCGTTTTGGGTACCGGTATCGTGCCGGTGCCGACCTTGGAAGCCATGGCGTGGAATCTGCGCGGGAGACAGGGGCTTTTGGTGCCGGTCCTCAAGAGTCGGCACAATGAAGTCTATTGGGCCGCTTACGAGTGGTTGCCGGGTTCAATCCTTCATACCCGAATTGCCGAACAGGTGGGACCTCCAGCGACCGTCGCGCAGGCGCTACAAGGTGCCGAGACTGCGACGTTGTTCGGAGATGGGTGGCAGGCCTACGCGGCCGATATTCGGCAGGCCGTCGAATCGGTGGGCGGCAACATTCAGGAGGTGGCGCCGGAACAACAGCGTTCCTCGGCCGTTAGTGTGGCTTTGGCCGCCCGGCGACGCCTTGAAAGCGGCTGGGTACCGGAAGTCGAATATCGTCCCGCTGTATGTGCAGCGCACCGAAGCCGAAATAAAATTCGATGAACAGCAGGGAGTGTCGGCGATGGAGCGGCGGCGAGAACGGGTGGCGAAGAAGATGGCGCCGGGTCGGCGGCAAGTCAGTCGGGAAGGTGGTAAGCCACGTGCAAAGAAGTAAAAAAATGGCGTCCATCTATGCTGAAAACTAGTGACAGAATGTCTCCGGATCGAGTGACGATCGAGCCGGCGACCGCGGAAGCGCTTGATGAGGTGTGGGCCATCGAACAGGCTTGCTTCTCTGCCCCCTGGACGCGCAAAATGTTGGCAGCTGAACTGTCTGGGAATCCATTTGCGCACTTCCTGCTGGCGAAGTGTCCCGATCCGCTGTCGGGGTCCCTCGTTATTGCAGGCTATTTTTGTTTTTGGATCGTCTTCGAAGAAGTCCGATTGATGAATCTAGCGGTGCTGGCTCCTTTTCGTAGGCAGGGCGCCGCGACGCGGCTGGTTTGCAGGGCACTGCGAACAGGGTTAGAGCGTGGGGCGAATCGGGCGATGCTGGAGGTTCGGCTGTCGAATCAGGAGGCGCTGGCGCTCTATGCTCGACTCGGGTTTCGACGGACGGCCACCAGGATTGGCTATTACACACAGCCTGATGAGGATGCGGTGCTGATGGAGATGGCGCCACTTCAATTAGGGATGCTCTGCGAGCCGCCGGTCGAGAGCGCTGCAGGAGCCGAGTAGCAGGATACATGTCAACGGTCCGGTGTAGTTAACCAGGAGGTGCGATATGCAGGCTGAGACTGCGATCACTGACCGGTTACGGCAATCGAATACGGAATTTCGAACCCTTGAAGCGTCCCACCATCGCCTCGATACGGAGTTGGCGGATTTACAACGACGACATGTCCTGACCCCTGCCGAGGAAGTGCTGAAGAAACAGTTACAAAAAGAAAAACTGGCCGCGAAAGACAGAATGGCCGAACTCATTCGCACCTCGCGTTAGCGAGCGCCGAGAGTTCCTCGGGACCGGCCTCATCGCCGTGACCGGGAACCTGACCATCGATCCAGATACGTGATGCTCGCACCACTGGCCGCCCATATTCAGTCGCTCAAGAAGCGGCTACTGATCATCGCGGTGACCTTGGGTGTCGCGTTTGCGACAGCATTCGCCTACTCCTCAGAGATGGTTGCCTGGCTCAATCGCCCATTCCCCAACCAGCTAGTGTTCTATGGACCTACCGAAGCGCTGTTTGCGTCCATAAAAGTGTCGTTCCTGGCGGGCATCATCCTGAGCCTGCCGATGATTTTCTATCACGTGTGGAAGTTCATTGCACCGGCGTTGCTTCCCAAAGAGCAGCGTTGGGCGATTCCCTTGTTTCTGCTCGCCGCCTTTCTGTTCGGGCTGGGGCTGGTATTTTGTAATCTCGTAATCCTACCGCTGGTCATCGACTTCTTCGTCAGTTTCGGTATGGATCGCGATATCACCCCGGCGTTGGGCGTTGGTACGTACATCGATTTCAACGTCAAATTCCTTCTGATCTTTGGCTGCGCCTTCGAGTTGCCGCTGGTCCTGACCTTGTTGGCGCGCGCCGGCATCGTCTCGTCGGCGACGTTGGCGCATTACCGCAAACATGCCATCATGGCAGCGCTGATCATTTCAGCCATCATCACGCCGGACGCCACGTTGTTCACTATGCTGCTGATGGCGGTGCCACTGATGGTGCTGTATGAGATCGGCATTATCGGCGCGAAGATATTTGGGCGGGCAGCGGGGCCCACGACTGGCATGAATTTGCCGCTGGATCCTGATATACCGATAGGGACTGCCGGCCATCGAGTTCGTTAACGTATCGCTATCGATGTGTAAGGAGGGTCCGGCCATGACGCGTCGCCTACTGGTCTTTACGGCACTGGCCCTTGGTTGTCTGCAGGGAATCGCCCACGCAGTGTCGGCTCCGAGCGGGAACGCAGGCAGTGGTGCTCCGGGTCTGGAGCAGGCTCACCCCGGCGCAGATCCTGCCGGGCCGGCCGATATCGGCAACACGAGTATTCAGGCGTTGGCTGCTGGGACCGGGGGAGTCGTCTATGCGGGGTCATTCGGGATGGGCATTTTTCGAAGCGCGGATCGAGGTGACACCTGGTCATCGACCAACGAGGGGCTGACGGATCCCTTCGTGCTCTGTCTCACCACGGGGAAAGACGGCGCCATTTATGCCGGCACCTTTCGCGGTGGTGTGTTCCGATCCCGTGACGCGGGCAAGAGCTGGCAGCCGGTCAATAAGGGACTCAGGCGTTTGGAAATCAAAGCGCTGATGATGGATGCGAAAGGGCTGTATGCCGGTACCGGCGACGGCGTGTATTTGCTGAATGCCGCGCTGGATCAATGGAAGGTCGTGACCACTGGCCTGGATGAGATTCTGGTGCATGCGCTGGCGCGAACCGCAGACGGCACGTTGTACGCCGGCACTTCCGGTAAAGGAGTCCATAGTTATAAGGAGCGCACGCCCGGATGGACGCGTCTCCGGCAGGGGCTGCGTGATCATGAAGGACTGGTGGAGAACTTTATCCGCGTGCTGGCGGTGGACAAGGAACAGGGCGTGTATGCCGGTACGTTCGACGGCGGCGTCTTTCGCAGCGGCGATGGCGGAAAGACTTGGTTGCCGATCAGCCGGGCCTTGCCGAACGATTCCATTCGTGGGCTCATCAGCAACGACCGTGGGGTCTACGTGGCCACGGGCCGGGGGATCTTTAAATCCGTCGACAAAGGCCGGCAATGGATGCCCTTGAATAAGGGTCTCAGCAACCTGTCGATACAAGTATTGATCGAGGGCGAAAAGGGTGGCTTCTATGCCGGCACCAGTTCGGGGGTCTTTCGCAGCGATGATGATGGCCTCACCTGGACGGCGGTGAGTCATGGTTTGGAAGGGGAGACAATAGCGCCCTTCCGGTTTAACTGAGTCGGAAAGGATATGTGATGACGGGACAATCGGGTTCAACACAAGCGACCATCAACGTGACGTCGAAAAATGAGCCGTGGGGCCAGATCGTGCTCCGCTTGTTTGCCGACGTAGCGCCCAACCATGTGAAGAATTTTGTCGATTTGGCGAAGCAGGGGTTCTACGACGGCACCACGTTCCATCGAGTGATTCCTGGGTTCATGATCCAGGGCGGCGATCCGAACAGCAAAAATCCCGACCGAGGCTCGCATGGGATGGGAGGTCCTGGGCACAAGGTGAAGGCGGAGTTCAGCAGCAAGCCGCACAAGCGCGGCACCTTGTCTATGGCGCGCGCGAACGATCCGGACAGCGCGGGATCACAGTTTTTTATCTGCGTAAACGACTCGAATTTTTTGGATTGGCAGTATACAGTATTCGGAGAAGTGCAGAGCGGCCTTGAAGTCGTCGATAAGGTAGTCGGGGTCAAGCGCGACGGGCGGGACAATCCATTGGAGCGCGTCGAAATGACGGTGACGATCACCGAATAGCGTGAGGGTATGTCGTGAAGTGCCAGGAGCGCATATCGCAATGAGCGTAGCCCGGCTCTTCCTGCGCTTCACTTGTCAAGTCTTACCAGGGATAGTCCTGTGCCTCTGGCTTGCCGGCTGCGCCATCCCGCAGGTGCCCTCACGTACGGTGTATGAAGATCCCGTCAATTTTGTCAGACTTGAAAGGGATGCCAATGTGTTGCCGGAATGGCCGGCGGGTCATTTCAGCCATCCCGTTCGCCTCTCGCCAGAACAGGTGCGGCGAGTCCTCATGGGGCTCACGGTACGGGAGCACCGAGCCGCGGTGCAACGCTGGATTGGAGATGACTCACGGCGGCTTCCGATGTTTCGCGATGCGGAGATTGCGACGCTGGTGCCGCAGTTAGTGGAAGCGCTACGCATGGCTCGTGACAACGAGCGCGTGACGTACTATATGAGCCAGCCGCAAACGTCGGTGAAGCGCATCATTACCTCGGGCGGGCTCTATGTCAGAGGCACCAATCTTCACTTCATTTTGGGAAATTGGCAGACGGTGTATGGAATCCCGGCGTACGGCATGATCTACGATCGGCGCTACCCCATGAATCCCATCGTCTCCAAAGGATTCGATTTATTTTTCGATCTCGACGAGGCCTTGATTCGTCAGGGTAGCAGCCTGTGGGACTCGCTTTTGGCCAACACCAAAGACGAAATCGTCATTGACCTCGACAAAGTCTTTCCCGGCAACCCCATTGAACCACCGCCCGTGCAGGCAGTCGAACGCTGAGTCTTTCTGCGCTGGCTTGATGGAATATGTTAGTGAGCGGTCTCATGCGGGCCTTCTATGACGACTCAGGGTCGCAACTGGACCGCTGGCTGCGGTGGCGCGGCTCAATAAGAGAATCCGGCCGGTATCATCGCCCTGAGACGTGTAGGCCAGCGTGACCTCCGCAATCTTGTAATCGTATTGCATCTCAGCCAAGCGTGTTTGCGCCGCCGTGACCGCCACTTCCGACTGGGTCACTTCCACCACCGTTCCCAGCCCCAATTTGTACCGCTGCTTTGAAAGCTGTAACGCTTCTTCGGCGGTTCTCATCTGTTCTTCCGCCAATTTGATTTGTTGGGCGAACGTGACAGTATCGAGGTAGGCGTTGGTGACCTGCTGGGTCAGCGCCTGTTCGATGTTGCTGGTCGCCGCCGATGCCGCTTCGCGATTGGCGGTCGCCTCGACGACTTGATTTTCGATCAAAAATCCCGTGAATAAGGGCATGGAGACTAAGGCGCCGGCCATCCACCATCCTCCGGTTTGCTGGTTCTGCCGAGGATCGAAGGGATCGAAGGTGCCGCCGCTGGCGATGGCCGACACCGTCGGCAGGTACTGGCGTTTGGTCGCAGTCAGTCTCGCGTCGGCCGAAGCGGTCTGTTCCTTTGCGCGTTTCACTTCCGGGTGTGACAGACTTTCATTGATCAGACTCTCCAGGGTTTTCTGCGGTCGCACGTCCACGGAGATATTTTCCAGCACATAGTCGTCCGTTCCGGCAATGCCCATGGTCCGGTTTAAATCGGCGAAGCTGGATTTCAAATCGTTCCGGCTCCGTACCAATAGGGATTGCGCGTTCACGAGCTCGACATAGGCCAAATCAAAATCAAGCTTGGATTTCAATTGCTGGCGATAGAGGGTTTCAATCTGCGCCGCGATTTGACCGCGTTCGCGGACTGTTTCTTCCGCAATCTGCACCAACCGACGTCGCTTCAAGCCGGTCAGATAGGCCCGTTGCACGTACAGCAGCACCAGCGCGCGCCTCGCGCTGACATCCTGCCCCAGCGCGCGCTCCGCCAGTTTGTTCGACTCGATCAAGTTGCTGGTATACCCGAAATCGTAAATGCGCTGGTTGGCGATCACCCCGCCGGTAAAGGTGGATTGGTTTTCCCGAAGTAGCCCGCCGCCCACAAGGAAGCGAGGGTTGCTGACGCCGGCGCCCGCTACGGTGTTGGCATTGGCGTAGACCTGGGGATAATAGAGGGAGCGCGCCTGTTCCGTGCGGGCTTCCGATGCTTTGAGGTTGAGCGGCGCCTTCTAAAAGCATCGGGTGATTCTTGACCGCAATCTCGACCGCCTGCTGTACGCCGAGAAAACTGCCGTGAGATAACGCGACTGGCTTGTCAGTCTCGGCAGCCTGCGAGGCGGAGGCAAGGGCTTGCGCCACCGCCAGGACGACCATCGTCATGTAAGTGGTCCGATGCAACGAGCGTCTCATGGGCGGTCTCCCTATTTCTTTTGTATTGAGGGCGATGAGGTCGTCGGGGGTCGAGCGCGGCGGGAGGCCGCCGGGTCCGCGCCGTTCGAATTTCTGTTTGGACAGCGTGGCCGCAGGCAAATTGAACGGCGACACCCGGACCGGCGTGCCCTCCAAAAGTTTGCGTTTGCCGACGACGATGATGTCTTCATCGCCTCGCAGGCCGGAGGTGATTTCGATCCAACGCCCGTCGCTGATGCCCGTCTGCACCGGAACCGACATGGCCTTGGCCTGTTCGACGATGAAAACGGATTTACCCTTTTGCGTGCTGATCACCGCCTCGGGGGGCACTACCAGAGCCTGTGGAATCTCCCGCAATCCGAGCGATACCTGGGCGAAGGTGCCGGGCCTGAGCGCGTGGTCGGCGTTGGGGAGGTCGATTTCAATCAGCAGGCTGCGGGTTGCAGGATCAAGCGCAAGGGTCGAGCGAGTGATGGTGCCGGTAAAAGATCGCGCGGGCAATTCCGTGACCTCGACCGAGGCTGTGGTCTTGCCGGGAACAATCCAGGGGCTGTCGTCTTGTGGCACATTGGCATAGACGCGGACGGTGTCGAGGTCCATGATCGTGAAGAGCGGGAGTGCCGTGGTGGCTGACGACGTGGCGATTTGAATCAACGCGCCGGGATCGGCAAATCGCGCGGTCACGATGCCGCCGTAGGGCGCGCGCACTTTGGTATAGTCGCGCATGATCACGCGCTGCTCCATGAGGTGCCTGGCCCCTTGGTAGGTGGCTTCGGCGACGTCGACATCCTGCTTGGCAATGACATCCGGCGATTCGTTCCAGACCTTGGCCAGCCGTTCATAGGTCAATTTCTTGATCTTGAAGTCCGACACCGCCTGCTGATACTGCTCTTCCACTTCCGGCGCATCGATGATCGCCACAACTTGATCTTTGCTGACCCGGTCGCCCTTGTCGGGCCCGATCCATTTCAAATACCCGGAGACTTTGGCGTACAGGGTGGTTTGGTAAAACGGCGAAATGTTGGCCGGGAGGGTAATCGTGTACACCAAATCGCGCCTGGTCGCTTTTGCGGCCTGCACGTCAACCGGCCCGCTATCGGGTCAGTGCGAGCGCTTCCTCGACCGGCAGAGGCGCGGTACCCGCTGTGGGGGAGCCAGTGGGGACCGGCTGTCCAACCTCGTGGAGGGTGCGCCAGTAAAGCAGTCCGCCGATCACCAGGGCGAGCAGGATCGCGACCCCAATCCATCGGGCGGTCAGCCCTGTGCGCCCGATCGGGCGGGGAGTCGTTGACGGTTCGTCCATTAAATTTCCTCCGACGTCGCGCCGACTGTCGATGAGAGCGGGAGACGTTCGCGGCGATAGAGCACGAGACAATGCAGCACCGGCACGACGAGCAGCGTCATGATCGTACTCACCGCCAGGCCGCCCACCACGGCACGCGCCAAGGGCACCATGGTTTCGTTCCCTTCACCGAAACCGAGGGCCAGCGGTAGAAGACCGAGAATCGTGGCTAGCGCGGTCATCAGAATCGGCCGGATGCGTCGACGGCCTGCTTCCAACACGGCATGTTCAGCGGTGGCTCCATGACGGACCATGCGATTCGCGAAATCCACGAGCAAGATGCTATTCGACACCACGATGCCCATCATCATGAGCGTGCCGATCATCGATTCGACGTTCACCGAGGTATTCGTCACATGCAGGGTCAGGACCGTGCCGATCCATCCCAGCGGCACGGCCACCAGAATGATCAACGGATCGATGAAGGATCGAAACAATGCGACCATCACCAGGTAGATCAGCACCACGGCGAGTGGCAGGGCCAGCGCGAAATTCTGGATGGCTCCGCGCATGTTGGCTACTTCGCCGCGTAGCTGCACGGTCACGTCTTTGGGCAACGTCACACCGGCCAAGCCTGTTCAATGTCTTTGGCGACCCGGCCAAGGTCGTTTCCGACCGGCGTGACCAGCACGTTGATCAAGCGCGACAAATCATAATGGTCCACAGAATCGGGGCCGGTCTTGAATTTCAGGGAGGCCACGTCCCGCAACAGGAGCGGCGGCCCGCGCCGATCGTCGCCCGACGCATAATAGCCGCTCGTGAGTTCCATCTGCCGTCCGGCGAACGGCGTGTTCTGCAAGGCCAGGGTCGAGCCTTGCATGCCGCCGCCTGTGAGGCTGGCGGTCGGCAATAACGGTGTCCGTGCGCCGATGATGGGAATATTCAGCAGGTCTTCGGTCGTCGTCAGCGATTGTTCGGGATATTGCGCCAGCAGGAAATAGCCGTTCGCGGTTTTCGGGTCCAGCCAGTAATTCGGAGAGAGGGCGAGGTTCGAGCTAATGCCGGTAATCACATCTACGACCACACGGTTCTGGTTAATGCCGTAATAGGCGGCTTTGGTCCGATCCACATCGATGTGCAACTCGGGATAACTTTTCCCCTGCTTGATGCGCACGTCGACGGTATTGGGAACCTGGGCGATTCGTTGCTGAATTTGTTCCGCCACGGGCCGGATGACGTCGAGGCTCGGGCCTTTGATCTGAATGTCGATCGGCGCCTTCAGGCCGAAGTTCAGCACATCGCCGATGATGCCGCCGGTTTGGAAGGCGACTTCTACACCGGGCAAGTTCCGATTGGAGTTTTTGACGTAACTGACGCGATGTAATCTTCCGTGCGGCCCTCGTGGCCGGTCAGCAGATTCACCAGCATGAAGGCCGTATGGTTGCCGGTGTTCGGCGCGAACCGCGCGGCGTCTCCGAAATACAGGCCAGTGTTGGAGATGACCTCTTCCAGGTCCGATTTCGGAATGGTCTCCTGCACCAATCTGCTCAATCTGCCCCACGATGGCCGTGGTCTTTTCGATCCGCGATCCTTCGGGAGCCGTGACCAGCATGGTGAAATTGCCGGCGTCGACTTTGGGGAAGAACTCGGTATGGAGGTGAGGGATCAGTAGAAGGCCTGTGCCGAGCAAGGCGATGGCCGCGAGACCAATGACAACCGCCTTGAAGCGTACCCCGCCTGTCAGCAGTGGCTCGTAGACTGCCAGCACATAGCGAAACCAGCCTTGATTGGCCGACGACATCCTCTTCCGCTTTCTTGCCGTGGCCGACCCGGTAGAGCCAAGCCAGCATGACGGGCGTGACCGACATGGAGACGACATAGTCCGCCAGCATGGCGAAGGCGACCGTCATGGCCAGCGGCACGAAGAGGTACTTGACGATGCCGGTAAAAAACATGATGGGCAGGTACACGATCAGGATGCAGATGGTCGCGACCAGAATCGGCAGCGTCAGTTCCGTGGCGCTGTCTTCCGCCGCGGAGCGCCCATCCTTGCCCATCTCCAAGTGGCGATGGAGGTTTTCCTGTACCACGATATTGTTGTCGAGCAGGGTCCCGATGACCAGCGCCAATCCGCCCAAGGTCATGATGTTCACGCTTTGCCCGGTCAGATAGAGCGCGACGAGTGCAGCGGTGAGCGAAAGGGGAATCGCCAGGCCTACCACAAGCGCAGCCTTCACGCTTGCCAGGAAGATGAAAATCATCAAGCCGGCGAGTCCGGCGCCGAGCAGACCTTCTTTCTGTAAGTTGGCGATGGCCTGACGGATGTAAAGCGACTGGTCGTACAGAAACTTCACCGTGGTGCCGGATGGAATTTCCGTGAGCTTCGTGAGTTTGGCGCGGATGCCGTCGGTGACTTCCAGCGTGTTGGCGCCTTCCTGCCTGGTGATCGGAATGTAGGTGGCTTCGCGGCCGTTCACCCGCACGATCGAGGTCTGGATCGCGGCGCTGTCGGCGGCGGTGCCGATGTCACGGATCAGCACCGGGGTCCCATTCACAATCTTGATCGGTATGTCGTTGATCTTGTCCACCACGTCGATGAGGCTGTTGGAATACACGAAATAGTCGAGGTCCCCGAGTTTAACGTTGCCGGCCGGAATGATCGCACTTTGTGAATTGAGCGCCGTCACCACATCAGATGGAGAGATCCCGCGCGCGAGCAATCGTTGCGGATCGAGAAAAACGGTAATCTGCCGGACTTTTCCACCCAGCGGAGGGCCGAAGGAAATCCCGGGGACGCTGGCGATTTGCCCCCGCACGGTGAAGTAGGCCAAATCGCGGATTTCTTTTGCGCCCAGGGATTCGCTGGCGACTGGACAGCAAGCCGATTGGCAGGCTGGAGACGCCGAACTTGAACACCGAAGGGGGATAGACGCCGGGTGGCAAGGTTCGAATCACGCTGTAGGCTAGGCTCGTCAGCTCGGATTGGGCCGCGTCAATACCGTAGTCCGGTTGGAAGAAGACCTTGATATAGCTCATCCCGGCGAGCGACTGCGATTCGATGTGTTCGACGTAACTTGCTTCCACGAAGCGCTGTTCCAGCCGGAACGTGATGGCGCCTTCCATTTCACCCGGGCTCAGGCCTCGGTAAAAGGTGGTGACGAGAATCGAGGGCAGTTTAATCTCAGGAAAAATGTCTACTCGCATCTTCTGATACGAGACACCTCCCAAGATCAACGCGATCATGCAGAGCGCGAAGACGGCGTAGGGATTTTTGAGAGCGGCGCGCGTCAGCATGAGGGGATAGCCGTTCGACTGGGTGCAGTTATGTTCGATCCAGAATTTCCAAAGATGCAAGGACAGGGTCACAAGGTCGTCGAACTGGTCAGGCTTTACTACGTAACCGTTCGCTCCCGCTTGGTAGCAGGCGCGAATATCCAGGTAGTCGTCGGAGCTCGTCAGGATTACGATCGGAATATGCCCGTATCGCGGATTCTGCTTAAGCTGCAGCAGCACATCGACACCGCGTTCGCCCTGCAATTTGAGATCGAGCAAAATGAGCCCCGGCCCAATGCTTTGGGGGTGCAGGCTAAGTTGCGTCAAGGCCCCGAGATGGCCATGCGTCACCTCCAAACGGCCTTGATACCCCGCTTGCGTCAGCGCCTGGCGAAGCAGTTCGCACTCGCCGGGGCTATCGTCGATGAGCAGAATGGTTGAGAGCATGGCATGTAAGTCCGGTGATTCTAAGAAGAAGGAGAGCAGGGATTGTGCCGGAAATGATCCTCACGCAGGATCTCAAAAAGGTCGGAGAAACCGCCGCCAAATTTTGCGGGTCTGCTCCGAAAAGACTGGGAGGCCTGGTGAGTGGGCGCGGAAGATGGAGAAATTCCCTAGATCTCTATGGAACTTCTCCAGAGCATCGCCCTGCCCAACAGGCACGGGAGATCTGTAGGGGGGTACCGTCAGCTAATACTGTACGTGCCGAATCCGTAGCGGTTGTCCACACCAAGTTCTGCCTGGAGTCAGAGTGCCAGCGTGCTGTCGATGGACTGCGCGAGGGTTCGCTTCCAATGCTTCGAGCGTACCGATGTCCATATCTCGCTGAAACCACAAGCCCAGCCTCTCTCCTTCCTAGGGTTTCTCCTATGTTCAAGACAGATTAAAGTAGGCCATGATGAATTGTCCTAGGATCATCGGCATTGGATAAAAAAATCGACATCGAACAGGATCTGGCCTTTCAATACCGCCAATGGCGACTGGAGCGGATTGGGCAGGTCTTGATTGCATGCTGCATCATGGCCGCTCTTCTCGGTCTGTTTGGGCATAGCCCTCTTTCCACAGCGACCGGGCGGACCGCAGACGGACGCCTTTCAATTCACTATGATCGTTTTGCACGCATCGAAAGCAACAGCGACTTGTTCGTGACGCTCGAACCAGGCGAGTCCAAGGAGGCAGTGGTTCGCCTATGGATGGATCAGGAATATCTTGATGCATTCCAAGTGACAGTCGTTTCACCTGTGCCTGTTCGGGGCGAGGCGCGCGACGGTGGTCGGGCGTTTGTTTTTCAGACCGACGGTACTCGGTTCACGGCAATCTTATCAGGTCAATTTCAAGCCATCGGGATGGTGCATGGCAACGTGAAGGTCGACGATGGCGAATCGCTCGCCGTGACACATTTCGTGTGGCCGTAGAAGGAGGAGCACATGGACGCCATTGTACGAGGTCTCATGGTGTATCTATTCCTACTGATCCTTTTTCGCATTGCCGGCCGTCGTACCCTCGGCAATATTACCAATTTCGACTTCGTGCTTCTGTTGATCATCAGTGAGGCGACGCAGAATGCCATGATCGGGAACGATTATTCGGTGACGAACGGTTTCCTCGTGATTCTCACACTCGTCGGACTCGACATTGTCCTGTCGTTCATGAAACAGCGGTTTCCTACGATGGAGCGGTATGTGGATGGGCTGCCGTTGGTCCTCGTCGACCAGGGGCGTCCACTGAAAGAACTCATGAACCGTGCTCGGGTGGATGAACAGGACATCCTCGCGTCCGCACGGGAGAAGCATGGCTTGGAACGCATGGAGCAAATCAAGTATGCCATCCTTGAAACGAACGGCATGATTTCTATTATTCCAAAGGCCGGGTAACTGATGATCACGCGAACGGCCAGGCAGGCTATGGCCCTGGGGTGTTTTCCTGTTGCTCGCCCCTCTCACTCTGTTGGGCTGTGTGCATGCGCAGCAACAGGCCGACGATGAATTAGCCACTCGGATTGATCAGGCGCTCCTGGCTTCCGATGAGTTAAATCTCAGCCGGATTGAAGTGAGCGTCGAATCGGGACTCGTATATCTGAGCGGGATGTCAGACGATCACGCCAGTAAGGTGCATGCGGAAAAAGAAGCGCAGGCCATCCCCGGAGTCAAACGAATTATCAACAAAATCGAAGTGGATTTTTAGACGCTGCTGCTGCCGCTAGCATGCCTGTCACTTGGATGATAGCGCCTGTTATTCCATGCAAGAAGATGTGGCCATAACCGGCGCCAGAATCAAGCAGATCTACGGCAACCGGGCAACATTACGGTGCCTGATCGTCTGCGTCGTAATGGGCGGGCTTTTGCTTGAAGCCGTCCAGGCTGCCGACCTTTGGCAGTATGGGGGATTTGTCGATGCCGGCTATCTGCAAAATTTCAATCACCCGGATAACCATCTGTGGAGAAGCAAGCAAACGTCGTCTCGGACCAATGAACTAGCGCCCAATATGGGTCTCGTGTATCTACGCAAAGATCCGGCCGAGCAATCTCGATGGGGAATCGAAGTGGCACTGCAGGCCGGATACGACACCGACGACCTCGTTCCCGAGCCGCAACCGGGCGGTCCTCGGCCGATTTCTGGTGCAGATACCCTTCGACATCTCGCGCGGGCGAATGTCAGTTACCTGGCGCCCATCGGAGATGGCGTCACCTTTACTGCCGGATTATTTAAGGGCGCCAAGTCCTACGAAGAGTTCTATGCGAAGTACAATCTGAACTACACTCGCACTTACCTGACTGATTACAATCCGAACTTTCTGATTGGATTCGGGGCTTCCTATCCGGTGACCAAATCACTGGAGTTGGGACTGTACGTGGTCACTGAATATCTACATCTCTCGCATGCCAATGATCCTCCCAAGCTATATCTCAAAGCTGGAATGGCGAGCGACCGACAATATGACGTTGTACAAAGCGTCTATTACGGCCCGGACCAACAGGCTACCGCGATGCAATATTGGCGGACGTTTGCTGATTCAACCGTGGAATGGCGGACGCCGGATTGGCGGGTGGCGCTCTCCTACGATGTGGGGACGGAGAAGGTAGCGGATGTGGGCGGCACTCGAGCCACCTGGATGGGAGCCGCCCTGTTCACGCAACGTCACCTGACGGGCCCCTGGAGCGTTGCGGTGCGGCCGGAATTTTATTGGGATCCGCAAGGGCGGATGACAGAGCACGAGCAACTCATCTGGGCGAACACGACCACGCTCGAGTACAAAAAGCATCTGGGCCGACAGTTGGTCATTAGTCCGGGTGGAGCATCGATACGACCATTCAACCGGGTCGCAAGGCGGGTTTTTTCGTGACGGCTTCTCCGGGTCCGGCATGCCGAGACTGACCGCGGGCCAGCATTTGGCGATCCTGGGAGTGATCTGGGCATTTGATTCAGGGTAGTCATACAGACGACCATTCGGGCAGGCGCATCATCATTAGGGAGCGGACGCCCCGGCGCATGTACCGACAGAATGGATCTCTCAGGAACGAGACGCTGGTCTCTGTAATTCTTCAAAGGTCCCCGTTCCGCATCCCAAGCCTCCGTACGTCATGCCGAAGAACCCGCAGTAAGCCCCGGCCTTGAATGCCCAGTCGGCGCGCGTGGCGCGTTCAATCTGTCCGTCATGCATGAGGAAGGAAACGTATTGGGATCCGACCGGGATCATAGCCGGCAGAGGAATAATGACGACATATAGCACCATGCCAGCCCATCGCAATCCGTTCGTCTTGTACAGCCATTCCTCACGGTGGTCGGCATGCGGCTCCACTCGATCCGGATTACCCCAGCGTTGACGTAGTTCAGCGGCCGTGGTGATTGTCTCTTCGGTTGCGATGGTGCGCATGTCCAAGGATCCTCTGGTCTGATCGATTTTCGGATGATCGCTGGATTCACTGCGACTACCGAGCGTCCAGGCCCCAAGACCGATGCATCCTTGAAGCGCCAGCGATGCGGCTATGAGCATGACAAACAGGATGTGCCTCTGCATGGAGCCCTTTCCTTTTGAGATGCCCTTGTCCGCGGATCCCATCCGTCACCTCGCAAATCGAGCTAGATCCAGGACTGGGCGGCGATCCGCAGCCTACCCAGATCTCTTTCACAAAACAAGAAGGCGGTGTCGTTACGGATCTCTCGCGAAGCATGAGCAGTCATTCCCATAAGGGAAACCATTTGCGGCCATGGCTCCTGCGTGCTTGGCAACGATTCATGGATATGGATGCCCATTAATGTAGACTACGTTCCCTCAGCAAGGAGCAATGCGCGAAGAAGGTAATTGAACGTGTCCGGCTCAGCATCATCAACGGAGCAGTGGTGTCTGACCCAATCCTTCCCGATCCTGTCGCATCTTCAAGGGCCACGCATCGCTCGACTGCCCCCTGGTTCTCTTTTTCCCAACGGTATGCGGCGCTACTGACGTTGGCCCTTCTCCCGTTGGCCACGGGCTCCCGTTCCACCCTCACATTTATGACGTATTATCCGGCCATCATGTCGATTGCCGTGGCCTGCGGCTGGCGCTATGGCCTCGGGGCGACGCTGGCGGCGGCGTGACTGTCCACGGGGTTATTTCTCGACGGCACGTGGTTGCTCCGCGAGCGCGATCGTCGACACGATGTCCTCCGGTGGTTGAACCGGCCTCTCGCACCCAATCATCCATGAGCCTCTATGGACGCCATTCGGGAGTGCTAGAGCGCCTATGTCATCACGGTTTGGCTTAGTAGATTAAGACGGATAGAGGGAGAAGCTCCGGCCAGTGAGCAGAGGATAGGAGCCGCGTTTATAATCCAACGAGCAAGCCTATCGATGGTTTATCCGGTAGGGCGGAGTCGTTCATGACTCCCTGTGAGGGTGTCTTCCCGCGGGCAACGGACGGGGCAAGGTCAGCTGATACCGTGAGGACTCTCAGAGTCCTGCGTGAGGGCTTCGGCGATCACGGCAAAGATTTTTTCCGGGACATCCTCTTTCGGTAGAAAGGCGCTCACGCCAACCGCCAACAGCGCGGCCTCAACGTCTCGGCTGGTATGGCAGGACATGCCGATCACAACGGTGTCAGGAAGGAGCGCCCGAATGTGGCGGGTCGCCTCGATCCCATCCATGCGCGGCATTCCGACATCCATGAGAACCACGTTCGGACGAAGGCTTTGGGCCATTTGCGCTGCCGAAATTCCATCGGCTGCTTCACCGACCACGTGGAAGCCGGGCCGTTTATCTATGATCGTCCGTAAGACGCCTCTGAGCTTCAGATTATCGTCCACCACGAGAACTCCGACCATGGTTCACCTCCAGTAGCTGAACAGAAGGCCACAAATCTTACGTTAGCACAAGTCTAGCTTCCCGCGAATTTAATTGCATAACCTGCCGCGGAGATGTCGCCGCAAACTAGCAGAGCTCATTGAGTAGCCCATCGATATTCGGTGTAAGCCGGCCATCATCCCTGGAGCACGGTGTGTCGGCAATGGGTGCAGTTCCCGACGTTGTGCATGACTCCTGTCACGCGGATGTACGATCTCAAAATCTCATGGAAGGGGCATAGCGCTGAGAGCACTCTATATTGTGTCGGCTGCTCCTACTCGTTCTTGACGCACTTCTCATGTCAGTGTAGGGTCCCACCACGAGTGCAGCTGAGTCTAGGACCGCGAGCAGGCACAGCGGTCAGCAGGAAAGCTTTCGATCGGAGAAGAAATATAGTTTGGCAATGATCCGCCATCGGGAAAATCTTTGAACGCAGCGATGGTGAACAGGTCACGAGCGACTGAACAGGCGAAACGAAACGTGGGCTGGGGCGAGAAGGAAGATGGGAGAAGATGGGGATGAGTGAACAACGACCGGTGGTGGCGATTCTAGTCGGGGGCGGGCCGGCGCCGGGAATCAATAGCGTGATCGGGGCAGCCACGATCCGTAGCATTCTTGGCGGCTGCGATGTCATCGGCATTTTGGACGGTTTCAAGTGGATCATGGAAGGCAATACGAGCAAGGTCAAGCCGTTGTCGATCGAAGACATCAGTCGGATTCACTTCAGGGGAGGGTCCTACCTCGGCACGGCGCGAGCGAATCCCACCCAGAAAATGGAGCATCTGGATGCCTGTCTTGCGTCACTGGCCAAGCTAGGCGTCACCAGGTTGATCACCATCGGTGGTGATGACACGGCGTTTTCCGCGCTCAAATTGGAGCAACGGGGAGCCGGCCGCCTCCGGGTGGTGCATGTCCCCAAGACCATCGATAACGATCTGGACCTGCCGCATGGGATTCCGACCTTCGGGTTTCAAACAGCTCGCCACATCGGTGTCGAGCTCGTGAAGAGTCTGATGGTCGATGCCGAGACGACCTCGCGCTGGTACTTCATCGTCACGATGGGTCGCAAGGCCGGACATTTGGCGCTGGGCATCGGCAAGGCCGCCGGCGCCACGTTGACGCTGATTCCCGAGGAGTTCCGGCACAAGCCCATCCGGCTGGCTACGCTGGTCGATATCCTGGCCGGTGCGATCATTAAACGTCAGAGCGCCGGGAGATCGGACGGCGTGGCGGTGTTGGCAGAAGGGTTGGTTGAAATCCTCGATCCGCAGGACCTCGAAGGATTGAAAGATGTAGAACGGGACCAGCACGGGCATGTGCGACTGGCGGAGATCAATTTTGGATTCGTGCTTAAACGGGCGGTCGAACAGACGCTGCGGTCGCTTGGCATAAAAATAACGGTCGTCGACAAAAATATCGGTTATGAGCTCCGCTGTGCCGATCCCATTTCTTTTGATATGGAATACACCCGGGATCTCGGATACTGTGCGGCGCAATTTCTGCTGGAGGAGGGGAATGCCGCCATGGTCTCGATTCAAAATGGCCGGTTTATCCCGATCCCGTTTGAGCACATTTTGGATCCGGCGACCGGCCGCACACGCGTGCGCATGGTGGACGTGGAATCTGAATCGTACGTCATTGCTCGCCGATACATGATTCGCCTCTCAGCGTCGGACCTGAATCAGCCGAAGGAATTGTCCTCGCCTCGCGCAGACTGTCGGCCTGTCACCGGAGGATTTCCGGAATCGATTTGATTATCTGACGGCAAAGGACTTGTGATTCGTGGGTGAGCAGTGCCGACAGTCATAGAATTGCCTGAGAAGCGCAGTGCCACATGATGGACATCACACCCGACAGTGAAGTGACGCTCTCGATGGGGATCCAGCGCGTGATTGTCTCGCCTTGGGGCGCTGCCTTGCGGCGGTATTTTGTCGACAGCAGCCGGCGGGGAGGAGACCGATATCGTCTGGGGTTATTCGGGCGGGGCGCACAAAAAAGGCGGGCAGGGAGATGTGCTCATTCCGTTTCCTGGCCGCGTCGCCGAGGGCCGCTACTCGTTTGACGGGCAGACCTTCCAATTGGAACGAAACGACAAGGAAGGCCCGAATGCGATCCACGGATTCGTCAGAACCTTGCCTTGGAAGGTCCGTGAAGTTCTTCCCCATCGCATCACATGTGATTTATCTCTCGATGCCACAACCTATGGGCGCAAGGGCTACCCATTTTCTCTCGCAATCAGTGCCACGTATGAGTTGGACCATCATGGTCTCTCCTGTTCATTCACTGTACACAACGTCGGTCAGCGGGCGGCGCCGGTGGGTGTCGGCTTTCACCCCTATTTCACTGTTGGAACTGCCCTGGTGGACGAGGCTGATGTCAAAATTCCCTGCGCAGGATATCTAGAGTTCAATGAACGACTCGTACCCACGGGAACAATCTTGGACGTGACGGGAGGCGAATGGGACTATCGCCGCTACCGGCAGCATCGGCGGCCGGCGGTTCAATCATTGTTATGTGGAGCTGGAGCGTGATGAGGAAGGAATGGCCACGGCGTCCCTGCGGCATGTAGAAAATGGTCGCGCGATCGATATCGTCATGGACCGCTCATTCTCAGCGATCGTGGTCTACACCGGCGATGCCATCGCCGACACTCCACGACGTGCGTTGGCCATCGAGCCGATGACTTGCGCAACGGACGCGTTGAACCATCCCGAGTGGGGCTTGAAGCGATTGCTTCCAGAAGAAACGTTTACCGGCCGTTACTCGATACGCTCACGCCGAGACGACACAGGCTAAGATTCAACCTTCCGCGCTATCCGTTCTACGAACCGGGTGACCAGAGCTTAGTCGCGTTTCATGCACTAGAGACCGATACCGGTACGAAGGCCAGCAGTCACGACAGTGGAATAGTTCGACGATGCGGAACCGCACTTCAGCCACCTGACTATAGGCCGATGTCTGTTCATCAACCGGCAAGCCATACCGGTAGAATGAGACGTCCAACCGGTCATAGTGTAATCGGCGGGCCGCGCCAATGTCGGTCTAGACGTCATTCTCTGTGAGGCAGCGCCCGAGGCCCTGCTGTTCGGCCAGATGGTAGGCGTAGTGCAGCGCGGCTAGGTTCGCGACTCGTTCCTCGGCTTCCTCCCGACTCTCGGCGTGGACAATATGCAGGCCGTATCGCGCCGTCAGGGCATCCAGAAAATCTACCATGCCATTTTTATGATACTGGCCTAACCGGCCTCCGCCGGCGCTGTATTGGATGGCGCCTTCGATGACGAGGAATCGATGGGGCACGGCGAGCAGGGGTTCGAGGTCGCGCAGAAATCGCGAACGATTGTCGGAAGGATTCGAGAAGATCGTGTTGATCTCTTCCGCTCGCTTGCGTTCCACGCAGAACACATCAGGGGCTTCTGCGATGGCGTAATCGCCCGCCCGCAGCGCCTGTCGCTTGGTTCCAGCGATCCGGACGAGTCCCTTAAACTCATACGGCAGGTGTTCGTGAGTATCGACGAGCAGATGAATGGCCGGTACCATGATTTTCGGATGGCTGAAGCGAGTCACGTTCAGCATCGTTTGCGGCCCGCGTAATTCCTGACGGGCTCGCGGGGTTGGCGCCGGACGAGGCGAGGGCGATGGTCGAGGGGAATGGCGTGCCGGACGAAGTCTGTTGCCTGGCGGAGTCATAACGAGTTCGTGCGACAGGATCGCTGAGAGTTTGATAGGCCTGGTTGATTAACTGCGTGCGAGCTTCGGCTTTCCGATGCAGGGTCGGGGAATGGACAAAACGATCGGGATGCCACACCTGCATGTGTTCATGCCAGGCTCGTTTGATCTCCGCCTCTGTAGCCGTGGGAGAGAGTTCCAGCACGGCGTAGTAGTTCATGGTCCGTTCGTCTCGCATCGTGACTCCTGCGCACGTGACGAAGTGTAGCGAAGTACACAGGGGAAGCGCTAGATTGAAATGATCGCGTAATTGATGAGTGTCCTCAACGCGGGGCGCCATTGTGCGTGAAAGAGCTCCGGTGTATGGTAGGCCTTTGAACTAACTGATTTCTCATTACTATCCTCGCGGAGGCGATGCGTATGATTCTGGTCACCGGAGGTGCCGGCTACATTGGTTCGCATACCTGCGTGGAGCTTCTTAATGCCGGCTCGGCAGTCACGGTCTTCGACAATTTTTCCAATAGTCATCCGGAAGCGCTGACACGGGTCCAACGGATCACGGGTAAGTCTTTACGCGTGATACGAGGGGACTGCCGTGATCGCGTGGCGCTGACGGCGGCATTGCGTGAAAGTGGAGCGACTGCCGTGATTCACTTCGCGGGACTCAAGGCGGTGGGTGAATCCGTTCAGCAGCCCTTGGCGTATTATGACAATAATGTGGTCGGTTCCCTGCGTCTTCTGGAAGCCATGGGCGAATGTGGTGTGAAACAGGTCGTGTTCAGCTCTTCGGCCACGGTGTACGGTGATCCGCAGAAACTGCCGCTCACTGAAGATCACCCGCTGTCCGCCACGAATCCTTACGGCCAAACGAAATTAATGGTGGAAGAAATTCTGCGTGACCTGCACCGCAGCGATCGCTCGTGGCGAATCGCTATTTTGCGTTATTTCAACCCGGTGGGGGCGCATGCCAGCGGCCTGATCGGCGAAGATCCCCAGGGAATGCCGAACAATCTGCTGCCGTTCGTGGCACAGGTTGCCGTGGGACGACGGGATTACCTTAACGTGTGGGGCAGCGATTATCCCACTCCCGATGGGACCGGGGTACGGGATTATATTCACGTCGTCGATCTGGCGCTGGGGCATCTCAAGGCGCTGGAGGCGCTCGCCCGGTTGGACCATCGGGCGGAATGTTTAACGGTCAATCTGGGCACGGGGAATGGATACAGCGTGTTGGACATCGTCCGGGCATTTGAAGCGGCGAGCGGGAAGCCTGTTCCCTACAAGGTTGCGCCTCGCCGCCCTGGTGATGTCGCATCATGTTATGCGGATCCGAAACAAGCATTCACATCCATCGGGTGGCGCGCGACGCGTGGGCTCACGGAGATGTGTGCGGACGCCTGGCGTTGGCAGAGTACGAATCCAAAGGGGTACGCAGGCTGAGGAGCAAGGTCCGGCAGAAATCCATTGCAGCGAGGGTGGGCTGTCGCAGGACCGTTGCCGAAAGATTGCTCTTTCGTCTCCCGTTGCGATCACGCTTCCCCTTGCTGTGTCGCTTGGTCGAGGGGGGAACGATGGGCCAACAAGCGATCAATACGCAAAATAGTGAGGTCAGGTGGCATTGCGCAAAGGATTGCCGCATGAGGTTGTTGGCGGGTGCCCTCACGCCTCGAGTTCTCATTGCCGGCATAATCGTGATCGGGGGCATGATATTAGGTCAATGGTCGCCGGTTGCGGCAAGCCATCAAGGGCATGAGCGACATTCCGACGCCGAAAGCCATGAGCAGAGCGGGCCGGCATATCCGGTACCCGGTACATCCTTCCATGTTTTTGCAGCTCCGGGCAAGACTACACCCGGTATGGAAGGGATTGGTCAAGGTGAGATGGAGGCGGCTGTGCAAACTCTCCTTGATGCTTTCGCCTTCATGTTGCAGCATCGGACGGACTATCCGCGTTTCGATGAGTCTCTTAAGAAAAACGCGCTCAAACAGGTCGTCATCGAGCCCCACGTCCTCAATGACGAAGGGAAGGAGTTTCCGTTCCTAGTCGCGCGGACGAAGGAGCCAGGGCGGGTCACATTGCTGATCAATGGCTCGAGTCTGAAGAACAACGGATACCTGGGCCATCCGGACAAACTGGTGCCATTGCTGGCCCGAGAGTTTCAATGGGTCGTCAGCAAAGCGGATACCACGCCAAAGGCCAAATTCGTCGTCGTTGAACGCGATCTCGCCCATGCTCCGGTACGTCCGGATCAGGAAATTTTATCTCTCCCGCCCGATGATCGCCTGCAGGTGCTACAAAAGCTCTTCAGCAGCTATCTGCGAACCGTGGATGAGCAGAAGAGTCTAGAGGGACAGTCCTACTACGAGGTGGGAACCGCCAGCTTGGTAGCGCCTTCGCAGCCTGATTCCACGACCAAACTGTACGACGTTCGGGTTCGGGAAGCGTTGCAGAAGATCGTGCTGGATCCATACTTTGCTGAGAAGACTCCCCAAGCGGTGCGGAGCCTGCTGAATGGCAAAGTCTGGAACGTGTCGTTTGTGAAGATCGATCAGCGGGATTGGGCCACGCGCACCAGGGTGTTGCCGGAGGACAAATCTGTCCTGGTGGGAAACCGCAATCTACGAGTTCAGCCCGCCTCCATTTTGGTGAACACCTATCGAAGGGCCGCGCCGGACGATCCGTTTCATTCGGCTACCAAAGGGCTGCCGATGGGGGCGCTTTCCGCAGACCAGCTGGCACGGGTGATCGCATGGGAAATACAGAGCAATATTACAGAAAAGTCTCAGAGCGGGCATGTGGCCCAGGATGCGCTCACGGCGCCCCAGTGAGTGTGGTGAGAGGTGGGAGCTTTCTGGTTGGGCGGGAATTTTGATGATCTTGCAAGCGCCGAGGAGCTTGGTTGAGACGTAACGATTGATCTGCTTTGGTTGGCCCGCCGTACTCCGGGCAATCCGGACCGCGCCAGGCGGTGGGAGCCCCTCGCTTCTTCCTCTCGGTCATGAGGGATCGACTATAAGATTCCGATGAGTCGCTCACGATGGATCATTGGCAGAGTAGACCGAACAGATCTTGAACACGTAGAATACGCGATTCAGCGCAACCCTGAGTCAGGACAGTGTGAGGACAGCGCCATGAGTCGGATACTATCGCAATGACCAGGAAGGGATCGTCATGAGTGTGAAATGTGGAATCGTCGGCTTGCCCAACGTGGGGAAATCTACCCTCTTCAATGCCCTCACCAAGTCGGGGATTGCGGCGGAGAATTATCCGTTTTGTACCATCGAGCCGAACATCGGCATTGTCGAAGTGCCTGACGCGCGGATGCAGGCGTTGGCCGATATCGTGTCACCCCAGCGGATGCAGTATGCCACGACTGAGTTCGTGGATATCGCCGGGCTCGTGGCCGGCGCATCCAAGGGCGAAGGCCTGGGTAATCAATTCCTGGCCAACATTCGCGAGACTGACGGCATCGTAAATGTGGTGCGCTGTTTTGAGGACGATAACGTCGTGCACGTGGCAGGCAAGGTGGATCCGCTGTCGGACATCGAGACCATTGTCACGGAACTGGCCTTGGCGGACCTCACGACGGTGGAGAAGGCCCAGGAGCGGAATCAAAAGGTCATCCGCTCAGGAGATAAGGACGCCGCGAAACTCGGCGAGCTGCTGGTGCAGGTGGCGGCCTGTTTGAATGAGGGGAAGCCGGCGCGCACCTTGAAGTTGGATCCGGCGCAACGGGCATTGCTGAAGCCGCTCTGTCTGCTCACGATGAAGCCGGTGATGTATGTGGCCAACGTGTCGGAAAAGGGTTTCACCAATAATCCGCTCCTCAGCCGGGTGGAGGAGTATGCGGCTCGAGAAGGCGCGCCGGTCGTGGCAATTTGCGCGGCGCTGGAATCGGAAATTGCGGTGCTTTCAGACGACGAGAAACGAGAGTTTCTGGTCGATATCGGCATGACCGAACCAGGACTCAATCGGCTGATTCGCGCAGCCTATCAGCTGCTAGGCCTACAGACGTATTTTACCGCGGGTGTGAAAGAAGTGCGCGCCTGGACGATTCATATCGGCGATACGGCTCCGCAGGCGGCGGGGGTCATTCACGGCGACTTTGAAAAGGGCTTTATCCGCGCGGAAGTCATTGGGTACGACGACTATATCGCCTGTAAGGGAGAAGCGGGCGCCAAAGAAAAGGGAAAGATGCGGCTGGAAGGCAAGGAATACGTCGTTCAGAACGGTGATGTCATGCATTTCCGCTTCAACGTCTAACCATCCGCAACCAGCATCGTGGCCTCTGCCTTTTCGCATGCTCTCGTGGCGGTGGCCATGGGGAAACTTTCGCGCCATCCTGTCATGGACCGCCGCGCCCTGCTACTGGGCGCCCTCTGCGCAGTTCTGCCGGATATCGACGTGGTCGGATTCGGCTACGGCATTCAGTACGGCGATCTGTGGGGACATCGCGGACTGACGCATTCGCTGGCCTTTGCCGCGCTGTTGAGCGGCACGCTTGTCGGTGTGTGGTATCGACAGGGGGACGCGAAGGTCAAGGCGATGCGGTGGCTGTATTTCTTTCTTGCCACGGCTTCACATGGCTTGTTGGATGCGCTGACGAATGGAGGATTAGGCGTGGCCTTCCTCTCTCCGTTTGATACAACGAGGTATTTCTTCGGCTTTCGACCGGTCGCCGTTTCGCCGATCGGAGTCAGCGAATTCTTCACCGCCTATGGTGCGCAGGTCTTAGCCAGCGAGGCGCTCTGGATCTGGCTGCCATCAGCTGCGTTATTCCTGTCCGTTCGCCTGCTTCAACGTATGAGGCCGGGCCAGCCATCGAATAGCTCACCGCCTGAGTGAGGGACAGCGTCCTTTCTCAACGTCTAGCCTAACATCGTCATGAAGCCAGGAGATGACATGCCCGAATATCTTCCGCCCGGTGTTTTCATTCAAGAGAGCAATCCAGGCGATCAGCCCATCGACGGTGCCGCCACGAGTCCGGTCGGATTCTTCGGCATAGCAGAGCGAGGCCCAACGCTGCCGACCCGCATCCGACATGCCGGCACTGGAACGGAGAAACTGATTCCGCCCGGAGGTCACATTGCTGGCCTTTATGCTCGGACAGACGGGGAGCGAGGAGTGCACAGAGCCCCCCTAATGAAACACTTCGCGGTGTGCTGATGGATCCGCTCGACCCTGGGAGGCTTGACTGGTGTGGTCACTATGGGGCAACAGGAGGGGCTCAATTCGCGGGGCGTCGACGTGCTTCGATATGTTCCGGGAAGGGGAATTCTGCTGTGGGGGGCGAGGACGATGGCTTCCGACGCCGAGTGGAAGTATGTGACTGTTCGCCGTCTGATCATCTTCATCGAAATGTTACTCAAGAAGGGCACGCGCTGGGTGATCTTTGAACCCAACGATGAAGCCTTGTGGAGTCGTGCCCGCAACAGCGTCAGCAATTTTCTCACGAGGTTGTGGAAAGACGGCATGCTACAGGGGCAGAAGCCGGAACAGGCGTTTTTGTGAAGTGTGATCGAACGACGATGACGCAAGCCGATCTCGAGAACGGCAGGCTTATCCTGGTGATCGGCATTGCGCCGGTGAGGAAAACTGAATTCGTCATGTTCAGAATCGGGCAGTGGGCGGATGGTTCCGAGGTGACTGAGTAACGGTTGATTCTAGGCTCCCCGCCGCGGAGAAGCATCGAGTTTCATGACTCTCCAGGACTGTTGCTCTCAAGCAACAGGTTGCCTCACCTTGCAATAGCCATGATAGACAACTAAACTTCTTTGTCAGGGCAAGTAAGTCCCGGAGTCATTTTTCCCCCTCAGTCAGACTTGAAAGGAGACGCTATGGGTTTATTCGGCACAATTTTGGAGAAGCTCGGGCTGAGCACGTCCACTGCACAGGCTGCACCACAGCCGGCCCCATCGGCACCTGCTCCCACGGCGGCGCAGCCCGCAGCCCCCCCGCCTCCCAAGGCGATGGCCGCCGTGGATGTCGTGGCCAAACTGGAGGCTCTCGCGACGTCTCACAAAGAAAAACTCAATTGGAAAACCTCGATCGTGGATCTCTTGAAACTCCTGGGGCTCGACAGCAGTCTGACTGCCAGGAAGGAACTGGCCACCGAATTGAAATGCCCGACCGACAAGATGGCTGATTCGGCGCAGATGAATATGTGGTTGCACAAGACCGTATTGAACAAGTTAGCCGAGAACGGCGGGAACATTCCGAAGGAACTGTTAAGTTAGCCGCAGGAAACTCGGACAGAGGCTGGTGGCAGGTTTCGCGGTTCGATTTACTGGTGAGATATGCGGCGGCGCTCTTCTCAACTTGACCCATTCCATGTTCGACGTCATTCTCTATCAACCTGAAATACCTCCGAACAGCGGCAACATCATTCGTCTCTGCGCCAATACCGGCGCGAGGCTGCATATGGTCAAACCGCTGGGATTTACGCTGGAGGATAAGCAGCTCTTGCGCGCCGGGCTCGACTATCACGAATTCGCTACGATTACGGTGCACGAAAGCTGGACTGACTGTGTTGCAGGCTTGAAAGACCACCGCCGCCTGTTTGCCGTCTCTACGAAAGGCACGCAACGATATGATCTAGTCGACTATGCGGAGGGTGATGCCTTTGTGTTCGGACCAGAGAGCCGCGGATTGCCCGCCGATATCCTGGGCAGTGTCCCCGCGCAACGGCGAATCCGCGTCCCCATGGTAGCCGGAAGCCGTAGCCTGAATCTCTCCAATTCAGTTGCCGTGGTGCTCTATGAAGCCTGGCGGCAGTCCGAGTTTGGAAAGTGCCTGTAAGCAGTCACGCGCAGTCATGGTTCTCATTCGACAAGGACTCACGCAGGCTCGGGACACGCACTCGTTTCTCGTATTCTTCCGGATTGCCGATGGCACACAACATCCCGGGTGGAATCCGCGCGGTCATTTCCCGTACACTGACGAATGGGCCGGCGTGGCTTATCGTGTGGGCGACGACGACTGGGTTGCTCGAGCCGAGCGACGGGCTTCAACTGATAGAAGTTAGGGTCATTGGGATTCACTGGAGACATTCAAATGAACGATCAAGAGAAGCAAGGGGCCGTCGCAATTCTCAACCGTATTATGGAACTTGAGTTGGCGGGAGTGGTGCGGTATACGCACTATGCGCTCATGATCTATGGTTACAACCGCATCCCGATTGTCTCATGGCTCAAGAGCAATGCCGACGAGAGTCTCGCCCATGCGCACAAGGCCGGCGAGTTGGTGACCCTGCTGGGCGGCCATCCCTCGCTGAAAATCGGCACGTTGCTGGAAACTCAGAAGCATGATGTGGGAGACATCCTTCGAGAGAGTTTGGATCATGAAAAGGCCGCCGTGGCATCATATTATGAGCTGCTGAAGCTGGCCGAAGGAAAATCCGTCCTCTTGGAAGAGTATGCGAGGGAGATGATCGTCGGGGAGGAGTTGCATCTGGACGAGGTCAATAAAATGCTGCGCAAATCAGGCGACGTTCATGCCTTTCACTCCTAACTGTTGAATCACCGGCCGGTGAAAGACATTGCTTTCTACCGGCCGGTTCCGATGCGCTTCACTCCGCGATAACGTTCCACGTCATTCTCTTTCAATCGAAATTCAGCAATCCGGAAAGATCATCCGCCGCTGTGCCAAAACGGACACGAGCCTGTACCTCGCGAAGCCGCTGCAGCTACTCTGTAGGACATGCGCTTGCAGCGCGGAGCCTTGAGACTAGGAAACCTGGCGATCGGTGAATCTGAAATCGAGACGGTGCTCGGGCTTCTTGATGACCCCGCCCGTGAGGGATCCGGAGTCACCCTGGCCTGCCTTGCTCTGTTCGCGCACAGTTTGTTAGGGTCATACGTTCATAGCGAGACGATCAATCCCTAAATGGAGGAAGACGACCATGGGAGAAGTCGATACAGCCCCGGAAGTTGCCGCCAAGGTCATCGAAGATCTGACGGCGTTGGAGGTGGATCCGGCCAAATGCGAGCGTCTTTTTAAGGCCGCGCTGGTGCAGTCCCAATCGGGCACGACCTATCGCATGTTGGCCAAGGTGGCACAGACCGGAAAGGTGGATCTCGTCCACTACGGCTGTGCGCTGGATGCGGATGGGAACCCGACGACGAAATGGAAGATCAGGCGCATCCTTGAACAAAAGCCTGAGCGGTTTGACAAAGAGCTTGAGGCGATCAAGCAGGGAGTCGCGGACGATGGTGAGGTTGTGCAGGGCGCATGGGTGCACGATATGACCGGCCTCCCGGACGTCGCCGCGCAGGGCAAGAGTCTGGACGAGTGGTTGCGGAACTACGATCGCGGAGGTTCGGAAGAAACCGAGCTAGCCGATGCCGGGCCGCCATGGCTTAACCGGTGGCATTCAAAAAATCATCGGCGGTGAGCCCGGCGGCAAGGGCGACGGGCCGGTTGCGGCCCGTGGTGAGGCGGTGATGACGACCGTCAGTCGGCGATGGGCCTCCCGTAGCGACCGCTCAACATCCTCCGGGGTATTCCCCCGTGCCAGGAGAAATCCCAGATAGCGCGTTCCTTCCGGGAGCGGGACCAGTTCGTCACCGGGCTCTGCCGTGATCGTCAGTTCCTCGATTCCCGGCACGGCCTTGGCTTGACTCTGTCCCCGTACCTCATGGAGCCGAGCCCCCGTAGGGAATAGGAAGCATCATCACGCCCGCCGCGTGCTCTTGCCTGGTGAGAGCAGGGAGCGGCATCCGTAGTGCGTGGCGGAGGATCAGCTCTTCGAGCGACATTCCGGCGGCGAAGTCCAGCGTCCTGGAGCAGCGCCCGCCGATGGCTCGTGCCGCCATCTCAATGACCCACACCCCTTCTTGATTCACCCGAAACTCCCCATGCACCGGTCCTTCCCGGAGATCGAGCGCCTCGGCTGTCCGGCCGGCACAGGCGACAATGTTCTGCTGTACGTCGGACGCGAGACGGGAGGGGGTCACATAGATCGTCTCTTCAAAGTAGGGGCCGTCGAGCGGGTCGGGCTTGTCGAACATCGCCAGAGGCTGGAGGACTCCGTGTGTGAGCAAGCCCTCCAGCGCGACTTCGATCCCCGGTACAAAATCTTCGACAAGGATCCAGCGGGCCTGTTCATCGACTGCCGCCAGACCCAAGGTAGTGAGGAGCGCGCCTACCCGACGGAACGCACGAATCAAATTCCTCCTCGTCATTCGCGCGAATGACTCCGCAACTGGCGGAGAGGATCAGCGGCTTCACGACGCAGGGATAACGCACCTGCCTGGCGAACTCGCCGGATCGCCATCGAGGGGGAATACGGCATGCCGGGGGACGGCAATGCCCTGTGCCGGAGAGCAATTCGCGCATCTGGCGTTTGTTGCCCGCGGCGGTGACGGACGCGATGGAGTTGTGGGGTAACCCGAGTGCCTCTGCCATGGCGGCGGCGGTGACGGCGGTGCACATCGTCGACTCCGATCACCGCATCGATCGGGTGGCGGCGGGCGAATTCCAGCGCGGTTCGTGCGGCTGCTTGCGGATGCCGGAGATCGAGCGTCAGGACATTGCCGGACAGACAGGCAGCGCCTCGCCAGCCCGCTCCGTCCCGATGGTCACGGTCGACATCAGTGCGGCGGGCTGCCTCGAGGAATGCCTCTGCTCGATAGGTTCGCGCCGGCAGGAGAAGCAGAAGTCTCGACATCGTTCGCGACACCGGTGAATCGTGGCAACGGTCTCTCGCTGCGGATAAGCCTGTACATGACGAGCTAGCCTTAAGCGAGTTCGAAAAGATCCCGCTTCCGGCTCAGGTTAGGAACGACGCTTCACGACGGAAGCGCGGTGGCTGCGCGGGCCTTGATGAAACGCCTCCAACTGACGATTGGCCTCGGTGATGACGCCTAATTTTTGCACCACGTCGGCCACTCTCTCGCCGGGAATGGCGTAATAGCCCTCATCATCTCCGAGTCCGGTATAGACGCGGTTGCCGATACAACCAAAACTGGTGGCCGTCTGTCCCGACTGCAGTGATTCCGGCAGCACGGCGCAGGTCGGCCGTCCCATCGTCGCGCCGCCGCCGGCCACGCCCGCGGCCTGTGCGGCTTCCGCCAGCAGCATCAGCTGCTTGACGGTCCCGCGAACCAGGACCACGTCGGGCGCGAAGGTGGCCTTGCGTGAGTGGCGCATAGATGGCCACATGAAACGGTTTCTGTCGACGCGGGATCATCGGAATTTCTGCCATCGTGAGATACTGCATGCCTACCATGGTCTGTACCAGGCCGTTCAACTCAGTCGCGACCTGGGGTGGCAGCTCCACACCGTGGGTATGGGCTCCGACCGGACAGGTATAGTGATCCGAGGCTTCCGTGTAGAAGACCTGTCCCTCTGCCGCCAATTTCCAATACCCGCAGCCCGCCGGCGCCGGCGTGGTGACATGCGGAATGCCGGCCGGGGCGGCATCGCGAAACGCGATGGCCACTGCCGGTACCTGTAAACCCAAAAGTTCTTGTATCTGTGTGCCTTGTGTCGTTGATTCAGCGTTCACTGGTCGTTCCCCTCTCTCCTGTATGTGACTCCATCCGAACGTGTTTGTTCCCGCTGTGCGCAGAAGTCGCGCATGAAGCTTTGCCTGAATCCACGTCAGACCAAGCGGGATCCTTTCTCCTGAGTCAGTCTGTTACTCGACTCGTGCGCCTGCCGGAAGTGGAAGCGGAGCTGGCCACTCTGGTCGGCACGCTAGATTTCCCCATGCCCTTTCGTGACCAGCGGTCTGAACTGCCGGCTCGTCGGCTCGGCACAACAGAACCATGATTCGGTTAAGCGAGGCGGTTTCTGACGGTCAGCCTGGCTCACGATGGTCTGGGTCGCGGGCGTCGGGTGACGGCCGGCCATCTCATCGGCCACCGCCCTGATACGATCAAAGGTCACCATGGCATCTTCTTCTTCCTTGGCGCTGGCTTCGACGATCGCGTTCACCGCCTGATGGAGCCGATCCATCCGCTCATCCGGATGCGTCCATGGATACTGAAATCCGGCCTGATCCAACGGCCCGAGAAACCGCTGAATGTCGGACTTCGCGATAAGCGCCGATCCAGGCGGAATCAACAGGCGAATGCTCAATTGGACGGGGTCGGTCGCATCGATCAGGTCGTGTGCCTCCACCATATCCAACATATGAAGGTAATCGTCCAGACTGGTCCAGGGCGTGAAGGCCACGAGCGAGGGACGAAGCGAGAGGCCGGCTTCACGCAGGATGCCGAGCGCCGTGATGATGTCAGCTCCTGTATGCCCCTTATGGAGTGTTTCCAGCACATGGTCACTGAAGGACTCCACTGCGGAGATCACGAACAGGCATCCTTGCGCGCTCAGGTCAGGGATCAGGGAGCGCCGCTTCAGGAGGTGCTCGACCTTGGCGGTGAAATCGAAGGTCAGGTGCGGAAACTCCTCATGCATTGCGCGAACGATACTCATGGAATGGCCGGGGCCGTTGAAAAAATCCGGGTCGCCGAAGGTGATGTGCGTGGCGCCTGCCTGGACCTGGCGTCGAATATCCTCCAGGACGACGGCCTCCGGGACGAGGACGAAGCGCCCGTCATAGACCGGCACGATCGGGCAGTGGAGACAGTGATGGAGACATCCGCGACTCGCCTCGACATACCCGACCAACCGTTCCGCTGCCGTTCTGTTCGAGCCGCGCATACTGGTCCAACATCGGTAATCCGCTCCGGCTCGGGATCGGCTGTGAGGGACTCGAGGTCGTGGACTTGTAGACACGCTGCAGCGAGGGCCGGTGATCCGGCTCCGGTGAACTGACTCCCTCGAGATGACTGATCGGCTGCCCGCGATCGAGTGCCTCGATAAGTGATCGCAGTGGGAGCTCATATTCTCCGCCCACCACCGAATCGGCCAGCTTTTGAAGCAAATATTCCGCATTGATCGAGGCGTACAGCCCATAGAAACAGATGTGGCAGGATGGATTGATCTTGCGGATCAGCTCGGCGACCCGCACCCCAAGCCGGAGCGCCGTGTGCATGGGCACCGAGATGCCGACGAACCGAGCAGCCTGGAAGGCCGATTCGTCGATGTCTGTCCACTGCGATATCGAGGCCGACCGGGGCAAATCCCCGCTTGTTCGAGAAAGCCGATCGGTTGGGCGATGCCGAGGGGTTGATGACCCAACTCATAACAGGAGACGAGCATGATCGCGCCCGGCTGTCTCAGGTCCTGCCATTCTGCTGGCTTGTCCGCACTGCGTCCCATCGCACGATTCTCCCGCTCGGTCATCGGTCACTCTAACTCACCCCCGAGAGCAGGCGCAATGTGCCGCAGGCAAGCGCCGGTTGAACCAGGTCGCTCGTTCTTCCATAATAAAGACGCCGACAGCAGCAGACGATCCATCACTCCGTTCTCCGTCGCGCATCCGTTGTGGAGGCCCTATGAAAATTCTCCCGCTCATCAGCATTGTCATGGCGGCGGTCGTCAGTCTGAGTTTTCCGGGTTGCACGAGCGGACCACGCGAGAAAAAGATCGAGTTCGTCTACCTCGCGCTTGGCGCCAGTGACGCGACGGGGGTCGGGGCTACGCCACTGACGGAAGGGTACGTGTTCCTGATCAAACAGGATCTGGACCGGCGGATGGCAGGGGTCTTCCTGATCAACCTGGGGATACCGGGGGCCAGGATCGATCTGATCAAGGAGCAGGTGCGCCTTGCCAAGCAACTCGGCACAAAGGCGAATCTCGTGACGGTATGGACCGGGGCGAACGATATCCTGCGCGGTGACGATCCGAAGACGTTCCGGCAGGATCTGCGGTTTCTTCTTCAGATGCTGCGGGACGACGTGTCGGACAATATCGTGATCGGCAATCTTCCCGATCTCACCCGGCTTCCCCGATTCCAGCGAGCCCCCGATCAGCGCGTGACGCTGGCACGGATCACGGCCTATAACGACGCCATTGCCCAGGAGGCTCGCGATGCCGGGGCGGCAGTCGTCGATCTCTTCGCGCAGCCGGTTCGCGAAGAACTCATTCTCGATGTGGATGGGTTTCACCCCAATGACGCGGGCCATCGCGAAATCGCTCGATTGTTCCTGCAGTCGATCCTGACCAAACTAGGAGTGAGGTAACGCAATCATGGCACAGCATGCATACAAGACGCTGGCGGAAGCCGTGGAGGGTCTCAGGCAGAGAGGCTTCGCGGCAAACTTTGAGTTCCTCGACAAACGGTTCAGGGCGGTCAACAGCGGCCTGACATTCACGGCCGATCAGTTGACCATCGTCGAGCATCACCGGTTCGAAGGAGCCAGCGATCCGGACGACATGTCGGTGGTGTATGCGATCGAGGCGCAGGACGGCACCCGCGGGACCATTGCCGATGCCTTTGGTCCTCAAGCCGATCCGGATCTCGGCCGGTTTCTCAAAAGCGTAAAGATGCTCGAAGACGTCTAAGGCGTCAGCCGCTACTCCGGTGCTCTCCGGACCCCCGTTGTCCGGCGGGTCAAATCTCCAGCACCAGCCCTATCTCGACCACCTGTTCCGCCGGCAGGTTGAAATACGAGCTGGCGCGCTGGGTGTTTCGAGAGAGGACCACAAACAGTTTCTCCCTCCAGATCGCCATCCCCGGTTTTGGCGTCGCCAGGAACGTGATCCGACTGAGAAAGAACGTCGTGTCCTCGACCGGAAGCACGTGGCCGTGCGCCGCAAGTTGGGTCAGGACGCGCGGAATATCCGGCCGCTCCATGAATCCGCATCGCGCCACGACTTGAAACAGATTGTCCCGGATCGGGGTGATCTCCAGGGGGCCGCTCGACGGGACGAACGGGACATGTTCCGTGCGGACCGTGAGCAGGTAGACCTGTTCGTGAATCGATTTATTATGTTTGACGTTTTGCAGCAAGGCCGGCGGGGTGACGTCAGGATACTGCGAAAGAAACACGGCACGTCCGGCTGTTCGGCACTCCACCTTCGACAAGACCTCCTCGACGAATCGCCGCAGGGGAGGAAATTGAAGGCGGAGGTGGTCGGCCACGATCGCGCGGCCTCGAGCCCAGGTGCTCATCACGGTAAAAATAGCCGCGCCCATGAGCAACGGAAACCATCCGCCATGCGGAATCTTTTGCGCATTCGCGAGAAAAAAGGCCAGGTCGATGAAGAGAAACCCGCCCACAGCCAGGGCTGCCAGCGTTGGACTCCACCCCCAATGGGTCTGGACTACGCGGAACATGAGCAACGTGGTGATCACCATGGAGCCGGAGACCGCGATGCCATAGGCCGCCGCGAGGTTGCTCGACGATCCGAAGGAGAGAATCAAGCCAACGGTGCCGATGAACATCAACCAGTTCAGCACACCAAAGTAAATCTGGCCATGTTGCGCTGCGGAGGTGTGCGTAATCCGGAGCGGCGGGAGATAACCGAGTTGGACGGCTTGTAAGGTGAGCGAGAAGGCGCCGGACAGCATGGCCTGGGAGGCGATGACCGTCGCCAGGGTCGCCAGGATGATCAGCGGGTAGAGCATCCAGTCAGGCGCCAGATAATAGAAGGGGTTTGCCAGTGCCGCCGGATTTCGCATCAGCAGCGCGCCCTGACCGAAGTATTGGAGGAGCAGGGCCGGCAGGGCGACCGCAAACCAGCCGAGTTGGATCGGGCGACGGCCGAAATGACCCATGTCGGCATAGAGCGCTTCGGCGCCGGTCAACACTAGAAAGACGCTTCCCAGCACCAGAAAGCCGATTCCCGCATGGTGAGTGAGGAACTCGATTCCGTACAAGGGATTGGCGGCCAGCAACACTTCGGGAGTGTGCAACAGACTCACCAGTCCCAGCAGGGCCATGGTGGTGAACCACACCAGCATGATCGGACCGAAAATACTTCCGATCTGTCCGGAGCCTTTGCGCTGGATGGTGAACAACAATGCCACCAGGGCGACGGTGATCGGCAGAATGTAGGGAGTAAAGAAATCTGTGGCTAACGTGAGCCCTTCGACTGCGCTGAGTACCGAAATGGCCGGCGTGATGATACCGTCGCTGTAAAGAAAGGAGACGCCGATCAACCCGAGCGTCGCGACCAGGCCGAGTCCCTTTCGAAGGTTCGCCGGGCGGGATCGCTGGCTGAGCGCCATGAGCGCCAGCATGCCGCCTTCGCCGTCGTTATCCGCTCTCAGGACGAACAGGAGGTATTTGACAGTCACGACCAGGACCAGCGACCAGACGATCAGGGAGAGGATGCCCAAGACGTTATCGGTGGTCACCGCCAATCCATGCGACTCGTGGAAACATTCCCGGAGCGCATACAGGGGGCTCGTGCCGATGTCGCCATACACCACTCCCAGGGCGGCGACGGCGAGTGAGATGGGTTGGGATGATTCATTGGTGTGCTTCGGCATGTGCTGTTTCACACCTAGGGAGAGAGCCAAAGTGAGGGTTCCAGGGCGCCTGTCGGCATTACGAGCAAGTCATTCAGACGAATCACTTGATGAGAAGGTCGCTCGGCTGGTCCTGAAATTCATCCTGATAAATACGGAACGTTTCTAACAAGACGGCCAGAATAATGGGCCCTAGGAATAGACCGAGTAATCCGAAGGAGGCCAGTCCGCCCAGGGAGGCAAAGAACAGAAACAGCATCGGTAGCTGCGCCTTATTGCCGATGAGAAACGGTTGTAACAGATTGTCCAGCAGCCCGACCAGTCCCGCGCCGATGCCGATCATGATACAGCCTTTGAGGATCGAACCTGTGACGAACAGATAGATGGTGACGGGAATCCAGACCAGCGCAGTGCCTCCGAACGGGAGCAAGGAGAAGACCGCAGACAAGGCGCCCAGAAAAATGGAAAAACGAACTCCGAGTGCCCAGTAACTTAGTCCGGCGGTCACACCTTGAGCCAGCGCCGTCAGCAATGTGCCCTGCATCACTGCGCTGATAGTGCCATCCATCCGTTCGAAAATTTTTGTCTTATGGTCGGATTCCAGCGGGATGGCGGCATAGAAACTTTTGTAGTAACGGTCACCGTCGCGAAAGAGGAAGAAAAGCGTGAAGACCATGACCAAAAAATCAGTCACAAACAGAAAGGCATTTTTGGCGAGGTCGGCGCCCTGTGCCAGGAGAAATGAGCTGACGACCTTTCCCCCTTCAATGACGGAGGACTCGAGCTGTCCGCTGTTCGACAAAATAAGGCGACCAAAGATATCTTGGCTGAACCGGCCGACGACCGGCAGTTGCGAGATGGCCACTCCCATTTCGTGCAATTGTCCGGCTCGAAACCATTGAACGACCGTGTCATAAGCCTGAGCGGCCTCGTTGATGCCCAGAAAAATCAGATAGACGGCCGGCAGCACCGCCATGGCCATGACCATGACCGTCATGATCGCTGCCGAGAGCTGTGGTCGACGATTGAGCCGGATGAGAAGTTTTCGGTAGAGCGGATAAAATGTTGTGGCCAGAATGAGAGCCCACATGATCGGGTAAAAGAACGGGCTGAGAATGACACCCAGCTGCCAGATGAGCAATAGCAGGATGCAGAAAAACGTAAATGAGAATATGTGTTTGCGCGTCACAAATCCATCCGTGTGAAAGGCCTCTAGATTAGCGCCATACGCGCATTTCTTTCCTGTTCCAGGTGGCACTATAGCATTTCCTGGATATGTAGACGCTTCCATTTTCCCTAGCTGGACTCGAAGCTGCCGCGCCCCTTGGGCCTGGAAGTTGCCGCCCTCTTCTGCTAGATTCCCGGACGGCCGGCGTGAACGATGACGGTCATCGAACAGCCAAACCTTCGCCTATACCTGATAAGAAAGCCTTTTGGGACCGGTGGATCGCCAACGGTCACGCGTCGCTTTCGGAAAGCGTGACATCACACCCATGACTTCTTCAGCGACTCAAACCCTCTCAGCCTCCGCGCAGCAGACGATTGTGAACCTGATTGCCAAGGAACTTGGAGTCATGCCTCCGCAAGTGTCGGCGGCGGTGACATTGTTGGACGGCGGAGCCACCGTGCCCTTCATCGCGCGGTATCGCAAGGAGGCCACTAACAACCTCGACGATACCCATCTGCGCACGTTGGAGGAGCGGCTGCTGTATCTGCGCGAACTGGAAGAGCGGCGCATGGTGATCCTGGCGTCAATTGAGGAGCAGGGCAAATTGACGGATGAGCTCAGGCGCGCCATCGAGCAAGCAGCCACTAAGCAGAGCGTGGAAGACATCTATTTGCCCTTCAAACCCAAGCGGCGTACGCAAGCGCAGATCGCGCGAGAGGCCGGACTCGAGCCGTTGGCCAATGCGCTCTTTGCCGATCCGACGCTCGATCCTGAGCAGGAAGCGGTCAAGTACGTGAAGGTGGCGCCGGCAGCCGAAGGCGTGGAGGCCATCAACGTTCCTGACGCGAAAGCCGCGCTTGAAGGAGCCCGCGATATTTTGGTGGAGCGATTTGCTGAAACGGCCGAATTGCTGGCCATCCTGCGCGCGCGAACTATGGAAGAAGGGATTGTCACTTCCACGGTCATGCCCGGTAAGGAAACGGCGGAAGAAGAGAAGTTTCGGGATTACTATGCCTATTCAGAAACCATCCGTACGATTCCTTCGCATCGCGCGCTGGCGATGTTCCGCGGCCGCACATTGGGGGTACTGAAAATCGATCTCGGATTGGGCGAGAACGCTGGAAGCCGTCGTGCCGCATCCCTGCGCCGGCATGATAGCGGCTCATTTTGGGATCGAGAACCGAGGCCGCCGCGCCGACAAATGGCTCACCGACCTGTGCTATTGGACCTGGCGGGTGAAAATGCACGTGCATCTCAGCACCGAATTGCTGTTGCAGGTGCGTGAAGCCGCGGAAGCCGAAGCGATCAAAATCTTCGGGAGGAATCTCCATGAGTTGCTGCTGGCCGCGCCGGCCGGTCCCAAAGCCGTGCTCGGTCTGGATCCCGGTCTCCGTACCGGTTGCAAAGTTGCGGTCGTGGATCCCACCGGCAAATTGCTGGAGACCGCGACGATCTACCCGCACCAACCGCGTAACGACTGGCAAGGCTCGCTGGCGGCGATTGCGCAGTTAGTGGTCCGTCACGGCGTTGAACTGATTTCGATCGGCAACGGAACAGCTAGCCGTGAGACCGATAAGTTTGCGGTCGAGGTGATCAAGCTGGTGGCGGACAAGAAGCCGGAGCAGAAAGTGGCGAAGATCGTGGTGAGCGAAGCCGGCGCCTCCGTCTATTCGGCTTCGGCCTTTGCTGCGGCAGAGTTTCCAGCCTTGGACGTGAGCCTGCGCGGCGCGGTGTCGATTGCCCGAAGGCTGCAGGACCCGTTGGCCGAGTTGGTCAAGATCGATCCGAAATCAATCGGCGTGGGTCAATATCAACATGATGTCAACCAACGTGCGCTGGCGCGATCGCTCGATGCCACCGTCGAAGACTGCGTCAATGCCGTGGGCGTCGACGTCAATACGGCGTCAGCCCCGCTGCTGGCTCGCGTGTCAGGCCTGAATCGAGTCCTGGCCCAGAATATTGTGGACTATCGCGATACGCACGGTCCATTTCAGAATCGTGTCATGATCCGCAAGGTGCCGCGTCTGGGAGACAAAACCTTCGAGCAGGCGGCGGGTTTTCTGCGGATCAACGATGGCGACAATCCCTTGGATCGTTCCGCCGTCCATCCGGAGGCCTATCCGGTCGTAGAGCGAATTCTGACGCGTCTCGATAAGGGAATCGGCGAGGTGATGGGACGTCCGGCGATGTTGAGAGGGCTCTCGCCAGCCGATTTCACCAGACGAGACATTCGGGCTGCCGACGATCCAAGACATACTGACGGAGTTGGAGAAACCTGGGCGCGATCCGCGGCCCGAATTCAAGACGGCCACCTTCCGGGATGGTGTTGAGTCGCTGACCGATTTAGCAGCCCGGCATGGTGCTCGAAGGGGTGGTCACCAATGTCGCGGCATTCGGGGCGTTTGTCGACATCGGAGTACATCAGGACGGTCTGGTGCACGTGTCCGCGCTGGCGCACACCTTCGTCAGGGATCCCCATGAGGTCGTGAAGGCCGGCCAGATCGTCAAGGTCAAGGTGTTGGCGGTCGATGTTGCACGCCAACGGATCTCCTTGACGATGCGCATCGACGACGCGCCGGTTGCGGCTTCGCCCTCAGAGCCTCGCGCCGGAGGCATGCGTGAAGCACGCGAGCGGCGTCCGTCCACTCAGCCGCTGGTGCAAGTTCGGGAGCCGCAGCCCAGTGGCGCGTTCGCGTTAGCGCTGGCACGTGCAAAGCAGAAACAGTAAGCACAGGGTCTCGGCAACATTCGTGCGCGGCGACAGTTTGGGAGGCTGCGGAAAAGGCAGGCGGATGGTGCGGCATCCAGCTACGGTCTGACTTTGAAGAAATTCCCACCTTTGAGCCGCTCGTCATCGGTACCCCATGAAATCTGCTTATTCAGGCGAGTGAGGAGCGGCACGTGTTTGGAGCAGTGGATGTACGCCTCTTCCACGGTGATGAGGATCCAGGCTTCAGCGCGGCGGCCACCCTTCATCTGAGCGGCGTCGGTCATTCCGGGTGGAAGGTTCGAGAGGGAGGCCGCCTCAGCTGGGATCCAGCACGCGGGCGCGGCCATTCACATGTAGTCCTACGGTCGTCTGATAGTAGTCGATAAACATCACGCCGATGTGCGGGTTTTCCAGGATATTTCCCACGCTGGCCAGCACGCCGTTGCCTCGATATTCCGGATAGGCAAGCGTGGTGTCATCCAGTACCTGCACGAACCCAGGCGGGCCGGCTCGAAAGGAACTGTCACAGTTGCCGTGGGCATCGGCCGTCGCGATGAATGCCATTTCCATCCGGGCAATAAACTCCTGCATCGACTGGTTCAGACGTGACAGTACCTGATTTGAATAAAACGCTGTCGCGCGACCAAACGTGCCGAATCGTTCCTGTGCCTGCCGCTCGGCCGATGATCCAGGCCACGTCATACCACACGCTCCTTCACGATACGGTCAGGGTGTCACGATGCCGTAGTGATTGTCTCGCACCCGAGGCTGCGCTGTCGATGGCTGGACTATGAGATCAGCGCGAGGCAGCATTTCCTCCAGCCTGTAGGCAGTGTCTCCCAGAGGCTGTGGGAGAGTGGGGAAGGGTCGGATACAGTGACTGTCCGTGCAGAGCGCCTTCAGCCGGGCTCTCTGCACGGAACGAGGCTTACTTCATCTTTTTGGGATCTTGGTAGATCATCAGGTGAGCGTAGGGACTGCCGTCGAACATGACGTAACTGCCTGACGGATTCGGGGCCGTTGGCAGCTTGGTCGCCGCCGGATCGAACGGCCACATCACCATCCAGTGCGGCGGTTCCTTGACGACTTTCGCGCCAGCTTCCTGCTGCATGACCACTTTGTGATTGTTCTCGAAATGTGACCCGCCACGCGCCATGTACGCAATGCCTGGGATGCTGTTAGACGGCTTGGGCGCATGGTTCATGATGTCGGTCATCCACTGGTGAGCCGCGCCGTCCATGCAAATGGGGTCCGGATCCGGCAGGTTCATCACCGTCGGGATGCAGGTAAAGCCGTTCTCGCTTTTCTTTACCTCGGTGAGTTTCCCGTCGGCTCCGAACACCATGACCCCGGCTTCGCCGGCGATGTGTTTCGGAGCCCCGCTGAGGGCAAGCGCTGTCTGTTCCTTCTCTGACATGGCCTTGACCTCCTTGACGGAGGCGCTTTTCTTCGATGGCGCGGCGGCATTGGCTGACAGGCCTAATAGGCTGAGCGGTACAACGATGAGCAGCGAGAGCAGAACGGGGGACATCATAGTGACCTCCTTGCTGAAGGGGTAGATGGGCTGCATTGCGGTCACCCATGCTAGCGCGTTTTGCATAGGAAAGCTATGCCAGTCGCGGGCGACGAGGAACAAGGGTATGGAGCAGCGCCGCATCAGTTGGAAGGGAGATAGGCTTTCAATTTTGTTAGCAGCGTCTTGTAGTCGATCTGGAGGGTACGCGCGGCTTTGGTTTTGTTGCCGCCGCTGGCTTGTAGCACGCGTTCGATGTGGAGGCGTTCGATCTCCTCCAGTGGTAACTGCGTCTGATCGATGGAATGGGGGAATGCGGACGACGGCGGGAGCGCCTGTAGGACTTCTTCGCGCGTGATCGGACCGGTGTTCAAGCTCAGGAGCACGATGCGTTCAAGGACGTTGCGGAGTTCGCGAACATTGCCCGGCCAACCGTAGTTCGTCAGTAGTTGTAGGCTCTCTGTCGTGAGGGTCCGTGTCGAGATGCCGGGGATGCGAAGGCTGTTCAGAATGTGATTGGTGAGCGCGGGAAGATCCTCCTGTCGTTCCCGGAGCGGGGGAACCGGCAACGTGACAGTATTGATGCGGTAGAGGAGATCGTCGCGAAAGCGACCCTGCAATACGAGTTCCTGCACATCTCGATTGGTCGCGCAGATGATGCGGACATCGGCGCGCAGGGTGCGTGTGCTTCCGACGGGGCGGTATTCGTTCCGATCGAGAAAGCGCAGCAGTCCCACCTGCATCGGTCCAGGCATCTCTCCGATCTCATCGAGAAACAGCGACCCACCCTCGGCGGCGGCGATTAATCCCGGCTTGGCCGTGGCGGCTCCGGTGAATGCGCCCTTCTCGTATCCGAACAACTCGCTCTCCAATAATTCTCGACTCACCGCTCCACAGTTGACGGCAAGGCAAGGACCAGCGGCTCTTCGACTGCGCGCGTGAAGTAGGCGTGCGACGACTTCTTTCCCGGAACCGGTTTCGCCTTGGATGAGTACCGGAGCCTGGGAGGGCGCGACTTGAGCGATCTGCGCGTCCAGCCTCCGCCATATGTCACTCACACCCTCCACGATCGTATCCTGCCGATAGCCTCCATGACGCGCCGCGAGATTCTCCCGTCGCAGCCCGCGAATCGCGCGGAGTTTCGCGAGCGCGGCCTTCACCGTTGCGCCGTCAAAGGGAGTGTCTTTGACAAGGAAGTCCCACGCGCCATCTTTGATAGCCGCGACGGCATCTTTCACCTCGCCATGGCCCGGTCAATACGATCACATCCATATCAGGCTGATGGTCTTTCACCCAACGCAACACGGCTCGACCGTCGAGGCCGGGCATTCGGAGGTCGGTGATCACGCAGTCGAACGACGCACTGCGCAGTCGATCAATGCCCTGTTGTCCGCTTCCCACGCTCTCCACTTCGCAGCCTTCTTCGCGGAGAGCCTGCTCGACGATCAGTCGGACAAATTCTTCGTCGTCAATGGTCAGGATGTGCATGCCGTGGATGGTCACAGAAGGGGTTTCAGGTCATTCCCCGAGAGTGATGGCTGAACGGCGCCGGCTTCGACGCGTTCAGGAAAGGCGATAAAGAACTTGCTCCCCGCTCCCGGTGTGGATTCAGCCCAGGTTCGTCCGTAGTGTTTGTCCATGACGAGTTTCACAATCGCGAGCCCAACTCCTGTTCCTTCGTAATCCTGAGGACCATGTAGTCGTTCGAAGAGGCCGAAGATTTTGTCGTGCTGCGAGGCATCGAATCCGATGCCATTGTCCTGGACCCAAAGAATGCGCTCCGTGACGGTCTGCGTTCCGCCGATCGTGATGGTAGGAGACCCGGTTCGGCTCGCGAATTTTGCGGCATTGTCGAGAAGGTTGGCAATCGCCTGACGGACACTGACCGGCTCGCCATAGAGATCGGCGAAGGGCAGTTCAACCTGGATCTTCGGCCTTGGACCCTGCAGGCTACTGAATCGGTCGGTGAGGAGGGTGGTGATAATTTCCAGAATGTTGAAGCGTTGTCGCGGCAGATCTTGCTGCTCGAGCCGTGAATACTTGAGTAGCGCATCGATCATGTGGGTAAGGCGCAGGGCGGAGCGACGGATGACATCGATGTGATGACGAATTTCCGGGTCACTGCCGTCGGCGAACCGTTTTTCTAGAAGGGAGGAGAAACCTTCGATTTCCCGGAGCGGGCCTTTGAGGTCGTGCGCGACGGAATAGGTAAAGGCCTCGAGCTCTTTCGTTTTGCGGTTGGTGGCGGCCGTCTGTTCACGTAGGCTCGTGACCATGGAGGACAGGGACGCAGCCAGCGTGCCGACTTCATCATGGCTGGGCCAGGCTTCGAATCGAGCCGTGAGGTCATGATGGGCGACGCGATCGGCCGTCACCGACAGTCGCTGGAGCGGCTGAGCAATGCGTCGGTTGACCATGAGATAGATCAGGGCGATCACCAGTCCGAGAACAGTTACGAGGCCAAGCGCAATCAGCCGGGCATGCTGCAGAAGTCGATCGCCTTCCACTTTCATTTCGACGTCGATGTCTGTGTGGGCCTGGACCAACTGATCGAGATCTTCCATGAGTTGGGTCAACAAGGTATCGGCTTGGATGAGGGGGAGCCGGCTGCCTGCATCACCTGCCTGTGAAAGTGAGGTGATCGACTTCCATAAGCCATTGAGCTCCTGCAAGGCTTGATCGATTTGAGCGATGGCTCCGTCCTCTTGCTCAACCAGGTCTAGGCGATCGTGTTGAGTCAACATACCGAATAAAATCGGATGCGTCCGCGCTGCATGGGTAGATCGATACAGCTCCAGTAACCGACGGAGTCGTTCGTCATCGGCGGTCAGACGCGAAACGGCCTGATCCGTATCCGCGCCTTTCGCTTGTTCCAGCGAGCGAAGTGTCAGATCCATTTCGTAGACCGAGCGTTGCATGGTGGCCGCCGTGACGATGGCCGGCACGGTGATGCGTTTGTGGCGGTCGACGTAGCTATTGATGCGGCTGAGGTACAGCAGGAGGGCCGTGAGGCTCAAAGCCAGTAGGCTGAGGATGACTCCGAAAGAGATGAAGAACTTCTGTCCGATCGAGCGGTCTTTGAGCCAGCGCATGCACGCCTCGTGGTGAACAGCCACCGTACCACAGAGACCCAGCCCCTGTCAGTGAGGTGCGGGGGGACCATCGGCAGATATGGAAGATCTCGGCGCATCGCTGCTCGTGGTGTCACTGGAGACTCAAGCGCTGCAGCGAGAAGAGAGCCGCCGTACGGGCGTGGCCCATATTGCGCTCGTGGGGATCCCCCGGGGAGACTCCAGCGTCTTTACATCGGGTTGACGATTCAGTCATGGGGGGCGCAGCCATTTCTATCGAACTGGAAGGGCGGTTGCGGTGCCAGTGGTACATAGCCTTAGCGAGCAGGAAATGTGAGTGCTGAGAGACGCACTGGAAGCGTATCAGGATCAGGAAATCGCGGCGTTGTGATGAGGCGACCGGTGGCGGTAATCAAGGCTAACTGTTGCGAAATCAGTAGAATGAACGGGCGAAGTCATTCTGGTGGGGTAGCACTATGCGGGGTATGGGTTGTCCGTCTTAGCGGGGTCTCTCGTGTATAAGTGTCATGGCTGGATAGTTAGATTCCGGTATGTTTGCGGTTCTATTTTCGGTCATGCGGCCGGCCAGGAGATTGGCCGGAACTGCGAGATCCATTTTCGCAGGTCGCGGCAATATTCTGCTGTCCATGAGCTTGATGAAAGACACCTTTATCGACCGAAAGGTTCAGCCGTTCGTTGAACAGCTTTTCCTCGCGGATAGTGGAAGACACCCGGCCGCTGTAATCGTGGCCGGGGTACAGGATCGTCTCCTCGAGGAGTGTCAGTAATTTCTCGCGCACGGAGTCGAACAGCGTTGCCGCTGATCCGCCTTGCATGTCCGTCCGGCCGTTGCCTCGAATGAAGAGGGCATCGCCCGTAAACACCGCGCCAGGTAATAAATAGCTGGTGCAGTTCTCTGTGTGACCAGGAGTGGCCACTGCTTTTAATACGGTGTTCCCGAACCATATCTCTTGCCCATCGTGCAGAAACAGATCCGCCCCTGTGACAAGCCTCTCCGCGCCGCCGCCATACACAATCCGCGCGCCGGTCCGATCCTTGATCAGCGTGGCGCCGGTGATATGGTCGGCGTGAATGTGCGTATCAAAAACAAAAAAAGCGTGAGGGACAGTTCACGAGCGAGCGCGATATCGCGGTCCACATTTTCGATGACGGGATCGATAATCACGGCCTGTCCGGATTCTCGGTCTGCAATGATTCAGCCAGAAGAGCATGGTTGCGCGAGGCTAGATCGTTGCTTCACCCTGCCATAGTAGGTCATACCCCAGTTCTTTGGTGTCGGAACAGAGGGCAGCGACGTTGGCGAACGTGTCCCGGAACAGTTGATTGCCGTGGGATTGTTCGTGGTCTTCGAATGAGCGCCAATAGGTCACGATCACATAGTGCTTGTCGGTCTCTCTGGACGAATTCAGAGAGCCTTCGTCGGATACGAAGCCAGAGAATTTGAACACCTGACCGGCGATGAACCCTCCTTTGTTACCGCCATAGGTTTCCTTGACGACACTGCACATTTGACCGACCGCCAGTTCCACATCCTCGAAGGTCACCCCAGGTTTGAGGGTGACGCTGTTGAATAGCATTTTAGCGCCGAACGGGATCGTAATCGGTCCGAACATGGCAACCTCCGGGGCTCGAAAGGACAAGATCGACCTGCTGGAAAAGCGACGGTCACTGGAAGGTGATTCTAACCTAAATCGACAGTTAGTGGACCGCTTGTTACCTAGGTTCTTCTACAGCTTTCGCCCCGGCCTCTTGCGGACTGAACAGCGCCGCAAGGATCTGGTCCCAGCCCTCCAAGGTCCCCGATCGTGACAGGTGGGGAAAATGGATGAAGGCGACGGCGGAGGTCTTCACCACGTTCTCGTTCCTCGGGCGAAAACCAAATTCAGCAATAATTCCCTGGTCTCCGCGCCCGCCTGCGCAGGATGAAGGGCGAGAAGTGACGTTATCGACGCCAATGTTATGAAAAGGCTCCTTTCTGAGGGCGCGCGTTCAATCCAATGGTCAGCCATTTGCCATCTCTCACTCAAGGGGGAATAGCCGCAGCGGCCTTCACTGCGCGCATGGGCCGAGCTCATTCTGATCGTGCGCAGCCTGCGAGCAAGAACGACGGGGCGGCTGCTCTCTGAAATGTATGATGATACTTCTCGTCTGTTGCGCGAATGGTCTGCGACGGTTCTTTCAGTTACTGGCTCTCGAGCCATGGCTTCATATCCAGCGGACGTTGATCGGTCCCCCGGACCTGCCCTCCTTGCTTCCCAAAAAGCGGAAAGGCCGCGATTCATTGCTTCGGTCCGAACTTTCCTGGCTAGTGCATGGTTCACGCGATCCAGCACGACCACCACGGATTCCGTACTGTTTGGAAGGTCTCGCCACATCCCCTGTCTTGCGTCCGCTCCAACGGTCGACCAAATGTGGCCACCGGCTCGCGGGCGTTGTGTATTGCCTCCACCGAATCACCACCGACGATCAGAATGGACCTGAAACCCCTCTCTTCATCGGATACTTAGGAATGTGGTGGGGAAACGTCTTTGCTTCGATCCAACCCAGGTTGGGCCGGCATATTGCTCAGAGCATCGCGATATCGAATCTGCAGTTCCTCTCGCTGGTCAGGCGCAAATAATCGGCCAGCGGACCTTACTTTTGCGAGATACTCCTCCGGTTCGAATGTCACGTCGAATTCCGCCGAGGCCTCGGGCACGTTGGGTAGTTGGCGTTCGTACTTGTTGATGTCCGGCCCGGGACCATGCTGATCGTGGGCTTCGCTAAGGGAAAGGTAGAGAATCTCGTCCCGCACCGAGATCCAACCGGTAGTCGTTTCTTCATTGCCTTGATCGGTTGGGTGGCTCAGATGGAAATAAATGCGTTCTGACGGCGCCGCTTGCGCCAATGCCTTGGAGAGAGGAGGGGCTAGGATGCTGATTTCCTCATCTCGAAAGACTCTACGCCGGTCCGATGGGCCTGCAAATAATCGGTGGAGAGCGTTACGTCGTTCCCACGACCTCACTCCGCGCAGCAAGGTGCCGACCTCAGTCGCCGTGAGTGAAGCCGGATGGGAGTTTGAGGCCGAGTCAAGGTCTGGCTCGAGCAAGACGGTGTTCAAGCCCGATTGATGTATGGTCTTTTTGGGTGCCGGCGGCTGAGTTGCGCATCCCGCGAGGACGGTTATTCCCATAATCACTGCACTCACGCGGAGAGACCAGGTAATGGCTGGATGCTGGTTCATTTGCACCGATTTCATCGTTGTCCCTCCTGAGTCTGAGCCACGCCGCCATCTGCCGATACGCGGTCAAACCCGTATTGTTGTAATAGCGCTTGTACCTGGGGAGTGAGTAGAAATTGGACAAAATCACCGGCCCCCGAGATGTTTTTGGCAGTCCATGGAAGCGCGACCCCATAGTGGACGGGTGCATGCGATTCAACCGGGGTGGTATCCAATATGCGAACTTTCTCGCTCAAGGCCGCATCTGTTCGGTAGACGATACCAACCTCCGCTTCCCCATTCGCGACGAGATCCAATACAGCGCGGGAGTGTTCGCCAAAGACATATTGTGGCTTCAATTGTTCGTCGAGCCGGCTGTGTTTTAAAAATTGCGCGGCAACCTTGCCGACCGAAGCTGTTTTGGGATCACCCACGGCGATGCGACGTACCGGCACCGTGTGGAGGTCTTGAATGGATGTGATGCTTCCGGGCAGCGTGGCTCCCGTGATCAACACCAACGAGGTGCCGGCATAGATGCGTTTGCTGCCCGCCACGATCAGCCCTTTCTGCTGAAGCTGATCGATCTCGTCGGCCAATGAAGGGAGAAAGACATCGACCGGAGCGCCCTGTTCGATTTGATTCCGCAACGTTTGCGAAGGACCATAAATGATACGAAGGTTCGTGTCAGGATATTGTGTCTCATAGAGAGGGAGGACCTTTCGAAAGGCTTCCCTCAGACTGTTGGCGGCGACGATGGTCAGTGTTTCCGATTGTGCTTGCGCGGGCTGAATAGGCCACCACGACGCAACCATGGCGCTACACAACAATGACTATTTTCAATAAACGGGTTCCTGTTCGCATCATGTCCTCCTGATGGTCCCGATGAGCTGCCATAACCTGCTAGAAGTAAAATTGGTATTGCACATTGATTCGATTTTCGACGAGGTCACGTCCGAACCCGGGCTGGCTTTCGAACGGAAACCGATCCGGCGCCCGTCCGCCGCTTCCCATCGTGATATTGGAATAATCGATCACGAGTCGATTGTTGTAGGTGCCGTCGAAACTGTAATTGATGGCGGCGCCGAACTCCTTCAAGAGGTCATTGACCTGTTGAGTCGATGGATCCATAAATCCATACCGTACGGCGACTTCCAATTTCCGTGGGATGATGTATTTTCCCACCTGGGCATACCAGCCATAGGCCTGTCCCAGGTTGACCGCGGGCCCGAGAAATTGTGCGGCTGGAATGGTCCCGAGATCGAACGGACTGGTTCCACTCGAGGCATTCCGCAGCCGCTGATGCCGGTAATAACCTTCCGCTTGGAATGACCAGCCCAAGTATTTGGCGATGAAGTCGACCTCATAGGTTTGAAAGTCCCAAATCCCACCGCCGAGGAGTCGGCCGTTGTTGGCTTTGGCGACAGCCTGGCGGTAGGCACGTTCGACAATGTCGGAGCGGGTTGAGCTGAGGTAGTTTTGCGCCGGATTGTACGCATAGCCGAAGGCAATGGCTGACTGAGGTGTGCGTGAGTTGAGAATGTCTCCCTGGCCATATCCCGGATTGCCAGAAATTTTATACAGCAGGCGAGCCGTGTACATCATTTCGCCGGTCATGAAACGGGTATCGTAGTTATAGGTACGGGTTGTAGCGGCGCCCGGCGCACCAGGCGTTCCCGTTTGAGGCAGGACGTTTTGGCTGACGGCTGTGCCCTCGCGCGCCAGGTTGGCACCCACTCCGCCCCAGATTCCGATGGCATAGTTAAATTTGTATCGGTCCTCGTCGCTCAGGATCGCGACTCCGATATCGCGGCTATTCTGTTGGTTGGCGGCGAATGCATTTTGCACAATCATGTTGTCAGCAAAGGTTGAAGTCGCCAGCGAACTGATCGTCGCGCGATTGAACCAAACCTTTTGCTGACCGGCCTGGACGGTTAACCAAGGGATGTGCCAGGACGAGATGTAGGCATCGAGGAGACCAGCCCTGCCGCTACTTCCTTCCTGGTTCCATGTTGTCTGATCGAATGCCCATGAAATGTTGTATCGAAAATCGGGATCGAAGGCATACCCCAGAAATTGCAGCCGTGCGCGGGGCACGGAAAATTGATTGGAGTCGCTTTGCCTCCTGAACGCTCGATACTCCACTTGGCCGCCCAGAATTTCAGGATTGCGCGAATCGCCGATGGATCCCCATGCCGAGTTGTAGTCGTTATGGGTATAACGAACCTGGGTGAGTAACCGTAATTTCAGGAGAAACTTTGATCCCACACGGAAGTTCAGTCCGTTGTTCACGTCGATGGTAAAGTTGGGCTTGGCGACGTGTTCACGTACTTCAAGAACCTTATTCCCTTTATCGTATTCTTCCTGGGTGATGATGCCCTTGAGGTACAAGTACTTGAGCCCCGGATCCTCCCCTGAGTAGTACTCCCATTTTCCGTCCTTCTTGATCAGCTGACCTTCCTCCACCGCCTGGGCGGAGGGTGTCTCTCCGACAATCAGAGCGGCGAGACCGGTCAGAACAACCCATGCAAAGGTTTTCATCTCGCTAGACCCCCGGTTGAATGTGAAGAATTGAAGCAATTCAGTGAGCATGGAGGCTTCAAGACTAAAATCGATAAACGTATTCAAATATCTGTAATCCGATGAGGTATCAAATACATTAAGTTTAATAATATTGTCAACAAAAGACTTTTAATCCTTACTGAGAATACACTTCTCTGGCGAAGCGTCGAGGCGGTGACTCCCACTTATCAGTCTCGCCGTTCTTTCGGCCCAATGATTGTTTATATAATAATTGACACAATGTAATTTATCGTGATATCACCCCTGCCGGCATGAGTGAAAAAAGCAAAGCCGAACCGGCCTCGAATGTCGTCAATTCCCTGCGCGCATTACGTATGGCAAAAGGCCTGTCTCAGGGCCAGCTCGCGGACGGAGCATTGGTCACCCGCCAGGCTGTGTGCGCCATCGAAGCTGATCAATACTTGCCGACCACGGCCGTCGCACTGCGGCTGGCCAGTGTGTTGGGATGTCACGTGGAGGATATTTTCAGCCTCAAGACGACCGGCGATCTGATCGAAGGTGAATGGGTGTGGCCCGGCATGGCCGCCTCGGCGGTTCAGCCACGCACAAGGGTCAAGGTGGCGAAGATCGAAGATCGATTTGTCGTCCGGCCCGTCGCGGCCTTGGGTGAAATCTTAAATTACACCGTCCCCGCAGACGGCCTCATCATCGGAAGGCCAGGATCGGGTGGGCGTTCAGCCAAGGTCCGAGCGCCGTGTGCTAGTCCGTCTGTTGCGTGAGCGGCAGATCGTGGAACGGGAGATTGCGGTCGCAGGCTGTGATCCGGCCATCAATTTGGCGAGCGAATATCTTCATCGACACAAGGACACCTCGACGGTCGTCGGCTGGTCGATGGGAAGCGCAGCGGCGCTGGAGGCCCTCAAGCGTAAAGAAGTGCATATGGCGGGATTGCATATTCTGGATGCGAAGACAGGTGAGTCGAATTTGCCGTATCTCCGCCGGCACTTGCAGGGAGACGACTATATTGTCGTCACCTTTGCCGCATGGGAAGAGGGGCTCATCGTACGCGCGGGCAATCCCAAGCGCATCCGCGGCGTGGATGACCTGGTTCGACCGAACGTGGTGCTGGTGAACCGTGAAGAAGGCGCCGCAGCTCGAATGTTGCTGGATCAACGGCTACTGGCATCGGGCATCGACGGTTCCGGACTCAAAGGGATACGGTTTGAATGTCAGCTCGCATTTCGAGGTGGCGCGGCATATTGCCGAAGGCCAAGCCGATGCCGGAATTGGCGTGCGATCTGCCGCCCAGATCTTCGGCCTGGATTTCATCCCGTTGCAACAGGCTCGGTACGATCTCGTCTTGCCAAAACGGTATTTGGCTAGTCATCCAGGGCTGTCGCATCTTCTCGATGCCATTGCCAGCCGGCAATTTCGAACCGAGGTCGAAGCGTTGGGCGGATATGACATGACGGAAACCGGAAAAGTGCGCAGCCTTCGGGCCGGATAGCGGCAGCGTAGGTCGGCGGCGGCATGGATCGAAACGACATCGAGCATTTCCACGGTGAGGATATCGATGGAGACTGCCATGATCTGGTGCGGAATCGCCGTCGGGAGCTGTTCGCTCTGTTCGCTTTCGGCTCAATCGCAGTGCACCTGACAGTCCGCTCCCGCTGAAGCCGGTGAGACATTCGTCATCGCGGCTTCCCCGAGCTTGAAGAATGTCTTGGAACGGCTCGGCGACGGGTTTGAGAAAAGTCATCCCGGCGTGCAGGTGCAGACTCTACTTCGACTCGGGTCTGGACCTCAGGCAAACCATCGCCGGCATGGAGAACAGCATGGTGGGCCAATATTTCATCGGAAGCGGTCCCATCAATCTCATCGCGCCGGGAGGCGATGAGCTGATCTCCCGGCTGGAGCAAAGTATTACGTGTTGCCGAATACGAAGCGGCCCTATGCGTTGGATCAGCTGGTCGTGGTCGTTCCGGAATCGCTGGTTGAGGCGCCGGAGTCTCTCGAAGACATGAGCCGAGGAACATCCGGCTGGCGGTGGCAGATCCGTCACGTACTCGGCTGGGTACGCAGACCGGCGAGATGCTCAGGTCTCTCGGTCTTGTTGAGGCTCTGAAGGGACGACTGGATTTGGCGACAGATTCCCACGGGGTGATCGATCATGTTCTCAGCGGACAGGCGGATGCCGGCATCATCTTTGGTCATGAGGCGGTGCGGGCACAGGAAAGGCTGCGGGTCGCGACCATCATAGAGAAAGGGTATAGCCGAACGGTTCATTCCATGGTCATGGAACGCTATTGTCCCGATCGTCCTCTGTGCGAAGAATTCTTGGCCTTTATTCAAGGCGCCGAAGGGCAGGGCATCGTGCGTCAGGCCGGACATGCGGTGCCAGCCGATAAGCCGAAATAATTTTTTGTTTATCGCTGCAAGTATACAACTCTTTATTTTACTACTCATGTTGAATAGGAGTCCCAAGGAGGCGCGATGAGGGAAGCAACTATCGGAGATAATTTGGAAGCGCGTGTAGGACCACTCGCCTTGGCTGTTGCATTGGCAGCGGTGTTCACGGTGCCAGGTTGCGCGAGAATGCCATACACAACAAAGACGGTCCACGACGACGAGCGAGTAGTGGTCAATGTGCAACAGGAGGTTGAGCCAAAGGCCTACACGCATCCGATCCAGCTGACAAGCGCCGAGGTGACAGCCATTCTTAAGGGCTTCTCCATACGTGAACAACAGCGCCTGCCTCTGCGCTGGTTCGCCGAAGAGCTTCCACCGAAACCCATGCTTCGTCATGATGAACTTGAGGCCCTCGCACCTCATCTAGCAGACGCGCTCGAGCAATTGGGAGCGAACGATCGGGCGCACTTCGAAGTCCGTGGGCCTGGAAATAACCCTCGCTACGGCCGTGATACCGTGGCGGGATGGATGGCGGTCCGCGATCCCTATCTGTATCTGAAGATCGAATATTTCCACAACCAAATTCCCGATTCGGAAGTCCGATAACTACGACTCCAACTATCCACTGACTCCGCCTACGCCGAAGAACTACATCCTCTATTTCGAGCCAGGCCGATTCTGGCTCGCCGACGACAAGGGAACCCGAGCGGTCGAGTATCGGCAATTCCTCAAATCCGGACAGGCCGGCGGTACCATCACACGCTGATCTGCAGGAGGCGGATGGCCGATGACCAGCCGGAAATAGTTTACGTACAAATAATTATAAAACTATCGGGAGAGGCATTCATGCGTACACGATGGCAATTGGTGCAGCCTTCATTCCGACTTAGTCGGTCTCGGGAAAATGTTATTTCAGGTGATGTTGGCATGTGCGCTGTTGTTCGACTATTCGTCCGCAGCATTCGCCGCCGAGGCCGGCAAGCTGGTGGAGAAGAACGGCAAGTACGTGTTTGTGGAAAGTATGGATCCGTCGATGAGGCTCCTGCTGGAGCGTTCGGTTAAGACCGGCATGATCACGCAGGAAGAATATAACAAGGTGGTTCAAGATTCCGAAGAGCGTTCACAATTGCTGATGCCAAGTTTCAAAGGCTGGTACGACCGCGGGTTCAACCTGTCATTTAACGACAACGCGTTCTTTTTGAAAATCCGGTTTCGCAGTCAGCTTCGTTTCACCGAGCGCATTCGGAATGATGCCTGGCGCAATCCCGGCGAAGCCAAAAACTTTCCGGAGCTGCTCGGGGTGTTTGGAGATTATCGGGCCAATCGTTCAGAAAATTACGCATCCACATTCAATATCCGGCGAATGCGGTTCTATTTCATGGGCCATTTGTTTGATCCGGACTTTAAATACTACATTCAATTCCGCTCAGAGACCGCCGAAAATGCGCAGACTCCCGGGGCTCTCTCGCTGATGGACATGAATTTCACGTCCACGCATTTCAAATGGGCGAACGTTCAACTGGGTCAATACAAAGTTTATTTCAACCGGTCACAAATCAACTCGACTGCCTCTATGCAGTTTGCGGATCGATCGTTGGTCCAAGACGCCTTTACCGCGAGCGGTCTCGATCGTCGCGATATCGGTATCACGATCATGAACGACGAGGAGTTGTTTCCGATCAACTATTATTTTGGCGATATTCAACGGCGCCGGGCCTAGTTTTAACCGGCTCGGGTCATTCGGGTCTGAAGAAGCCACTAGTCGGTTGTCCCGGTGGACAAACCAGCGGGAATCCATTCCCTTCACCAGCAAGCTGTCCTGCTAACCAGCGTAATTTAAATGCCAACACGCGCTTCGATGTCGATCGACTCTTGTACGTCGCCCGTTTGAGCTGGAATATTTTGGGAAGAGCGGGTTACGGCGAAGGCGATCTGGCCTATTCTGAAAAGCCGCAATTAGCAATCGGAGGCGGATTCGCCTGGAATCCCGCGGTGAATACGAGTTCAGATAACGCATTCGTCGGTCTGGATTTGGCCAATTTGAACATCAGGCGACAACTGGCCGCGTTCGGTAACGGCCGGCAATTAGGCATCGGCATCGTGGATTATGCGACGTATGCGATCGATGGCGTATTTAAGTATCGAGGATTTTCACTGCAGGGAGAAGCGTACTTTAAAAATATCAACCGTCATGAAAAAGGGTTGCCTTGTATGAACGCGGCCTGTACCGCCACCGCGCCCAATACGTTCGGTAATGCCACCGGTTTTTATGTGCAGTCCGGTTATTATCTGATTCCCCGGACCCTGGAGGTAGCTGGTCGATTTTCCTATTGGGACCCGGACACCCATTCGGCCAACGATCTGATTCGACAGACTGATGCGTCATTAAATTGGTTCTTGAACGGGACCTATGACCATCAAATCATGGTGACCTATAGCAATACTCAGTTTGGAACCGGCGGGTATGCCATCGGCCGTAGCAACCCACTTCCTCCCGGCTCAGGAACGGTGCCTCTTGATGTGGTAGGGGGAACTTTGATCGAGCATGCGATTCGCGTGCAGTACCAAATCTTCTTTTAATCGGGAAACGGTTAGGGCCTCGGGGCGGGTCGGGCGCATGGATAGTTTCAATCAGTGGCGATTGGGCAGACGATCGACATCCATGTCGGTCGGAATGACGCGTGCGTCAACCCGAGTGGAAGCGACAGTGTACCCATGTTGTGCGGTGTGCTCTATCTTGACTCCCAATCCCTCGCAGGTACAACTTGAAGAATGCTCTACATTTTGTACTCATAGGTTTCAGGGAAATCTTCGCTGAAGAAAGGGGTGTCCCAGTGTCTTTCAGGAAATATACACAGAAGATCTGGATGGCGAGTTGGATGTTGCTACTTGTCATGACGGGGTTCGGTACGGGGAATGTATCCGCTGCCCAGGCGGAAGAGGTCGCCGTTGCGGCCGCCTCGGACCTCAATTTCGCCATCAAGGAATTGATTGCGGAGTATGAGAAGCACAGCGGACACCATGTGAAACTCTCGCTTGGGTCGTCAGGGAATTTTTATGCGCAACTTCAACAAGGAGCTCCGTTTGATCTCTATTTTTCGGCGGACATCGGCTATCCCAAGAAACTGGAAGAAGCCGGCCTGACGGTGCCGGGAACGCTCTATCATTACGCGATCGGGCGTGTCGTGCTCTGGGCGCCGAAGACTTCGCCGCTTGATGTGGCGAAAGGGCTCGCGGTGCTTCGGGATCCAGGGATTCGGAAAATTGCCATTGCCAATCCCAAGCATGCGCCGTATGGTCGTGCGGCGGTGTCAGCGATGGAACATGAGCAGGTCTATGCCGACGTGAAGGATCGGCTCGTACTGGGCGAGAACATTTCGCAAGCGGCGCAGTTTATCGAATCCGGCGCCTGCGACGTGGGGATCATTGCCCTGTCGTTAGCGATGGCTCCGGCAATGAAGAGCGCAGGAAATTATTGGGAGATTCCTGCGGATCACCATGCTCCATTGGAACAGGGCGCGGTCATTATGAAACAGGCGAAGAACCAAGAGGTCGCCCGACAGTTTCTGGAATTCATGAAAGGTGCTCGAGGACAGGAGATCATGACGCGTTATGGATTCACGCTGCCGAGCTAGTCATGCCACTCCCTATCTCTACGCTTTTCTTCTGCTCGCCGGTGCGGGGTGCTCCGAAGCGGTGATGTTGAGCCAAGAGTCGGAACATGGCGGCGTGATGACCTACAGCTACAAGGAAGATCGGGGCGGTTCGATGGGATCGGAATTTAGAAAGCCGGCATTGGACGCCATCCAAACCAAATGTGGAAAGGGCTGGCGGATCCTCCGCGAAGGTGAGGTGAAAGGGTATACCAGCGCCGGCATGGGTATCATTGAAGGAACAGAAGACGAATCGAGGGGCCGGCGATGGGGAATCCAGTTCGAATGCAAAGGAGGGAGACAATCGCAATAAAACGGCCGAAATTTTTCAGCCGTAGCAGGAGGAGGAGACGATGAAACTCAGTGCCAGAAATCAATTTCAAGGCACCGTCACGACAATCACCGAAGGCCAAGCCATGGCTGAAGTGGTTGTCAAAGTCGGAGCGTTGGAGATCGTGGCAGCCATTACCGAAGGTTCGGTTAAGACCATGGGGCTCAAGGTCAACGATGCGGTGACCGTTGCCATAAAGGCCACTGAGGTCATGATCGGAAAGTAAGTAGACCTGAGCTGACCCACCCGATCGGCATTCGTCCGTAAACGCCGATCGGGAGTGGTTCAGATGGACGCTTGGACAGACGTGTGAACTGGATCGCGATTTGGGTGACATTCAAGTTAGCTGCGCTCACGGCGCTGATCCTCTTGGTGATCGGCCTGCCGATCGCCTATTGGGTGAGTTTTTCGCGCAGGCGGTGGAAGTTTATCGTGGAATCGGTGGTGGCACTGCCGTTGGTGCTGCCACCGACCGTGTTGGGGTTTTATATTCTTGTCGCGATCGGTCCGCACAGCCCCTTCGGACGGTTTTATAACGATCTCATTGGGCATCCGCTCCCCTTTACCTTCGAAGGCCTCCTGCTCGCCTCCATTCTCTATAGCCTCCCGTTTGCGGTTCAGCCATTTGTTGCGGCGTTCGAACAGGTCGATCGGCGATTGATCGAGGCCTCCTGGACGTTAGGGGTGTCCAAACTCAAGACGTTTTTCAAGCTCATCATGCCCTTATCCAAGGCAGGATTGGTGACGGGAGCAGTGTTGAGCTTCGCCCATACCATGGGTGAGTTCGGGGTCGTATTGATGGTCGGCGGTAACCTGGAGGGAGAGACGCGCACCGTATCCATCGACATTTACGATGAAGTGCAGGCGTTGAATTACGACGGAGCGGCCAAGACCGCCCTCTTTCTACTTATTGTGTCTTATACGGTGCTCCTTGTGGTCTATGCGGTCAATCGGAATGTCTGGTCAACATGGCCGCAGAAATAGACATCAATATCGTCAAGACCTTTGCCGGTCGCGCGCCGATTCGGGCTCGGATTCGATATCCGGTTGAAGCCTCGACGGTGCTGATATTGTTCGGTCCTTCGGGGTCTGGCAAGACAACGATTCTCCGGTGCGTAGCAGGATTGGAATGGCCGGAACAAGGCACCATTCAATTTGTTTCGAGAACGTGGCTGGATACGGCGTCTGGTATTAAGATCGTTCCGCAAGACCGGCACATCGGCTATATGCCGCAAGACTATGCGTTGTTTCCAACCTATACAGTTGCGGGCAATATTGCCTATGGGCTTGGTCACCTATCGACGCAGGCTCGAAAGAAGCGCGTCGACGAGATGCTGGATTTGTTTCAATTGCGCGGCTTCGAGTCGGCCATGCCGCGTGAACTCTCCGGTGGACAACAACAACGAGTCGCGCTTGCCCGTGCCGTCGCGCCTCGACCGCTGTTGCTGCTCTTGGACGAGCCGCTCTCCGCGTTGGATGCGCCGACTCGGGTTCACGTGAGAGATGAACTGCGGAGTCTTCTTAAGCAATTGGCTCTGCCGTCCATCATCGTGACGCATGATTGGGCTGAAGCTCTGACGATGGGCGATGTGATGGCTGTCATTAGCGGGGGTGATGTGTTGCAGGTAGGAGCGCCGATCGAGGTTTTCAGTCGTCCGCGCGATGCGGATGTTGCGCGCGTCGTGGGAATCGAGACGGTGGTCAAGGGGCAGGTGATCGGATCGGCGGACGGCATGGTGCGCGTAAATGTGAACGATACGACCCTGACGGCCGTTGCGGCGGAGTCAGAGGGATCGGAAGTTTTCGTCTGCATTCGATCAGAAGATGTGGTGCTGGAACGAGGTGTCACGAGGAGTAGTGCGCGGAATCATCTTGTCGGGACCGTTAATGCGATCACCCTGCTCGGAGCGCTAGCGCGAGTAACGATCGACTGCGGCTTTCCGCTTGTTGCTATGGTCACTCGCTCGACCGTTGAAGAGTTCGGGCTCGTATCGGGTGTTTCCGTAGGAGCCGCGATCAAGGCCGGAGCCATCCATTTGGTGTCGAGGCAAGGCGAGTAGCGAGTGGTAATGGGAGTGGTTGATTCTGGATCTGGATGAAGTAAAGGTGCTGCGGCTAGAACGGCCCGGTGATGCTTGCCCCAAACTTGTCCCGCACAATGGGAGTGGCCTCTTCGATGTTCAGCTTCTTTTGCAACACATGGGCCACCGAGCGCATTTTATACATTCGAGGCAGGTTGTTTTTCACCTGCTCTGTGACTAACACGTCTGCTACGCAGAGATAGGTGCTGTCCTCGCTCTGTTGCGGTTGGGCCATCCCTGGATAGCCGCCTCGGCCGCTCATTGCCATCCGCATCATGGCGTTGATGTCGGGCATGGCTCCGCCTCCCACCGCCATTCCGCGCATGGCTCCTACATTCATACCGTTTCCCGCCATGGCGCCGAACATTGCCGTCCATGTCGAGTCCACTTGCGGTCGCAAGCGGCGTCCCTCCGCTGCCGATACCCGCGCCAAAGCCAGCTTTAGCGACCATCTCGGGCCTGACTCCATCCCCCGCCTTGTGGCAATACACCACTTGAGTCTGCAACCAATAGGCCGCCTCTAATGGGTCCTTGACCACTTGGTATCCCTTGGCATTCAATCTGGCAGGAATATCGGCAGGGGTCGCACCCAGGTTTTCAGAGCTGTTTCGGATTTGCACATAGATGGTACGCGTCGCACTCGGCGGTAGGAGGATGGAGATGTCGTTGACCAGTCCGGAGCGCAAAACGTTGCTGCAGCCGGTCGTCAATAACAGGCCGGCAAGTAGGCAGGCTCTGCCGCAGTACAGGTTTCTGTTCCTTGGTTTGTTCATGGATGTCAGAAATGGCCCGCGACTGACGCACTGAGTCGCTGTTGGACCAATGGGGTGGCTTCCTGATCATCAAGTTTCTTCTGGTGCACGCTTGCCGCGAGACGAGTTTGGTAGACGCCCCGAGGAGGCGACGTACCGGTCTGTGAAACGGGCAAAGCCCCACCCGTTAGTGCCAATTCTGTTATTTGGAGATCCGCCACGCAGGCATAATTGATATTCTCATTTGCATCGGGTCGTGACGGTCCGCCGAACATATTGCCCACGGCGTTTCCAATTCCTTCGGCAGCATTGAGTCCCATGCTGGCGGCGCCTCCGAGGAGTGCGCCCTGCGGACCCGCCATACTGGCCATGCCCGTCAAACCGTGCAGGCCCGAGATGATGGAACTACCAATTCCCGATCCATACCCACCGGCAACCATGTCTTCAACCGGAAGCTCGACTTTCGTTTGGCTGCAATAGACAATGTTTGTCAGCACCACATAGGCTGCGGTCTGGGGATCCCGCACGATCTGGTAGCCTTTCGCGCTCAGGCGCGATCCCAGATCATGGAGCGATACATCTTGGTTGTCGGAAGAGTTGCGATTCTGCAGGAAGATCGTTCGCCCTATTGATGGTGCCAACATGATGCCGTTGCTGGCCAGTAGATCGGTGTCCCGAACATTGGCAGCACAGCCAGCCAACAGGAGGGTCGCTGCCAGAAATCCGAGGAAGGAACCTGGAGCCATCTGTAGTTTCATGGGAACTGCGGGCTGCTGCTTAAAAAGAGAGAGTCGCGGCGCGATTCTAGGTGAACCCTATGAGTGTTTGCAATCAGGAAAGTCATGAATTTTGATAATCCGTAGCCAAATCTTGCCAGGGGACCCTCTCCCCAAAATCTGTGGATATCCCTGTTGATACTATCCATGCCAGCGGCAAACACTCACGCTAATTCATGCCAAATACCATATTGCCTAATTTTTAAGCATAGAGAATCCGACCGGTTCCTACCGCAATATCTTGTAGGTCTCATCTTGGCTGTATGTATTAGCATTCAGTTTGTGAACATCTAGGATTGTAAAAGGAGGTGGTCTGTGGATAGGAGCTTAATTTTATGGATCATCAAAATCTCTCTTGACTTATACACAGAATCTCCCATCCCTGAAAATGTTTCTATCGAAATACGAACAAAGACCGCTCTGAGAAAGGCCAACCGAACTGTCAAGAAGGAAATCAAAACACTTGACACTTGATGGATGCTCATGTAACCATTGGTTACATGATGACAGCCATTGAGTTCCGTCGAATTCGAGAAGAACTAGGAATGACGCAAGAGCAACTGGCCACTGAGCTTCGTACGACGCGTGTGTCTATTGCCCGTTATGAATCAGGGATGCGACGGATCGGCGGCGCAGTGCAGGTGGCGATCACGCAGATTGCGAGGAGAGTTGAAATTCCACTGGCCGGAGTGGTTGCGGCCGGGGTGCCGATTGAACCGGTTAGTCAGTCGGAATGGGTGGAGGTGCCACCTAGCATGGTGAGATACGGTGAAACGTTCGCACTCCGTGTAAAAGGGAATTCCATGATCGAGGACGGCATCCTTTCCGGCGATGTGGTGGTAGTCAGGAAACAGCCGACCGCGCAAAACGGTCAGACAGTGGTGGCATTAGTGAATCGGGAAGCAACAATCAAAACTTACTTCAAGCGTGAACACCACATTGAACTCCATCCTGCCAATGCCGCGATGCAGCCATTCGTGGTCACACCAGCAGACGAATTTGCTATCGAGGGTGTGCTTATCGGCGTGATTCGACATTGCGATAACACGTAACTCAAGGAGGGTCCGGTGATGACTCATCAGCAGCAGGTCATGGTTGAGCGTGTGGATGAACTGGAGCGGATGATCGTCCGACTGAACGGACGCATCGTGGAACTACAACGGGAACTCAAGCACACCAAGGGTGTGGCATTATCAGGGGGCGCCTACGCCTCGCGGTTCCGAATGTTTTTGGGAGGAATCAAACCGGTTATTCTGAATACAACTCCCATCCGAGAGAACAGGAGGGTCCAACGCCATGATCTCTGTCTCTTCTGACATCGATACCACGACTGCTGGTTACTGCGCCGATTGTGGCAAGATAGTGATGCGGCGAACTCCGCTCTTCGACGAGCAGGTCAAAGTGACGCGGGAAGTCTGCATCCGTTGTCTAGTATTGGCCTATCAGCGGCGGCAGTTTGAGTCGGGCTGTTGCGGGTGAAATCACAGCTTTTGGCGCCATTTGATGCCTTCGCAAGTCGAGACGAGGATGTGTTTACCTGCGGCACAACCTTGTGCCGCTGATCTGACTAGAACATTTGGATGCAATGATTTCATGTTCCCTTTTGAGTTGAACCAAGCATGAGCTTTATGAGGGGGGATCTTTCCTTTTGTTGCCTTGGAGGGGGGCCGCTCTCCCAGTGGTCAAACTATTGCCAGTCCGAGTCAGCTGGCCATTTCCACCAACAGGGCCGCAGCCTGTTCAAGGTTGCGGCTGGCACAAAGGCTACTCAGGTAGTTGAAGCGTTGTACAACATCATGGCCGGCCAGACGTAACAGCCGATCTGGGTGCGAACCTGGAGACCATCAAGGCTGGCCTTCTGGTGCTGCAGGTCGCAGCACCAGAAGCTTTCGATCATCAAGTGGAGGCAGGGCTTCTCCGCGGTCGCTGGCTGGCCGGGGAAACCGCGCTCAATGCCATGTTCGCACCGACGTTATTACCGTTTGCCCGTTCTGGCATCACGCCGGAGACTGTCGGGCTAACTCAAAGGTTCCCGACTCGACATCGATGAGAGCGCTGCGATGCTGTCATTCTCGAACAATTTGACGCTCCAGTGCACAGCAGTCCGCCCATGGCTTATGGGTGGGATATGCTCGCCTCACGAAGGATTCTCTCCGCCTGGCTGACGCAACGTTTCTTCTCCGTACATTCCTGCTGTAGCTGTTGAGCAGTCTTCTTGAGACGAGTAATAACCTTGCCTAATTGTGGGTCGTAGACGCGCTCGTCCTCGGTGGACATACATTCTACCTCCGTTAGGAAATCACCCTTCCAGCTGGCCATTCCTGTCGCTTCGAGAGAATCCTACTGATGCTTAACGCGGCCATAATGTTCTGAGAATCACGAGTGACCCGATGCACAAGAGCACGGTGAGAATCGTGAGAGTATTCATGGTTGCCCGTTCCTTCTATCGATTGCCGTCCCCTTAAATCAGCAATAGGCGTACCCAGGTGCCTGGGTTGGATGTACGTATCGTCACGTCATGAGCTGCGACATTTCATCGGGTTAGCCGTGGTGGAAGAGTGGAGATCAATCCGCTAGGTGAATGAAAGTTATCCAAAGCGATACGGAACGTATGTGATTGGATACTGGACGCGGAATGAGCAGCGTTGCGGGAAGTGCGTGAAGAAACCTTATGGGGAATGAGAAGGAGTGTTGGTAATGGGGGAGAGCAGGGATCCCTCGCCTGTGCCGTAGATTGCAATCGATCAAATAGTGTCTGGATCGTGAGCGGGCATGTGCTCCCCGTGCCATCGTGTATGGATTTTGCCTGCGAACTGACGAAGCGGCGGTGAAAACCATGAGTCGGCTTATGAAGGGGCGGCGGCGGAATGTTCTAGGAGGTGTTTGCGCGCGATCTGAGTGAGGCTGGGCCGCTATTGGGGGCGGTTTGACGTGTCAGAGATGTATCAGCGACACATCGTAACTGCGGTCCCATGAAGTGGTGAGAGAAGAGATAGACCCGTCCGCCGACAGCCCACATTTGCTTAGGCCGAGCGCGTCTGAGGAACCTCAATGCCTAACAACTGCCTGATCTTAGGAGCTGCGTACGTCGATGCGACTGGAATGCGGACTAACGGAATGCCAACCTGTTTCAGGACTGACGCGACGAAGATATCGCGTTTTAGGCGGTCCTCCCGCTCATGAGAACGGTCATCCAATTCGATGACGGTCTGCGGTTCCAGCGTGACAGGGTCCGCCAACACAAAATCGACTCGCTTGAGACTAATTCTGTTTCGAGCAATGGTAGCCAAACGGTTGTCGTCGGTCGCCGTGTCGATCATGGTCCACAAGGGGAGTTGAGTAAATATAATGTACCGCGTTCCGACGGCGTCCTGAAGCGCACGAAAGAACTTTGTCTCAGTGGCCGTGAGCAGTGGACGGCAGGTCAACGTGCCCACTTCATACAGGTCGCTAGCACCATCCTTGATCGTCGTGACACGTGCATCGGCTCTGTGGATCGGATTTAATCCTCGCTTACGCCGTGCGCTCATCCAGGCTCGCCCTATGATACTGAGGCCGGTCACAACGATGAGCCCAGCAATCACCATGTAAAAAAAGAGCGGGAGGATACTCACTGATTTGACCATGCCCAAGTGTAGCGGATCAGCGCCATACGTCAATCAACCACACACAAGTGGGTTTTCATTCCTTGGCGCCGAGTCGATGGGATTCAAGCGGTCAAGTGAACGATCGATGAGGAAGGGACGAATCTAGGGAGTGCTGTAGCCCACGGTCTCGGATTTACCCGTCACCGGAACTGTGGCGAAGCCAATCAGTGATGAGCAGCCGAATGATAAGTTGCGGAATGTATTGTGGCAGTGACCCGGAGCAAGACTTATTTTGGCCCGAAAATCACGGTTCCGTTAAGGAGAGATGTCAGCGCAGCTAGAGTAGGCTGATAAGCCAACGGTTATAGCGATGATTCGACGATCTACCTCATTGGCCATAAATAGTGCCTTCCCGCAGGCAGATAATGTATGCCTCTTGGAGATCACGACGGAGACACAGGGTCCTAGAGGAATCTTCAGCGTGTCTGATGGGCACGAATTGGCTTCGGATCATGAATTCCCAATAAGGAGGGTAAGACACGTCTTCCAAATTTGGTGGCAATCCTGGCGGGAGTGGGCCTTCAGTTGGTTTCCTGTCGGGCGACCTCATCGGATCATCTAACTCAGCAAGGGTTTCTCTCCCCTCGGGACAAGCAGTCACGGCCGTCCTGCGTTCCTCGTCCCATTGCAGGAATAAAGGCGGGGCACATGCGGCAACGTCGGCCCAGAAGATCGCCCTTCGTTCCTGCTTGATCAATGTAAATTGATTTGCGGTGACAGGGACAGCGGAAGGAAGTACTGCCCGTACTGTAATATCTGGTAGTTCAGGATGCCTATGCAGAGGACAGACCCACCCATTAATGACTGTCGGTTGGCCGAAGTGGTACGTGAGCAGACTGTCGACTGCCCGCGTCAAGCTGGGTAGACACACATTATCTCGTGGACACAGGAGGTGGGCCTACACATCCAATTGCTGAGCCTCCAGGAACTATTCGGTGCCGGACTCTGGAGTTCAAGGCTCTGCACGGGAAGTGCCGTGAGCCATGTGGCAGCATACGTCCCATATGGGAGCAGGGCTTGTTGCGTCCGATAGGAGCGGGGGTCATCATTCGCAACATAGACGTCGAGTCCTGCGCGTTGAGTCGCTCGATAAACATTCGATGATCGTCGAACATATCGGCAGAGAAGCTGCGGAAAATGCCAGCCATATTCCTAAAAGTAGATTTGGTGAACCCGACCTAACGAGTGCAAGTCGGTACCTGAGCCGATCAGTGTGAAAGTGCTAATTCACGCATTATCGCCGGTACATTCTCATAACGAATGAAAACGTTAATTGGTCGGACGGCACGCAGCTGATACCGTACAAAAGAATTCGAAATGGGGAAGTACATCTCGTATTAGATCGCATACTCGTGTACCCCTTTTGATACTCCCATCCGAGCCTATACATTCGGTCCACCTGCCAGGAAGCCCGGAAACGTGCCAAGGTTTCATGGGTTTACATTGTCTCATCTCAGTTCTTCATAGCGGGAGTCGCTGGTACGCCCGTTGCTTATCTGGAGGGGTAACAACAGAACCACGGAGTAACCATGATTACCGTCGCGATCTTTTTTCTAATCCTGTGTTCTGGCACGACCGTGCTTGTCAGAAGCTTATGGCCCAGTGAATACAGCAGCGAGAAGCCGGCGGCTGGTGATTGTCTAACAGAGGTAGGAGGATGTCCATGGAAGGGGATTGCGTCTACGATCCGGTATTGGGCAAGATTCTTACTCGCCTGAAAAAGACTTCTGACCAGTTACAGCAGGAATGTGAGGAGAAGGATCGTTGCATCCGATACGCTGAGGAGATCTTGCGCCAGGCGAGTATGGACCACCGGTAAGGAGCAGCGCTAACTCACACAAGGAGCGTGATGTACATCAGCTGCTGAGTACATGAGGCGGACGTTAATTGAGGTGCCCGGAACAAGACTTTATAACGGACCCAAAGTTCGTGTCCAATTACGGCGACTGACGGCGGCATAAAATCACATAATGCGCATCGGTGGGGATATGGCAGACTATTAAGGAAATCGGACGCGCGCCGCCTATTTCCTAGACCCCTTCCGAGCCTTCACGAGGCAGATGCCGCTTAATTGCTTCATGAATCTTTCTTGCCATCGATTCGTCCCCGGTCACACCTACCCGAACCGTCAGCTTGGTTCGACCCTCCGCAATGGACTTCATGTCGATCCAGACGTTCGTTCCATCGGCGAATTCCGATTTCATATGAGCCGTCAGCTTGTCAGATCGATCTTCGGACAGCTTTAGGTCTAAATCCTTCATTGCTTGAGCTGCCGCCTCATGGACTGGGTTTCTCGTATTCTGATCTCAAGTACGAAACTACCTCAAAGGCCCGCCAACGGGGTGTATTGCGAAACAGTGCCGTATCCATAAATCGTAAGTTGTTAAGCATCACAATAAACAGGTCAGTTGGACACCTTTCGGCATGGGACAGGAGCTGACCGACCGTAACAGGCTCCGCGATGGACAAATCGATTTGCCGGTGAGTTCCTGCTCAATGGCAAGAGCCAACATTGGGCGAATTTCTGACTCGTCCATGCTGATAGAAATATGGATTTTTCTCCGCTCGACGGGGCTGTCCTGTATCAACTCGTTTCCCATTGCCATGCCTCGACACCGGTTCGTTCAGCGCGATGAAAATCTGCCTTAAATATGATGACGAGCTCAGCTCTTATCAGGGACAGTCCTTTGACAACCGATACCCTGATGCTTTTGCTGCGTCCTCGCTTTCAAAAATCACCCGATTCCTTGAAGCGATTTCGCGTTAGTTCGAGCAATCTGAGCGATGGTATATGCCACTTCTCTTATTTCCAAAGATCGGCGAATGGTGGCACCCTGAGAGAGCGACTCAATCCCACTTGCTCGCTTCCTGTCATGGTTGGCATCAGACGGTGGCCGGAAGGGTTTTAGCGGATGTTTCTCTACTAATAGTTCGTCGGCATAGGACCCACCGACTTCACGCCGACCGGGTCAGCTTTGCCTTGATCCAGGTCAGATACCGGTACCACAGCGGCTCGACGGAGACGCGAGGCCCGCTGTTCGGACCAGCCGAGGAGTTGCCGGTGCCGGACAATGGTTGGTCAGGTGCCTGCGCGTGAAGGTGGAAGTTACGGAGAGGCATTTGGCATCCGGGACAAAACCCGCCTTGAATAGCGGCGTCCCAGTCTTGGTCGGTCTCCGAGCTTTGACGGATACAGGAAGGACACGTGTAGGTCCGCATTTATCCTCAAAGGCGATCGAAGGTAAGTGAGTTGCGGTCCCTGGTCGATTCGAAGCTCTAGTCTACCTGGGGTATTCTTTGGAAAGCGATGGATATTCTCTGGTCCCTGAAACGGCTAGTTACTTCTTAGAGCTTTCACCAGGTGATCGCTTATTCATTAATCGTAGAAAGAGTAGGGGCCGTTAAAGGTTGCCCGCCTGAATGTTGGTCCTCTCACCATTTCACCCGGTCCATGCGAGGCGGCAAGGAAGACGCCCGCGCTGAAGCGTACGTTATCATCGGTTGCCTCCATGTTTGACCAAAGATATCAGCGCTTATAGAGTTCGGCATAGTCCTAACCAGGTAAGTCACGATTCGACTGGTACATAATAGTCCAGGTCTCCAATAAGGCGTTCAGCCGTTCACGATCTTCCGGCGTTGCTGCCACCGCTACACGGAGTAAGCACGCCCTACAGTATGCGACGGAATGCATGGTTAGAAAGGGGGGTCCACAAGAAAGATTCCACGTGGCTCTCACTAGGCGGTCTAGACGATTAATCATGCAATGTAGGACAAGGTGCATGCGCGACCTGGCTCGCCATATGACGGTTGATATAGTCATAACAATGCACCAGGTCGGGCGTCTCTAAATTCAGCTTAACTGAGCCACTCACCTGCCCTGACAGCAGCGCCCAACGCGTGGCGTACGTGGCCGACTGAGCACACGAAAGTCGCAGTGCCTCAAACAACCTCAGCGCGTGTGCAGAAAACAGAATCTTCAGTGTTACCGTGGATGGGCCGTAGCTACACAACTGTTCATGCTGGCCGCCGAATAATATGAGGATGGGTCCCTCGGGCCAATAGCCCCGATGGCAACACATTTCGCATTGCACCGCGTGAAGTCCCAGGTTCCGCAAATGAATTGACAGAGCAGAGGCGTTCATGATCCCTCGACAGTCAGGAAGGGGGCATTTCGTCCGAGGTGGGGCAATTTCAGGGACCTGTGAGAGCTTCGGCGGATCGAACACTTCCCACGGCACACGCGATCGTAGCCATCCTGTAAGTCGGCCCGGTATCGCCGTTATGTGAAGGGGTTGATGCACATAAAGGAGGGACCCAAGCCGCCGCCATCTCTTATGACCAGTTATCCCTCGGGGTATCACAGATGCGCGTGGGCACTCCTGGGGAGAGCCGCGCATTATGAAACCACTTGTTGCTGGGCCTCTGGCACGTGGAGCGTGGCGGCATCTTTAACTCGACCTGGCACGTGCGTGTACAGAATCTCGTGGATACGGCGGCCAATTTGGAGTGGGTGAAGATGATCGTCGAAGAATTCCCCACTGCGCCGTCGCATGGCCTGTAAGACATCTTTGTTCGCGAGGAGTTCTTCGATCAACTCAGGAATGGCGGCATAATCTGAGGCATGAGCCAGTGGCTCCGCATCGGATGTCGTGGCGTTCATGGAGTAGTAATGTTGGTCTGAGACCAAGGGGGTGGGCCAAACGGTCTTTGGTTCTTGATCGAGGACGGTACAGGCTCCGAGCGCCAAAAGGTCCGTCATTCGCCATGAGAGGGAGTGGTGGTTGCCCAGGCGCGAAATGTTAAGCCACGATCGGGCGGTGACCTCCCACATCTGCTTCAGGTCAAAACGACGGGTGGTCGTGGGGATGCCGTTCAGACGGAGACGGCGCTCCTGGGCGGCGGTATCGCCTATCATCAATTCAGCTAAAAGGAATTTTTTGGCACGCACCTTCGCGACTGCTTCCAAGAGGCGCAGGCAATGCTCAATGCCCTCTCGGCCCGTTTTTCCTCCCCAGACCCTGACGATAAAGCAGAGATCGAAGGCAGGCGGGCGGCCCCGCATCGCTCGTAGCCGCTCCAGGTATGGGAGCACCATAGGATTGCAATTAAAGAAGGGGCGGACGCGCGGGTCATAGTCTTTGTCTGGCCAGTAGTTGGTTTTCAAATACACATCACAGTGTTCCAATAAGGAAGGGCTGTTGACGACGCCTGAATCATGGCTGTCGATACACAGCGTCGCACTCCGGCCATTATGTAGCCAAAAGAGATATTCACCGACCAGCGACGCGGTCGGCCTGTGTTGCGCCCCCACGCGCTGCGCGAGCCAATCGAGATAGTCCTCGACCGGTGCACTCTGACTGCGCAGGAGACCTCGCAGAGACGATGCGTCATGGATTCGCCGCAGAAATTTGAGCACAGTGGGGTGCTGGCTGCGTGAAAGCAAGCGCAGGTCTTGGCCACGGTCCTTCAGGTGGAGTCGCAGTCCGGTACGGTAATACTGCTGGTATTGGTCATGCCAGCGGTCATAAGAAAACGCCTTTGCCACCACAGCAGCCGGAGTCGACTCCAATTCAGTGGGCATAAGATCCTCCATCACGAATGGGTTGTCAGATGGGTTGACTCTGCGCGCGAGTAATGAGGTTTTCTTCGCATATGTATGGTTTTGCCTACACTAAGTGGAAAGGCTTATCTTGTCAAGACGAACGAGAGCCAATAGGCAAAAAAAGATATGCACGTATTTTATGGTGCCTATCCTTGGACAGAACTGGGAGTCAGGGCAGCCACAAAAGGGAACTTCTAGAGCCGAATGGCCCTAGGGTATAGGTCCTATGAAGGAAGTCTGGGGGTTTAGTAGAGCTTGTTGAAATCAATCAGAAGGTGGCACTTGGTTGTCTTTCATAGGCGAGGTGTTGCCAATGTGCGTATACATAGCCACGAGCGCGTATAAAATGGACGGGTGACATTGATTTCAACGGGGGCTTTCTTGAGGTCCGGCGAGCCGTCGTCATGAGAAAAGAAACGACGACGAAGTCACATAAGATCCGTCGGGTAGACACAAGCCGTCAGCCTCTTGAAGAACTTCGGCGGCTGAAGGAAATTCGTCAGCTTGAAGCGATGAACAACACCACGGACTTGTCCCTCTGGACGTTTCTTTCTCCTGAAGGACAACGGTGGGACGACAGAAATCTACGACGGGCGTGGTATCGTTGTCTCGAAAAGGCGCAGATACGAACGGTCCGGTTCCATGACCTACGGCATTCGTTTGTCTCTTTGTTAATCAACCAGGGGGCGCATCAGAAGTACATTCAGCAACAGGCCGGGCATAGCAGTATCCAGGTCACGATGGACACCCACGGCCATCTATTCCCAAGCCAGAATCGAGAATGGGTGAATAAGCTGGACGAGGCGGGTTTCGTACCCGCTGCCCTTAGCGGTTCTTTAGGTAGAGGAGTCCCGAACTGATAAGCCGATTGATTCTAAAAGAGAATTGGTTGGTGGCGGTGACCCGGATTGAACGGGTGACCCGCGGCTTATGAGGATTCTTACGTACTGCATCCACGGGATACGTGACGCTACGACAGGCCACAGGATGCCAATGCTTTCGTTCACTTACATCAACAGCAGGATAGGGAGGGTACAGCGCACATGGGGCGACCGTGACTAAAACCGGAATGCTCTAGTCGAACCGTGACAGAAACCGGAATGCCGTCAGGGGGAATTACGGCTCGTCCCGGCAGGAAGACCTCCCGCCATGTTGCGGCAGGCCCTTATGGCAAAAGGGCACCCTTGCACTAGCTACACACATCCACGGCAGCCTCGTGCGCTGCGTCTCCTAGCGAAACAGCGGAATTTAGCAAGAAAACCCCCCTGACACAAAGGTTACGGGAGCGCGCTCCTATTCTGCCAGCTACTCTACATATAAACGATATAAACGACCGAATAGCGGAATGGGTGAGGTGGTATTGCTGTGAGGCCTCTCACGTTCTCAAAGGAGGCTCAGCAGGATGAACGACTATGAGTCATCTAAAGGGGCAGACATGCTCTAAGAGAGGCCCCCGACAATCCCGACGAACTGAGGCCCTCCTCTTCTCGTGCTCCCACCATTCATCCTGATGGGCACCCGACCGGAAAGCCGACAGAGTAGACTCGAACTCCCATCATCGCGCAGTAGAGGTTCAAGTTGGGAAGATCCAAGTGAGGGGATGAGAGCTGCGAGCCACGCGGGGGTACCTCCATCGATGCCCTTTTCGGGTGCCCCTATGCGGGTATGTACGGTGCGTTCCCAGCCGAACCGTGCTAGCCCCTTGCGTGCTGAGCTCAGCAAATGGACTCTATACAATTCGGCGCTAGCTTTCCTTATAGTCGCAGCTACTACGCAAACGGGCAGTAAGGGCTGTGGGTAGGCTCTTTGCCAATGGTGCACAATTTCGCTAAGTAAACTGCGATGGAAGGACCTGAAATGCCTATATTGCTCATACTGCTTCTGCTCTTATCGGGCTGTATCCATCGTCCAATCCCCATTACGACCTCCACGAAACCATTATCACCGGGCGGTTACACGGTCCTTGGCAACACAAGGTGAAGACTGTGTGTATTCACCTCTTTGCCTCATACCCTCTCGGATGGCAATGAACTCCATGAGGCTGTGGCAGACGCAATGAAGAAAAAGCCTTACGCGGACGCATTGGTTAATGTCACGGTGGATTATTATTTCCAATGGTGGATTCTCTTTAGTCGCGCCTGTACTCAGGTGCATGGCACTGCGGTGCAGAGCAAGTGAAAGTCCTTTGTCTCGTTACGCCAAACACAAAAGCTCTCGTCGCAAAGGATCCGGTAGAGTCGCGGCATGGAGACCCGCAAAGGGAAGAGGCTTCCTGGCTTAGCTAGTCAGTATAGGGAGAGTGATAGTACAGCGCCGGTTTTCGTGGAGGAATGGCCGCGATGGACGATAACCGGGGACGAAGAATCGATGTGCTGGCGATCGGATTATTTGGCCTGGCTGTGGGCGCCTTGACACTAGGCGTGGCTCAGTTGGGCTGGATTCTGGCCCAAAATACGGCAGGGGCGCTGGTCATCGCGTTCATCTTCGGTGGCGTCGTACAGCTCTGGCGGCATCACCGATATTCGCTACAACGAACAACTGGCCGGCACCGCGCTGACCATGTATGGGTTCCTCTGGCTCACCCTTCCTCAGTCCAGCTCGTGAGCACCGTAGCACCTTTCACTTTGACGCGGTGCTGTATGCTCCCATAACCTGGTCTATACGGCCTTCTCCGCCGTCATGGTCTATCTGACCGCCTATCGGAATGTGACGCTCAGTTTCCTCCACCTCGTCGTGAGTTTCACGTTTTTGGTGACCACCTCGCCAGACTCGACTTCATCAGCGACGTCTTGCCGGGATGGGGACCCTACGGTGGGTCTCTTGGCGTTTTATCACGCGGTCGCGAGCCTCACTCAAGCCTTTACCGGTCGTGCCCTCTTCCCGCTTGGCCCACCGCTCTTTGTTCATTACGCCCGAAGAACTCCACTCCATTCCAAAAGTCGGTTAGGTGCCGCCTCTGCATCTCCAGCATTACGGTCCGGCATCACCTCACAAACATTTTCGACGAATTCGGCGTGGCAAACCGGCAGAAACTCCTCATTCTGGCGTATCCTCAATTTGGAATGGCAGAGTTGACCGTTAAGGCATCGGAGACCTCGGCCTTGGGTCCCGCCTGTGGTCTGAGTCCGCATCACTCATCGTCTTTGACCTCGTGAATGGCAGAAGAGGCTTGTATGGGCATTAACCCTGAATCTAACAATTGACTCCCGGCGGAAGAAGCTGCGTCTCCTTCGCTCGTGCAGCTCTCGCTCACTCCAGTGGTACAGGTTTCCCACTCCTCTATGGAATATAGCGCTGAGGATACGCCGCCGTACAGTCGCCGTATGCAGACTTCCAATCATTGCCCAAACGATCTCATCAACCTTCCCTTCTTCTGCACGGTCTGCGTGCCCAAAGAGAACCTAATCGCATCCGGTGGGTGTGGGAGCTCTCTTCCGCCCGCTGCCTCGTCCGAAGCCCTCTTTTAGCGAGCCCCGTCATGGTGGTGGTGCTGTCTCTGCAGGTGCCCAGCTCCACACGGGATCGGATAGAGGGCCTCGTCACCTGGGCCCGTGAGTCGGAGTTCGGCGTTGAACTCATCCACCGCGCTGTTTCTGTCAACGAAGAAGGGTGACACGATGAAACATCTCGGCAGTGCGCTATTACTCGGTATCATGCTGGCCATGGTCTTGGTCTTGGCGGTCTGGGTTCGGACTTCGCAACAGACGGGCCAGCAGTGGAACCTCCCCCTCAGAAGTAGTCTGCAGCAACTGGAGCAGCTCGACGACCAGGCTCACCACTGATCGAGCCTCCTCCTCCTTCAGGGTACGTCCTCTGAATAATGACCGCGGCCGCTGTTCCGGCTATGCTTTCTTCATGAAGCACATCGGCCCGCCAGTTGTGAGAAAGCGGTCCACCACCAGGAACGAGGAGGCTCTGTGACCCCACGCTACAGTGCGCGGAAATCAACGACGTGTAAGGTGACGCTCTCGTGCGGGGCCCGAGTCGGTGACGGGCAGATCGTGGATCTGACGGTGCCCGGCTGTCTCTTGGAGACGGCGGTCGTCTTGGAACGCGGGCAAGCCGTGCAATTGCGCATCCACCTGGACAAGCACCGGCCTATGCGGGTCGATCTCGGCATCGTGCGATGGGTCCAAGATGGCAAGGCGGGGATTGAGTTCATCCGGATGGCCGGAGACGATCAACTGCGGCTTCGGTTTTATGTCGGCCATCTCGAAAAACGACGCCCGTCGAGCAGCAGCTGGACTGAGGCCCCGCTCTGCGTGGGCTACTAGCATGACCCCAGTGGACCGTGCGGAGGCGGAGCGGACGGTGAAGACGGTGGTGCTGTGTTCCATGGTCGGCCTCTTGGTCGGTCTGGCGGCCGCGACGATCATGGTCTCGGTTCGAGCAGGCCGTGAGGAAGGGGAGATCGAGGGGCAGAGGGCCTCCCCTCCCCACACCCAGATCCGTTATGAAACAACCGGCGGCAAGGAGTCACGATGCAGTACATCACCCGCCATGAACATGGAGCCGTTGGAACGCATTATTGGAAAGTGACCATCCGGCGGCAGAAGCGAAACTATATCCGAAATTTCGCGGATCAGCGGCATGGAGGAAAGGACCAGGCCTTCGTCGCCGCCCAGGCGTATCGAGAGGCGGTTCTCGCCGACCATCCCCTCATGACCAGACAAGCACGCTGCGCCATCGTCCGAAAGGATAATCGATCTGGCGTGCCAGGCGTCACGCGTCGGCCGAAGCATCTCACTCAAGCGGCCTACTGGGTGGCGCGATGGCCGGGGGAAGGCAAGACCATCAAGCAACGCAGGTTTTCTGTCATGACATACGGGGAAACCGGTGCGTTCCTCAAGGCCGTAGAGGCGAGACGGCATGGGCTGGCGACGATGGATGAATCGTCTTGCGAGAGTTGATTCACGAGTGCCTGCACGATAACGGCGCATCGCCTCCCTGCCGATTATTAGCCACACAGAGGCCTGCTGGGGAGATTCGGCTGCATCGACAGGTGCTTCACTTCCGTTTCACTTTTTGCTCCAGGGCGGCGCTCAAAGAAGGCCGGAATAGAGCTCGGAACGCCTGCGTCGGCACAATTTGCATAACCGACCTGGCAAAGCCACCGCGCAGCTTCGTCGAGGGAGGAATAATTGCCGCCCATCACAATGACGACAGAGGTCCCGGCCATTCAGTTTACCGGCTACCAATCCCTGCGAATCTCGGCTCACTGCCTCCGCTCCCAATCCCTGAAGGTCACTGCCAGCGGACTGACTCAGTACTTGCCGGCCTTGAATGCCCGAGCCGGCGCGCAATCGTTTTCAGAGATCGCCGATCCTGAGGGTCTCACGTATCAGGGGAGACCACCTTTTCCGTCGGACTGTACCTCGACGTCGACGTTCAGGCTGATCGTCCAGGGCACCGACAGCAGCACCGACTCGAACAAGCAGTCCTTTGTGGTCGAAGCGCCTGGCACCCCGCCGCCCGCGGACACGACACCGCCTGACACGACGATCTCCTCCGGGCCCTCGTCTCCGACGACGAGCACCTCGGCCAGCTTCTCGTTCAGCTCGACCGAGTCGGGCTCCAGCTTCGAGTGCAAGCTCGACTCCGGGTCCTACGGCGCCTGCACGTCGCCGAGGTCCTACTCCGGCCTCTCCGTCACGGCGCACACGTTCACGGTTCGCGCCACCGACAAAGCCGGCAACGTCGATCCCAGCCCGGCAACCCGCAGCTGGACGGTTGAATCCGAACCGACCACCCCACCGCCCACCGGTGATGGATGCGTCGCCGGTGCCACACAGGCGACCTCTGCCTCGCAGGTGCGCTCCGCCGTCCAGGGCAACAAAGACGTCTGCGTCACCGCCGGCGTCGGCGACGTGTCCCTCGATGACCTCGGCTCTCGCGCGGTGACGATCTCCGCCGAAGGTGGTGGGTCGCTGGGCCGCATATACGTCGAGGACACCACAGATGTGACCATCCAAAGCGCGCGTTTCCGCTCGATCGAGATGCGCGGCGCACATCGAACCCACCTCTTCGACAACGTCATCGGTGGCACCCAGGCCAACCGCGTCTATGACCAGCTGATCTTCATGCCGGACGAAAGCAACGACGTGAGGATCGAAAACAACGACATCGGCTGGACGCTCTCCGACACCTCGGGCAACACCGGCTATGGCTGTCGCTGCTACGGGGAAACCGACAATCTCCGTTTCGTCGGCAACAAGGTCCACGATGTCGCCGCAGATGGCTTCCAGGGGACCAACGGCGCCAACATCCTCATTGATCGCAACGAGATCGGTCCAGTCGGCGCCAACCCCGGCTCGACCTCGCACTCCGACAACATCCAGATCGTCGGCAATGGCCCCAACCTGCGGATCACCAACAACTGGATCCACCACCAGGGCTACTTTGAAGGCTCGGTTGTCGGCAACTCCGGGTCGACCTACATCCACGGCGGCACCTCCAACTCGATCCTCTATGAGAACAACCTGATTCAGGTCGCCAGGGGCCGCACCGAGATATGCGGGCTCGGCACCGGCGGAACCTCGCGCTCGAACATCACCGTGCGCAGCAACACGTGGGTCGAAGGTGGCCTGACCTTCAACAACTTCCCCGGCTTCGCCTGGGAATGCGACAGCGGCTCCGGCAACACGGTGGAGCGTAACGTCGCGGTCGACTCCGACGGTGGCTTCGCGCTGACCGGGTCGGCCAGCTCCGCGACCTTCTCGGCCAACATCTGGGGCAAAACCTCCGCCGTCACTCTTGACGCGAGCGGCAACTGCACCTCGGCCAACTGCAACCCGGCTGGCCAGCCGACGATCGGCTACCGCAAGCCCTCAGGCGTCGACTGGTAGCGCCGCCGCCGCACGCGGGCGCGGGCGCGGACGTGCTCGCGCCCTGACCGGTACTTCGATGGAGGCGGCGCAGGCGCACATCGCCGAGAGGATCAGGAAGAAGTACGGCGCCTGCGAGAAGCTGAAAATGTCGTAGAGGGCCGCGGCGACGCCGAACGCCAGGCAGCCGGCGCCGGCTGCAAGGGCCGGCGGGCCACGCAGCGGGTTATCCGAGCGCAGCACGGAGCGCACCAGCAGCAGCGGAGTCAGAATCACCGCCAGGAAGGCGACCAGCCCGAGTGCGCCACCTTGGTAGACCTGACCGAGGTACTCGTTGTCGAAGATCCGATAGGTGTCAGCGCGGATCGAGTCGTGGGTGCCGTATCCCCTGCCGAGCAGCGGGTTGCTGAGCAGGTCGGGCACGACCGCCGGGTAGTCCCACGTGCGCCCGAGCGTGGAGTCCGTCTCCTTGGCACCGCCGAGGGCGGAGACAGAGCTGAAGCTTCCTCCGGAGAGAGCAAGCCCGAGCACGACGGCGACGATCCCGAAGGGAGCGAGGTGCAGGAACTGACGCGGGCGCAGCACGAAGAGCGTCAGCAGGGCGAAAGCCGGCACCACGACGCCCGACTTGCGCTGCGTGACCAGCGCCCCAGCGATGATCAGGCAGGCGGCGGCGCCCCAGAGCAGGCGGCGGCGCAGAGTCGGCGCAATCGCGGCCAGCACCACGGCAAACGGCAGCGCCATGCCGAGCAGCGAAGCCACCGAGAGCGGGTGCCTGGTCGGCCCGGCGATCATCGGGCGACCGGGGACTTTCGGGTCGTGACTGATATCCGTGGGCGCCGGATCGACGGTCGCGATCGGCGAGAAGACGGCCGATGCGGCTTCGTAGAAGACGTTGTATCCCGCTTTCTGCTCATAGATCGTCCCGGCGGCGGTCAGTGTCGCCAGGACGACGATCAGGACGGCAAACGGGCGCAGCTCGGCCACTCGCATGGTGAGGGCGACGAAGGCGAAGATCGCCACAAGGCCGAGCAGCACGGCGAGCTTCTTCTGGGCCACCTCCCATTCGCCGAGATTGGTGATCCGGTCGACGTTGACCGCGACGCTGGCGACGCCGACGAAGACGAAGGCGATCATCCCCGCCGCCCAGCCGCGCGGGCGCAGGCGCCGTATGCCGTCGTCCTTGCCGGTCACGCTGCCGATCGCCCAGATGGCGACGATCAGCACGATGAAGAAGCGATCGAGATCGGAGCTGACCGGCAGCTTGACCTTGAGCTGGATCGCTTCGAACGGGACCAGGAAGATCACCGCGAGGAAGCCGGCAATCAGCCAGGGCAGCGGCCTGCGAGTCCGCGGCCACGCGTCGGTCAGACGCATGCCGTCGGACAACGGCGACTCGGCCCGCATCTCAGCGCACCCGTTCGGGCGCAGGCTCCGAGTGACGGTGATCGTCGGACCGCGGACGACGGCCGTGGCCATTGCCTCTGCCGGCACCCGGTCGGCAGGCCTGCCGGTGTCGCGCCATCCCCGGGCAATCGTCTGAGCCGGGATCAGCAGCATGCACCAACCGACCAGCACGGCTATGAAGACGAATGTGGCGATCTGGACATTGGCCCCCGCGTTGACGACCCCGCCGGTGGCTCGGCCCAGCCGGCGGATCTCCACCCGGCGAGCCGCCGGCGTCCCCTGCGCATCCTGAAGTCGATCGATATAGGCATGCAACGCCGTCGGCACCGCGTCGGCGAGCCTTTCCGCCTCAACTCGACCAGGGGCCTGCGAAAAGACCGAGATGATCGGCAGAGCCGGGTTGTTCTCGAATCGCAATCGGTAGAGGGCCCCCTCGCCGATGATCTGCGAGCTGCGCTGCTCGGCTGTGGGCCCCTGGTTGAAGGTCGGCACGTTGAGGTCGTAGGGACCCTGCGCCTCAATTGCGTTGAAGGGGATTTTTGTCTCCCGCGCGATCAGCGCGACTGCCGCAGGGGTGGTCAGGAAGCGGGAGAAGACACTCGCCCTCGTCTCGAGCGGATCGAGGTCGCTGGCGAGGTCAGCGAAGGCGGAGCCAGGCGTGTCGACCAGGATCTGCGTCGAGGCGGTCGCGAAGACGTTCGTACGGCTCTCCAGCGACGGGGGAGCGAGCCCGACCCGAAAAACGCTGAGCAGTGCTGCGATCAGCGCGACCAGCACACCGAGCGCAACCAGGCGCCGGCGCTGCCAGAGGATCCTCAGGGCTCGGGCGAGTTCCATCCGGTGCTCGCCCCTAGAAGGGCTCTCCGCGCTTCTGGATCAGGTTGGCGCCGCGGTCCTCTTCGCCCGACTCGCCCCTGCTGGCGGCGAGGCGCACGACCTCCGATGCGGCTTCCCCTGCACCATGCGGGTCCTCGGACTGCGCATCGGGCTCCGCGGCCCGCCATGCCGCCACCAGCCGGGGCATTCCGAGGATCGCGACGACGAAGATGCCAAGCAGGACCATGAAGAGCACCCCTGCCACTTTGTTGCCGAGCGATTCATCGACCGGAGCAGCTTCGGCGGGGCCCAGCACGCGGAACTCGACCCGCCTCGTCGTCGGCGTCCCCTGCTGTACCTGGATCCTCTCGACCACTCGGCTGATTGCCGGGGGGGCGGCAGCCGCGAGCTTCCGCGCCTCGCGTACCGTCGGAGCACGCGTGACGACAGCGAGGATCGGCAGTTCGCCCGACTGGGTAATCGAAATCCCATAGGGCTTTTGCTGGGCCGATTCTTCCTCGGCGCCAGGCGCCTCGCCGGGAAGGGGCACGGGGCCCGTGACGGCGATCCGGCTGACCGGAATGCCGTTGGCTTTGGCGATCTGACCAATCACGTTGCCGCCCGCGATGTAGCTGGCGAACACGCCCGCCCGCGCCGTCAGGCCGGTCAGGTCGCGCCGCGCATCGGCGATCGGCGAACGCGCCGAGTCGACGAGGATCTCAATCGAACCCTGAGCCTCGACCTGGGAGCGCTTGGAGATCGACGGGGGCGACACGCTCACCTGAAAGACCGCGAGGATCGCGACCGCGGCCGCGATGACAACCGACAGGACGACGAGGATTCGGCGGCGCCAAAGCTCCTTCAGGATCAAGATCAGGTTCAAGTCATCTCCATCGTTGACGCACAGCGAGGCCGGGGAGTCGATAAAGAACGAAGAGGCGCGCGAAGAACTTCTGCGCGCCACGCCCATGAACATGCAGGGAGATGGACCATCGGTCCCTCCACCGTTTTTCCACCCATGGGGCCGACTGCCGAGCGCAAGTCCGGGTCGCGCGAACCGTTTGTTGGCTGATGAACCTCGACCACGCCATCGAGACTCTGGTCGTCGGCTATGGCTACTGGGGGCCGAACATCGTCCGCAACATCGTCGAGCGGCCGGAGTTTCGCCTCGCTGGCCTCTGTGAGCGCGACGGGAAGCGGATCGAGGACTTTCGCGCTCGCAACCCGAAGGTGGCCTGCGAGCGCGACCTCGACGTGGCTCTCGCCGATGCCAGTCTTGAAGCGGTGGCAATCGCCACTCCCCCACATACGCACTACGAGTTGGTGCGTAAGGCGCTGGAAGCCGGTAAGCACGTGCTGGTCGAGAAGCCGCTGGCCCGCACCGCCGCCGAGGCCGGCGAGTTGATGGCGCTGGCCGAGGAGCTCGAGCTGGTGCTGATGCCCGGTCACACATTCCTCTACAGCCCGCCGGTGACGAAGATCCGCAACCTGATCCGCGACGGTGTGCTGGGCGACATCCACTTCATCACCTCTTCGCGCATGAATCTGGGCAAATACCAACAGGACGGCGTCGTCCTGGACCTGGCGCCCCACGACCTCTCGATCCTCCTCCACTGGCTGGACAAGCCCCTGGTCGAGGTCACCGCCAACGGCTGCAGCGTCTACCAGGACGGTGTTCACGAGACCGCCTTCCTGACGCTCTGTTTCGAGGGCGGCACCCAGGCAAACGTGCAGGTCTCCTGGCTGGCGCCGCGCAAGATGCGGCAGATGGTCGTCGTCGGCAGTCGCCAGATGGTCCAGTACGAGGACACCGCCGCGGATGACCCGGTGCGCATCTACGATCGTGGCATGGATTTCGCTGAGCCGCCAGCCAACTTCGGCGAGTACCGCCTGACCTACCGGACCGGCGACATCGTCGCTCCCAAGATCGAAGCGGCGGAGCCCCTCGGCCTCGAGCTGAAGGACTTCGCCTCTGCGATCCTCGAGGGCACCACCCCGGTCTCCAGCGCCCGGCTTGGACTCGAAGTTGTCTTTGCCCTCGAGGCCTTGGAGCGCTCTCTCGACGGCCGTGGCGAGCCCGTTGCGGTCCGCTCGGTCGACGATGCCTTGACACGGCGCGTTCTTCACCGCCAAGCCGCCTGAGCCGCTCTCTAGGCGTGCCGGACGAGCGCTCTAGACAAGGCGCGTAGGCGCCCTGAGGAAATCAAGCTCAGCCAGGTAGACCAGCACTGAGTGTGCGGCAAGGGCGTCGAGGTCGATGCCCTGCCTCGCGGCCTCACGCTCGAGCAACGCTTCGACCTCTGGGTCGACGCTCAGCTCGAGCACTTCCTCGCCGCTCCGCTGCAAGCCGGAACCGTCGAACCGTGGCGCGGCAATCGGCGGCCGGCCCGCCTGCAGCTTGCCGGTGTAGTGGCACAGGGCAGCGTGCACAGTCACGGCTAGATCCGCCCCAAGCTCTGCTTCGATCCCGGAGCGTGCAAATGTGCCAAGCGTGACTTTCATCGATCCACCTCAGTCAGACAAC
>CAWIWD010000017.1:0-8637 GCA_963839785.1 uncultured Nitrospiraceae bacterium
ACGCAGGCCACCTTTCGATTCGGGATCACAGGTCGAGTATATAACATGTATGTTCTTATGTACCCGCACCCTTCTTCCACTGTCCGACCCCCAGGCGGGGGACAGCGACCGTGCGGAGCTTCTACCTGGTGACGATACGGCGGCCTCTCGCCCCGTTTACCGAGCCGACGCCGTTCTTCCAGCAGGGTCCCGTTTATCCCGTACACCGTGACTTCTTGTCCGAAGGCCATTGCGTCGTGTGTTCCTTCGATCCTGTGCGAAGGGCTGGCACTTCTGTGGGCAGTCGACGCCAAGTAGCCCGGATTGACCTGCCGTGCCTTCATGCATCACTCGAGAGAGCCCGAATGATACTGACCTCCTCTCCGACAAACTCGGCATGGGCTAGGATCGGAGCCAGAAGGAATGCGGCCATGAGCATACTGGTCCAAAGACTGGTACGCCGCAAACCCACTTTCGTTTAACCGGGAGTGTACGCCGGAGCCTCTGGGATGAAGATTATATGTCATTTCGTCTTCACCATGGTCATAGTGCAGTGCACTCATTACAAAAGAAGGTACGGATGCGAAGTTATTCTATCGAACAGTTCTTGGATTCCCAACGCATAGGGGGCCACTCGTTCGCTCCTGATGAGCAGTCTGTTTTGTTACAAGCAACAGGACGGGTCTTTTCAACCTCTTTGCGGTTTCTGTTATGGGGGCGTGCCAACACAGCTAACTCATTCAACACAAGAAAGCATCTTCGCGGTCTCCTACTTTCCGAACGATCTGCGCTTCCTCTACACCTATCACCAGGGCGGAAATGAGAATCGGCACCTGTATGTGATGGAGAAAGATGGGCAGTGACGCGATCTGACGCCTGGAGAGAACGTCAAGGCCAACTTCCTCGACTGGAGTTACGATGAGGCGTTTTTTTTCTACTCGACCAATGGGATAGATTCACGCTGCTTGGACATTTATGAAATGAGTGTCAGCGCCTTCGTTCACCGCCGTCTTTTTCAGGATGAGATGGGGTATCAGTTCGGTGCCATCTCGAATGACAAGCGTTACATCGCCCTTGGCAAGATGCAATCGACGGCTGATGCCAATATTTACCTCTACGATGTCACCTCGCAGAAGCTCGCACACCTGACGCCGCATGCAGGGGAGGTGATTTACAGTGCCCAGAGGTTCGATCCGGCCTCGGGATACCTCTATTATTTGACTGATGACGGGAGCGAGTTCCAATATGTCGTGCGCTACCAACTCGCCACGAGAACGCGGGAGGTGGCGGAAACGGCGGCCTGGGATATCTGGATCACCCAATTCTCACGCATCGGCAGGTATCACGTCACTTCGATTAACGCCGATGCGCGCACGGTCTTTCACATCCACGACACGGTCCAGGGAACTCTCGTCCCGCTGCCCATCCTGCCCGACGGCAACATCACCACCGTGAAGATTTCCGCTAGCGAGCGTCTGATGGCCTTCTACCATCAGGGCGATTGTTCTCCAGCAAATCTTTATGTTCACGACTTCGCGGCAGGCACGACGACCAAGCTGACACATAGCCTGAACCCTGAGATCGATCCAGCCGACCTGGTCGAGTCCCACATCATCCGCTACCGGTCTTTTGACGGCTTGGAAATTCCTGCCATCCTGTACAAGCCGCACCTGGCCGACGTGACTCACAAAGTGCCCGCCATTTTATTCGTCCACGGCGGCCCCGGCGACCAGGCGCGGAAAGGGTATCAAACTGACATACAGTTTTTCGTCAATCATGAGTACGCCGTACTAATGTCAATAACCGCGGCTCGTCCGGGTACGGCAAGACTTTCTTCACGGCGGATGATGGCAAGCACGGGCGCGAGCCGCTGTGGGATGTGGTCGAGACGAAGAATTACCTTGCCGCTCTTCATTACGTCGACCCGCAGAAGATCGGCATTATGGGGGGATCCTACGGCGGGTACATGGTGCTCGCCGCGCTGGCGTTCCAACCCGACGAGTTTACGGTCGGTGTGGATCTGTTCGGAGTCTCGAACTGGATACGAACTTTGCGGTCCATACCGCCCTACTGGGAATCGATACGCAAGGCCTTATACAAAGAGATCGGCGATCCCGACACCGACATGGACAATCTGCATGCGATCTCCCCGCTGTTCCATGCAGACAAAATTCGGAAGCCTCTGATGATGATTCAAGGCGCCAGTGATCCCAGAGTCATTAAGGCTGAGTTGGATGAAATTGTCGAAGCCATGAAGAAGCGGAACGGGATTGTGGGATACCTCGTCTTCGACGATGAAGGTCACGGGTTCAACAAGAAGGCTAATGAAATTCACGCCAATCGATCAATTCTGTCGTTTCTCGATCGATATCTGGCGTGATCTCGACGCGCCATGCCTGGCCGCGGAGACATGGCCAGAGTGCAGATCTCCAATGCTGGAGCCTGATTCGTGAGGTTGGTGCCGAAGGCGGAATGAGAATGCCGAGCAAGCCACAGCATAACGACCACAGGTAATGTTCCCTGCGCTGGTAGAATTTATGGACTTTCCCTTCTAATTTAAGCTGGTCTTCGTGGTCCTGCTGATCGAACTCTTTAAAAATTCCATGTTCTTTAAAGTCATTCATGATTGCATCCTTTAGAACGACATCGAGGGGACCCTTCAGCCGTTCTGGTGATGTTACTGACCAGCCTGTGCCATAGAGCCAACCATCTTCCTTGTCTTCCGCCGGTGATCTATCAACAAGTTTGGCCATCTGAACGGAAACTGGAATTGTGACAGAGGATACCTGGTCCGATGGAACGGGTATGTTGTCCTTAACGGCAGGGCTGTATTTGGCGGTCGAGACACAACCGGATAAAAGCACCATCAAGCCCAAAGCACACGTCGGTAGTTCGGAGAGATGTACGGACCTTATCATTCGAGTAGAAATACTTGCATTCATATCGCGCTCATCCGATTGCTAATTCCACGGCTTCTCTGTCTCTTGGCCTCATACTCCCATCCAGTCTATGTATCGTTACACATGCGCGGAACTTAAGATTGCATCTCAGACCGGGACAATCTCCCAGCAAACTGCTGGTCATTCAGCAGGTTCCTCAGGCCTGCACCAACCGCTCGATTGAATGCAGCATCCGCACCATTTGGACCAGTGTCAGCCTTCCCCGTACCACCTGGGATCGCTATATAAACAATCGAACGCGTGCGCCTCTCATACAGCTGCCATTCAATTTCTACCAAACCTTCCCCAGAACTCGAACTGTAATTGCCGAACCCAGCGAACCGATAACAACGATTGGACACCAGGTTCTTCGCGGTGGAAAGACCGACACCGGAACTTGCTCAAGCAACCACCCAATCGGTTTCACCAGTCTGCCGGCGGGAACGCGGGCAGCCCATGTTAGGGGGGCTGGGGGTGTCGCGAGACTCCCCGGTGTATCTGCATTATGCTCACCATCAAAGAGCTTTCGGCTTGGCTCAATATCAAACAATCCACGCTCTATCTCTGGGTCTCGCAGAGCAGGATTCCCTGCCGTCGCATCCATGGCCTAGTCCGGTTCGAGCCTGACGCCATCCAGGCCTGGTTGAACGGCTTTGGGACACACTCGGCCAAGCCGGTCGCGCTGCCTACCCGCAAGGATTCCAACGACGTAGACCACCTCATTGAAGCCGCAAAACGTGAGGTCTATACTCCCCGCCACGGGGAAACCAGACCAACAGCGAGCCCTCATGGAAAGGAGAGCAACGATGGGGCTCGTTAAGCGAGGGAATGTTTGGTGGATGAATATTGTGTTTCAGGAGCAACGAATTCGCCGGTCGACAGGAGCCTCGAATCAGGCCTTGGCTGACGCCATCTGGCGAAAGTGAAGGTTCAATTGATCGAGGGTCAGTATTTTGATCGGGCGGAAGAACAATCTCGCACCTTCCAAGAATTGATGGATCGCTTTGAGCGAGAGCACCTCGTGAAATTGGCCAGCCGAGCAACAGGACAAGTCTTCGTCAAGCGCTTCCGTGCCTTCTTCGGAGACCGGACGCTCGCGGAGATTACCCCCAAAGCTGATCGTGGACTATAAAAGTCGACGGTACGCCACTGGGGTGAAAGGCGCCTCGATCAATCGAGAGCGCACCTGTTGAGAAAGGCCTTCAGCCTTGCGAAGCGGGAGTGGGAATGGTGCCGAGACAATCCGATGAGTCGGGTCTCGCTCGAAAAGGGTGCGACTAAACGAGATCGGTGGCTGATGGAAGACGAGGAAGCGCGACTGCTGGATGCCTGTCCCTCGTGGCTACGCGAGCTCGTGGTGTTCGCGCTCCATAGCGGGATGCGGTTGGGCGAGATCCTGTCACTGACCTGGACCGGCGTGGATCTGTTCCGAAGAACCGTGACGGTGTTTGAATCGAAAAACGGGGAGCGACGGACGGTCCCACTGAATCAGACCTTGATGGCGCTCCTGACGGGGAAGGCCAAAGTGCGCCACATCAAAACCGCACTGTTTTTCCGAGTCGTGCTGGCACACGATTAGATCCCAACCATCTGAGACGGGCGTTACGGCCTGCCATGACAACGGCGGGCGTTGTGAACTGTCATTTCCATGACCTCCGCCACACCTTCGCGACGCGGCTGGTCCAATCGGGAGTCGATCTCTACAAGGTTCAACGGCTCCTCGGACACAAGTCTCCGATGATGACGCAACGCTATGCGCATCAGTACCCGGAAAGTCTGCGAGATGGAGTGGAGATTTTGGACCGACGCGGATACCGTGACACAAAAATGACCACAGTGGTCAGGGTGTTCGAGAGTGCGGTCTCGGAAGTCGTTGAAAAGATGGTGGGCGATACTGGTATCGAACCAGTGGCCTCTTCCGTGTGAAGGAAGCGCTCTCCCCCTGAGCTAATCGCCCACGCCGTGCGAGTCTAGCATGGTCGGAGGAAACGGAGCAAGAAACCAGGCGAGTTGAGGGGCTGCTGTTTTTGGGAGCCGATTTTTCGGGCGAGCGCCATATCGAATATTGGTGAGGAATAGCTCGCCCTTTCTTGACATCGAGAAAAGACGATTCTTACAATGACCTTCCTTCCATCTTCTCAAAGGTTTCCATTTCATGCGTGAAGACATTGTGGTCATTGGGGGTGGTCTGGCTGGTTCAGAAGCAGCCTGGCAAGCGGCTAATCATGGCGCCAAGGTGACGCTGTACGAAATGCGTCCAAAAGAAATGACCAAAGCGCATAAGACTGGAGATCTGGCCGAACTCGTCTGTTCGAATTCTCTCGGGTCAGCCGACCCGTTCAATGCGCCCGGCATTCTCAAGGCCGAGATGCGTCGCTTGAATTCGCTCGTCATTCGAGCGGCAGAGGAGGCGCGGGTTCCGGCTGGCTCGGCATTGGCTGTGGATCGGGAGCACTTCGCGCGGGTTATAACCCAGGCGCTTGATGGACATCCAAATATTCGAATCGTTCGCGAAGAAGTGACGGAAGTGCCTCCTGATGCCGTCAGCATTATTGCGACTGGACCACTGACCTCCGAAAAGTTGTCGAACGCTATCATCGAATTGACTCACGAGCACTATCTGTATTTCTTTGATGCAATTTCGCCCATCATCGATGCAGATTCCATCAATATGGAGGTGGTCTATCGAGCGTCCCGTTATGGCAAAGGCGGCGCGGACTATCTCAACTGCCCCATGGACGAAGCGGCTTACAATGCGTTGTACGAAGCGATGATGGCGGCGGAGAAGGTTCAGCCGAAAGAATTTGAGAAAGTCGCCTATTTCGAAAGCTGCATCCCGATCGAGGTCATGGCGGAGCGCGGTCGGCAGACGATGCAGTTTGGACCGCTGAAGCCTGTGGGGCTGGAGCATCCAACGACCGGTGTGCGCCCGTATGCGGTGGTTCAGCTCCGCACGGAGAATGCACACGGGACCTGCTATAACATGGTCGGGTTTCAGACGAAGCTCACCTATCCTGAGCAGCGTCGGGTTTTTCGTTTGATTCCAGGACTGGAGCAGGCCGAATTCTTACGGCTCGGCAGTCTACATCGCAACACCTTCCTCAATTCGCCGCAATTGTTGCGAGACACCCTCCAGCTCAAGTCTCGTGGAACTGTCTTCTTTGCCGGCCAATTGGTTGGCGTCGAGGGTTATACCGAGTCTGCCGCGATGGGAGGACTTGCCGGGATCAATGCCGCGCGAGGCTTGGCCGGCCAGGCGCTTGTCACCCCTCCGCCGACCAGCGCGCACGGCTGTCTGATGGGGCACGTTACCAAGAGCGACCCCGCGCATTTTCAGCCGATGAATACGAATTTCGGCTTATTTCCTCCTGTCCCCGTCAAGACGCGCGACAAAGAGCAGAAGCGTCGTCTCATCCAACAACGAGCGCTTGAGGATTTTGACGCATGGATCGCGCAATCCGGGCTTTCCTAGCCGCCTTAACCGTCCAACAGGGCGCCTCTCCCCAAACCATTCGTGCCTATGCATCCGACTTGGCGCAGTTCCAGGTCTTTGCGCAGGACGCAAGGCATCGGTGCGGGCCAGTGAATCCCAAATCGATAGAGCCGGCCTTGATACGCGATTTTCTCGCTGCGCGTGATCGCATCGGAGAAAAGAAATCTTCACTGGCGAGGAAGCTGGCTTGTCTCCGCAGTTTATTTCGTTATTTGGTACGTGTTGGGCAGTTGAAGGTAAACCCGGCGGAGGATGTGCGGGCGCCGAAACTTCCCAAACACCTCCCCCGCGTTCTCACCAAGGACGATGCCGGCGCGTTGATGGAATTCCCGGGCGACCAGACACGGGACGCCTTGCGTGATCGCGCCATATTGGAAACGCTGTATTCGACTGGAACTCGGGTCAGTGAAGTAGTCGGCATGAACTGGGATGATATCAGCCGAAGCGAAGGAGTGGTGCGAGTCCGTGGGAAAGGGGGAAAAGAACGCATCATTCCTCTGAGTAGCATCGCGCTGGAGGCCATCGCTGCCTACCATGCCCAGGTGCCGACGGCGACGGGGCAGGCTTCGCGGCAATCGTCAGCGGCAGTGCCCGTGTTCCGCAACAGCCGTGGAGGTCGATTGACCACGAGGACCATTGCCCGCATCGTGGCCAAATATTCGCGTCAGCTCACCGGAGGAACGATTAGCCCGCATACGTTGCGGCATTCGTTCGCCACGCACCTTCTGGACGAAGGGGCTGATTTGCGCGCCATTCAGGACATGTTGGGGCATGTCTCGTTGAGCACCACGCAAAAGTACACCCATTTGGCGACGGATCAATTACTTTCGGTGTACGATCGCGCCCATCCGCGCGCCGTGGGTGCAACGGAAACGCCTGAGGTTATGAAGCAGAAGGGCTTGCGATGATTATTCGATCCACGACCGTGCTGTGTGTGAGACGAGGGGGCCAGGTCACGATGGGGTGCGACGGCCAGGTCACGGTCGGTACGACGGTGATGAAACACAACGCCAGGAAAATGCGGCGCATGCATGGCGATGCGGTCTTGGCAGGCTTTGCCGGCGCGACCGCCGATGCCTTCACGCTTTTTGAAAAGTTTGAGTCTAAATTAGCGGAGTATCGGGGGAATCTCACCAGGGCCGCTGTGGAACTGGCGAAAGACTGGCGGACTGATCGCGTCTTGAGGCGCCTTGAGGCATTGCTGGCAGTGGCCGATCCACTCACTCGTTCATCATTTCGGGAACCGGCGATGTGGTCGAGCCGGAAGACGGCATTCTGGCGATCGGGTCAGGCGGCCCCTATGCGTTAGCCGCCGCCCGCGCATTGTTGGCGCATTCTGAATTGGTGGCGGAGCAGATCGTTCGCGAATCACTGATGATTGCCGGTGGAATCGACATTTATACGAATCAACAGATTGTGATCGAATCGCTCTCCCAGTAGGATTGACTTACCATGACCACTGAATCCATGTCTCATCCTGTGAATGTGAATAGCCTCACGCCCCGGCAGATCGTCGAGGCGTTAGATCGATATGTCATCGGGCAACACGATGCCAAGCGCATGGTAGCCATCGCACTTCGAAATCGCTGGCGTCGACAACAGTTGACTCCCGAACTGCGTGACGAAGTCATGCCGAAGAATATCATCATGATCGGGCCGACCGGCGTGGGGAAAACCGAAATAGCCAGACGTTTGGCGAAACTTGCTGAAGCGCCGTTCATCAAGGTGGAGGCGTCCAAGTTTACGGAAGTCGGGTATGTCGGGCGGGATGTCGAGTCGATTATTCGGGATCTCACTGAGCTGGCGATCAATTTGGTCAAGACGAAACATCTGGAAGATGTCCAAGAGAAAGCCGCGCGGCTTGGGGAAGAGCGCATTCTCGATCTTCTATTGCCTGGCGCTCCACGACCCGTTCCCCCGGGATTCGATCACTCGAGCCAGGGAGCGGAACATTCGGAGGCGGCGGAATCGCTGGACGCGACCCGATCGAAACTCCGGCTACAGTTGCGCGAAGGAAAGTTGGATCAGCGATCGGTCGAGGTAGAGGTCAAGGAGCGGACGTTGCCTCTCGGCGTCATTTCCAATGCAGGTGGCATGGAGGACCTTGAAGGGAATCTACGCGACATGCTGGGCGGCATGTTTCAAGGGAAAAAAAAGAAACGAGCGATGAAAGTGTCGGATGCGCTGAAGCATCTCACGCAGGAAGAGGCGCAAAAACTGATCGAT
>CAWIWD010000018.1:0-22412 GCA_963839785.1 uncultured Nitrospiraceae bacterium
ACATGCCACGCTCATGGACGACGAGGCAGCAGACATGATGACGCAACGCGGCGTCTTCATGGTCCCCACATTGTCCGCTCTGGCCACCACCGCGGCCTGTCCCGTCGGCTGCGGCATTCCCGACAGCGCTCGCAGCAAAGCCAGGAGCATGGTGAATCGGCATGAAAAAAGCTTCCGCGCTGCCGTGCGACGAGGCGTCCCTGTTGCGCTCGGCACGGATGCGGGTACTCCGTTCAACCACCACGGGGAGAATGCGCAGGAATTGGAACGGATGGTTGCATTGGGGATGACGCCGATGGAGGCGATCATGACAACCACTTCGGCCGCCGCACGGTTGCTGGGCCTCGATCAGGAGATCGGAACAATCGCACCGGGAAAGCAGGCCGATTTATTATTTGTGGAAGGAAATCCGCTCAGGAATATCGGGCGGCTACTAAGAAGAGAATTCATCGCGGGAGTGATGCAACGCGGGCGATTCGTGGCCGGCCCTCTCGCGCATTCGTGACGCCTAACGGGTGAGCGGGCATTCATTGACCCGGTCGCGCCTCAATCTACACCCTCACCGATTAGCGCCGTTCGTACAGCAGCTCCAACGCAACGATGAAACCTTTGATTCGGCCTTTTCGAAACGCCTCCTCCAGTTGGCCTCGAAGCGCTCGAATGCCGCCCTCATCTCCTCGCGCCACCACAGACTGCGACACCATCATCTGAATCGCCACTTCGAGCAGACGCTGCTTGCGCGTTTCCATCTCAGAGGTGACGAAATCATCCATCACCTCAGCCGCGCGCTCCTCCACGATGGGGACTTTGAACGAGTCATACCCTTGATGCGCAACGGTACGTTCACGGACCGTCGCGAGTTCTGCTTTCACTCTCGGCAGCATCGTCATGAGTACGGCAAAGACCTCTTTGCGTCCTTCATCGAAGAGCTTCTTCTCCATCTCATCGAGGAAGAAAGATGGGTCGACAGCTTCGTTTCTCGGCTCCTCGCCCCAGTGCAACCGGTCATACGTGCGCCGGCTTTCCGAATCACCCAAGACCTCGTAAGCCGAGTTGATCTCCCGGATTTTTTCTTCTGCCTTGGTGTTGTGCGGATTACGGTCGGGATGATGCTGGAAAACGAGTTTCCGGTAGGCTTTTTTGATGTCGTCGTCGGTGACGTCACGCGCAACACCGAGGACACGATAATAATCCACTCGAGGCATAGTGGAGGGGACTATACCATGTCCGCTTTGCGGCCTCCATCTTGACAGGGTCATTTCTCCCCCGTAGCCTTGCGCAGCACCACCACAGTCCTTGGTGAGAACCATCGCGTGACTGGGACTCGTGGATGCGGCCATCAATTCCGTCCTTCTCCATCCGGCGCCCTATGACTTGCCGCTGGACGCCATTTCTGGTCGCAACTTAAAACCAGGCGCACGTTTCTCCTCCCGACATAGAGAGCTTTCGAAACCTTTCACCGGACCACACATGAACTACCCACGTTCCATCGACCTGAATTGCGATCTTGGAGAAGCGACCACGCCGGAGCAGCTGGATGTAGCGGCGCGCCTCATGGCGTACGTGACATCTGTGAATATCGCCTGCGGCGCGCATGCAGGGGATGGCTCACTGATACGGCGTACCGTACAACTCGCGCAGCAACATGACTTGGCGATCGGCGCGCACCCCGGACTGCCGGACCGAGACATGCGTGGCCGTCAGGAACTGCGGTTGTCCCAGGAATGTGTGCGAGAGCTGATTCTGTCACAGGTCAGTGAGTTAATGGCTATCTGTCAGGCCGAGGGCCTTCGACTCACACATGTCAAGCCACAGGGGGCGCTCTACAATATGGCCGCGCGCGACCGCACCATTGCCGACGCCGTTGCTGCAAGCGTAGAACAGATCGATCGCAGGTTGATCCTAGTCGGATTAGCCGGATCCGAACTTCTCTCTGCCGGTGAAGCCCGAGGCCTGACTGTCGCAGCCGAGGGATTTGCCGACCGCGCCTATAATGCCGACGCTCATCTGGTCCCGCGCGATCAGGAAGGGCGCCCTGATTCATGACGAATCGACGGTCGTCTCCCGGGCACACTCACTGATTCACGACGGAACGATCCCAGCCATCGATGGCACGTTACTGCATCTTCGCATCGACACCCTCCGCGTACACGGCGACACTCCGGACTCCCTGCGACTGGCGCATGCGTTGCGGACCATGTTTGATGATGATGGGAGGACTGTTATGGTGCGATTGGACCAGGCCATCTAATCCGCCATACATTCAGGTTCATTACCCCAGTCTGTTGACGACGATCTAGGACTTGGGTCGCGACGGCTATCAACGCTTTGGCGTCTGGGTCAGCGGTGCGATGGATCGCTGGGCCCTCGTGGCCGGGAATCGTTTACTCGGCAACCCTGCCAATGCGCTGGATTGGAGCTTACGAACCGGAGGACCGGAACTGTTTTTCGAACAGGCGGTGTCGTTGCCATTACCGGCGCGAACCGTTCCTCAACCGCAACGGCCGTGCGCTTCCTTTGTGGACCGTGGTCGCCATACCGGCAGGAAGCCGACTGCAATTCGGCCTGTGACGATAGGCGCCCACGCCGTTATCATCCTAGCCAGCGGAATCGATGGCGCGCTGATACGTGAAAGCCGATCGACAACCGATTTTGCTTATGGCGGATTGCCAGACAACCGGAGGATATGCCACACTCACAACAATGATCGCTGAGGACCGCTCACTCACGACGCAATTGTGTCCGGCGACGACCTCTCATTCGTCGTCAGTTTTTGGACAAGGCCGCGGAGCTTTTGCGGTGGAGCTTCGCTTAACTGGACCGCCTGCCACCACGTGCAGCATCAGACGTGAGGGCGTTTCTTCAGGGAAATCGATCATCTCGCTTTCTAGGGTCCTTGACAATGCACTGAAGCGATCTATTCTTATTCTTATGGACAGCACCCTAACTCCTCGACAGATTACCCACGATGAGAAAAAAGCGGCCGAGGCTGCTTTTACCGGTCGCCCATTTAATCCCAAATGGTCGGACGCGGCTCGCCTCGTCTATGACGGTATCACCGCCGCGATGGGGAAAGACGCTCGTTCCGTCGAGATACTAGACGAACTCGAGCCAGTCGAGCCGTTAGCCTGATCCTCCAGCGATGTAACCGGGAAATCGCTCCTCCCGATGACCACCGCACATCCTCCATCCGGCGTGACTGACCCGGTCTCAGCATTCATCTTGCAAGAGAAGCGAGACCTACGATCCTTCGCAGTCCCGATCTACGATTTGTTTAACCAGCTCTCGTTCCTCCGTCTCACTCGTCACTTCGCCATCCAACCGTGCCTGGGTCAACCGCGCCAGGATTTTGCTGTACTGCGGGCCTGGGGGCACACCCAGTATTTTCAGCTCGGTCCCTGTCAGCGCAGGTTTGATGGTTCGATAGGTCGTGAGGTAGGCGACGATTTGGCGCTTGGCTGACTCGGATGCATTCTTGGCTAGTAGAAAGACGAGGACTTCGTCAGACAAGCCGGCGAGCAATCGAACCGTCTCGGACGGGCGAAGAGGCGAACGTCGGCTCAGCTCTCGGCAAACATGCCGCGTGGTGAACCGTGCGGCGGTGATCGCCCGGCGCTCCCTTTCTGCGACTGGAAACCGCGCGAGCAAATCCTGGACGGCGGGCTCCGGCAACACCTCGACCAATGCCATGGCATAAACAAGCCACCGGCTCAATGCTCGATCAAGACAAGAGAGCCTGTACCAATCCAACGCCTCCTCTACCTCCATCAAGCGTCGGTCCAGACGGTTCGACCAGATCAGCTTCGAGTGAATGAACCGCAAGAGATCGAGATCCGCCAATCGGCGAACAGCATGTCGAGCCGTTCTCTCGGAAAACACACAGCGTAGTTCATCCAACAATCGCTGGCCGGAGAGTCGATGGAACAATTCCATTTTGACCGCGCCCTTGATCAAGGCCAACGTCTCCTTGCCGAAACGAAAACCGAAACGCAGCTCGAAGCGAATCGCGCGAAAGACTCGCGTCGGATCCTCTACGAAACTCAAGCTGTGGAGCACTCGGATCATGCGCTCCTTAAGATCACGCTGGCCTCCATAGAAGTCGAGGAGCTGACCGAATACGAGAGGATTCAGTCTGACAGCCAGCGTATTGATGGTAAAATCCCTGCGGTAGAGGTCCTTCTTGATGGAACTCTGCTCGACCGTCGGCAAGGCGGTCGGATACTCATAGTACTCTGTGCGGGCCGTCGCCACGTCCAGCTTGAATCCGTCTGGAAAGAGCACCATCGCTGTTCCAAAACGCTTGTGAACAGTGACATGCCCCCCGTTATCCCTGGCCAAGGCATGGGCAAATGCGATCCCGTCGCCTTCGACCACGAGGTCAACGTCGAGGTTGTCGAGGTCGAGGAGCAGGTCCCTCACAAACCCTCCCACGACGTAGGCCGAACAACCCAAGTCGCTCCGCCAACTCCCCGGCGGTTCGCAACACATGCACCATGGCAGGAGGTAGCCGGTCACGCAGCAGACCGGCGACATCGCGTCGCCGAACCCTACCTAAGGCCTCTAACCCCATCAGTGATTTCGGCATGGCGCGAGCATTGGCGAGCACATCGTCGTGGAGGCTGCGGAGCACATCCGTCCGCGTGATCACACCCACCGCTTTTTCGTCCAACAGTACGGGAACAAAACGTTGATTCGATTCGATCATCCGCTCTTCGATATCATGAAACGACGTATCAGGATGCGGCATGATACTGGTCGCTCCGGGCGAAGTCTCCGATCGGCTGATCTCCCAATCGATGGAACAGCGCTTTCTGAACGATCTCACGCGAAATGATTCCGACATACCGTTCCTGCTTGTCCAAACGGGCAAGACGTTCACTCCGTATGTCGTCATAGTCCGCTCCGCTTCAGAAATCGTCGCGTCCCCGGCAATCGATTTCACCGGCGTCGTCATGATCTCCCGGGCCGACAATGCGGGCCGGTATCGCTGGATCAGCAGACTGTTCAGTTGTTCCCGAACTTCCACCAGCGTCCGGCCTTTGACGCTGGCAGCTGCGGCCACGGCGATGGCCGCCTCCGCCGAATTCGCGTGCGATCCACGCGACATCGATTTCCGGCCGCCGGCTCCGCCCGATAATTTCAACCTTTTCATCCAGTGCAATGGCGGCGATGACCGCGTCGAGGCCCTCCAACTCTGCCAAACGCTGAACGGCTTCAGCCAAATCACCTCGATAGAGGTCATACGTGCTGGACGCCATGAAGAATTTTGCGGCCCTCTAGATGATAGATCTTCCCTGATTGCAGTAGGTCATTCAGCAGCGCGATCAGCTCGGGGTCCAGAGGATGTCGCAGCGTCTCCGCCACGACATTCAAATCGGCGCCCGCACGTAACATAAACACCGCAGCCTCCAGATCGCGCGGGGTCGTCGATGGATAGGTAAATGAGCCCGTTTCTTCGTACAGACCGAGCGCTAGGATTGTGGCTTCAGAAGCCGTGACGGCTATGTTCTGCTCTTTCAATCTCTCGATGAGCAGGGTCGTTGTGGCGCCGACCGCTTGCACGTCCCGCTGCGTGACCAGGGGCCATAGTGGTGAGCGTTGATCCCTCAGCAGACTCAATCACTCCATGATGATCGTAAATATGTACCTCTACGTCCGCCCGCGAACTGAGAATTTTTAATGGGCCAAGACGATCCGGCTCTTCAACATCCACCAGTATCAACCGCCGCACCTGATCGAGAGCGACGTCTTTGAGGCGGCTGATATTCACCTCATGTGCGGCAAGAAAATTTCGCACCGCCTCCTGCGCACCGCCAGGAAATGCCAGCACCGCTCCGGGATACAACTTCCGGGCGGCGACCATTGAGGCTAAGCCGTCAAAGTCCGCATTCAGGTGGGTCGTAATTAAATCCATGCCGGCATTCTAGCAGGATGGAACGGGCCAATTCAGGCTTACCCTTTTGAAGATAGGGCATCCTGATGGATTGGGAATCACATCGAACACCCTGCGTGGCCTATTCCAGAAAGAACAATGCTGCTAAACATCGCGCTTGTAGGCGATGCCTTCGGACAACGGAAGCGCAAGGAAGATGGAGCAGTACTTTAGCAATAGTCTCATAGCTTGATTCACCTGCAGGATGACGAAAAACACGGGCACCAGACTGGCTTGACTCGATCGGAGATAGCGTGAGGAGCTGTTCGACATCATCGCTAATCCCCTGACACGAGTGAGCAGATTTGAACGGCGCTTGTCATTTTTTCCCTTTTTTCGTCGCTCCCGTTCAACCCAACGCGACGCAATCGACACAAATCCAATCGATTATGCACCTTCAAGACCCGTGTCTCAGGCATACGGCTTGCTGATGACTATTCACCGATACCCAGCCGTATCCATTGCAAGGAGGATCGTTATGAACGCGCAAGCCCAGCACTCAATGCTCATGATGGCCGCCGCTACCTTCGCAGCCGTCACCCTGATAGCCGCTCCTGCATCGGCAAAAGAGAAGACCGGCAAGCACACAAAACATGCCACCACAACCTCGGCCGCAGCGGCCGCTTCCTTGCTGGGATCTGCTCCAGAATCAGTTCCTGTTGCCAAGCCAGGCCAGCAGGATTCCAAGCCTGGGATGGCATGGAAAACAGTCGGCGGCACCGTCAAGAGTATCCAGGGGCAGACTTACCTGGTCGAAGATTTTGAGGGAAACCAAATGAAGATGCATGTCGGGCAGGGCACCAAACATCTGCGAGGCAGCAAGAAGGTGGGCGATACCATTCGGGCTGAAATTACCCACGGTGGCTTCGCCAATTCAGTTCAGTAACCCCCCTAACTCTGCACACCTACCTCAATGCGTTGGTTTCCAAGAGGGGCTGGCCCTGCATAGGCTGGTCCTTCCGCCTACTTTCAGTCGGCCATCACCCCTCACCTCGGTGCCCGCGCGAAAACAATATCGCCGTAATAGGCCACGGCCCGCTCCTTCGTGTTGTCCGTGTCGGTCATAATCGCAACACCATTGATCGCAGGCGGTTGCTCTCCAAAGGCCAGCTTATAATCCTGATAGACATTGCGCTCTTCTTCCACCCAGGAACCGATTCGCTGCGCCCCGCTCTGCACCACAATCATCTTGGCAAAATCAGTGAAGGCATTGTCTACGATCGTGCCCATCGGAGTCTTGCCGTCCCATATGTAATTGAGCGTGCCGATGGGGATGTCGCCGAACAGCGCCTGTCCGGCTTTGTACTTCAATTTTCTCCCAAAACTTACCTTGTCCGACTCATAGGCGAAGGTAATGTAGATCCGTGCGGGATAGTCGTCGCCGTCTCGGCGGTTCACATCGCTCTTCTGAAGCAGATTCTCCACTTTCCACCGCCAGCGCACGATGGGGTATTCACGCGGATCAATCATCACCGCCTTGGTCAGCCCTGAGGCGGATGCCTCGCTGATGGCTTTGACCACGAGCGTTGGGCCGTCTTTCACCATCTCATAGTGTGTGTGTCGCTCAACCTTCTGAAAGGTCAGCGGCTTCCACCCATCCGGTAACGTGCTCCCCTCAATTGCGGCGGAGAATTTTCCGACCTCCAACAGCGCGGGTGCTTGTCCCAGTCCCATGGCCGCAGTGCTGAACAGTAGCGCGAGGAGGAGACGCCATGGACGCGACATCTTGCCTTTCACCGTCTCATCCAGGCAAAGAGCCTGGTTAAGAATGTTTTGGTCCGTATCGTGAAATGCGCCTTGCGCCAAAGATTAACGGCTTTTTTATTGACCTCGGCCTGGGTGGGATAGGGATGAATAGTCGAGGCAATAATTTTGACGCCAGCTCCGGCCTTCATGAGAACCGAGAATTCATTGATCATGTCGCCCGCATGTGAGGCTACAATCGTAGCTCCGAGCATCTTATCGGTCCCCTTCTGAACATGGATCCGAGCAAACCCTTCCTCTTCACCGTCAAGGATGGCTCGGTCCACTTCGTTCAGTTTGTACGTATAGGTCTCCACCTCCAGCCCCTTCTTCGTGGCCTCTGCTTCGTACAGACCGACATGGGCGATTTCCGGTTTCGTGAACGTACACCAGGGCATGATCAAAGATTCCATGCTCGCATATCCCAGTCCAAAGGGATGCGGGAAGAGGGCATTTTGAATGACAATCTGCGCCATGGCATCCGCGGCATGAGTAAACTTGTATCGCGAACAGATGTCGCCGGCGGCATAGATGCGCGGGTTCGTCGTCTGGAGCCGATGATTGACTGTCACGCCGAAATTGTCATATTCAACCCCGACGGCTTCCAGGCCAAGCCCTTGGACGTTCGGCGTTCGTCCGACACCCACCAGAATTTCGTCAACGGTTACGTCATACCGCTGCCCGTGAGAATCAAGTGCCAGGCGCTTGCCATCTGCCGCTTTCGTGATCGTCAACTTCTTCCCGCAGCACAGCAACGTGACACCGTCTCGGCCCATGGATTGTCGGACGATCTCGGCCGCATCCCGATCTTCGTTAGGCATAATGCCGTGCATCGCCTCGATGAGGTACACCTGGCTTCCGAAACGGGCAAACGCCTGGGCCAATTCACATCCGACCGGTCCCGCACCGATAACCGCGATACGCGACGGCCGTTCCGTCAACGAGAACACCGTTTCGTTCGTGAGGAAACCGGCTTCTTCTAGCCCTGGGATGGAGGGAGCCGCGGCCCTGGCGCCTGTACAGATCGACGCCTTCACGAACGCCAGCTTCCGATCCCCGGCAGGCCCTTCACCAGCACGGTATTCTGTTCCGCGAATCGCGCTTGACCAATGTAGACATCGACGCCCAGAGACTTGTAGCGGTGGGCGGAATCGTTCCGGCTGATCCTGGCGCGCAGCTTTCTCATGCGAGCCATGGCCTCGCCGAAGTCATATCTCACCCCCGGCGGGATGTGCAGGCCGAATTCCGCGGCATGCCGAATATCCGCCCATGCATTGGCCGCACGGATGATGCCCTTGGATGGCACGCAACCCACATTGAGGCAATCTCCTCCCATCAGATGACGTTCGATCAGCGCGACCTTTGCGCCTACGCTGGCCGCAATGACCGCCGTGATCAGTCCTGCCGTACCGGCCCCGATCACAACCATGTTGTAGCGGCCGTCAGCCTCTGGATTCACCCAATTCGAAGGATGCACATTGTCAACCAACTGCTGATTGTGCTCGTCATTCGGCAGTACGAGGCTCTCTCCCTTGGCATTCATCTGGGACATGTACTTCCTCTGGTGAGTGAGCCTTTTCGCTACCTCGGCGTGGTTCCGTTTCGATCTTCAGAGGCAACCTGCGGCTTACACCTGCCTGCCGGCAAATTTCCTATAAAGGATGGGCACCAGTGCCAAGAGCCCTAGCAATGTAAAGGCGATCAACACGTTCGGCGAAGCAATTTCCTTGAGCGAGTCGATCGTACCAAGTTGACGCCCCGCGTAGGCAAACACAAAACTACCGGGAATGATCCCCAGCGATGTCGCCGCCATGTAGGATCCAATGTTGATCCTCGTCAATCCTGACACCATATTCACCAGGAAAAACGGAAACAGAGGAATTAGGCGCAAGGTCATGAGGTAACTGAATGCGTTCTTGGCAAAACCTTCCTGAAGGGGACCCAGGCGGCTCCCGAATTTCTGTTCGACCCAGTCTCGCAGAAGATACCGAGCCACCAGAAAGGCCAACGTCGCTCCCACCGTCGCTCCGACGTTCACATAGAGTGTTCCCAACACGCTGCCGAACAGAAATCCTCCCGCCAGTGTCATGATGGCCCCACCGGGCAATGACAACCCGACGATCACGCAATATGCGATGATAAAAATAACCACCGCGGTGAAATAATGTCCGTCTGCGAACGCGAGCAACTGATCCCGATTCGACTTCAGGCCTTCCAGAGTCAAGAAATGGCTGAGGTCAAAATAAAAGAATGCCGCAATTCCGAGACCGATTGACAGCCCCAGTAGCAGTTTTCCCATGCCGCTCTTTTTCTGAGATCCGGACGGTTCCAGTGAAGCGCTCATTGCATCCTGAATCGGTGGCATCATGTCTCCCTCACAGAGGCGTCATACTCTTGATCACAGGTGAAGACGCTCGTGCTTTGATCGAGCGAGGAACCCAGAGCTTACAGAAAGAGGTGGCTGTTTGCATCACACAACGCGATGGAAAGAACAAAAGATCTAGCGTCTGTCCTTCTCAATTGGGTACGCAGGCCACTTTGGCGGCAAACGCTCAGCGCATTCCCGACTAAAATATTTAAGAACTCGGCTCGTCCCTCCGAAAGATCTATTGAAGCGCGGACCTCAGTGGAGGTAATCTCTGAATGGACGCATTAGTTGAACTTCTAGACGTTGCTATGCCCACAATTCAAACAATCCCTCACCTGGTCCAAGCCTCACAATTGATGTGCGATACCACCTCCCATGTATGGATGCGACCCTGTCCACAATGCTCGTCTCGCCTGCGAAAAAAATCACCAGAAGAATCATGGCGTTGCGGCTGCGGTTGGCAAACTGATTGAAGTGGTACAATTAGGTCATTGGGGGGTGAAATCATGGGGCCTCTCTCGATGCAGGATATGAAAGGTGGATTTTTTCTCATTGCCAGCTTCCTGTTGTTAGCGACTATCTGCGCTATTGCAGCGTTGGGCACGCTCATGCGCCCGCAACGTTGGTGCGAGCGAGAGACCAGACTTCACGTCCGATCATAACTCGTGCCGGCGAATCACTGGGCGTCTGACGCCAGGATGTGTCCCGCGTTTCCTGTTCACTCTCACCAGAAATTTTCGACTCCTCCGCTTCCAGGGTTTAACTATCCCACGCTGAGCACTGACTGGCCTCATCGTATTACTGCCGACATTTTCCGTCCCTTCAATTCCTACGCCTCTCACAACATCCTTGTAAGATCCCGTCATCTTGTCCTACTCTGTCATGAGGGAGGCCGGGCATGGATCAAAATGATCGTTTGACAAAGACTAAGGAAAATTGGGCGAAGGCTCGACGCGGTGGAGAAGAGCGCGAAGTATTCTACGAGGGAGATGAGCGGCTTCCTCCCGGTCAGCATCTGGTGGAAACCTGGCCGGTTCTGGACCTCGGGCAAAAACCCGATATTCCGCTCTCCGATTGGTCGCTGACGATCGGCGGCGCGGTGACGACTCCCGTGACTTGGAGCTGGACGGATTTTCTCGCGCAGCCTCAATTCAAAGACGTTTCCGATTTTCATTGCGTGACATCCTGGAGCCGTTACGATAATCAATGGGAAGGGGTGAGTTTCAAGGACCTAATGGCGGTCGTTCAACCGCTTCCTCCAGCCAAGTTTGTGCTGTTCAAATCTTATGACGATTACACAACCAACCTGCCGCTCGAGGCCTGTAACGACGGGGATGTGCTCCTCACCTATAAATGGAATGGCCGTCCGCTCACCAAAGAACACGGCGGCCCGGTCCGCATGATCATCCCCAAACGCTACGCGTGGAAAGGCGCCAAGTGGATCAAGGAGATTACCTTTTCAGAGCGAGACGAGAAAGGCTTCTGGGAGGTGCGTGGTTACTCCAATAGCGCCTTCCCCTGGAAAAACGACCGCTACGGCTGAGTGATCAATCCCCGACAACAAACTCTGTGAAGTCCGACATCATACAGCGTATTGAGATCTGGCCGATCGATGTCCCGATTACCGATCCATTCGTCGTCGCCACCGGCGCAAGAGTGACGGCACAGAACCTGTTTATACGTGTCACGTTGCGCGATGGGACTTGCGGATACGGAGAAGCTGCGCCTTTTCCCGAAATCAGTGGTGAGGATCGCGCCTCCTGCTTCGATACCGCCACTGTTCTTGCCACACCCTTGATCGGACAATCCGTCGCCGGCTACCAATCCATCGCGGACACACTTCAGGCACAGGCCATCCTCTATCCTGCCGCTCGTTGCGGCTTGGAAACAGCCATACTCGATGCCTATGCTCGGTCGTTGGGAGTCCCTCTCTGGCAACTCTGGGGATCGGCGGATGTCCGTGATCGGGAGACCGACATCACCATTCCTATCTGCGAACTGGAGAAAACTCTGGAGCTCGCTCGCGGCTGGTATGCCAGGGGATTTCGACTCTTTAAGATGAAAGTGGGAACCAACGTCGAAGAGGATATTCGACGGTTAGAGGCCGTGCACGATGCATTGCCGAACATTGGTTTCATCGGCGATGGCAATCAGGGCTTCTCTCGAGAAGACTGCCTCCTCTTTGTCAGCGGCGTGAAAAAGTTTGGGGGCCATTTGGTGCTTCTCGAACAACCACTCATCCGCGAAGATCTGGAAGGGCTTCAGGCGATTCGTCACCTGACGGGTGTTCCCGTCGCGGCTGATGAGTCGGTCCGGTCATTAGACGATGCGCGCCGGGTCGTCCAGCTGCAGGCCGCCGACTACATCAACATCAAGATCATGAAGACCGGCGTGGTGGAAGCGCTCCGGATCGCGCGATTCGTCCGCTCCGTCGGGCTGAGGCTTATGATTGGGGGCATGGTGGAAACTCGCATCGCAATGGGCTGCTCTTTCAGCCTGGTGCTGGGACAAGGGGGATTCGATGTTCTGGATCTGGATACGCCCTTACTTCTCTCCACCGATCCCGTTCACGGGGGCTATGGCTACAGCGGACCCATACTCCACCCCTGGTATCACGCCGGACTCGATATGCAGACGCCTTGCCCTGCAGACCGCATGATCATCCAATAATTCGACATCGCGCAGTCCAGCCTGCCCTCTTCTCTCGGCAGCCTCCTGCAACTTTCCCGAAATCTTTTGCCGTTTCCTCACTTTTCTGAAAAATTAATCTGGAATACACAGCTCCGCACAAGCGGACTACCTATGCAACTCTGGTCTTGCACGTACCTGTGAGGAATGTCCCATGCAATTGATCACCCCACGCCGAAGATTCACCATCGTTAGCTCACGGACCATCCGCTGCGTTTCCCTCTGTTGGATGGTGGGAAGCGCAATCCTGTCGATGGGAGGCTGTGTCTCACAAGCGACCTACGAAACTGCCAGACAGGAGGCAAGTGCGAGGACGAATGAACTCGCTCAAGCTCAGGCTGAACTGCAAGCCCTGGAAGAGCAACGAGATGCGACACACGCGGCCAACCAACGGGATGAACGAACGTTAAGCGATCTGAAGGGCGAATTGCAGAAGATCAAAAGCTCGTTCGATCAGATCCGGAAAAACAATCAAGCCAAATTAGCGGCCCTCGAGCACAACATCGCCGCACTACGCGCTCGGCATCACGCGATGGTGAAAGAAATCGCTGAAACGAAACAGTACGAAAAGAAGTTGGAAGCGCTCACCGCACGGCATGAACGAGAGTTGGCAACCATGCCGGATGCCCACGTGACCAACGTGGATGGTCTCCCACCGGAGCCACACATGGTTGCCGTCATTACTCCACAATCGCCTCAGCCGGACGGCGCGCCATCGATTTTATTCCCCGCGCCGGCGCCCTCTCAACTGGAGGCTCCTTCAACCATCGATGCGAATTCAGCAGCAGCACCGGCGCCTCTGGCGACGGCGGCCGCTACTCCGCCGAGCCCATCGAACATTCTCGCAAAGACGGAAACCGTGAGCGCCACCGCAGCGTCGCCTACGACCGGCACTTCGCCGGCGCCACGAAACGAGTCCTGGTTTTCGAACATGACGGGATGGTTGGCATCAATGTTCGAGTGGATTTGGTCCTAGTGACATTCTCCGTTCCACAAACTGTCTTTCCGAATCGTCCCATTGCATCATCCTCATCGGCGGCGCCAAGGCTCCCGACGAAGCCGTGGCGCCCTGCTCTCTCCGGCTAACTCTCTTCCTCACACTTCTTGCAATTCAGCTGCGTGCCCAGAAAGGCCTGTCGTCCCTCTTCCGTTAGTACCCACGGCCGACTGACCATTGGCGGCTGATGCCGTACGTGCTGCCCATGGCCACAACGTAAATCGGCCACCCAGTGACCCTCTTCATCCTGATGAAACCCAATGATGCTTTGCTGCATGGCGGCCTCTCACTCTGTCGATCTGGCAGCCAGCGCTGCTAAGAGCCAGCAGTCTCTACGCCGACCGCCACATGGTCTTCCTTCAAGGAGGACTGTGCTACACTGCGTTTCCCCCTCAGAGCGTACCATTTCCCGGGAGATTGCAGATGACAAAATCAGGCTATCGTATCGGAGTCGTGGGAGTGGGGCGTATGGGGGCTAATATGGCCAGGAGGCTCCATGAGCTCCAGTATCCCATCGTGGCTGTCTACGATGCCGACCCTCAACGCGCCGAGGGCTTGGCGAAGGAACTCCATTGCGAAGCAGCCTGCACACCAGCCCGCCTTGCAGGGCTCGCCGATACGGTGATGACGGTGGTGACGGATGATGGGGCCATGCGCCAAATTTACTCCACTGAGGGACCGGACAGTCTGTTACGTCAAGCCGCAAACCGCCTATTTATAAATTGCGCCACTCTTTCTCCAAACATTCACATCGAGATCCAAACCGCGGTTGAGCTGGCAGGCGGACAATGCCTTGAAGCCTGCATGGCCAGCAGCATCACCCAAGCGCGCCAGGGAACGTTGTATATGATGTGTGCCGGAAGACCTGAGGTGTTCGAGCGGGCGAGGCCACTGCTCCAAGGGCTGAGCGCGCACCTGCGCTATGTCGGACCGGCCGGCCAAGCAGCCAAGGTCAAGGCTCTGGTTAACATGGTGATGAACGCCAATACGGCTGCCTTGGCTGAAGGGCTCGGATTGGGATCGGCGCTGGATTTGGACCTTACCATGCTGCGCGAAGTATTCTCCCAGACCGGCGCCAATTCCCGAGTCCTGGAGACCGACGGCGAAGATATGCAACTGCGCGCTCATGACTGTTACTTCTCAGCTGCGCATGCAGCGAAAGATTCGGGGATCGCTCTGGCAATGGCGCAACAGGTCGGCCTAGATCTTCCCCTGGCAACAGCCGCTTACGAACAATACCGCCGACTGGTCGATCTCGGCAAGGGTGAGATGGACAAATCGGCGGTAGCAGAACTGACTTTTAAAGATCGATTGAAGAGATAGTCGTTTCCAGCAATCAGACTGATGATTCGTCTTTCGACACGATCGCTTCTCGTCTTCCCCTTCATGGATCCATGTGAACCATTATCTCTCCCGGCAATGGACTATCGTGTTTCAAACGGCCGTTCCTCCCTCTCCGCGGATGGGAGATAGCGCCACCGCTTTTGCGCATCCACGTCAAACACCCCCAGAAACGTAGCCTGACCGACCAAGGATTGAAATTCCGCCAATCGAATCGCGCAACTGTTCGGCTCGATCACCCGTGCGTCGTACTGGCCCAATACGATGATGGCACCAGATGCCTGTTGATAGAGATTCCGACGTCCGACATAGCCCGTATCGGGGAATAATTCGGCCTTGCCTGAACACCCGTCCCGGCCTTCAACCTCAAGGATTAATCGATAGCGGGCAAGAAAAGGATGGGTGGCGATACGAGTGAGGCTTACACGGAGCCCGGCAGTGGGCACCTCGACGTGAGCTGGCTCCGGGTCGTTCACTGTTGCACGCCGACAGGAGGACCAGACTGATCAGACACCAGCCTGGCCCACGCAGCGGCTATCACTTGGCGGAGGGCACCTTCGAGGCCGCGCCGATGGCATCAAGTCCGGCCTCGGCACAGGCATCATCGAGATGAGTTCCCGGTGCGCCGCCGACTCCGATTGCGCCGACCACCTCACCCGCAATTTCAATCGGCAGTCCGCCACCGATCATGAGTATGCTGTCATTCATTTCACGTAAGGCCTGTAACGCAGGCTGCTTGGCGATCATTTCAGCCAAGTCAGTGGTCGGGCGCCGCAAGCTAGCAGCGGTATAGGCTTTCTTTCGACTGCTATCGATAGTGTGCGGCCCGGAGCCATCTGCCCGCAACATAGCGCGCAACAGACCCGCACGATCCACGACCGACGCGCTGACTCGATAGCCATCCTTCTTGCAGTGATCAAGTGCCGCTTGCACCGCTTTCCCTGCCAAGGTTGTCGTCAGCACGGATTCTTTCGGCAAATCCTCAGCCCCCTGCGTCACAGCCGGCCATCCACCAACCATCAACAAAACCCCCGCGATGACACCGACGCATCCAAGCTCTCGACCAGACGATCCCATTGCCCTCACCATCGCATACCCTCCCTTATCCGCTGTCTGACTAGGTTCTACCCTGATGCGCTTCACGCGTACAGCCACATGGACGACGTGCGAGCCTACGGTCGCCCAATCGATCTGTCAAGACTTGCGTAATGCGAATGGGATTCGGTCAACGGCGGCAATGCGATTGCGAATAGCCGTAAACTGGGCCGCAGCGGATAACGATTGCTTGAGGCAGGCTAAAACACACGGAGTGCATAGCATCGAGCACGGCATCGCTCCATCGGCCTGCTTGCGATTGGCAGACCGATGCAGAGTCTGATGGAGGAAATGGCGCAACAGAGATGCGCAATGCAGGATATGCGATCGGCTCAAGAGGCGGTTAGTGGTTCGTCATCGGATGTAGCACAGGATGAACTGTGCCAGGGCTGTGCAGCTCCTCGATCCACACCTTCGCTTGCGCGCTATAGAAGGTGTACTCACTCTCCGGGTAACTTGATACGACGGCGTGCAGAAGTTGTTCGGCCTCTTCCTTACGACCGGCGCCCAGACTTGTGCGAGCCGCCTGTAGAGTGCAGGAGGCGGCCAGGGCCTTGGGATCAACGGTCGTCCGCACCGGCTGTTTCGTCACGAATCGATCAAAACTTTTTGGAACATCCGGAGCAGGGACGACATGCTCACCAGCAGATTGCTGCAATTGCTTGGCCGCCGACAACACCGTATCGACATCGCCGCTGGACTGGCAGTGGCGATACAGCTCCCACATCGACATGAAGGGTCGAGACGTGGCCGTTTGCGCAGACTGGCAACCAGTCACTAGGAGACCAAGACATATGAGTAAAGCCGATTTCATAGGCGGTATGTGGTGAGATCTCTCTTATCCTTACCGGATCATTTCTCTTGCTGTCAATATTTCGCGGCATGACAAGAAGAAAGATCCTAGCAGTCCGAATTGACGAACAATCACGTGGCACACTGTCTTTCGAGGATGAGACCTCTCGCCACAGTGACTCACTACTAGGCGGACAGTTGCGCGCGAGCCACTCCAATGTCTTCAATCAATGCCCGTAACGGTTCCGCTACCGACCAGGCCTGGGCAAAACAGCCACGCGCATAGTGGGGACTCTGGCCGTCGAAAATCTCCGAGACCTGTCCCACACAGGCCTCGTCAAGATGAGGGAGCAATCCCTCCAGGAACGTTCGCGCCTCGCCGCGTACCGATGCACTGTCGCCATATGTTTTCACCCACGCCGTTACGAACGGACCGAGAAGAAAGGGCCATACCGTGCCTTGATGATAGGCACCATCCCGCGCGGCGATCACTCCCCCATAGATGGCGCAGAATCGGATGTCCTCCGGCGCCAGCGTGCGCAATCCGACTGGCGTGAGCAGTCGCTCCTTGATCAGCTGTAACACCTGTCGCGCCTGAGTGGCACTGACCAACTGGTCATCCAGGGCCAACGCAAAGATTTGATTTGGACGGAGCGAGGCATCATCTCCGCTCTGCCCATCGACGACATCAAACAGATATCCCCCGGTCTGGTACCAGAACCGGGCGCGAAACGACTCGATGGCACGTCCACGATCCCGAAGACATTCCGCCGCATAGTCCGGCTCGCCGAACTGCGTGGCCAATTCCATCGCGACCGCCAGCGCCCTGACCCACAGGGCCTGAATTTCTACCGGCTTGCCTTGACGTGGAGTGACCACCCAGTCTCCAATCCTGGCATCCATCCAGGTGAGTTGCGCGCCGTCTGGTCCGCTCATCATCATCCCATCGTCATCCATCCGAATTCCGAATCTGGTGCCGCGACGATAGCCGTCCAGAATCTGTTTGATCGCCGGCCAGGCTATCTGGCGTACCCCGGCGAGGTCCCGGCTATAGTGACAATACCTACCCACAGCATCGATGAACCATAGTGAGGCATCGACCGTGTTGTACTCGGGCTGCTCGCCCACATCCGGGAAATCGATTCGGGACCATGCCTTGGGACACTTGCGAGGCGAACGCCTCAATCACCTGCCGAGCCAGGTCGTAGCGGCCAGTCACTAGGCAGAGTCCCGGCAGGGCAATAAACGTATCTCGCCCCCAATCGGTAAACCAAGGATATCCGGCAATGATGGTTTGCGCGATCGCCTCGTTTACAAGATAAGCGGCCGTCGCCGCCCAGAGCCTGCGGGGCAAGGGTCGTCCGTCGGAATGGCACTCTTGCATCACTTCGCGACGGCGGCGCTCCTGAGCCACGATCTGCTGAACATCAACGACTGGAAGATCTCTCGGTCGTAAATGCAAGCTCCGCCACGGTTCCCGGATCAAGAGAAATAGCCATTCGCCCGGTGACCACCAGTCCTCGATCGGATCCAGCCCACGCTCACGCTCAATCCGATACTGAATATCGCGATACCAATCCGGCCCATGTCGATACTGCCCGTTATGAAAGGCATGCACCGCAGGCATACCCTCGTACGGCTGCCAGGTCACCTGACCGTCCTCGACTGAGGCCTGACTGTGGAGCGGCGGATTCTCGTGATGAGTTCCATGGTAGTCGCGACCCGAAATCATCGGTCTTCACTCGGAGGGCGATGCCGCGAAACCGCCCGATCCACCAGTCTCCACCGTATGACGACCATGTCGCGACCATGCGGACAGAACACTTCCCGCTCAAGCGCGATGCCATGGGACCGCATATCGCCAGGTGGGCCAAGGGTCCGCAGAAAATCCTTCGCAATGCTGATAGCCTTCGGGATGCACGGCACCGCGATACAGATTCGTCGAGAGCGGGAAGGAGCGCCGCGGCCGCCTCCACCCATTCCTCGAGATGATTGACCAACACGACGCGATCGACCGGTGGGCGCCTGGCGACCAACAGCAATGCATGGTAGCGACGCGTATTCGCTCCGGCGACAGTCCCCGAGGCATATCCTCCCCGGCCATTCGTCTCCAGCCATTCCAGACCGAGCGCTCGATTGAGGTCCTGGCAGGACAGGCATCGACCATCAATGCCTAGTCTCCCGACTGCTGGATCAATTTGGCCACGAGTCCGGTCCAGCCCGTCTGGTGGCCCGCGCCGATCCCCGCGCCGTTGTCGCCATGGAAATACTCGTAGAACAGGACGAGATCTCGCCAATGCGGATCCTGCTGAAACTTTTCGGTTCCCCCATAAACCGGGCGCCGGCCATCCGGGCCGCGCAGAAACGTATGCGTCAGGCGGCGGGAGAATTCGGCCGCCACTTCGGCCAGATTGAGTTTCTTCCCGGACCCCGTTGGGTACTCTACGGTAAACTGTCTCCCAAAAAATAGTGAAACTTCTGCAACGATTCGATCAGCAGATAGTTGACTGGGAACCACACGGGCCCACGCCAGTTCGAATTGCCCCCGAAGAGGCCGGTCTGGATTCCGCCGGCTGATATTCAACGCGATAGTCTAGTCCCATCGATGAGAACACGTAGGGGTGGTCTTTGTGATAGCGAGACAACGCCCTCACGCCGTAGGGCGAGAGGAATTCGTTTTCATCCAGCATGTAGCGCAGCACCTTGGTCGAGTCGGTCGCGATTGACGAGCGACAGAAAGCGGCGCACCTCTCCGTCGTGCGATTGCGGTTTCGATGTGGAGGCTGAAGTCGGGTCGGTTTTCGATGAACCATTGCATGCGATGCTTGAAGCGCGGCAGCTGATCGATCAACTCCGAATCTAATGTTTCCACAGCAAAGAGCGGAATCAGCCCCACCATCGACCGAAGCCTCATGGGAAATGTCTTTCCGTCAGGCAGATGCAGCACGTCATAGTAAAACCCGTCTTCCTTGTTCCACAGCTCGATCTTCTCGTTGCCGATGATTGTTCATTGCCCGGCAGATGTAGACGAAATGCTCGAAAAATTTGCTCGCGACATCCTCATACGCATGGTCTTCGCGCGCCAGTTCCAGCGCGATGGACAACATATTCAGGCAATACATTCCCATCCAACTGGTTGCGTCGGACTGCTCGATATGCCCGCCGGTCGGCAAGGGGCTTGCTCCGGTCAAAGACGCCGATATTGTCCAACCCGAGAAAGCCGCCCTGAAAAATATTATTTCCTTCGGCGTCCTTACGATTCACCCACCAAGTAAAGTTCAGCAGCAGCTTGTGGAAGCACGCGCTCAAGAAACAGGCGGTCCCCACACCTTTGCGTTTCTTCTCGATCTTGTAGACGCGCCAGGCCGCCCAGGCATGCACGGGCGGATTGACATCTCCCAACGCCCATTCATAAGCGGGAATCTGCCCGTTGGGATGCATGTACCATTCGCGCAGCATGAGGACGAGCTGGTCCTTGGCGAAACGGGAATCGACAAGCGCGAGCGGGAGACAATGAAAGGCCAGATCCCAGGCCGCATACCAGGGGTACTCCCATTTATCCGGCATGGAAATGACATCTGCATTGTAGAGATGCGTCCAGTCGCTATTTCTACCCGTGGAGTCGTTCCTGCGGAGGCTCGGGCCCTGCCGGATCGCCCTTGAGCCAGCGATCCACATCGTAGTGATAGAACTGCTTGCTCCAGAGCAGGCCGGCGAAAGCCTGCCGCTGCACCATGCGCGCATCGTCCGACACATCAGCCGGCGCAAGCTCCGCATAGAACTCATCGGCTTCCGCGATGCGTTCCGCGAACACCTGCATCGAACGCCTCCGGATCCAGGCCCCCTTCATCGGCCCGTTGGTGAAACGCAACCGAATGGTCACGGTCTGCCCGGGCAGGGTGGAGCGGACATAATGCGCCGCCGCTTTTGATCCGATGCGGCCGGGATTCACGGCCGACTTATCACCCTGCACGACATAGTCATTGATACCGTCCTTCACATAGCGCGCCCCCATCGGCATCGCCATAGAGACGACGTGTATTGGTTTCGTTCTCCGTAAATAGCAGGTCCGGCTCCCCCTCGCACAAGAGCCGACGGCGACCGTAATATTCGTGTTCAAACTCAATCGCGCTGACACCCGCCATGGCATCGACGGTGCGCAGCCGCGGGCGACGCACATCCAGACCCCAAGACCAGGTATTTCGAAACCAGAGGTGGGCAACAGCGTCAACTCAGCCGATTCTGGCCCGCGGTTGATGACCTGAATCCGCAGGAGTATGTCCTCCGGCGCGGCCTTCGCATACTCCACAAACACATCGAAATAGCGATTGTCGTCGAAAATGCCGGTATCGAGCAATTCGAACTCCGGCTCGCTCCGGTTTCGGCGCCGGTTTTCTTCGACCAATCGCGTGTAGGGAAAGGCCGCCTGAGGATACTTGTACAGAAATTTCATGTAGGAATGCGTCGGCGTCGAGTCGAGGTAGAAGTAGCATTCTTTGGGATCTTCTCCGTGATTCCCCTCATTGCCGGTCAGCCGAACAGCCGTTCCTTAAGAATAGGATCGCGTCCGTTCCAGAGGGCCAGCGCGAAACAGATGTACTGGTGTCGATCGCAGATTCCGGCGATGCCGTCCTCATTCCAGCGGTATGCTTTCGAGCGGGCGTGGTCATGGGGACCGATTCCCAGGCCGTCCCATACGGGCTGTAATCTTCCCGAACTGTCCCCCACGCTCGCTCACTGACGTAGGGCCCCCAGCGTTTCCAATGTTGCCGGCGCAGGTCGTCCTCATCAAGACGCCGTTGCTCAGCCGACTCCGAATCGTGCGGATTTTCCTCCCGGCAATTCTCGACATCTCCATCTTCTCCTGGTTGACCGCGAAGCCATGGGTTGGTCAAACAGGCGCCAGCATGCGCCCAGCCCTCAAAAGATTCAACCGAGTTTCAACAGGATGTTACGAGAACCCCTCAAAGAACGACAGGGCTGGAGAGAATCGGGACTGTGATACAGCAATGGTCAGCGAGAAAGTCAGCTACTCAAGATGGAAAGAGAATGGGAGCCGCGCTGAATATGGAAGGGAGATACCGTAACGATCGGGGGGGGTGGGAATGTGATACGACGTCTCAGCAGAGGAGCCACTCCTCTAGCTCCAGACGACAGCCTCTTGGTTCATGAGATAGTCCTATCACCTCAATGCTGTCACGCAACTGGAGTTGCGCCTGTTCTGACATCGGCAACACTGCCCCCAAGAGCTTGCCGGATTCCAGTTCCGCCAGATTCGGTATTCCGTCGTTCGCCTCTCAAGATCGAATCGAAAGCTCGCCATTTCGTACCTCCACTCTCTTGTCGGTCATGGTCCAGCAATTCTTGAGCCACGCCTGAGGAACCTCGAGCATTGCGCACAGTGAAGCATAGCACATGACGCGGCGCAGTTAGAGAAGTCGGCTAATCGCTCGATT
>CAWIWD010000019.1:0-101007 GCA_963839785.1 uncultured Nitrospiraceae bacterium
GTCCGCTGCTCTGCCAACTGAGCTACACCGCCACGGCACAGGGGCTGCTTGATGAAGTGAACCGCAATAATAGCCGAAGCAGAGTTGAAGTGTCTACCGACTGTCCATCAAAACCTGCCTGTTCTAGCGAAAGATTATTTGAGGTTCTACCGACATCGCACCCGAATATCAATGGACATATCGCCGCATGACTGCATTCCGCCTCCGTTTCCCGGTTGATCATTTCTGACGTATCTACCGGAGCACTGCCTCGGGTTTTGTTTGTCGTTCGATGTAGCCTGTTTCGCATTCGGTTGAGTATCGACGACAGGAAGTGGTTCACCTGTGTGAGCTGACTCATCGTACTGATGACATTCTGCCGGATCAGGTAGAACAAACAGGTTAGACTCGATAGACTGGCTGACAGACAGGGCTTCCGCAAGATTAAACTCACGATGCGGCGAACTTCGATACAAGTGACTTCCTCCATTATATTGCCCACGGACTTTCGCAAAACCGGCCAGACGGGCATTCGCCTATGCCGTGAAGCTCGCCAACGTACTGGGCACCAGACTGCATATCCTGCACGTGATCAGTCATTGCGCGAGTCATTGGGCGTTTCTACAACAGCCGTCACCTGAACCCGCTCAAGACTTCTGCCATCCTGGAATTAGGACGGCTGTCGAGATTGGCGAAGGAAGCCGTAATCTAGCGGAACCTCCACCTTTCTTTTCGGTGAGCCGAGCGATCGCATTCTGCAGTCCGCGGCTCGTTTCCATGCGTGGCCTCCAGTCATGGGAACTCACGGCCTCACTGGCTGGGATCGATTGCGGCTCGGCAGTAGACAGAACCGGTTGTCCGGAAAGCTGTCGCCTGTGCTGACGTTGCAGGAGCTGGTGGCCAAAGACTCGTTTCGGCGCCATGCAAGGGTCAAACTGAATCGATTCCCCCTGGCGGACTTCTCATCCCGTGCCGAGGGCGGCCTTGCGATTAGGTCTTCGGGCTGGCGCCGGGACTGAAAGCAAGGTCTGCGTCCTGCACGTGTCAGGCGAAGGGGCCCGTCAGTCCATCCTTTGGCAGAAACTGCATGCAGGGATTGAACGGGTGCATCGGGCAGGAATAGAACCGAGAGTCTTGCTATTCTTGGCGACCCGGTGGAAATTATTCTGGAACAGGCGGCTGAATGGCGGGCAGACGTCATCGCCGTCGGCTCACAGGGCTGGCGCGGACTGCCCCGCATGTGATGAGGAAATGTGGCGGAGGCGCTGTTGAGACGATTCGGTTGCCTGTATTGATCGTCAAAAAATAGCTCTCGCCGAAGCCGTTTCGTGATCGCCGACAGGATCGTTGAAGAAAGAGGCGTTATGGCAACATTGTTCATCGCGTTGGTATTAGCTCTCATCATAGCGTTATTCGCGCTTCAAAACACCGCAATGGTGACCGTGAGTTTTTTTCGTGGGAGCATGAGGCATCGGTCGTGCTGGTAGTGATGGGAGCGGCATGTCTTGGCCCAGCCTTAGCATTTGCCGCTTCACTCGGCCACCGCCTTCGGCAGACGAGGGAAATGCGCCAGCTCTGTGATACCGTTCATTCCCAGGCGGAAAGAATTCTCCAGCTCGCCTCACATGCGCAGGAAGAGCAGGCTCTCGTTCCTCCAGACTTTTAGAAGTCTGTTCCAGAAATGCCGTTGTGCTACCGCAAATGCTCTCGAGCGACCTGCGTTTCCCCGAAATGCCAGCGAGTAACCAGTCAATAAACGGAGGCCTGTATCATGACCGGCGTATCATTGGAGAATGTCACATCTTGGCTCCTCACTATGGGCGCGACCGTAGGAATAGTCAGCCTACGAATCGCATTCGTCCTCATCCTGGGCTACGTCGGTATCCGATTCGTTCGCCTCGGACTCCAACAATTGGAACGGGTGATGATCGTGGCGAGCGACCCCCCGGACCGGCTTTCCGGAACGGCACAAAAGCGGGCTGCGACCTTGACCGGGATTCTCCGGACCATCGCATCGACCGCAATCTGGGCGATCGTAATTATTCAGTTGTTGCAGCAGGTCGGCCTGGATGTCGCGCCGATCCTGGCCGGCGCAGGTATTCTCGGCTTGGCTGTAGGTTTCGGTGCGCAGAATCTGGTGCGAGACCTCATCAGCGGGTTTTTCATTATTCTCGAAGATCAGATCAGGCTGGGAGATGTCGCGGTCATCAATGGGACCGGCGGACTTGTGGAAACCATCACGTTCAGGACCATCTCTTTGCGTGATTTCTCGGGCATCGTCCATATTTTTCCAAACGGCGGCATCACGACCCTCTCCAACATGACCAAGGAGTGGTCGGCATTCGTGCTGGACATGGGTGTCGCCTACAATGAGGACACAGACCGAGTGGTTGAGGTGATGAAGGCCGTCGGTGAGGAACTCCGCCAGGATCGGCAATTCGGTCCGACGATCATCGAGCCGATCGAAGTGGTGGGAGTGGAGAACTTTGGCGAATCCGCCGTGGTGCTTCGTGCGCGCATTAAAACAAAACCGCTGGAACAGTGGAACATCGGCCGTGAATACCGGCGTCGCCTGAAGAAGGCTTTTGACGCTCAAGGAATCGAAATTCCCTTTCCGCATCAGACCATACAAATGGAGAGATCTACGGGACCGTTCAAGGTTGAGCTGGTCGCCGGATTAAGTCGCGGGCAGTCTTAATCCGATGGGCAGCTCGACTTAAGGCACCTCATTTATATGCATTTGACCGCCGCTGAAGGCCCGCTTCCCTGCGGTCCGGGCAAAGTAGTTCTAGTGATACCGAATGCTTTGAACCGCTGCTCCATCATTTGTCTCGCAGACATGCAGCATACATTTGCCAATCCCACCCCAAGACATTGAGGAATGGACATAATGTGCGAAGCTCCCCGTACTGCGGGCACTTTACACCGCGATTCGGAGAGCGCGCTCCTGCCGTGATCATCGGGCTTGAGCGTGATGCTGATGACCAGCCCCTCGATTCCACTCCGCTTTTCTAAGCCGGCTCCTCGAAGGTGTCCGCGTGCACAGGTTCCTGCCTAGTAACGTTCCATTCAACCGCATGCCAGCGCCGAGACTGTGTGCCTTCCGTACTACGAGCTGCTAAGTAGTGTGTTGCGATCTGTCCAGTGGGCATCAGACGTTACGCCGGCAAAAAAAATCTGCGGCTAGGAGTAATTTGTTTCGAGACATGTTATAAGCAACTCCTTCGCAGCCCATATTCCCCCCGAGATACGTATCGCGTGGCCTGGCTCGACGGCCTGAAAAAGAGGCATGTTTCTTCGCAAGTGCGATCTGCACGGGGTAGGGCGCTTGAGTGATCATAGACGGTCATAGTAGCCAGAGGATTGTACGGGCACTGATTTGATGGACTCATTGCCCCGTCATCAAGAAGGAGGGGAGGCCTTGATGGCTTGCATGAAAGAGAGTGCGGAACAGGGAGTCCGAGACGAAGCGCGGGCAATGATGGACGCTTCGATCAGCGGCGGTAACAGGATCGCAGCGGGCGAGGCAAGAAGACGGCGGCGGTGGCAGCGAAGCGGTATCGTCCTTCTGAGTGGCTTGCTCTGGATGACGGCATCGCAAGTCTGGTCACAAGTTCTTCCGGCGCAGCCGAACCAACTCGGCCCGCTGCCGCCTAAAATACCTCAGCTGCCGACGGTCCCTCCTCCTGTTCCGCCTCCTGGACTTGAAGCGCCTGCGCCACGTCCGGGTGGGCAGGACACTGCAGTGACAGGTCCAAAAATCATGGTCAAGGATATTCAAGTCGTCGGCAGTACAGCCTTTACGCCTCAGCAACTGGCCGAAGTTACGGCGCCCTATAAGAACCGCGAGTTGACGGCTGAAGACCTGGAAGCCTTACGGCTAGGCCTCACGTATTTCTATATCAACCATGGATATGTCACTTCAGGCGCGGTAGTTCCCGAACAGGATGTTGCCGACGGCGTCCTGACGATGCAGATCATCGAAGGCAAGATCACGGCCGTGAATGTCGAAGACACCAAATGGTTTCGCCCCATGTATTTCCAAAGCCGCATCAATCTGGCGGCTGGGCCACCGTTGAACGTGGGAGAGTTGGAAGATCGCTTGCGGATCATTCAATCCAATCCGCGCATCGAACGAATCAATGCCGAATTGCTGCCTGGATTGGCCATCGGGGAAAATACCCTGAACGTCAAAGTGAAAGAAGCGAATCCATTGAAGGCCTGGTTGGAATTTAATAACTACCAGTCGCCAGTCGTCGGGGCGGAGCAAGGATTTGTCACCGTTGCTCATCGGAATCTCTTAGGTTTTGGTGACACGCTGAGTCTGCAGTACGGCCGATCCGCCGGCGTGAATCCGATGCTGAACTTTCGATATGAAATTCCAGTCACTCCTCGAGATACGACCGTTGCCTTTCAGTACCGTCGCTTCGATTTTGCTGTGAAGGAAGAGCCCTTTGATTCATTGGATATCAAGAACAAGGCGCAAATTTTCGGGGTTTCCGTCAGACATCCCGTCTACCGAACCGTCGACCAGGAGTTTGCCTTGTCGTTGACAGGAGAGCATTCGCGTAACGAAAGTTTCTTGGGCGGAGCCCCCACTGAACTGATCACGGGCTCTCCGGGCGGCCGGTTTCGTGTGACGGCCCTGCGCTTTGGTCAGGAGTATGTGAAACGCACACCTGAGCAGGTGTTCTCTGCTCTCTCTCGGCTTTCGGTCGGAGTAGGGGCGATGGGAGCCACTGCCAACGGTGACCCGAATTTGCCGGATGCGCGGTTTTTTTCCTGGTTAGGCGAAGCACAATATACTCGCCAGCTGCCGTTTTTGCGGACGCTCCTGGTTAGCCGAGGAGTCGTGCAATTGTCGAACGATCACCTCTTTCCCCTTGAGCAAATCGCGGTAGGAGGACGCTACAGCGTCCGCGGGTATCGGGAATTCACTCTTATTCGTGACAATGCCGCCATGGGATCAATTGAGGCGCGGGTGCCTGTCTATACGACCAAGGCAGGCGTCGATTCGGTCTTTCTGGCGCCGTTCTTTGATTTTGGTCACGGGTGGCAGACCACCGTGGCGACCCCCGGCACGCCTCCCAAAACCTTAGCCAGCGTTGGTATCGGAGCCATCTGGAATTTTTGGCGTGGCAGTCATTTCGAAATCTATTACGGAAAACAGTTGAAACGGTACGATACCGACCGCGACAATCTTCAGGACCACGGCATCCATCTGCAAGTGGTCGTAGAGGCGTTCTGACGGCGGGTTCTACGTTGGGATCTGTCGCCGGTTGAACTTGCGACCTGTTTAGGGTAAGAGAGGTGCCGTTCTCTTTTATCTCAGGAGGAGAATTGCCATGATGTGTGACTGTGCAAGGCCATCGCCGGTAACGCGTGGATTGCTCGCTTTTCTGTTGAGTGCGGCCTGTGCCGCTTCAATTGCCCATGCGCAGTCGACCAACATTGTCGCCACTCCTCCGGGCGCCGGCGGACTAGGCACTTCTCTCAACACCGCGGGCAATACGACAAATATCACCGGTGGAACCAGGCCGGGTGCCGGCCCAAATCTATTTCATAGTTTTAACCAATTTTCGGTAGGGACGGGGGACGTCGCGGCATTTGTGAACCCTGGCGGGGTGTCAAAATGTCATCAGTCGTGTGATGGCCGGCGGATCGCCGTCGAATATTTACGGCACGATTCAGGCGCTCAATGCAAATCTGTTTTTCCTCAATCCTGCCGGGATCGTGTTCGGTCCCGCAGCACAATTGAATGTATCGTTGTCTGCCTATTTCAGCACGGCTCCGCAACTGCGGTTCGGCTGGGGATGGCGTATTTACCGCTAACCCCAATCTACTGGCCCTGGATGCGACGATTTCGTTGGTTCACCCGCTGTCATTTGGTTTTCTCGGGGCAGGGCCTTATGACTCCGATTGTCTTGACCTCATCCGGCACTCTCCTTCAGGCCAATGTGGTGGTCGGATTATGGGCGGGACCTATTCAGATCAATGGATCAAAAATTACCGCCCAGCGAATCATTGTCGGCAGTACCGGTTCTGCGGGTGAAATCAGCGCCCAACCTGCCGTTGGAAATCCATTTTCCGGCGCGTGCAGGGATCGGGTCAGTGCAGGCACTGCCAGGAACACTTCTCATTGCGGGTGGCGGGGCGTCATTCCCGCGTCGGTGGATTTGTTGCCGGGCAATATGACGGTGCCCAGCGGAGCTCAGGTGAACAGAACGACCGATCCCGGTCTCCCAATAGGGTGACTCAGAATCAAGTGGTGCAGGGATCCCGGGACAGAGTCTGGTACCCTTCCGCTCTTCCTTTGCACCGCCACAGCGGATGACTCATTTTCAATCCAGTCGATCCGGTGGTGTTTCTTAATCGTGCCGCGACCTTACGTCCGCAACAGGCACCTGCTCCTCCGGCTCCCTTATTAGCTAGCCGATGCGCCTCACAGAGGGATAGCCAATTCAGCAGCCTGGTCCAAGCCCCGCGCGATGTGACGCCGTCGCAACCGGGCATTGCGTTGACGACACCGGCGGTTCTGCAGGAAGTGGACGCGGAATCGCAGTCTCCCACCACGCAAACGGCGCAGGGAAGCAGTATTCCTTTCGCACCATCGATTGAACCATGGCAGGGATGCTAGCCCGCTCAGGAGGACGTCATGCCAATCAAGAAGAGGAATGTCACTCGCGGCGACGTGAAGGGCGGTGAGATTGTGTGGACTCTTGGTCTCAGAAATGTGCTCGTCACGCCGCTGAAGACACTCGGCCTTGGGGTCGGCCTGCTTACAGTCAGTTGGGCGGCTGTGCCCGCATTTGGGACGAGTGCTGAGCTCGTCCGCCCTCACCGACGCAAGAAATGCGGGAGGGGCGGGCACGATTTGAACAGGGCGGATTTGCTCAAGCTGCGATACATTGGATGACGGCAGCCCGGCTCTACGAGGAGCGCGAACAACCTAAGGAACAGTGCCAGGCCTTGATCAATCTGTCACATGCGCTCCAGCAGGAAGGACAGATTCGGCGGGCGCAGAGCACCTTACAGACGGCGCTGACGCTCTCGGAGCGTATCGGGAATCGGTTGCTGACGGCGACTATTCTGGGCCAACTGGGCAGCACGTCGCACCTTTTGGGAAAAGAGGAATCCGCGACGGAACATTTGACGAAAGCATTGGCACTGGCGCGTGAGGAGCAGAATACCGCTTTGGTCGCGGGGGTGCTCAACGATCTGGGCAACGCGCTGGTAGCCCGCCGGCAGTTCGCAGAGGCCATCGATGTTTATACGGAAAGCCGTAACCTCGCGCGCGAAACCAATCAGGCGGCGCTTGCAGTGACCGCACAAATCAATGGTGCTGCTGCGTTGGTGCAGGATCAGCAATTGGCCGAGGCGCAGCGACAATTGGATCAAGCCATGTCGGAGGCGCAGGCCTTGGCGGACAGCCAGGCAAAGACGGCAGGGCTCCTGAATATCGGTTTGGGGTATCAAGATTTGCACTCGGCCGTGACGGCCGCGCGACAGGGCTCGCAGGGTGAACGTCAGCTGGCAGGAAGGAAGCAGGATTCGAGTAGCGCTGCCGGGCGTGGAGGGGTGGCCTCGTCGTCGAGTCCCGGACTGCTTCGGCAATCGTCCGAGGCATTGACGGCTGCCGGTGAAGTGGCCACGAGACTCGGCGATGCACGCGGCCAATCCTACGCCTGGGGGTATCAGGGGGAACTGCTTGAAAGGGAACACCGCAACACTGAAGCGTTGGACGCCTCGCGAAAAGCTACCTTTGCCGCTCAGAAAGTAAATGCGCCGGAATCACTCTATAGATGGCAATGGCAGACTGCACGGTTGCTGAGAACTGCCGGCAAAGAGGATGAGGCGCTGGCCGCGTATCAGCGTGCTGTCACGTTATTGAAACCGATTCGCTTCGAGTATTCGGTCGGTTTTCAGAATCGTCACCACTCGTTCTACGATTCGGTGTCCCCACTCTTCTCCGAATACGAGAATGTCCTTCTCCGGCGAGCCTCCGCCTCAAAAAATCCTGAAGAGAGCGAACAGTGGTTGGTACAGGTGAAAGATACGGTCGAAGCGTCTCATGCCGCCGAGTTGCAAGACTATTTTCAAGAGGATTGCGTGGGAGCGGTGCGACCCCAAGGGCAAGGAACGATGATTCCCCACGGCACGGCAGTGCTCTACCCCATTTTATTTTCAGATCGACTTGAATTGGTCATGGAAACCTCGGACGGCCTCAAGCAAGTCACGGTTCCCGTCAGCGGAGAGAAGTTAACGAAAGAAATTCGAGCGTTCAGACGACAGATCCAGGACCCCCGTTCGCAGAATTATTTGCCCGCCGCGCAGGCTTTGCATGGATGGATCCTGGCGCCGCTTGAGCGGAATCTTCACGCAGCCAGCATTACCACCCTGGTGATGGTGGCCGGGGGCCCACTCAGAACGATTCCAGTGGGAGCCTTACATGACGGCCGACAATTTGTCGTCGATAAGCTGGCAGTCGCCGTGACACCCAGTCTGAAATTGACCGACTTTCCACCTACCCCGCGGAAAAAGGGGACGATGTTGTCGGTAGGCTTGACCGAGTCGGTCGAAGGCATGGCTGCCCCGCGCTATGCTGACGCAGAGGTTCAGGCCATTAGAACGCTGTATGGTGGAAAGCTTTTGATGAACAAGCAATTCTCTGCTCCGGTCCTCGAAGAAGAAATCAAGGATCAGGGAGTCGGAATCGTACACGTAGCCTCGCATACCGTCGTGGCAAACGATCCCAGGAATTCGTTCGTGCTGGCGCACGACGGCCGGATCAGCATGGATCGATTGTCACAACTCGTTGGATTGCAGCAGTATCGGCAACAACCGTTGGACCTCTTGACCCTCAGCGCCTGTGAAACTGCAGCAGAAGACGATCGCGCCGCGCTCGGTCTTAACGGTGTCGCCGTGAAGACCGGCGCAAGGACAGCTTTGGCCACGTTGTGGATTACCGAGGACGAAACGACGTCCGAACTCGTTTCCGAATTTTATCGTCAACTGCAGGACCCGGCGCTGTCGAAGGCGGTGGCGCTGCAGCGGGCGCAGCAGAAGATTCTTGCCCAACGTGGGCACAGCCATCCCAGTTATTGGGCCGCCTTTCTCTTGATCAACAACTGGATGTGAAGAGCGGATTGTTTTGACGCTGCGGATGAAGGGTATTAAGGTTTGATCGTCAGACCCCATTGGGGTGGAGCTGCGGCCGTGCATAGCCGAAGGTGCGGATCAAGCGAAAGGAACCGAGCAGCTGGTAGAGGGGTTCGCGGCCTTACAATTTCCTCCCCGTCATGATCTCATACGCCTCATCAATCGTGTCTACCTCTCTGACCAATACCTTGGATTCAAGACTGAGCGCAACTCGATTGATTCGAGGGGCATAAAATTGGCCTCGCGGGACCAATAGGATACGATATCCGCCGCGCGCCGCTGCAGTGGTCTTCTCAGCCACCTGAGTAACCTGACCAATCGTGCCGTCGCGTTCCAGCGTACCCGTGATCGTGATGTCCTTGCTTAATGAATCTCCTTTGAGCAGGGCCAGAAAGCCAATTGCCAAGGCGAGCTTCCGCCGCCGACCCTTCCGTGCTGAGCGGTCCAATAAAAGTGGCGTACAAGGACAAGACGCCGCTCGGACGAATCGATGGCGCGAGACGTTCCACCGCAAAACTGAAGGCGTGTCGAATCGAGCCCATCCCTGCGCCTCTGACGGGCACTTGACTCCTCCCCCATCGCAAGGCCAGTGAGGTCGGCTGACTAGCCTCGTCCCATCTCATCACGAACGTCGGAAATCCCAGTTGCTGATCGGTGGGTAGAGCCACGGAGATCGGCACCGTGACCGTACGGCTTGCAAGAGCTGTCGATGGAAGCAAACCCAGCAGGCCTGCCAATAATGCAACAAGGGTGATGAGTAGCGGTGAGATCGAAAAGGCGTGGTTTCGTGTGGTGTGTGCATGCATGAGTCAAGTCTAGATGAGGGTCGTCGTTTGTCAAATCGACCCGACCAGCAGGATCTTATTGCCTCCTGCATTCCCTACTGAGAAGGTGAGAGGGCGACGCATGACACTCCATGCTGTCTCTTGCGACATGCGCGTGGTACTCTGGGGCCGTTTCATCGACGGCCGACGACATGACCGAGACCGGGTCGATCAGACGAAAGGGTGCCGATGTCAGGGGAGCGTTCGGTAGTGATTACCGGAGCGTCATCGGGAATTGGCGCCGCTTGCGCGCATTATCTCGATGAGCGTGGATTCACAGTCTGGGCAGGTGTCCGGCGGCAAGAAGATGGTGACGAGCTGGCGAGCCAGTGCTCACGTCGCCTTCGTGTGCTCAGTTTGGATGTCACGAAATCGGAATCGATCTCTGCGGCCGCCCGGATGCTGACTCAAGTTACGGGCGAGAATGGATTGTGGGGCTTGATCAATAATGCCGGCATCTCAGTCGCCGGTCCGCTAGAGCTTCTGCCGCTCGACGACGTGCGATCCCAGTTCGAGGTCAATGTGATCGGGGCGCTTGCCGTCACCCAGGCACTTCTGCCGTTGCTGCGACGAAGACGCGGCCGTATCGTCAATATCAGTTCCATTGCCGGTCTCACTGCCACGCCGTTTCTCGGGGCCTATTGCAGTTCGAAGTTTGCATTGGAAGCCATGAGCGATGCCTTGCGATTGGAGTTGGCCCCTTGGGGCATCAGGGTTTCCTTGGTGGAACCCGGTGCGGTTCAGTCCCAGATTTGGCAACGGGCGACGATGTCCGCGACTCACATGTTGGGGCAGGTGACACCCGCGTCGCGCGCGCTCTATGACGAACCGCTTCGTCGCATCCAGGAGGTTGTTGAGCGGGCGGCGAAGCGTGCGATTCCAGCCGCAGTGGTCGCTTGCGCCGTGGCTCATGCGCTGACCGCGCAACGCCCACGCGCGCGGTATCTGGTCGGAAAGGATGCGCGTCTAAGGGCGTTGATGAAGTGGATGTTGCCCACTCACGCGCAGGATCGAGTGTTGGCGTGGTTCCTGGGATTGGCGTACCGTGATTAGCAAGACGCTGAAAAAGCTCGCCAATTTTCTTTGTGGCATCATTTATAGTCTCACATACGTAGTAGGCGGCGCTCTCGTCTATCGCGACGCGCATCTGGGATGCGGCCTTGTCGGACAGGGCTCTGAAGTTCGACCGGAAGTGTATGCTTGATGCCAGGCTCAGCATAACAGGGAATGCCTGTGGCAGCTCACTCTTGACGTTTCGGCTCAGATGACAGTCGCATGTGTCATTGAGTGGAGCCATGGTCTTGCAACGAATCGGAGCATGTCATGCCTGAACCAGGGCTAGTCCGGTCTGCGGGGGGAGTCGTGCTCCGGCATCAGGACGTGTTGTTGATTCGCGTCTCTGACAGTAGGGGGCGCCCGATATGGTCATTTCCTAAGGGACGGCTGGACGCGGGCGAAACTCCGGCCCAAGCTGCGGTGCGGGAGGTGTTGGAAGAAACAGGCTGGCGTTGTCGAATCGAGGCTGACTTGTCGACCAGCGAATATTGGTTTCAGCGCGAGGGGCGACGATTTCGTAAAACGGTAGTCTGGTTCAAGATGACGCCGATCGAACAGGGCGGTGTTCCTGACGGGGAAGTCGAGGACATCCAGTGGGTTGATCATCAGGAAGCGCTAGGTCGACTAAGTTATGCGTCGGACGTGGCCCTATTGTCTCAAGCCATCGCGCACGGGTTGTCTGCCTTCTGACGGAGCGGCATTGTCGCGCCCTCGTCCGCCTTGACAAGTCTGGCCCCCTTTACTAGACTCGCGCTGATTGTTGTCTCGTGCCTCACCTTGCACGGCAGTGCCGTGCAAGTACGCGCCTCTCCCCACGACTCTGCATCAACAGACGAACGTCAATCACGGCGCGTTCGGCACCACACAGAGGCTCGCCCGTGTATAGTCTGGCTCGCTTCTCTTTGCTGGAAATGACTGAATGTTCGGCTGTGCTTCGGCAGCTCGGTGAACAATCACGCTCGCTGCGTGATGTTGCTGCGCGAGCAGTGGACTATCTCTATGCTTCTCTCGGCGATCCCCATACGGGCGCGCGCGATTGCGTCCTGGTTCGATGCTTCAAGACGGTCTCCTATGGTCGGCTCGACCCGTCGATTCAGCGGTTGGCCCGAGAAAAGTTGGGGGGCATCCCTCCGCTCCCAGACCTGAAGTGCTTTACGCTCATGGCCACGGCTGGGGACGAGCCGGACTGGAACCATGTGGAATTGTCTCATCGCTATCGCGTCATTCCCATGGTGAATGCGGACTTCGTGAAGCAGTTTCCCATGTTCTCACAGCTCCTGCATCAATTCGGAGTGTCCACGGCGTTTGATGTGACGCCTGAAGGCGAATGGCTCGTGGATGTGGAAGAGAAGACCTACAACGTGTTTTACGTGCCGGATGCTTTGCACAATCCTTATGTGCCGGTCCAGAAAGAGTTTGTCCAAAAGTTTGGCGTGGCATCGGTCTTATGTTTTGGCGGCATGCTGCCCTCCCGTGATTTATTCGCCGTCATTTTATTCTCCAGAACACCTGTGCCGAGAGACACCGCTATGCTGTGCAAGTCTCTGGCGCTGAGCCTGAAAACGTCGCTGCTGGCATTTGATGAAACGGCCGATGCCGAAACGGAGAGTGCCGCTCAACCGGCTGGAAAAGCGGTCGGCGCGTTGAGGGAACAGCTTGAGACGACGAGGCATCAGTCTCGCCTTGCCGTCAGTGAGCAGCTGTTGCAGGTATATGAGAATGCGGTACGCACGCAATCAGCTGGAATTGCGCAAGCTCAGCAAGCGTTTCGGGAACGCGCCGATGACCTTGAACGATCAGAACGCGCCTTGCACGAGCAAACCAGAATCGTCAACTCGATATTGCGAAGTATGGGCGACGGCGTCGTGGTGACCGATGGAGAGGGCAAATTGGTGGTCGCTAATCCCGCCATCGAAAGTATTCTCGGTTTTTCACCTGGTGGTGTGCCCCCCACGGAGTGGCCCCTGCATCATCAGTTTTTCCATGCCGACACGGTGACCCCTTTCCAACGCCATGAATGGCCGCTGGTCCGCGCATTAGCAGGGGAGAAAATAGACTGGCATGAGGTCTACATGCGTGCCTCTCACGATGCGCCTGGCCGCTGGATCAGCATCAATGCCCGGTCCATGAAAGATGATGACGGCGCGCTGCGTGGGATCGTCGCCGTGTTTCATGACATCACCTGGCTCAAACGGGCGCAGGACGCCTTGTTTGAGTCGGAAGATCGATTCCGTAGTGTGGTGGAAGGAGCGCGAGATATCATTTTCACCATTTCGGTGGACAGCACCCTCACGTCGCTGAATCCGGCCTTTGAATCAGTGACCAATTGGTCGCGCTCCCAATGGATCGGAGAGCCGTTTGTCGGCCTCTTGCATCCCGATGATGCCGGCTTCTGTCAGGATGTCGTGCAGGCGATCCTGGAGCGCGGGGCACCGTTGACCTGTTCCATGCAAATCGGCATGAAACAGGGCGGATATATTACCGGAGAATTCGTCGGGACTCCTCAGATTCGTCAAGGCCGGGTGGTCGGTGTGCTGGGTATTATTCGTGATGTCACCGAACGGCGTCGGATCGAAGACGCGTTGCGCGTCAGCGAGGAACGGGTGCGTTCCATCGTACAGTCGACCACCGATGCCATTGTCTTGGTCAACGCGCTCATGAAAGTGGCCTTCTGGAACAGGGGCGCCGAAGAGACGTTCGGGTATGCGGCCGAGGAGATTATTGCGCAGCCTGTCACCATGATTATTCAGGATCGCCATCATGTAGCAGCTGGAGCGCCATGTGCAACGCGTTCGATTGTTGGACGGCCCCCACGTCGCGAACAAGACGTTGGAACTGGCCGGTCGGCGAAAGGACGGCAGCGAATTTCCGTTAGAGTTGAGCGTGACGTCCTGGCAAGGCAAGTCCGACCTGTTTTTTACGATCATCATGCGCGACATCAGCGAACGGCGGTTGGCCGAGGAGCGATTGGACCGCTTGCATCACCACAATCAGGTCGTGCTGAATTCCGCCGGAGAAGGAATCTACGGAGTAGACCGAGAGGGGCGGCTCACGTTCGTCAATCCGGCGGCGGCCAAGATGTTCGGTTGGGAGGCGGAGGCACTGATCGGCCAGTCTCTCCATGCACTGGTGCACCAGACGGATCTCAGGCGGCATGCCGTTCACGGAGGAACAGGGTCTCGTCGGGGAGACGATTACGGGGGGCGAGTTGCGAGAACATGTGGATAGCATATTTTGGCGGAAAGACGGGACGAGTTTTCCAGTTGAGTACGTCAGCACGCCGATTCATGAGCGAGGGGAGATCGTGGGCGCGGTCGTGGTGTTCAAAGACACCACGGATCGCAAACGCGCAGAAGAACAATTGCAGGATTCCTTGCGCCGACTGCGAAAGCTGTCCGGTCGGATGGAAGGGATTCGCGAAGAAGAGCGGGGGCGAATCGCGAGGGAATTGCATGACGAATTGGGCGTGGGGTTGACCTGCCTCAAAATCGATCTCTCGCGCTTGGGCGGCCTATTCGGGGACCGGCTGCCAATGCAGGACCGTGCCAAGGTCGACGAGAAAGTTCGCGGCATGAAGGAGCAGGTAGATAGTACGATTACCTCTGTTCAGCGCATCGTGGCGGAGTTGCGTCCCGGTGTGCTTGATGATCTGGGACTGGTAGCGGCGATCGAATGGCAGTGCCGTGATTTTCAGCGCCGCACCGGCATTGCCTGTCAATGTATCGTGAGTCATGAAGATTTACGCGTGGATCCGGAACACGCCACCGCAGTGTTCCGAATTTGTCAGGAGGCGTTAACGAATGTGACGCGGCATGCGCAGGCGACACAGGTACAGGTACAGTTGGATGACCAAGGCGTAGGGTTACAGCTGCAGGTGAGTGATAATGGACGAGGTATTCCGCAACATCGGCTCGCGGACGCGAGGTCATTCGGACTGTTGGGGATGCGGGAACGTGCCGGGCTTCTTGGTGGAGATGTGCACATCAATACACAGGAGGGCGCTGGGACCACCATCTTGTTACGTTTGCCCCGTTAACCGAAAGGAGTGTGGAGCGTGCGAACAACAGCCGCGGTGCGGATTCTGGTGGTTGATGATCACCCCTCGTTTCGCCGCGGGGTCAAGGATATTCTGGAGGAAGGATTTGAAGGCTCGAGTATGGCGGAATGCGGGAACGCCCAGGAAATGCTTGACCACGTTCGAGAGCATCCCTGCGATCTCGTGGTCATGGACATCAGCATGCCTGGACGAAGCGGGCCGGAAGCGCTCAAGGAGCTGAAACTATTGGTGCCCACGTTGCCGGTATTGATTTTAAGCATGCACCCTGAGGACCAATATGCGATCCGCATGTTCAAGGCCGGCGCAGCCGGATATCTGACGAAGGCCAGCGCACCCGAAGAATTAGTGCATGCAGCTAAAAAGGTGTTGGCAGGCGGACAATACGTCAGTGCGTCGGTAGGAGAAGCGCTGGCGCTCACGGTGAGAACCGGGGTCGATAAGTTGCCGCATGAACGATTGTCGGATCGAGAGTACGAAGTATTGTGCCTCATTGCCTCGGGGAAGACCGTCAGCGATATTGCCGAAGGCATTCATTTGAGTGTGACCACGATCAGCACCTATCGTGCGAGGATTTTGGACAAGATGAGTTTAAAAAATAATGCCGAATTGACTCGGTATGCATTGCAACATGGATTGGTGGTCTGACTACTTAGTAAAGCGTGTCGAACGAATAATGACAACGCTTCCTGTCTATTTTTGACACAAGAATCGCACACCTGCCGATAGGCTTCCTTCTGAGTCCATTGTATAGCCTTCGGCATGCAAGAGTCCTGGGTTTTGGGAGGAGCGACGCTCTTATCGATCTTCCAAGCCATTCGTGGAAGCAGCTCGATTGAGCGGTCCTCTCCACTTGAACGGCGGACACACTTATCATCTCGAAATTGGCCTACTGTCTTAAGCGGGCTTACTGCCGCTGAAGCTGCCATGCTGCAGGACGTGGCCTGGTGGGGACCTTTGATGGAGAAGCGACTACAACAAATGGCCGGGCAACCCGTCGAATCCGCCTCGATCGGCAGGGGGTGAACCTATGGCGCGAATGACAAGCTTGACAGGTCGCGCACTAACCAAACGTTTGAAGGTTGCGGTGGTCTACGAAGATGTGACAACCGGATTCCAACTGGCTGATTGGTTTGCGCGGCATGGATATCAACCCACCCTGACATCTGCCGGTCACCCATTGGAAGACCATATGCGTGACCTGCATCCTGATGTCATCGTGATTGGTTTTTCTTTTGCTCCCCCGCCACTCCACAGTACTGTCCCGCGACTTCGAACGACCTACCCTCAAGTGCCGATCATCGCCATGGTAGATCAGCCCGTGAGCATGCTGCAGGGTGATTCAAAGGTTGACGTGGGTCATGCGGTTGGCGGGGATGTGTTCAGATGCCATTCACTTGAGCCTCCGATGCCCAAGTATGAGTAGTTCTGCTGCAGGCACGTTCCAAGCCGCTCTCAGTGACAGCGCGAAGTGGTGCGAGAGCACGATCATGATTGACTGTCTGAAGATGAAAGGAGCCGCGTTGTGACGAAGCCGAAAATTTTGATTATCGAGGATGATGAGACTATTTCCGCTTCGGTGCTGTCAGCTTTGCGAGATGCATGCGACGTGTTCGCAATGGGGCAAAGTTCAGCGACGAGCATGGAGGGACAGGAATCGGAAGCCCGCGTGACATTGTTAGATTTGGAATCGCCCACGAAACCCAATCCGGAGGACGGACTGCGTTATCTGCAAGAATGGCGACAGTCGGGACACCGAGGAAAAGTGATCGTCTATACGAGGAGCACTGAGCGAAGTATCGCCGTTGAGGCTGTCCGCTGGGGCGCTATAGAGGTGCTCTCAAAACCTCTCGATGTGGCGCTGCTGAGAGAAATTTTGTGTCGCGCTGCGCGAATGGACGATCTCGAACAGGAGGCGCGGGCAGGCATGATGAACGGGAGCCCTGAAGAGTTCACAGACATGTTGGGCGCCAGTCAGAGCATGCATCGAATTTGGGAAGCCGTTCGAAAAGTCTCGACAAACGACGCCCCCATTTTGATTACCGGTGAGAGTGGCACGGGCAAGGAGTTTACCGCCAAGGCGATTCATGATCGGAGTTTGCGGAAACACGCGGGATTCGTGCCGATCAATTGCGGGGCGATTCCTGAAACCCTCTTAGAGTCTGAGCTGTTCGGATACGAGCGGGAAGCAGGTACGGACGCGAGCGGGCCAACACAAGGCAAAGTAGACATCGCGCAAGGGGGAACGCTGTTTCTGGATGAAGTCGGCGAATTACCCTATGCACTGCAGGTCAAATTGCTGCAATGTATGCAGGACCGCACGTTTGACCGGGTCGGCGGGCATCAGCGCATTGAAATGAATGTTCGCATCGTTGCCGCGACGAATGTGAATTTACAAGACGCCGTCGCGGAGGGAGCGTTCCTCGAGGATCTGCATGCCCGGCTCGGTGTCGTGCAAATACATTTACCCCCCCTACGGGAGCGTGGTGAAGATGCGCTACTCATGGCTACGGCATTTCTGCGCCAGGCTGCGGCCCATTATGGGAAGCCCATTCGCGGTTTTAATAGCGAAGCGCGTGAAGCCATGCGAACCTATGCCTGGCCGGGGAATGCGCGCGAATTGAGAAACAGGGTCGGTCGTGCTGTGGTCATGGCGGAGGGCATGTATATCGGACCGGTCGATTTGGACATTCCCCACCACGCTTCACAGCCCGAAGAAACATCTATTTCTCTAAAATTCAACCAGCAGCGGATCGAGACCGACCTAATTACGAAGGCATTCACGCTGTCACAGGGCAACTTGAGTCGTGCCGCGCATGAATTGGGTATTAGCCGTTCGACGCTCTACCGTCGCCTGCGTCAGTACGGCATGGACCGCGCTGTAGACACGCGGCGAGCGCTCAGCGCCTCATCGCGGGCGTGGCTGTCAGACCATTGATGGGGTCGCCACTGCCTTGGAAAACATGTGTCTCGTCTCGGCGTATGATAGGCATAATTCGTCTCTTAGGCTGCGTCAGGTCCTCGTGGATGTTCACAAGAATATTGACCATCACGATTCTATTTGTTAAGTACTAGATCTCCACGACAAGGTTTCATTCGATCGCTCTAGACTATCACGTGATGGATAGGCCTCGTAACGCATTCCCCCTTTGATTCCACGTCCCACGCACCATCTATGATTAACTTAATGAAGCTCCATATGGGAGAGAGCGTTTTGAATAGTCGGGCGGCTCAATTGCCAACCGGGAGCGAATGAATGGCTCCTGTCGCGCCCTCTCTCTGGACTCGACGAGACCTCTTGCGCACCGCGGGAGTGGGCCTGGCTTTGGCGGCGGTCCGGCTAGCCGTTCCATACGACACGTGGGCGGCACGACTTCCAGAAGGGCGGGTGAGCCTCTACAATCTTCAGACGGATGAACGGTTGTCCGTCATGTACCGGACGGATAGCGGAGCCTACGACCAGGGGGCGCTCAATGAGCTGAATTACCTGCTACGCTGTCACCACACGAATGAGTCGACAATGATGGATGTGCGGCTCATCGAATTCATTAACCTCGTTCAAAAGCGAATCGGTGGTCGTCGGGACGTGTATGTCGTGTCGGGTTATCGTTCTCCGGAGTATAATGACCAGCTGATCAGGATGGGTACGCGGGCGGCCCGCAATAGCTATCATGTGTTGGGGCAAGCGGTGGATGTGCACATGCACGGTGTGCCGTTGCGTACCCTTCGAGAGGTGGCGTTACGATTGGGATGTGGCGGCGTTGGGTATTATCCACGGGGCAAGTTTGTGCACCTCGACTCCGGACCGTTTCGCCATTGGTAAATGGTGGTTCTTTCGCCTTCGTTCTCGATTGACGCACCAACGGTAGGCGGATTCCCTTCCTCAAATTTTAATGACCTCGACGCCCTTCCCATGATGGGCTGATTTCACAGGAAAGTAGCGCGGCCGCTCTAGACCTTGATCAAGGAGTGAAGCATGGTGGTGTCATGTGGAGATGTCGTCTCTGTGGAGTACACAATTCGATTGGCGGACGCGCGCGTCATCGAGACAATCAGTGGTGATGTCCCGTTGATTGACACTCATGGGCAGAATGAAATTTTACGAGGATTGGAAGTAGGGCTGGATTAGATGGAGCTGGGGGCCATCTAAGATGGTGATAGTTCAGCCTGTCGATGGCTATGGAGACATACATCCGGAGGGATTCTTCGAGGTGCAGAGGAATCGGGTCCCGGTGGAGGCTCAAAAAATCGGAACAAAACTGGAAGCGACCGGGCCTGATGGAAGGACAGTGTTTCCCTACGTGGCGGAGATCAAGTCAAACGTCGTCGTCCTTGACCTTAACCACCCACTTGCGGGACAGACGCTGCAATTTGAAGTGAGAGTGGTGGACATTCAGCGGGGCGAGCATCAGCTTATCACGGGATTGCCCCCCGGGCGACGCGAGGAGCGTTAACCGACCAAGTCGGGGTTCATTCGGGCCATGGATTGGACCGACGTCGCCTTGATTTCGTTGTAGACGATGGCACGGCCGGCCTGTCGAAGTCGGCTGAATACTCCCTCGACCACCACATAGTCACCTTCCCGCACGTCGGCCTTTCCAAGCCCCACAACTTTGAGCGTTCCGGCACTGTCCTGCAAGAGGAAGCCAAATGCCGGGTGGCCGTCTCGATTCGTGGCAAGTTGAAAACTGGTTACGCGTCCGCTGACCGTCACTGCCTGATGGTCATAGTGGTCAGGATGCGCCAGGAGCTCAGTGACTTCCACAATCGCGGAGGCTGAGAGCGAGAGGGCAGGCACCATCCATCCTAAAAGGGCCAGGACCCCGAGCATGAGTGTGATGCGAGCGATTCTGTTCCGAATGCCGGACCCGCTTGTTAGTTGAAGCATAGTACATGAATTATACAAAATTCACTCCAGGCTTAGAAGCCAGCCAAAAAAAATCTTAGAGCATCCAGGATGGGCTTCGGGCGTCCATCCGCTTCCTCCGTTGATCATCCTCGCTGCTGCCCGCGACCCGAGTCTTTTCAGCGTCGAAGATCGTCGTGCAGTTCCCCCATGAAACTCGTCAACACGTGCTGCTTCATTTGACCGATTTCTTCTTCTACCGGCTGGCCGGACTCGTCGGTGAGGGCTACGGTTTCTTTGGCGACCGGTGCGGTGCGCATGAGGAGTTCTTCCTCGAGCGCTTCGGGACTGAGGTCGATCTCAGACAACGTTGCCATGAGTCGTTGGAGGCCGAAGAGAGAGCGAGTATTTTCAGAATGGACAGCGTTGGAACTCGCACCATGGACGAGTGACAGCCAGAATTTTGCTTCCAGGTCTTCCCCCAACGTTCCCCACACAAATGACCGTAGTTTTTCCACCAAGGCATCTTCAGTGCGCTCTAAGCCGTCATAGAGCGCAATGGACCGCTCTACTGGTCTTTCTCCAAGGACGGCCAGCGTTTCCTTCCAGAGGTCGAGCGTGACTGAGACCGGAAGATCCTTGATCGGCGAACGCTGCAGATTATTTTGGATGGTCTGGAGATAGCAATGGAGATGTTTCACCTTGCGACCGGCAAGACTTCCGGCCGGAATACCCCAGATGTGACCAATTTCGTGATCTTGCATGGGAGTCGCATTAATGGATTTCCACTCACGCTCTGAAAGTTCAAACCGTTTCCGATATTTGTCTAAGAGACGCAATTGCGTCTGAATCTCGAGTCCCAGCCTAGCTTCCTGGTACGCCTCAGCAGAAACGTCGTTCTCATCCCAGCGGCGGTCTAAAAGCCGGATCGCCGGTTTGGGGACTGCGGCACGGGCCTGCTGTTTGATGACCGCGACGGCGTCCGGTGCGATCTTGTAGCGCGTCTGGAGAAGATCCGTGGCGGCGCGAACCATCCCCTCCGCGAGCGCGATCATCCCTTTCATGCCTTCCATTTGAAGCCAGAGACGCTCCCGTCGCATCCGAACCCGGCGCCGGTACTCGTCTCGGCGGCTCGTCACATCCCGCAAGGCATCTTGTTTGACCACTTGATGGAGAGGCTTGCTGCCGGCCACGCAGCGGGGGTCTGGGCGGTCCGCAGCAATGTGGCTGATCTCTTCCGGAGTGATATCAAAATGCTGTAGCAAGAGAAGCTTGAGCATGATACGAGCTTGAATCGGGGATTGTTCAATGGTGGAGGAGATGAGTTCTGAGGTAAGCAAAGCAGACATGGTGTGGCCCCTCGTGCGACATAAAATGGGTTCGCTTACGCCGTGCCTTGATGGCTCGTTTCAAGATAGACCGCGACGTATTCTCGGATTTGCTGGATGCTGCCGCTGATGAACATCTCGCGAGGAATCTCGACGCGAACCAATTTGGAAGGGTCGACGCCTCGGTCGATGGCGTACTCCTCATCGATATACAGGGTTACGGAACCATCAGGAAAGCGAATGGCATAGACCGCATTGTTCTCAGCCATAGGAGCTGCTCCGTCTGTGTTGTTGAGCTCTGCAGATACTACAGGTAACACAGGCTCAGCCCGGCTGTCAAAATGAGTGGCCTGCTGCGAAACGCTGGTCGACTCAGGCAGAAAACCTTCGGTCTAGGGCGCAATCGAATTGAGGCGAGTTCTAAAAAACAGACGAGCGGGGGCGGCAATGTATTTTGGCCGGTAGCCTGGATCGGCCTAGAAACAGCATGGTCTTCGGCCACTGGACCGAAGACCATGCATAGAGATGCCGGGAGCGCGTTAGCCACCCAACGTGTCGAGTGTTTCCTTCAGGCTTTTTCGAATGCAGGTAAAAATAGGCGTATCGCGCAACGTATAACGGCTGCCCTCGGTTTCTCTCAGTGCCATGACAAGATCTAAGAAGTCTTCGGGCTTATCACTTTCGAACGCGACAACCCATTCCTGATCGTCCAAACCGAAGGAATAGGTGGTATTGAGCTTGACTGAGGGGAAGCGATGGCCGACCTCAATGTGTTCGTCCATCATGCCCTGCCGCGCGGCTTTGGTGAGCAGGAACCATTCTCGCGTTTTCACGAATGGGTACACAAAGATGTACTTGGCCTTGCCCGGAACGACGGTCAGCCGCTTGCTTTCCTGGTTTTCGTGTGTGTGATGGTCGACGTAGATGGAGCGTTTCGTGATGGCCAAGTATGAATAAGGATTCAGAATGTACTTACCCAATCCAGAAGCCATGATTTTGGTGCTCATTTCCTGGAACAGTTCAAGTTCATAGCTGATACGCCACAGCATCAGGTCGCAGTCACCTCGGATGCCGACCGTTGTATAGGCGATGACAAGAACTTTGCCCTGGTACTCTTCCACGGCACGAAGAAACTCCTGTTTGCCGCGTGTGCGCTCGTCTTCTGGGAGCCGTCGCCAAGCTGGATCGATCTTATAAAAAGTAAAATTGACGTATTGGCGGCGAGGTGGTTGTTCGGGGCTGGACATGACGAACCCTCCAGGCAAGTTCTTGATAATGTAAAAGAATAAGAGTTAGTGTGTTTAGCATTTCATCTCGCAGGCTGTCAACAGAGGCAGCGTTGTGCGAGGGCTCAACGGGGGTCAATTGACAGGGGAAAATCGATCTGGTAGTGCCTGTTTCGTGAGCGACCTTCAAAGATGGCCGGCCGGATCTTATTTCGTATCCAGCCTCCTGGTGGTGGCGGCCTGGATGGTTGCCGTGCCAGCGAGCGGCATCGAGATCCATCCCACGACTGACCACATTCAAAGTACCGTCGAACGGGGAAAGGCAGCGGCGCGCCAACGCCTCTCTCCCGACCAACTTCATACCTCGTTCGGTTCTTTCGAAGGCCTTGCCCCGCGCGGGTTCATCATGACTAAGTTGGGGAGTCTTCTGGTCATGGCCAACCATCTGGCCTTGCGGGATCTGTCGCCGACCGAGCAAGACATTGCTCAGGTCATGGCGAATGACCTGCTCTTGGTGAATGTGGTCATCTTCGGCGATCGGGTAAATTTTGCTGCTGATAGTTACGTCGTGATGGAACAGGCAGGTCGAACGGTCAAACCGATCTCCGTGCGGTTCGACGCGCGAGGCGATCGCACGGCGGTCTGGCCGCAACAGCCGGCCTATCGGGCGAAAGTAATCGCGCAGTTTCCCTATGCGGACCTCGACCTGCGAGCACCGACCACCCTGATGGTTTTTCCTTCCGGCGGCGGACAAGTCACCTTCGATCTCGATTTTTCTAAAATTGATTAACTGTACCTGCTTGGCCCCCCACGGTCTTCATTACCATCGCAAGGCTTCGACTTCATGAATAAATCGAGAACCTGGACGGCTGAAACCATCGCCATCGGTTCGGAGCTGCTGCTCGGGGGCCGCCTCGACACCAACTCGCTGTTCATTGCCGATCAGCTGGCGGCCTGTGGCATCGAACTGCGGTACAAGACGACGGTCGGTGACGACCTGCCCGACATCGTAGCCGCATTGAAGACAGCGGTGCGGCGCTCCAGCGTGGTAATGATCACGGGTGGGCTCGGTCCCACGGTCGATGACCTTACGCGAGACGCCGTGGCGCGTGCGACCGATCGCCGATTGGTTCGCCGTAAGATTGCATTGGACGAGATGACTGCCCGCCTGGCCGAATGGGGGCGCCGGCCGACGACGTCGCAGTTCCGGCAGGCCATGATTCCAGCGGGCGCGGATGTGCTCTCGAATCGGGTGGGGACGGCGCCGGGCTTTTCATTCGCCTGGAAGGGAACGTTTCTCGCGGCTTTGCCCGGTGTCCCGCGTGAGATGGAACCGATGGTGCAGTGAGGGAGTATTGCCGAAGCTCCAGGAGTGGTTGCGCAAACAGAAGGCCGTGAGTGTGGCGCCTATGGTCCGACGGATGCTTCACACGTCAGGTGTGCCGGAATCAGTCGTGGATCAGATGCTTGCCGGGCTCATTCCTGCAGGCAGCCCCATTCAACTCGGTATCTATGCATCGCCCATGGAGATCATGGTGTCGCTGACGGGACCGGCGACAATTCCACGGCAGGGGACCGCGAGCATTGATGCCTTATGTGCTGAGGCGCGTGAACGCCTTCGTGACATACTCTATGGAGAGGACGGTGACACCATGGAATCGGTGGTCGGCCGATTGCTTACCGAGCAACATCTGACCGTTGCCGTCGCCGAATCCTGTACGGGAGGGTTGATCGGCCATCGGCTCACGCAAGTGTCCGGCTCATCGGCCTACCTGGACCGAGTCGCCGTGACGTACAGCAATCGCGCGAAGGTCGACATGCTGGGTGTGCCAACGGATCTGATCGACCGGCATGGGGCCGTCAGCGCGGAAGTGGCTGCAGCCATGGCCCGAGGGGTTCGTGAACGGAGCGGCGCGTCGGTTGGGTTGAGTGTGACTGGCATCGCCGGCCCGGGCGGCGCCACTGAGACGAAACCGGTGGGCCTGGTCTATGCGGGCCTGGACGGCGGACCGAACGACTCGCTCACTAAAGAGTTCCGTTTCCATGGCGGCGACCGTAGCGTGATCAAAATGCGATCCTCGCAGGCAGCCCTCGATGTGTTGCGCCGGTGGTTGGTGAAGAAGAGCCACGGATGATCAGGGCGTTTCTCGCCATCGAGCTGCCTCAGGACGTGCGCTCAACATTGGTCGCCATTCAACAGGACCTGAAACGACAATTCGAACGAACGATCGTTGGGCAGATAAGGATCAGCTGGGTCCGCGCGGCTTCCATGCATCTCACGTTGAGGTTTCTCGGCGATATGCCTAACGAATCAATCGACCCGCTGCAAGTCGCCATCCAACAGACCGTATCAGTGCACCAGCCCATTCACCTTCCACTCGAACGGCTGGGAGTGTTTCCCAGCCCGCCACTACCGCGCGTGCTCTGGACCGGACCCTCCGAGAGTTGGGATCAGGGTCCTGACGCGCAGAGACTGAGGGCGCTGCATCGAACGGTCGAGGACTGTTGTCAGGCGTCTGGATTTGCGCCCGACAGTCGCCTCTTCAGCCCCCACCTCACCCTCGCAAGGATTAAGGAAGGGGAGCGACAGGTCGGGCTAGCTCTCGCGCAAAGCGGTGTGATGGACGAGGCGGCGGTGATTGGTACGCTCCCCATCGAGGCGGTCGTCCTGTTGCGAAGCGAGCTGCAGTGAGTCTGGCTCGGTCTATACGAAGCTTTGGGAGGTGGCAATTCACTAAACATAGTCCCAGCTACCTTCTTACTATCCACCGTCTCTGGCTGACATACGAGAAAGTGAAAGTACGGGCTTAGCCGGGAACGCGATTAGGCAGTTCGCATAACTGGGCAATGAGTGGGGCAACGGAGGCGCCGAGAAAGTCGCTGGAATGCTGGCAGATCCATGGTCATGCGAGTCCATTCCCAAGCGGAGCCAGATCTTTGCGATGATAGTCGCACGAGAAAAATACCGTCCCTAGCGCGCTAGGTGAGACGGTTCCTTCATGAGTGGCTTTACTGCCCAACAATACATTCTTCAGCGCTATCGCTCTCAACATCTTGATAGGCCTGTTGCTTGCCCATGGCCGATCTAATTCCGGCGTAGACATTAGACGCGGACACAGACCAGGCGAGGTTGAAGGGATCGCCCCGAAATGCGGCTTCGGCGGCTTTCTTTTCATCATGGGTGAGAGCGCGTCCCGCGTCTGTGTTCTTCGACTCTGGTATATCGGGTGCAAATTCGTCTGCCAGTTTATCTTGCTGCATGAGGCCCTCCGCTGCTCACAATTGAAAGTTTTGCCTATCGGATTAATGAGGTAAGCTCCAAGCAATGCCATTCCATGTCGACAAGTAGGCTTAGGCGGCCCCCATCGGCACACCGCTCCTACCGTTTCATCTTTACATGATTCCGATTCGCGCCTTCCTCGCGATACCCCTAGGGACGGAATCATTTCACCCTGGCTGGTCCGTGCTACCTCTGACTCGATTCGGGCAGGCGTGGCCGCTTATGTCAGATGGGATGCGTGCGACAGGCCCGATCCTTATGCTGGCTCGCGCGCCCTGCCGGACTAGGTTTATCACTTCCGACTCCGGTATAATCCACAGTTCAGACCGGTTTTAGTCTGGGCTCGCGCTTCAGTTCATGCTCGGTCAACTCTCGGCCGGCTGGTGCGTTGTCTCTCGCAGTTCAAGGCGAGAGACCCTTCACGAGGCATGCATCTATAAGGAGTTTGGAATGAGTGAAAAAGACGAGAAAAAGCGCGCATTGGACTTGGCCCTGGCCCAGATCGAAAAACAATACGGCAAGGGTGCCGTGATGAAGCTTGGGTCCGACGAGCGCCCGGCGGATGTTCCTGCGATCTCCAGCGGCTCTTTAGGCCTGGATATCGCGTTAGGAGTGGGGGGATTTCCACGCGGGCGTGTGATGGAGATTTTCGGTCCGGAGTCATCCGGCAAAACGACCCTGACTCTGCATGCGATCGCCGAGGCGCAAAAGGCCGGTGGGGTGGCGGCCTTTATCGACGCCGAACATGCGCTGGATCTGACCTACGCTAAAAAACTAGGCGTGCAAACAGATGATTTACTGGTCTCACAACCGGATACCGGCGAGCAGGCCCTCGAAATTGCAGAAACGCTGGTCCGGAGCGGCGCGATCGATGTCATTGTGGTCGATTCCGTGGCGGCTCTGGTGCCGCGGGCGGAGATTGAGGGCGAAATGGGTGATGCCCATATGGGATTGCAGGCGCGGCTGATGTCCCAGGCGTTGCGCAAGCTGACGGCGGCCATTTCCAAGTCTCAGACGACCCTCATTTTCATCAACCAGATCCGGATGAAGATCGGTGTCATGTTCGGCAACCCGGAGACGACGACGGGCGGCAATGCATTGAAATTCTACTCCTCCGTGCGCCTCGATATCCGCCGAATTGAATCGATTAAGGATGGACAGGATGTCACCGGTAGTCGAGTCCGGGTGAAGGTGGTCAAGAATAAGATGGCGCCGCCGTTCAAACAGGCGGAGTTCGACATCATGTTCGCGGAAGGTATTTCCAAAGCCGGTGAATTGGTTGACATGGGGGTAGAGAAACGGGTGGTGGAAAAGGCCGGCGCCTGGTACTCCTATAAGGGCGAGCGATTGGGACAGGGGCGCGAGGCAGTGCGCGATTTTCTCAAGACGAACCCGGCTATTGCAAAAGAGATCGAACAAAAGGTTCGCGACCTGGCTGGCCTGCCCGCTCGCGGGGGCGACAAGAAAATCGATGTGAAGGACGCCAAGGACGAGAAGGCGGAGAGGAAATCGGAGGGCCGGCAGGAAGAGAAACGCGGCCATGGGGCTCGAGTAACTACCTAGGTGGCGGCAGTGCCGAGACCAATCTCCACCAGACGGCGGACAGCGACAGACTCGCAGTACCTCGATTTGGCGATTCGTTACCTCGCGCGAACCGACCGGACAGCGGCCCAGATCGAGCGGTACGTGCAAGGCAAGGGCGCGAGCCGGGCGAAGGGTCGCCTGATCGTCCGAGAGTTGGAGCGGCGGGGCTATCTGAACGATAACGCCTATGCCGCACGATGGGCCCAAACGAGACTCTTGCGACGGCCAATGGGGCGTGAGCGGCTCAAGGCCGAGCTGCTTCTGCGTGGATTCGAGGAAAGCGTGACGGAGCGAGCTTTGCAGAAGGCATACGAATCGATCTCCGAGCAAGAGTTGGCCTGTCAGGCGCTTGAGGGGCGCGTCCGCCGCACGCGTCCGTTGCAATGGGTGCGATTTCTGCGGCAACGCGGCTTCGATGACGACACGATTCAGCAAGTCACTCAAGTAGATCTGGAGGCGGGGTTAGACGAGTCATGAGCCAAAACGTGAACGATCTGCGGCGAGCCTTTACCCAGTACTTTGAACAGCAAGGGCATCGGGTCGTGCCGAGCGCGCCGTTGATTCCTCAAGCGGATCCGACGCTGCTCTTTACCAATGCGGGCATGAATCAATTCAAGCGTGTGTTTCTGGGCGAGGAAACGCGGGCGTACAACCGCGCCGTGACGGTACAGAAGTGCTTGCGGGCCGGTGGCAAACATAACGATTTGGAGAATGTGGGCTATACGAGGCGGCACCACACCTTTTTTGAGATGCTCGGCAACTTCTCCTTCGGTGATTATTTCAAGGAAGAGGCCATCCGCTTCGGCTGGGAATTCTTGACCTCGGTGGTCGGCCTTACCAAAGAGCGGATGTGGATCACTATTTACCGCGAGGATGACGAGGCTGATCGACTGTGGAGAAAGATCGGGGTCTCACCGAGCCGCATAGTCCGCTGTGGCGAGAAGGACAACTTCTGGCAGATGGCCGACACCGGTCCCTGCGGTCCCTGTTCTGAACTCCATTTTGATCAAGGCCCGGCGGTGCCGGGCGATGATACGCCCAACGGAGAAGGTGACCGGGTTATTGAGATCTGGAATCTGGTTTTCATGCAGTTCAACCGCGACAGCGCAGGCACTCTCAATCCGCTGCCCAAACCGAGCATCGATACCGGCATGGGATTAGAGCGGTTGACCGCGGTGGCGCAGGGCAAACTCAGCAACTACGACAGCGATCTCTTTGCGCCGCTCTTGGCCGCGGTCGGGACGCGGGCCGGTGCGCAGTACGGTGAACAGGAGACGGCCGACCGATCCATGCGAGTCATTGCCGACCACTTACGAGCAATCACCTTCCTCATGGCCGACGGGGTTTTGCCGTCCAATGAAGGTCGCGGCTATGTGCTCCGCCGGATTCTCCGGCGCGCGGCCCGTCATGGCCGCTTGCTCGGAATCACTGAGCCCTTTCTCCATGGCCTCACCGCGACGGTTGTTGAACAGATGGGCGGGGCCTATCACGAATTGCGAGGCGCCGCTGGCACGGTGGCCGAGGCCACTCGCGGCGAGGAAGAGCGGTTCATCGCCACGCTCGATCAAGGGCTACCGATTCTCACCGACATGCTGGGCAAGGTTCGAGCGGCCGGACAACAGACCCTCTCAGGCGCAGACATCTTCAAATTGTATGACACCTACGGCTTTCCGATGGATCTGATCGCCGAAGCCTGTCGTGAGCAAAACATCCGTCTCGATGAGACCGGCTTTGAAGCGGCGATTGAAGATCAACGGACCCGGGCCAGGAGGACAGGAGGCTTCGATACGGAAACGGCCCGGCCGGTCTTGCGTGAGCTCACGGGCCGTGTTGGAACCACGGCGTTCGTCGGCTATGACCAGTTGAACGCCGAAGGGGTTGTGCAGGCGTTGCTCAAGGGCGATCAGCTCGTGAAGGAAGCTCGCGAAGGCGATGAGATCGAAGTCGTGTTGGACGTCACGCCGTTTTACGCAGAGGGCGGTGGACAAGCCGGGGATCAAGGTCTCTTGACGGGCACGGATGGGAGCGTCGAGATTCGCGAAACGACGAGGCCGGTGCCCACGTTGATTGTTCATCGGGGCGTGGTCCGTTCCGGCTCGGTTCGCGAAGGCGAACGGTTGCAATTGTCGGTCAACCGTCGTACCAGGCAGGATGCGGCCCGCAACCATACGGCCACCCATTTGGTCCATGCCGCATTGCGCGATCTACTGGGACCGCACGTCAAACAGTATGGCTCTCTAGTAGCGCCGAATCGTCTGCGGTTCGATTTTGCCCATTTTCGGCCGCTGGCCTCACGTGACATCGACGACATCGAGGGCATTGTGAATGAACAGGTACGGTACGACCAGACTGTGCGGACGGATGTGATGGGCGTGCAGGAGGCAGTTGCGGACGGAGCCCTTGCCTTCTTCGGCGACAAATACGGCGATGAGGTGCGGGTTGTCCGGATCGATACCTTCAGCAAGGAACTGTGCGGCGGCACACATTGTGGGCGTACGGGAGAGATCGGCCTGTTTCGGATCGTCTCGGAAGCGGGTGTGGCCGCCGGTGTTCGCCGGATCGAATGCCTCACCGGCAGCGGCGCATCAGATTCGGTCAAACGCCTGGAAGCGGACGTCAGAGAACTCTCCGATCTCCTGAAGGTCGCTCCCTCAGAAGTCGTGTCACGTACGCGCAAATTGACTGAGCAGCTGAAGGACAAGGAACGCGAACTGGCCGAGGTAAAGTTGAAAATGGCGAGTGCGTCGTCGGGCGACGTGCAGACTCGGGAGATCAACGGTGTGCAGGTCCATGCACAGCGCACGGACGGACTCGATGTCAACGGCATGAGGGCCCTGGCGGATCAGTTGCGCGACAAACTGCGCAGCGGAGTGGTGGCGCTGGGCGCCGCGAATGACGGCAAGGTGTCGCTGCTCGTCGTGGTAACCAAGGACCTGGTGGGTCGTCTGAAAGCCGGCGAACTTATTAAGGAGATGGCGACCGACGTCGGCGGGACTGGAGGAGGACGTCCGGAGATGGCGCAGGCCGGCGGAAAAAATCCCGAAGGGCTCGGCACTGCGTTGGAAAAAGTATTTGCTCTGGTCGAGAAGGCCTTGGAGCGGTAAACTGATGAAAGGTCGGCGGATTCTTGCTATCGACCACGGGTCCAAGCGAATCGGGTTCGCCCTAAGCGACGAACTGGGGTGGACGGCCCAGCCGCTGGAAACGTTCTACCGCAGGAATCCGGACGCCGACATCCGGCATATCCAGAACTTGGTCCGTGAGCATGAGGTGGGCCAGGTTCTCGTCGGCATGCCGTTTCGGCTCGATGGTGAAGTTGGGCCTGCGGCCAAGGTCGTGCAGGCATTTATCGAGTTGCTCGAACCGGCTTTGTCGGTCCCGGTGATCACCTGGGACGAGCGGATGACGACCTGTGCGGCAGAGGATTTGCTGATCGCTGCCGATGTCGGCCGTCAAAAGCGGAAGGGTATTGTCGACCGCATCGCAGCGGCTATTCTATTACAGAGTTATTTAGCGAGTTTGGAACAGCCGACTGCGACGCTGGGAGATGCACCGAACGAATCGGAAGATTCCGATCCCTGGGCTTGGAACGAAGAACCAGTTAATGAAATCACTGAGATCGATCACAGGGCTGATGCTGGCGGCCGTAATTCTCGCGGGGATCGCAGGGTACCAGGTTCTCCGATGGGCCCAAAGTCCCGTCATTAGCGCGCCGCCTAAACCGCCATCCAAGATCGTCGTTATTCCCGAGGGCAGTACCTACCAACAGGTCGCGAACCTTCTCAAACATGAGCAGCTGATCCGTAGTCGCTGGGCTTTCTTGCTACTCGGAAAAACGCGAGAAATCGATCGAAAGATCCGTCCTGGGGAATACGAGCTGGACGGAAGCATGCCGCCAAAGGAGATTCTCGCCAAGCTGCTGGCCGGACGAGTCATCCTGCACCCTGTGACCATTCCTGAAGGCTACACGCTGGCGCAGATTACCGATGTCCTGTCGGCTCAGAACGTGACGGACACGAATGAATTTTCAAAGTTGGTTCGCGACCGTGCGTATATCATGACCCTCGGTATCGAAGCCGATTCGCTGGAAGGGTATCTCTTCCCGGAAACCTATTCCTTTGCTCGTGGAACGAAACCGAAGGACGTCATCAAAACCATGGTGGACGGCCCTGCACCATGCGTGGGGGAGCGATCTGCAGGCTCAAGCGGTCAGGATGAATCTCTCTTTGCACCAAGTATTAACGCTGGCCTCCGTGATCGAAAAGGAGACCGGGGCCAAGGACGAGCGCGAACTCATTGCGGCGGTCTTTCATAATCGGTTGCGGAAAAAGATCCCGCTGCAGAGTGATCCGACCGTCATTTATGGCTTGCCGGCGTTCGACGGGAACATTCACAAACGCGATCTCTCCAGCCTCAGTCCGTACAATACCTATCGCGTGCAGGGCCTCCCGCCGGGACCGATCGGCAGCCCCGGTGCTCACTCGCTTCACGCGGCCTTATTTCCCGCCGAGGCCTCCTACCTGTATTTTGTGTCGCGCAACGATGGGACCCATCACTTTTCCTCTACCCTGGCCGAACATAATCAAGCCGTGGAAAAGTATCAAAAACAGCCATTCCGTAAGCGTGCCAGGGGTAGGCTCGTGGCTCACGGCGCATGATCGCGTCGTCGCTCTCTCGCTGCGGCCGGTCATGATTCAATGTGTGACGATCACATCTGAAGAGGACAGTCCTATGGATGAAAAACCCTGGCAAGAAACGTTGCCGCAATATCTGGATCACACCGTACTGCGTCCGGAAGCCACAAAGGCCGAGGTATTGCGGCTCTGCGCGGAGGCGAAGGAGCAGGGGTTCGTCGTCATATTTGTTCCTCCCTGTTATATCGATGAGGCGGTGACGGCCGTTGCAGGGACGGAGGTCCAGGTCGGGATTCCAATCGGGTTTCCGCTCGGCGGGCATTCGACGCACGTGAAGGTGACAGAAGCCATGGAGGCCGTGGCGCATGGCGCCAGGGTGCTGGACATGGTCATCAATATCAGCCGCCTGAAATCCGGCGACTACGACTTCGTACGGAGTGATATGGCAACGGTTGTTCAAGCGACGCCCGGCGTGAACCATAAAGTAATTTTGGAGACCTGTCTCTTGACGCGTGAAGAAAAAATCACGGCCTGCCGCTTGGCCGTCGAAGCTGGCATGGACTATGTGAAAACCTCGACGGGCTTCAACCAGGCTGGGGCGACAGTGGAAGACGTCCGATTGATGAAGGAAGCGGTCGCAGGTCGCGCCAAGGTCAAGGCCTCGGGTGGAATCAGAGATTGGAAATCCACGCGCGACTTGTTGGAAGCCGGCGCAGACCGGATCGGCACCAGCGCCAGCCTCAAAATTCTGGACGAGTGGCGTGCCGCGCGCCTGGTCGGAGGCTGAGCGACCGTGCCACGTGAATATTTTGCTCGTTCCAGCGGATTTGATATAGTGCGCCCATGATGACTCGAATCGTTCTTCTCGTGCTGGATGGGTTGGGCATCGGTGCTTTGCCTGATGCGGAATCCTATGGCGATGGCGGCTGCAACACGCTCCAGCGGTTGGCGGCGATTAACAAAGGATTGGCGCTACCGAATCTCGAACAGCTCGGACTCGGGCATCTGGGACAGTTTCAGGGTGTTCGACCGATGGTTCAGCCGGAGGGCTGTTTCGGCAGTCTCGGCTTTGCGACGAGGGGAAAGAATTCACTCACCGGGCATTGGGAAATGGCCGGTTACGTGATCGAAACCGACGCATGGCCTTTGCAAGACGTTGACGCCTGAGCTGGCGACGGCATTGGAAGCCGCGTTTGGCCAGAAGACGCTGGGCAATTGCAGGGCTGTGAGCCTCGAGCCGGTCTCCGAGTTTGGCGGACAGCATCTGAAGTCCGGCGCCCCGATCGCGTGGATCGATACCACGGGCACCGTTTTTCTGGCGGCGCATGAGCAGGTCATGCCGGTAGATGAACTGTATCGTCTGGCGCGTGAAGCCAGAAAAGTGCTGAAGCAACTTGTGCCCATTGTGCGCGTCGTGGCCTGTCCCTTCGTCGGTCAGCCAGGCGGATTGACCGTGACGGAGCGACGGCGGGATTTTGCAGTCGAGCCGCCGGGGCTGACGCTGCTCGATCACTTGAGCCGGGCCAGCCAGCTCGTGATCGGGGTCGGGAAGGTCGGCGACTTGTTTAGCGGTCGCGGGGTCACGAGGTCGATCCCGCTGTTTCAAGCTGAGGCGGTCATGGATGAAGTCATCGGGATGTTTAGTAAGGTGCCTCGTGGATTGATTTATGCCAATTTGCCGATGATCAGCCCGGATCTGAATACCACAGTGTCGACGTTGCACCAATTCGACCGGCGTCTCCGAGAGCTTCAGGAGTGCCTCAAGATGGGCGATGTCCTGATCATTACCGGTGATCATGGCTTTGATTGCGCCAGGCCGACGCCGGGACATTCGCGTGAGTACGTGCCCTGTCTGGTGACCGGACCTCGCCTCGCGCGCGGCGTGAATTTAGGGACAAGGACGACTGCCGCCGACCTCGGCCAAACGATTGGAGAGGGGCTCGGAGCGACGAGATTACCATGGGGCGACAGTTTTCTCGATGCGCTGCAGTCGCGATAGTGTCGTAAGAGGAAGGATAGATCGTGACAATCGACGCCCAGTTGAACACCCTTGGCATCCAGCTGCCGGCTCCTCCCAAACCAGTGGCGAGTTATGTGCCGGCAGTCCTCGCCGGTGATCTGCTCTATCTGAGCGGCATGTTGCCGTTTCGCGATGGCCAGGTGGCCATTACGGGAAAGCTCGGCGATAGCGTCACGGTGGAGCGCGGAGCCGAAGCAGCCAGATTGGCGCTCCTCAATGCATTGGCGGTGGTGAAGCATGAATTAGGCTCGTTGGATCGTGTGCAACGAATCGTGCGGGTGGTAGGTCATGTCGCGTCGGCTGCGGGGTTTGTCCAACAGCCTGCGGTGATCAATGGGGCGTCGGACTTACTGGTGCAAATCTTCGGTGAGCGTGGCCGACATGCCAGGGTGGCGCTTGGGGCCGCCGAACTGCCGCTGCACGCGGCGATCGAACTCGAATTGTTGGTTCAGGTCAAAAAGTCCTAGACGGTGCTTCCGCCAGCACCCTGCACTTGCCTTGACTTCAAAAAAATCCGCTTGTTATAGTCCGTCAGTTCCTTGGCTTGACGTCCAACCCCCCATCCGGCCATTCTGCCTCAGTTGCGTGGGGTTTCCGTGCCACGTGCGGGGCGCTTGTCTTCATGTATTCATCAGGCCTTGTTCGCATCTCCTGGCCAGGCTCATTGCAGATTTTGCTAGGGAGTACGACCCCATGAAATCTATTGCTCGACTGATCGCAGGCGTCGCACTTTTGGCGGGGCCATACCTGTCTGGAGTCGCCCAAGCGGAGGCGCCGGCGCTCCATCCCGCTGCCGCAGTTCCGGGAGCGACACTGTCGATTACAGGAAAAGGCTTCGGCCCATTTAAATCAACGCGCTACAATCAGGTCACGTTCCAAGGAGCGCCCGCCCTGGTCCAGCGCTGGGAACCCGACCTCATCGAAGTGCGGGTCCCGTCGCAGGCCACCAATGGTCCCGTCGAGGTCATTGTGGGTAAGAAACACCTAAAGACCGGCGTGTTTACTCGCCTGCAACCGACGATTCAATCCCTGACGCCGACGGAGGCGGAACCGGGGACGATTCTGGAAATCACCGGCGAACATTTCGGCAATACCGCCGGACCCCGTGATCCAAACACCATTTTTGGCGTGAACAGCGTCGTGGTCGGCGATGTGACGGTACGCGTCCGCAAATGGCGAGATGACAAAATCGAGGTCGAACTCCCGGCGAACGCGCAGACCGGCGAGGTCGTCATTCGAATGGCCTCATCCGACCCGCTCGCTGACGGCTCCTGTTGCGCGCCGGTTCAGCATGTGGTCAGTAATGCGATGCCGGTGAAGGTCCTGGCTGCGGTGCGCGTCGATCCGGTCAGCGGTCCGGTGGGAACCAAGGTTGTGCTTTTCGGGAAGGGTTTTGGCGCAACAAGGAATCCGGAGGACGGGATCACGTTTGGCGGTCGTCCTGCGACGGTGTCGCAGTGGAGCGATACCGCCATTGTGGTGCATGTGCCGTTGGATGCGCAGAGCGGTCCCGTCGTGCATGAAACGCAACGGCCAAGAGCGCATCGTTGGGACCTATACGGTGCAGATCCCACGCGCAGGGGGCCTCACGCCGGCGCAGGCTCCGATCGGAACGTTGCTGAAGATTACGGGGGAAAATTTCGGATTTTATTCCGAAGCCGGGGCAACCCCTTACAACTATCTTGATTTTTCGCTGAGTGAAAACACGAGTCGAGATCGGCGGCGTGCCGGCCATTGTCTATCGGTGGGGTCACGACCGAATTGATGTCTGGGTTCCGTACAGCGCAAAAAGCGGTCCGGTCGTGGTGAAACGGGCCGCCAATACTCCCAAGCCTGACGGTACGTGTTGCGCCGATAAGAAGGTACTAGAGACCGAAGTCGGTATGTTTACATTGGTTACGCCGAAAATCGATTCCTACAGTCCGACCACCGGGGGATTGGACGAGCTGGTGACGATCAAGGGAAGCGGGTTCGGGAAGTTTCTCAAGACGGCCGAACCAAGCAAGGCTATCACGGATAGTGTCTATGCCCGTGTTGCTCCCGTGTTGGGAGAGAACGTATCCCGCACCGAAGTGTTGTTCAATGGAGTCGGGGCGATCGTGCAGTCCTGGACGGAGACGGAAATCCAAGTCAAAATTCCTCATCGACATTCCTACGGCGTGGGCAAGCCCGGCGAGTTTAATCCGGATCTGACGTCCGGGCCGCTCGTGGTTCGCCGGGGATCCTGGGATCTCTTGCCGGACGGCTCCTGCTGCACGCCGAAAAAATGGGTGACGCTGGAGGCCGGGACGTTCACGATTCAATCCACCGGGTTGCCTGATGCGAGCTACTGGCGTAACCCTGGCACTGAGAATACTCATCACCAACAATGAGGCGTCGAACGTTGCCCACTCTGGCGTTTGCAGTTTGTTTTGTTGTCGCACTGTTTCTTTCGGGCAGGGTTGAGGCCGCTCCTTCTGACGCGCCGGTGACCGTGGCCATGCAAAAAAGTGGTTCTGAAGCCACGCTGCTTGGGATTGTTTTTCCACGATCCCCAACTTGGCTGGGCGGTCGGGTCAGGCGGGACGATTCTCAAGACGATTGACGGCGGCCGCAAATGGAAGAAAGTGTCCAGTGGAACTTCGGCGCTGCTGACGGCCGTGTATTTTCGTGATGCCCGCCGCGGCTGGGTGGTTGGTGCCAATGGAACGGTGCGTACGAGTCAGGACGGCGGTGAGACCTGGAATGTCATGATCGTGTCGACCCAGGCGCCGTTGTACGGAATCGCATTCGTCTCGGATCTAAAGGGTTGGATCGTCGGCGGAAACGGAACGATTCTTCAGACGACGGACAGGGGAGAGAACTGGACGGATCAAGCGAGCGGCACAAGCGCGGCACTCCACTCCATCGCTCTGACCAACGAGCAACATGGAACCATCGTGGGTGCCTTGGGCACAATCCTCACGACTGCTGACGGCGGTGCCACCTGGGTTCCACAGGTCAGTCAGAGTTCGGCGACATTTTTTGATGTGGCTTTTGCGGATGAGACAAACGGCTGGGCGGTCGGAAATGCCGGCGCGTTGTTTCAAACCACCGACGGGGGGACCCACTGGATCGATCGCACGCTGCCCTGCGGACGGACTTGCAATAAACTCACCGATCTGATTCGTGTTCGGTTCACCGATGCCCAGCAAGGTTGGATCGTAGGAGAACATGGCCAGATTCTGAGCACGAGCGATGCCGGCTATAATTGGGTTGAGAAAAGCAGTCCTGTCAAACGTTCCCTCATGGCCCTGAGTTTTCCGCGCGCGACCGCGGGATGGGCGGCGGGCGAGGGAGGAACCATCATCGCGATCAGCTCTGGCAGATAGTAGGCGTCCGGTCTGACCGCACGGATTTACCCCAACCGTCCCAAACGACTCTGCACAACACTAAGCGCCGTGACCGCTGCGGTATCCGCTCGGAGAATGTGCGCGCCGAGACTCACGGCGTGACATCCGTGCGTGAGCGCCAGGGTGAGTTCTTCCTCTGCCCACCCCCCTTCAGGACCGATGATCAGGGCCACACTTTCCGTCAGGAGTCTAGGAAGCGGTACATGCGACAATGCCGATGCCTCTCGGCGTTCGGCCAGGATGAGTGCGCATGTAGCTGTCCTGGTCGAAAAGAAATGGCGCGCATTCTAGGGGCTCCAACACATGCGGTGCCTGCCATTGCTCTGACTGTTGAGCTGCCTCGATCGCGATCCGCTGCCAGCGGGATACCTGCGCGGCAATTCGTCCGGCATGCGGTCTTACGACGCCATGTTGGGCTACCAGCGGCAGAATCGTCCGCACGCCCAACTCGCTGGCTTTCTGTACAACCCAATCCATATGGTCGCCTTTGAGCAGTGCCTGGGCGAGGAGCACGGTCGGGCCGGCTTCAGCGGGGCCTTCTTGCTGGGCAAGAATGCGGACAGTGAGCCGGTGTTGCGCCACTTCCATGACCTCGACACGATAGCGTCGTCTGTGCTCATCAGTGAGCAAGAGACATTCTCGTGGTTTGACTCGAAGGCTGGCGCGCAAATGATGGCAGAGATCTCCGGTGAGGGTGATCTCTGTGCCATGGACGTCAGATGAAGGGATGAAAAATGCCGGCATCGTAGTCGGCGGAATCAGGCAGGTGATGGGGCGGTCTACTCAAAGAACGTTTTCATTTTGTCTAGAAAACCTTCGCCCTCGGTGTCCTTCGTGTAACCACTTTCCTTGGCAAAGTCTTCGAGTAGTTCCTTTTGCCGCGAACTCAGCTTCGTCGGAATTTCGATTTTGACGTTGAATACTTGGTCTCCGGCAGAACCGCCCTTCAGATTCGGGAATCCGAGCCCCTTCAGCCGGAGGATTTTATCCGGCTGGGTGCCGGCGGGAACCTTCATGAAGGTGTTTCCTTTGAGAGTCGGCACTTCCACCCGGCCACCTAAGATGGCAGTGACCAGATTCACGGGAAGATCGCAGGCGACATCCTGACCTTCGCGGCGAAAGATGGGATGCGGTTTGACCGTCACAGCGACATACAGGTCTCCTTGCGGGCCGCCTTGGACTCCGTGCTCGCCCTCATTTGCCAAGCGCAATCTCATACCCGTTTCGATGCCACCGGGAATCTGCACCGAGAGCATGCGCTCTTTGCGGAGGCGCTGCCGTCCACCGCAGACCTGGCAGGGCTCGGTAATGATTTGTCCTACGCCTTCGCATTGGCCGCAGGGGCGGCTGACACTGAAGAATCCTTGCTGGAATCGCAACTGACCTTGCCCTTGGCAGGCAGGGCACATCTTAATGGCAGTGGCTGACTTTGCACCCGTGCCTTTACAGTCGGCACAGGTCTCCCATCGAGGGATTTTGAGCTTCGCTTCCTTGCCGAACACGGATTCTTCGAACGTCAAATCCAGATTATATTGGAGGTCGTTGCCGCGTTCAGACCTGCCTCGGCCACGTGGCTGTCCGAAAAAATCTTCGAAAATGTCATTGAAAATGTCACCGAATCCGCCCTGTCCGCCGAAACCTTCCGCGCCTTGCGGCCCGCCTGCATGGCCGAAGGTATCGTACTGTCGCCGTTTGCCCTGATCGCTGATGACCTCATAGGCTTCGTTGATCTCTTTAAACTTTTCTTCTGCCGTTTTTTTGTGCTCAGGAGAAGCGTGAAGATCCGGATGGTGCTGGCGTGCGAGCTTACGGAAAGCTTTCTTGATCTCGTCGTCAGAGGCGGTCCGTTCAATGCCGAGAGTTTCGTAGTAGTCGCGTTTAGCCACGGAAAGTGTCATCCGGTCTACTGTACGGCACGACCGAGTTCCACCCTATGGTGAAACCCGGTCGTGCGGACAGTGCTGAGGAGGTTATGTTATTTTTTGTCCTTATCCACTTCTTCGAATTCCGCGTCCACGACCTTTTCATCGGTCTTGGGCTGCGACCCTCCGCTGTCTCCAGCTGCAGAGGCGCCGGCATCCGCGCCGCCACCTGCCGCGGCTGAGGCTTTTTTGTACATCTCCTCGGCCAACTTGTGAGAGGCCGCCGTCAACGCTTGAGTCGCGGACTCGATGGCGCCTGGCTCATCGCCTTCCATCGCCTTGCGCAGGCCCGTGATCGCCTCAGTGATCTTGGCCTTGTCATCTTCACCGATCTTATCGCCATGCTCGCTGAGGTTTTTCTCAGTCGTATACAGGAGCGAGTCGGCCTGATTGCGGGCTTCCGCTACGCGGCGACGCTTCTTGTCGTCTTCCGTATGCGATTGGGCGTCTTTGACGAGCTTGTCAACTTCGTCCTTGCTGAGCCCGCTGGATGCCGTGATCTTGATAGACTGTTCCTTCTGCGTGGCCAGATCTTTGGCCGCCACATGGACGATACCGTTCGCATCGATGTCAAAGGAGACTTCGACCTGCGGCATCCCGCGCGGTGCCGGCGGAATTCCGACGAGATCGAATTGCCCCAGCAGCTTATTGTCGTTGGCCATTTCACGTTCGCCCTGGAAGACTCGAATCGTGACGGCGGTCTGATTGTCAGCGGCGGTCGAGAAGACCTGGCTCTTCTTGGTCGGAATCGTGGTGTTGCGCTCGATCAGTTTCGTGAAGACCCCGCCGAGCGTTTCGATACCGAGGGACAATGGCGTGACATCCAGCAACAGGACGTCTTTCACTTCGCCTTTCAGCACACCGCCCTGCACGCCGGCTCCGATGGCGACCACTTCATCCGGGTTGACGCCGCGGTGCGGCTCTTTCCCAAAGAAGTCTTTCACGACCTGGATGACTTTCGGCATCCGGGTCATACCACCGACCAACACCACCTCTTGGATATCTTTGGCGCTCACACCGGCATCGGCCAGCGCCTTTCGGCAAGGCTCAATAGTGCGCTGAACGAGGTCATCCACGAGTTGCTCCAGCTTGGAGCGGGTGAGCTTCAGCACCATGTGTTTGGGTCCGCTGGCATCCGCTGTGATGAAGGGCAGATTGATCTCGCTTTCCTGCGAAGAGGAGAGCTCGATCTTTGCCCGCTCAGCCGCTTCCTTGAGGCGCTGCAACGCCATGCGATCTTTGCGCAGGTCGATCCCCTGATCTTTCTTGAACTCGTCGACCAGCCAATCCATCACTCGTTGATCGAAGTCATCTCCACCGAGAAAGGTATCACCATTGGTGGATTTTACTTCAAATACGCCTTCGCCGATCTCAAGAACAGACACGTCGAAGGTGCCGCCCCCGAGGTCGTACACGGCGATGCGTTCGTCTTTCTTCTTATCGAGCCCATAAGCGAGCGAGGCCGCCGTGGGCTCGTTAATGATACGAAGTACATTCAACCCGGCGATTTGCCCTGCATCCTTGGTGGCCTGGCGCTGGCTATCGTCAAAATACGCGGGGACCGTGACGACTGCTTCGGTGACTTTTTCGCCGAGATAGTCTTCGGCAGTCTGCCGCATTTTCTGCAGAATCATCGCCGAAACTTCCGGTGGGCTGTAACGCTTCCCACGCAATTCGACATGCGCGTCGCCATTGTCTGCTTCCACTACTTTATAGGGAAGCCGTTTCAGGGCTTCCTGCACTTCTTTGCTACGGAACTTGCGTCCCATCAGACGCTTGACCGAGAAGATAGTGTTTTCAGGATTGGTAATGGCTTGCCGTTTGGCAATCTGCCCGACCAAACGTTCGTTCTTGTCTGTGATGCCGACGACAGAGGGAGTGGTACGGCTCCCTTCCGCATTGGCGATGACGACCGGGTCTCCACCGCTCATGATGGCGACGCAGGAGTTCGTCGTGCCGAGGTCGATTCCGATGACTTTGCCCATTGGTTGGCTCCTTCGCAAAAGATATCAGTATGTGAACGTGTCAGCTGTTCTTTTCACGGCTGTCAGCTATGCGCGCAGTTCGGACCCTAATTTGGCGCTCCTGTTGAAACGGTCACCATTGCGGCCCTCAGAATACGGTCTTGAATGAGGTATCCTTTTTGGTACTCTTCCACGACATGATTCTCGGGCACGGTGTCTGATGGCACCTGAGCCACTGCCTGGTGCGTGGCCGGGTCAAAGGTTTGCCCCACGCTATTCACAGCAGTGACTCCAAACTTGGTCAGGGCGCCAATGAGTTGTTTAAGGGTCAATTCCACGCCTTGCGTCAAGGCATCGACTGCGCTCGCCCCCCTGGATGACTTGATGGCCCTTTCCAGATTATCGACCACCGGCAGGAGTTCCTTCAGGATCTGTTCATTACCGAACTTGATTTGCTCCCGTTGGTCTCGCTGCGCCAGCCGTTTGTAATTATCAAACTCCGCTGCGAGCCTCAGATACTTGTCATTGAGCGCTTTGCATTCATCGGACTTGGCGTCCAGCGCCTGCTGAAGCTCAGAAGCCCCTTCTAGAGGCGCCTCAGCTTGCTCGTCTAAACTATGGATACTGTGTGTCTTATTGTCGTCTTCATTCATAATCTGCACCTACGCTGGGAAATGAGATAGCCACGTGGAACCCGAAGTCAACGGGGAATGAGCAGAATCATCGTTTTTTCCGTTTGATAATGTCTTGGTAAGGCAGCGATGCGCAGGCGGGCCGGTATCTTAGGTCAGTGGTTCCGATGGTACAGCAGCTCCAATCCCTCCAGCGTCAGGAACGGTCGTACTTCGCGGATAGATTCCGTTTCTTGGGCGATGATCGAGGCGAGTCCTCCTGTCGCGATGACGGTGGTGGAATGCCCCAATTCTCGTTCCATCCGGCGGACGATACCGTCGACCAGCCCCACATACCCGAAGAGGAGGCCACTCTGAATGCCTCCGACCGTATCGACGCCGATCACGGTTTTAGGTCGAATAATTTCCACCTTGGGTAATTTTGCCGTACGGGCAAAGAGGGCGTCGGCTGAAATGCCGAGACCAGGAGCGATCACCCCGCCTAGATATTCAGCAGCCTTCGTCACGACGCAAAATGTCGTCGCCGTCCCGAAGTCGACGATGATCAGGTCCGAACGGTAGCGCGCGTAAGCAGCGGCGGCGTTGACAATGCGGTCGCTGCCGATTTCTCTCGGGTTGGCATAACGGATGATCAGTCCGGAGTCGCTTTCAGGACCGACGATCACCGGCGTGTGGTGAAAATAGGTCTCAAGCATGGACTCGAACGTCGCAGTCAGCGCGGGCACCACGCTGGAAAAAATGCAGCCGGTCATCTGGTCCGGGGTAAACCCAGCGTGTTGAAGCAAGTTCAGTAACAGGATGCCGTATTCGTTATCGGTACGCCGGGATTCAGTGGCCAAACGCCAATGACCGCGCAAGGTGGAGCCTTCGAACAGACCCCACACTATGTTGGTATTTCCGATGTCGATCGTCAGGAGCATCGTGTCACCTTATCGCAAACAGGTACAGAATTCACCTTCGCACATGAACCACTTCCGCGCTTCTGATTTCGAGAAGCGAACCAGGTAGCGCCGTGTCGGTATCGGACATCACACGGAGACACAGACAGCCATCCTGGCCGATCGATTCGGCGATGCCCTGCACTATGCCCTGTTTTTCCAACGTCACACGGACAATGTGGCCGAGTGTTGAACAACGTTGTGTGAATTCGTCGATCATTCCGGTGGGGCCGTCGAGCAAGAGACGATCCAATCGTTGTTCAAGCCGGAAGTAAAGGTCGGCAAGGATCGCCATGCGGTCGAAAGTCCGGCCACCTTCCGTCGCCAACGAAGTCGCGCCGGCTTTGAGCTCATCTGGGAAACAGTCGAGCGTGACGTTAATGTTCAACCCAATGCCAATGATAATGGCCATCGTGTTGCCTTGGGTCGACGTCTGTTCGCAGAGGATACCCCCCAGCTTCCTCTCGCCGATTAAAAGATCGTTCGGCCATTTTACGGAAACGACCAGACCCGCGTGGCTGGACAGGCACTCGGAGACCGCCAGTGCTGAGAACAACGGAACCCACGAGAGCCAAGTAACTGGTCGGTGGGTTCGCCCGGCCCGGCACCACAATCACCGAGGTATAAATGTTGCCAAGCGCCGGTGAGTGCCAGGTTCGTCCACGCCGTCCGCGGCCGGCCGTTTGGCATTCCGCGAGTATGACCATTCCGGTCAGGCTTGGTGATTCGGGGTGTTGTTGCAGGTATGCCAACGCATCGGCATTGGTCGATGCCGTTGACGGGGTGTAGCGCAGCATTCTTCCAAAGGAATGAGTGCGCAGGCTGGCTTGAAGACGGTCGATGTTGATGTGATCGGTGGCTGACGCGACAGGATCGTTAGCGGGTTCGCCCACGGTGGCCTCGTTGCGCAGACAGGTCCAAGCTCAGGTTGGCGGCGGGAGCAGAATGCGTCAGAGCCCCGACTGAAATAAAATCAGCACCGGCCCGGGCCATCTCTTTGACAGTCTGCAGCGTCATTCCCCCCGAGACTTCGACTAGGGCTCGCTTCTTGATGAGAACGACGGCTTTTTGCACAAGGGCAGGGGACATGTTGTCGAGCAGGATGATATCGGCTTCGCCTGCCAGCGCTTTCTTCACTTCATGCAATGTTTTAGCTTCTACCTCGATGCGCATCCCATGCGGTGCGCTGGCTCGAGCCCGACGGCAGGCCGCCGCCAACATCGATACCAGTCGATCCCAATACCGCAAGATGGTTGTCCTTGATGAGGATACCGTCACCCAATGAAAAGCGGTGGTTCTTGCCGCCTCCCAAGTAAACGGCCCATTTTTCGAGCACCCGCAGCCCCGGCGTGGTCTTACGCGTATCGAGAATCGTTGTCGAATAGCCGCGCACAGCGAAGGCAGAATTGCGCGGTGAGCGTGGCAATGCCGGAGAGCCGCTGAAGGAAATTCACGGCGACTCGTTCAGCCATCAACAGTGATCGCACATCCCCCTGTACGGTGATGACCGAAGTTTCCGCAGGAACGGTGAGACCATCCTGCATGCACTTAGTGATGCCTAGCGACGGGTCCACGGCTAAAAAGACTTCTCGCGCGACGGCTACTCCGGCCACAGTCATGCGATGATGGGCGACGATCGTGGCGCGTGCCTGAATGGCTCGTGGGAATAGGGCGGCCGTGGTGACATCGCCGTGGGCCAGATCTTCGTCGAGCGCGAGTTGAACCGCGTCCCGAATGGTTTTGGCGTTAGGTGCGTTCAATACGCTTTCGCTCCAAGACAAAAAGCTCTATCTGGCCCAGCGCCTGCTGAAGGAGGTGAATCATTTGAGATTCACGTTGGAGACGCTCACGATGTTCGGTCAACACCTCAGGTGGCGCCTTGGCGACGAAATCGGGATTGCCAAGTTTTTGCTGCGTGCGATCGACTTCTTTTTGAAGCAGCTTGATTTGTTTGTGGACGTTATCGTTGGCTTTCTGAAGATCCGCGTCCTCCATCGAGGTTCTCACTTGGACAGAGTTGCCCGTCAGAATCAAAAGGCCGCCTGAATTACTGACGTCAAAAGTCTCTGCTACCTGGAGGCCATCAACGTTCTCCATATATTCGATCAGTTTTTTATGCTTATTAATGTGTGAAGCAATTCCAGGCGTTTTCCCGTGCACTTTGAAATGGAGTCTTTTCCCGGCAGGATAACTCAGGATCGCACGTTCCTGATTCATCAGTCCCTGACATTCTTCCAGCAATGAGAACTCCTGCTCAGCCCCAGCGTCGTGCCAGTCAGTCCGAACGGTGGGGTAAGGTTTGCGGACGATACTGGTCCCTTCGTGGGGCAGGGTTTGCCAGATCTCCTCCGAGATGAACGGCATAAATGGATGGAGGAGGCGCATCATGGTTTCAAAGGTTTCGGCCAGGGTATGCCTGGTCGCCTTTCGCATTGCATCGGACGCATGGTCCTTGAGCGTCGGGCTTGATCATCTCGATGTACTTGTCACAGTACTCATGCCAGATGAATTGATACAGTGCGCTTGAGGCTCGATCGAACCGGTACTCTTCCAACTCATGGGTGACTGTGCGGATCGCGGCGTTCAGACGGCTGAGAATCCAGCGATCGGGAAAGGACCGCTGAGCAGGCGGGACTTCGGTTCGCTCGCCATCCAGGTGCATGAGAAGAAAGCGGGCCGCATTCCAGATCTTGTTGGTAAAATTGCGATAGCCCTCGATGCGTTCCTCCGCCAGTTTGACGTCGCGGCCTGGGGACGCCATCGCCGCCATGGTGAACCGCAGTGCGTCGGTTCCATACTGCTCCATGACATGCAAGGGATCGATGACGTTGCCCTTGGACTTGCTCATTTTCTGGCCTTCGGCATCGCGGACCAGCGCATGGATGTATACGTCGCGGAACGGCACCTCACCCATGAATTTCAGACCCATCATGATCATGCGGGCGACCCAAAAAAAGAGAATGTCGAGCCCGGTCACCAAGGTTGAGGTAGGGTAAAAGGTCTGCAGTTCCGTCGTTTGACGAGGCCATCCCAAGGTGGAGAAGGGCCAGAGGGCGGAGGAGAACCAGGTGTCCAGCACGTCGGGGTCCTGCACCAGAGCATCCACATGCCCCTTCGCACAGGTAGCGGGTTTGGTTTTCGCTACAATCACGGTCGCGTCGGACGGAATGAGTGGCGCTCCATCGGAGGATCGACGCAGAAACGCACTTCCATAACAGGTCTCGCAATACCAGGCCGGGATCTGATGGCCCCACCAGATTTGCCGCGAAACGCACCAGTCCTTAATGTCCCGCATCCAACCGAGATAGTTGTTCTTCCATGCCTCAGGGATGATCCTGACCCGACCATCCTCAACGGCTTGTATCGCAGGGTCAGCGAGCGGCTTGATTTTGACGAACCACTGGTCCGATAGCAGCGGCTCCACCACCGCTTTACAGCGATAACATTTGCCGAGCGCCATCTTGTGAGGCTCGGTTTTCTCAAGCAGGCCTTGTTCGGTCAGCAACTGTTCGATCTTGGGCCTCGCTTTAGCGACGGGAAGCCCTTCGACTATCTGAACGACATGCGGTTCTGCCAATGCACCTTCCACATGCAGGTTAGCGTGGATATCCATGATCTTGATGCGGGGCAGTGCGTGCCGCTCACCCGCTTCAAAGTCGTTGAAGTCATGGGCCGGCGTGATCTTGACAGCGCCGGTCCCGAACTCGCGGTCCACAAAGATCGAATCACCTACGACGGGGATCGCGCGTGTGGTTAGCGGACCCCGGACTCGTTTTCCGATGAGATGGCGGTAGCGCTCGTCTTCGGGATGCACGGCCACCGCCGCGTCTCCGAACATGGTCTCGGGACGGGTGGTGGCGACCAAGAGGAATTGCGACGGATCCTCAGCGAGGACATAACGAATGGTGTAGAGTTTTCCGGTGATCTGTTCGTGCTCCACCTCGATGTCGGATAGCGCGGTCAGGCAACGCGGACACCAATTGATCAGCCGTTCACCGCGATACAGGAGACCGTCCTCGTGCAATCTGACGAACACTTCTCGAACCGCCTCGGAGAGTCCTTCGTCCATCGTGAACCGCTGGCGCTCCCAATCGCATGAGGCGCCAAGCCGTTTGAGTTGGGAAATGATGGTCCCGCCGGACTTCTCTTTCCATTGCCATACCCGCTGGATGAATGCCTCCCGTCCGAGCGTCTCCCGCGAGGCGCCTTCCGCTTGCAATTGCCGTTCGACCACGTTTTGGGTGGCAATGCCGGCATGGTCCATGCCGGGCATCCAGAGCGTATTTCGTCCTTGCATGCGCCGCCAGCGGATCAAAATATCCTGAAGCGTATTATTCAGCGCATGGCCCACATGGAGCGAACCCGTCACGTTCGGGGGAGGGATTACGATGGAATAGGGTTGGCCTGAGTCGGTCGGGTTGGCGTGAAATAACCCGGCGTCGACCCAGCGCTGATACCAGCGATCTTCGACGTCGTGCGGGCTATAAGTTTTATCGAGTTGTGGCGTGGGCATAGTCTTGGACGCGTCTGAGGCGCGACGCGGGCGCATCTTAACATGCGCCGTGGGGGCTCACAAGATAACGGCGAGTCGCCCGTTCTGGTTCAAAAGGTTGTGGCGGACTGAAGCCCTGTGTTATACATCCGACGATTCAGTACGTTGGATCTATATCGCCAGCCTATCCCATAACCGTTGAAGGAGAGACTATGCCGAGGGGACGAGAGAAGGATCGCAAGACTCGCAAGAAGCATCGGAAGAACGTGGCGCGTGTGAAGGGGTTGGCTAAGACTCGTCGTGCGGCGGCAAAAAAAGTGAAGCGGGGGTAGGCGAGATAGGCACTAGCCGGCGGAGCTCAATCGTTTGATCTCTGCCCGTATCTGAGTGTCTGCTACCTCCGGAACGATCCGCTGAACTGCCTGATGGATTTGGTCCTTTGCCATTTGGTGGACAATTTCATCGGCCGCCTGCCGCGCGAAGTTTGCGGCGACCCGCTCGACTTCCTTCTTGACCAACTGGTCGACCATTTCCAGATGGGTTTGCAGCGCCTCAGGCAGATGTGTTTTTACCCCGGCCTCCGCAAGGTCACCCAGTTGTTTCTCTACCGACAGTTCCAGGATTGCAGGGGCCAGGTCTGAGACGGCTTGGCGGACTGCGGTTTCAACGCCGGCAAGATGGGCCTTGGATTGACGTCGCAATTCCTCTTGAATGAGATCCCGCAGAGAGGTCTGGAGACGTTCGGGAGCAAGCGCATCGGCCAGTTGTGTGGTCACTTCTGTCTGCACTGCCGTTCGCACGGCATTGCCCACTTGCCCAGCCACTTCCTTGCTAATCGCCGGCGGCAGCAGATCCGTCATCTTCCGGTCGGCTTCGAGAGCGACCGATTGCAGTAAATGATCGAAGAGTCCCTTCATGAGTGCGTCGCCTGCCGTCATAGTTGACGCCGCAGTGGAAGGGGACGGAGTAGTGGTGTGAGAGCGTAATGGGGACATGGCAGTCGGTTCCTTCTCGGTCTCGTCGTGCGGGGCATCATCGGCGGATCCTTGCGGCCTCGACGCGTCATCCTCCTCATTGGTCTCCGTGGAAATGGGTGGCCATGTGCGCGGCTTCGCAGGTTTTGCGGCGCTTCTTTTCCCGGCGGCGTCGTTCAGTATGCCGTTGATTGTGTCGAGAAGTTGTTCACGCTGAAAGGGTTTCTTCAGAAAAGCGCGGACGCCAAGAGCCCGCAGCTTGTTTTCATCCAGCTTATCGGATGGGTCTACGAGGGAGATAACCAGCGTTTCCGCCAGATTGTCTAATTTGCCAATCTCCTTGCAGAAGCCCGAGAAGGTCATGTTCTCAAGGTGGAAGTCGGCGAGGATGAGCGAGGGACTGGTTTGGCGGGCAGCCTCCAGGGCTTTCGGACCATCCTGAAACCCGGTGACCTCATAACCCTCGCGGATAGCAAGCTCTTCCACCATGCGACGGACAGCAGGACTGCTGTCGACAACAAGGATACTAGCACCCATCTCGTTCCCCCCAGTCCCTAGCTAGTGCGACGCTAGCAAAGGCCTGGAAAACTGTCAAAGAAAACGCTGAAACCAGCCGGGTGCGCGGTGCGGGATGGTCGGATGCAAAACTGGTAGTTGGTTTTACCGTCCTGCTAGAATCCGCTGGCATACCGGACCGCGGACCTAATCGCTGAGCCGGATTCTAAGGAGCTACAGATCACGATGACCCAGAGTCGCATTCAAGTGGTGTTCTTTGATGCCGCCGACACGCTGTTCCACATTCACGGGTCCGTTGCGGAGATCTACCTGCAGTACGCTGAAAAACATGGGTTCAAGAAGACCGGTGAGTCGTTAGGAGCCATTAAGGTCGCTTTTGGGCGAGCCTTTCTCGATGCGCCGCCGCCGGTGTTTGCCGCGACGGAACCCACGGCGATCAAACAATCGGAGCGGTTGTGGTGGTTCGACATCGTGCACAATGTGTTTTATCGCGTCGGGATGTTCGGGGGGTTTGATGAATTTTTCGAGGAGATCTTTGCCGTATTTGAACGAGCGGATTCATGGCGCCTGTTTCCGGAGACGCGAGATGTCCTGGCGACGTTAAAAGCGCAAGGGTTCGAACTGGGCATCATCTCAAACTTCGACTCGCGTTTGTTTTCCGTCTTGCGCGGGTTGGGCATTGCCGACCTCTTCGATACCATCACCATTTCGAGTCTGGCCCACGCCGCCAAACCCTCTGCGCGCATTTTTCAGCAGGCCTTGGACAAACATGCGGTCGATCCGGCGGATGCCCTTCATGTGGGCGACAGTGAGCGGGACGATGTGAAAGGCGCCCAGGGCGTCGGGCTGACAGGCGTGCTGTTGGCGCGTGCAGGACCCGCGCATCCGTCGAACGGATTGACAATCGCCAATCTCAACGAGCTCCTGCCGCTTCTCTCACGTCTCCAGTAGGAGGGGGACAAGATCTTTTGCGCGGCCTTGAAGCGACTGCATCCACCAATCCGGTGTGGGGCGTGGGATCCAGATTGATCTCCGCGACGAAAGCGCCCGCCTGTTTGGCAATCGAGGCGAAGCCCGCCGCCGGATACACCAGCCCCGAGGTGCCGATGATCAGGCAGAGGTCGCTGGACTGCAAGGCCGTGTCACTCTTTCGAAGGTCTTCCTCCGCGAGTGATTCTCCAAACCAGACGATGTGAGGGCGGAGCAGCCCGCCGCAGGTGCCGCACAGGGGCAGAATGGCGATAGGCACGTCACGATTTTCATTCACGCTACCGCAGTGAGTGCAGCGAACCATCCAGATGTTGCCGTGAATCTCGGACAATTTACGTGAGCCGGCGTCGCGATGCAGTCCATCCACATTCTGCGTGATCAACCAAAACCGTTCGAACTGCCGCTCCATCTGCGCCACGGCATCATGGGCGGGGTTCGGGTCGTTTAGTGGCAATGAGTTCGCGCCGCCAGTTATACCACTCCCACACGAGCCGAGGGTCACGCTCAAACGCCTCTGGTGTGGCCAGGTCTTCCGCGCGAAAATTCTGCCAGAGTCCGTCGGTCCCGCGGAATGTCGGCACGCCACTGTCGGCGGAAATACCGGCGCCTGTGAGCACGGTCACGGATCTTGCCGAGGAGAGCTCTGCGTTTGATCAGGCTGAGGGTGGATCCGGTTCCCATTGGTGTCGACGAGAGATGACGTTCCCTGTTTTGGAGGCGCGGCTGCATGCTATAGTACCGCTCTTTTCGAACGCAACAAGTGAGGACTCTCATGAAGCAGATCATGATGGTTGGAGCGGGGTCGGTCGGAGGATTTTTCGGGGCACATCTTGGCCAAAAACAATCCCAATGTGTCGTTTCTTCTTCGCCCCAGGACCTTAGAGGCGGTGAAGCGCCATGGCTTGACGATCAAGAGCGCCAAGGGAAATTTCACCGTCCATCCTCCGGCAGCCTCCGATCCGCGACAACTGGCGGCGCCGGATCTCATTATCCTCGGCGTCAAGGCCTACGACCTCGACGAGGTGATGGCGCAACTCGAGCCGGTCATGACTGAGCGTACCGTGATTCTTACGCTTCAAAACGGCATCGATACGGAAGATCGGATCATTGCACGGGTGCACCGCGATTGTGTGGTCGGCGGCGTGGCGTTCATCTATTCGAAAATCGTCGAACCGGGGATCATCGAGCATTACAAGCGGGGCGGCGTGGCGATCGGCGAACTCATGGGCCACAAGAGCGAGCGTCTGCTACAGATCGCGGAGGTGTTCAAGCAGGCCGGTATCTCCTGCCAACTCAGCGACGATATCCGCAAAAGCAAATGGGAAAAGATGTGCTGGAATTGTGTCTTCAACCCCGTCACGGTGTTGATCGACGACAAGGTGGCGAAGGCTCTGGACCATCCGGAGATGGCCGGTGTGATCCGGCAGATAGTGGGCGAGGTCGCTGCCGTATCGGCTGCGCTGAAGGTCCCCCTGGCCCCGGACATGGCCGAGAAGGTGGTGAAGTGGACACAGGAACTCCGCGACATCCATACCTCGATGTACGATGACTGGAAAGCCAAACGTCCGACCGAGATCGATTATTTGAACGGCTATATCGTCCGCATGGGACGGGAGTTGGGAATTCCCACGCCGGTGAACGAAGCGTTGACGGCGATGGTGAAGGCCGTGACGGAGCGGGAACCTTCGGGTCCCGGCGTCGTCCGGATCGATGGCGCGGTCGTTCAGCCGGTATCCTTGACCCGTGCGGCCCTGGCGCAACTTCCCAAGGAGCAGCTCGTCGAAGATGTCAGTCAGTTGATGCCGTCGATGCGCGGTCGGGCGATTCGGGTAAACGGCCTCCTGGACATTCCCGCCCTCGCGGTCGATGCCGACCATGTTACGTTCCATTCCGTCGACGGCAAGTATGCGGCGACATTGACGCTCCAACAGGCGCGAGACTACGGGCTGTTGCTCTTCGAGCTCGACGGTCAGCCGCTGCCGGACGGTAAGGGCGGTCCCTATCGCTTGATCACGCCTGGGCTGGGCGACCTCTGTGCGAATGTGAAGAGCGTGGGACGGATCGAAGTGCGGGCAGGCTTAGGGAAGGATACGCGGCCTTCTGTCAGGCCCCCGGAATGCGCGGCCGACGGACAAATCTGAGCCGTGTTCAGTCGTGGATGAACGGAATACCTGAATCGTTTTCCATCGCTCCGACCGATAGCGCCACAGCATCAGCCCCATGCGCACCGTCCAGTCCACGATCATTGCCAGCCAGACATAAAAGACCCCCATCGTCAGCCAGTACCCCAGGATAAAGGCCATCGGGATACGCACGCCCCACATGCCGATCATCGTAGCGATCATAATGAAACGCGTGTCACCTGCGCCTCGGAGTGAACCGGCCAACACCATCGTCAAGGCCAACGGCACTTGCAGCAATGCCACGATTTTCAGAAACACGGTGCCAAGCTCAATGACGGCTTCATCGCTGGTGAAGGCGCGGAGCAGGACGTAGGGAAAAAAGAAAAAGACGACGCCCATAGCCGACATGATATAGGTGGCCAACCGGTTCGCTTCCCAGTTTTCGAGTTTCGCCCGAGTATATTTCCCCGCGCCGATGCTTTGGCCCACCATGGTGGCTGCGGCGATGGCGAAGCCATAACCCGGCAGGAACGAGAGCGATTCAATCGATAAGCCGACTTGATGCGCCGCGTAGGACACGGTGCCGTAAATCAGGACGATTTTGGTGTAAAGCAGAATTCCGGCCTGTTGCACGATTCGCTCCCCTGAGACAGGAGCCCCCACCTTCCAGATCGTCCGAATCAGGTCGAGTCGAATCCGTTTCGAAGGTCGGAGAATCGGCCGGCAACGAGCAAGCAAAAAGAGCGACCCTGCCGCCTCGGCGATCCCCACAGCGACCGCAGCCCCCTTCACGCCGAATGCCGGCAATCCCCACTGGCCATAAATCAGCGGATAGGCAATGGCGATGTGAAAAATATTCACCATAACCATGGCGTACATCGGAGTCTTCGTATCGCCGGTTCCCTGGAGGATCGAGGAGAGGACTGCGAGCAGGACCGTGAAAGGGATGACGAAAAAGATCAGGGTGGAATAGGGCAGCGCGAGGGCGATGACCTCCGGCTGCGCGCCCAGCAACTCCATTATGAGTCTGTTCGCCGAGAGGCCGAGTATGGCCAGCGCGAGGGAGACCAATACGGAGAGACCCAGAAAGTGCCGAGCAGCCTGGCCTGCCTCGGCGTAACGGCGAGCACCCCACTGTTGGGCGATGATCACGTTCGTTCCCACTGAGAGCCCAGAGACCAAAGTCGTGGCGATAAAGGCGAGTAACTGGCCCAAGCCGACGGCGGCAATGGGAATCACGCCCAACCCTCCCACGAGAAAGACCGCAACGATGCCTTCCGTCCGCTGCAGCAAGCTGCTGACCGTGACGGGGAGCGCCAGGGTCATGACTGATCGTCTGATTTGTGCGACGCCGTTTGCCATGGGCAGCCATCCTACCAGAACTCGACGGCAGTCGCGGACATCCTGTTGCGCAGCCGTGGAGCTGGACAATCGGATCACTCCTTCTGTAGCCTGCAATATCTTATGGCGATACTGTCTGAATCTGCCGCTCGTTCCTCCTATCGTCTGTCCAAATCGAAATACCTGTCCGGACTGCAGTGCCACAAGCGTCTGTACCTGGAAATCCATGCCCCTGGCGTTAGCCACGAAGCCGGATGCCGCCACGCAGGCCATTCTCACGATGGGGACGGATATCGGTGAATTGGCTCGCGAGCGGTTTCCTGGCGGCCGTCTCGTCAAGGCCGGGTACCGTCAGTCTCAGGAGGCGCTGGATCAGACGGCGGAGCTCCTTCAGGATCCAACCCTGCCTGCCATATTCGAGGGAGCGTTTCAATTCAACCAGGTCCTGGTTCGTGTCGATGTGCTGGAACGCGTCGGGGTGAACGAGCTGGGACAACCGACTTGGCGCCTGGTGGAAGTGAAATCTTCGACCAAGTTGAAGGCCACGCACCTGGACGATCTCAGCATTCAAAGTTATGTGTTGGAGGGGGTCGGCTTGGCGCTCGTGGATATCTGTCTGATGCATGTGAATACGCAGTATGTCTTCGATGGGAGGCAGCTCGATCTCGGGCAGTTGTTTAGTCTCCGCTCATTGAACGAGACGGTGCGTCCACGGTTGCCTGAAGTCCCGGCGCGCCTTGCCGCCATGCACTCGATGTTGGCGGAGATGTCTGCGCCGGCCCTTGTTCCCGACGAGCATTGCCAGAGTCCCTACGAATGTCCATTTTGGGCTCACTGTACGCAGGACAAGCCGCCTCGGTGGATCTATCATCTTCCGGGAAGCAGCAAGACGGTGACTGTGCTCCGGGAGCTTGGAGTCGAGACCATCGATGACATTCCGGACCATGCGACGTTGACGCCGGTACAGCGCCGGGTGAAGGACAACCGGGAATGGATCGGCGAAGGGTTGAGGTCTGCGCTAGCGAAAGTCCGATATCCGGTACACCATCTGGATTTTGAAACCTTCATGCCGGCGGTGCCGAAATTTAGCGAGACGAGGCCCTATCAGGTGATCCCGACGCAGTGGTCCAATCATATCGAACAGAGCGATGGAACCTTGCGCCATGCGGAGTATCTCTGCCGGGATGGACGCGATCCGCGCGAAGAGTTGACGGTGAGACTGTTGGAGTCGTTGGGCCAGGAGGGGAGCATCTGTGTGTATTCGAGTTATGAGCGCTCGATTTTGGAACGGCTCGCTGAAGACTTCCCCTCACTCAGGAAGGACATCAAGAGTGTCATCGCAAGACTGTGGGATCTTCACATCGTCATCAGGGACCATTATTACCATCCCGCCTTCGACGGCAGTTACTCGATCAAGTCCGTTCTCCCGGCAGTCGTGCCGTCGTTGAATTATGCGGATCTGGTGATTCGCGACGGAGGCGTGGCGGCCTGCGAATATTCGCGTATGATTTTTGCCGTCAGTGACTGGATCGAAAAGGCAGAGATTGAAGAAGCCCTACTGCGGTACTGCGAACGGGATACGCTGGCGATGGTCGAGCTGCGGAGGGAGTTGAAGAAAAGAGCCGGTTAACGCCTGCCTCTGGTCCTGATCCATTTCACCACCTGTACACAGGTCGTTTCGATTTTCTCGTCCGCCATGAGCGCGACACCTCCGAGCGCCAAGAGCGTCATCACCACCGCGAATTCAGTTTGTTCAAACATGTGGCCCTCCTGTGTGGACCAGAGACTAGCCTGGTTCAGCACAAGCGAACAGACCACTAGACGCGGGGGAGAGCCCCAGCCCTGGGTAGGTGCTGAGCCAGCAAGTCGCTGGCGCAGAAGGAAAAGGAAAGGTGGAGAGCGTATGGAGAAATTAAGGACGAATATCAGGGCATTGGGATAGGTTGCTCACAAGTTCCACCGGCGAGCGAGTTGGTATGGCAGCGGAGGGCTTCGGTTCCGTAGCGGGCGCGCGTGCGGTGGCGGAGAGGGTGGGATTCGAACCCACGGTCGAGTTACCCCGACTACGGTTTTCGAGACCGTCCGATTCGGCCACTCTCGCACCTCTCCGCATTAGGGCCGGCAAAGAGGTGCAGCTTAACGTGGTGAATGGCAGTATTCAAATGAAATCATGTGCTTGAACGGGAATTTCTTCCTTTCTCAGGCATATCTGTCGAGTGAATAAAAAAGTGATTCCGTTTTGTAACGGACGCATTCCGCCGTAGACTCACCTCGTGACAGCCCATGGTGTTCCGTGCGGCTATCGTACAGTCAGCAACACATCGCCTCTGCGCGCCTCTCGGTCCCACTGGGGTTAAGCATTTTGTGGTCAGACATCCACCTGTAACCATTCCATCCGGCGACACGGTTCTCGATGTGGTGAGATGGCGAGCTGAGCACCAGCCCGACCAGACGGCCTACGTGTTCCTGCGGGACGGGATCGCCCCAGATGCCGTCCTGACTTACAAAGAGCTGAATCTCAAAGCTTTCTCCATCGCGGGGTATCTGCAGACCCGCTTTGCGCCGGGCACATGCCTGCTCCTGGCTTACCCTCCCGGTCTTGATTTCGTGCAAGCGTTTTGGGGCGCGCTATATGCCGGAATGGTCGCCGTGCCGGTGCCACCGCCGGACGCCTTTCGTCTGAAGCAGAGCATCGCGAGGCTGCAGCGCATTACCGAGGATGCGCGTCCAGCCGGGGCGTTAAGTACGAGCCAGATCTGTGCCCTGCTTCGTCAACAGGATTTCCCTGAAAATTCTATACAATGTGAACGGTGGATCAGTCTCGATGAGATTGCTTTGGACCTATCCGATTCTAGGACATTCACCGCGTCGACTTCCTCGGCCTTAGCCTATCTGCAATATACTTCCGGTTCCACATCCGCACCCAAGGGCGTCATGGTCAGCCATGGGAATATGACGGCGCAGAGCCATTGTATTACCGAGGCCGGCGGCTATGACGCGCGCTCCGTCACGCTATCCTGGATGCCGCACTTTCATGACTACGGATTGGTGAAGGGAATCATTCAACCTGCCTGGATCGGCCGTCCCGCCTATCTCATGTCTCCGCTCACGTTTCTGAAACGTCCCTTGCGGTGGCTCGAAGCCATTCAGCGCTACCGGGTCACTCACAGCGGCGGTCCCAACTTTGCGTACCGTCACTGCGTGGAAGCCATTCCGACGGAGGATCGCGCGAAGCTGGATTTATCAGGTTGGGAAGTGGCGAGTTGTGGAGCAGAGCCCATTGCTTCGACTACCATCGACCGATTCGCCGAGGCGTTCGCTTCGGCGGGATTCCGGCGCGAGGCATTTTCTCCTGCCTATGGAATGGCAGAATTTACCTTGCTGATTTCCCTCAAGCGACAGGGCCTGCTGCCAACGGTGAAGAAATTCGATCCCGCGGCCATGGAGCAAGGAGTGGTTTCGACTGCCGGGCCCGAAGCCACTGTGGTCAGGCATGTCGTCGGGTGCGGAATTCCCGTCGGAGACACCAAGGTAATCATCGCCCATCCAGAGACCCTGTCTCATTGTGCGGCGCAACAGATCGGGGAAATTTGGCTGGCTGGGGCCAGCACGGCGCAGGGATATTGGAACAATCCGGAAGAAACCGCGCGCACGTTCGGCGCCATGCTTCGCGATACCGGCGAGGGGCCGTTTCTGAGAACCGGCGATCTTGGTTTCGTGAAGGACGGCGAAGTGTTTGTCACCGGGCGGTTGAAAGACCTCCTCATCGTTCGAGGCCGAAATCACTATCCTCACGATATCGAACGGACGGTGGAACAGTGCCATGCGTTATTCCGTGCTGGTGGAGCGGCGGCGTTCTCCGTCCAGGAAGACGGTGAAGAAGCCGTCGTGGTCGTCCAAGAGGTGGAACGTCAGGCTGCCGCTCTGGCCATCGACGAACTGGCTGCCGCCATTCGCGCAGCGGTGTCGGCGCACCACGACCTCCAGGTATTCACCATTGTGTTCATCAAGGCGGGCACGCTTCCAAAGACCTCCAGCGGTAAAGTACAACGGCGGGCCTGTCGAGACCAATTTACCAAGGGCGAGCTGTCGATCATCGGGCAAAGTCACCTTCAAACGCCGCAGCATCTCCTTTCCTCAACAATGGTCAAGGCAGAATCTCTCCGCCTGCTCTCCCCCGATGCACGACGGCAGCAGGTTGAGCAGGATCTATGCGTCATGATCGCCGATCGAGTGGGGCGTTCGCCGGATGCCATCCACTGGGGCCGACCGGTACAACTCCTAGGACTTGATTCGCTCATGGCAGCGGAGGTGTTGCACGCGGTGGAGGAAACATTCAGGGTCTCGCTCTCGTTACAGGCGCTGTTGGGAGGAGCCACCATCAGGGATCTCGCGGCGACGATCAGTGACGAGATCCTTCACCCAGTCATTGAGGTGACCACTGACCTGCAGCCGGATTGGACCGGCGAGAATCATGGTTTGCTCTCCGAGAACCAGGCAGCCCTGTGGTTCCTGAACCAATTAGCGCCGGAGAGCGCGGCTGCCAATGTCTCGGTCTTGCTGCGTTTGCCACAGGACGTCAATGCGAGCCTGTTGAAACAGGCCCTTGAACAACTCGGAGAACAACACGCCACACTTCGCACGACCTTTGAGACGCAGCAAGGCACTCCCGTCCAACGAATCCACGATGAGTTGCCTCTCGGGTGGACGATCATCGATGGCCCCACCTGGGACTGGGCACATCTGCGTCAGATGGCGCTCAAGGCCGCAGCGATCCCATTCGATCTCCAGCATGGGCCCGTATGGAGGGCATCTCTTTATCAACGCCAGGATAATAGCTGGTTGCTACTGGTCGCCCACCATATTGCGGTGGACGGCTGGTCGATGATGCAGTTGGTAAAAGATCTCAAGCGGCATTATGAGTCCCTGCAGACGGGATCCGCCTCTTTGCCCGATGGAAGCGGCACGAGACCGGTTCCGTACAGTGACTACGTCAGATGGCATCGGTCGCTTTTGGCAAGCGACGAGGGCCAACGTTTGGGGCAGTATTGGAGAAAACGGCTGGCCGGAGAACTGCCGACCTATGACATAATGTATGACCGGCCGCAGACGAGCGTCGAGCCGAGCCCGGTATGCCTGGCACCCGTTTCATATCGAGGCGGCCTTGGCGGAACGACTCAATACCTTCGCCCAGGCTGAAGGCACGACGCTATATGGCGTCTGTCTGGCTGCGCTCCAGGTCTTGCTGTATCGCTACACGAATCAGGAAGACACGGCCATCGTGACTCCGGTGTTCGGTCGCAGCCGATCCCGGTTCGCTCGGACGGTGGGTGACTTCGTCAATACCCTGATATTGCGGGAACGCCTTCAGGCGGAGGTCTCCGGCCGCGACCTCCTGGTTCAGACGAAGCACGGCCTTCTGGAGGCGATCGCTCATCAGGATTATCCGTACTCTCGCCTCCTGGCGGACTTGCGGCCGGCGCGCGATCGTCAACGCGCGCCGTTGGCCCAGATCCTCTTCGTGCTGCAACCATTCAAATTGTTTGCCGAACTGGATGCAGACATGGCCGCATCCTCGTCATTTCCGGGCATCAGCCGGCCCGGATGGGAGCCTTACGTTATACCGCAGCAGAGCGGACAGTTTGATCTCTGTATCGAACTTGCGGAATCGCAGCGAGGATTGAGCGGCTACTTCGAATATAAAGCCCAGTTGTTTGCTCCGGACAGAGTGGCGCAGATGCAGGAGCATTTTGTGCGACTCCTGCAGGGCTTTGTAAGCGACCCCGCGGCGCCGATTGGTGCGTTGCCCCTTATGTCTGAGGCTGAGCGACAGGACAGAGTGCTGGCGGGGGATCATGCTACCGAACCTGCGAGCGAATTTTCCTGTCTCCATCGCCAGATCGAAGCGCAGGCCCAGCGAACACCGGACGCGATTGCTGCGCAGCAAGCAGAGCAGACGCTGACCTATCGTGAACTCGATGAGAGGGCGAATCGGCTGGCCCATTATCTCTGTCGGCGGGGAGTTGCTCCTGGGGTCGTCGTCGGGCTGTGTCTCGAACGGTCGCTTAACTTACTCGTCGGCCTGCTTGGCATTTTGAAAGCCGGCGGGGCCTATCTGCCGTTGGACGCCGACTATCCTACCGACCGGTTGGAATATATGCTGCGGGACAGTCAGGTTCGGGTCTTAGTCACGCAACAGGATCAACTGGCACGTCTCCCGGCGACTAACCCGCATACCATTTGCCTCGACTCGGAATGGGACCAGATCGCGCGTTGTTCGGATAGCGTCATCGAGGACGCGGTTGTCTTGGACGATCTAGCCTATGTGATCTACACCTCCGGCTCTACCGGTCATCCCAAAGGGGTGATGGTCGAACATCGATCGATCGCCAATTATGTGCGCGCAATTACCGATCTTGTCGGGTTGAAGGCCACTGATCGGGTACTGCAATTTGCTTCGTTGAGTTTCGATACGGCCGCCGAAGAAATTTTTCCTTGTCTCGCGCAAGGGGCCACATTGGTATTGCGCACGTCCAACATGGTCGATTCGGTCTCCGGGTTTCTCGATCGCTGTCGTGAATGGAAGGTGACGGTTCTGGACTTGCCGACGGCTTACTGGCACGAGGTCGTCACTCGAATGGAATTGGAACAGATTGCGTTTCCTCAATCCATACGGACGGTGATCATCGGCGGGGAGCGTGTGCTTCCGCCGATCGTGCAACGGTGGGCCAAATTAGTCGGTGGCGCTGTGCGCCTGCTGAACACCTACGGGCCCACAGAAACGACGGTGGCTGTTACCTGTGCAGACCTCACCGGACTCGGCGTCAGACGACGAGTGGCAAGCCGACTTGCCCATCGGACGGGTGATCCGCGGCGCAAGCGTCTACGTGCTGGATTCACAGCGGCAACTGGTTCCAGTGGGTGTGACGGGTGAACTGCTATGTCGGCGGGGTGGGAGTCGCGCGCGGGTACCGGGGGCGTCCGGAGCTGACCGAGGCCAAGTTTATCCCCGACCCGTTTTCAAGTGTGGAGGGGGCACGCCTCTACCGCACCGGCGATCTTGTCCGCTGGCGGCCGGACGGGCAACTGGACTACCGAGGCCGCGCGGATCGCCAAGTGAAGATCCGCGGATACCGTATCGAATTGGAGGAGATCGAAGCGGTTCTGAACCGGCACCCGGATCTGGAACGCGCCGTGGTCGAAGTGCGCGAGGATCAACCGGGAGATAAACGGATCGTGGCCTTCATCGTGCCACGTCCTCAGAACCGGCTGGGTTTAGCGCAATTGCGTGAACAACTGCGCAGCCAGCTGCCTGCCCACATGCTTCCCTCGTCATTCATCGAACTCGAAGCCCTGCCGCTGACGGCCAATGGTAAGGTAGATCGGCAGGCGCTCCGTGTCGCCGGAGACAGTCGCGCCAGCAAAGTCGATTTGAGCTCAGAGTTTGTCGCCCCGCGCAATTCCACGGAGCAGGTGTTGGCCGACATCTGGGGCGAAATCCTGCATCTCAAAGACGTCGGCATACACGATAATTTTTTCGAGCTGGGCGGGCATTCTCTGCTCGCAACGCAACTGGTATCGCGAGTCCAGGCTCTGTTTCAGACCGTGCTGCCCCTACGCAATGTCTTCGAGAAGCCGACGATTGCCACCTTGGCAGCGGCGATCAAGCGGACGCAAGAAGGCGGTCATCAAGCTCAACGGGACGAGGGGCTGGTTATCACGAAGGCCGCGCGAGGCGCGGCCCTGCCGCTGTCGTTTGCCCAGGAGCGGATGTGGTTTCTGTATCGATTGTCCCCCGGTGCAGCCGCGTACAACATTCCCGCCAGTGTTCGCTTGCACGGTCCGCTCAAGAAGGCGGCGTTGCGTGGGAGCGTCGAGGAACTTGTTCGCCGCCACGAGTCGCTGCGGACCACCTTCACGCAACGGGATGGCCACGCGCGCCAGATCATCCACACATCCTTGGAGCCGCAGTGGGTTGAAGAAGACGCGCGAAAATTGCCGCTGGAAATACGCGAGCCACGGGCGCTGGAATTGGCTACGGCCGAGGCCCGCCGTCCATTCGATCTCGAACAGGGTCCGTTGCTGCGGATTTTGCTGATCCAGCTGGGGGACGAAGATCACGTATTGGTGATGAGCACGCACCACATCATTTCCGATCAGTGGTCGTATGGTGTGATCGCGCGGGAATTGGTGAAGTGCTACAACGCGCTCTGTGCCGGCAAACCCTTTGCGATCCAGCCGGATCTTCCGATCCAATATGCCGATTTCGCGCTGTGGCAACGCACGTGGCTGACTGGGCCGGTATTGGCAGAACAATTGACCCATTGGAAGTCAAAACTGCTGGATCTTCCGGTGCTGACGTTGCCGACCGACCGACCGCGGTTGCCTGTGCATTCCTTCAAAGGGGATCATGTGTCGATGGATTTGCCCTGGGCCTTGGTCAACCGGCTCAAGCAACTCAGCGTCCGCGAAGGAGTGACGCTGTACATGGTATTCCTGGCCGGATTTTTCGGCCTCTTGCATCGCCTTACGCAACAGCGCGACTTGGTCATCGGGACTCCCATCGCGAATCGCAATCGATTGGAGGTCGAAGACTTGATCGGCACGTTCGTGAATACGCTCGTGTTGCGGACAGACGTGACAAGCGAGCTGACCTTCCGAGAATTATTGGCGAAGGTCCGCGAACTGTCGCTTGATGCCTATGCCCATCAAGACATTCCTTTCGAGAAGCTGGTGGAGGAACTGCGTGCGGACCGCAGCCAAGGCGGATTGCCGCTGGTGCAGGTGCTGTTCAATTTTGCCAATACGCCGTTCGCGCGCACGGAGTTTCAGCATCTCTCGTGGACGCCGTATGAAGTGAGCCGAGGCGCGGCCCAGCTGGATCTTGGGCTGTCGATCGATCCGTTCTCGTCGCGAAAAGCGTATTTGGAGTTTAATACGGATCTCTTTGATCGCGCGACCGCGGAGCGGTGGCTGGGGCAGTACCGGGAGCTGATGGAAAAGATTGTGGCAGCATCCCGAGGAAAAAGTCGGACGTGTGGCGATCCTTACGGAACAGGAGCAGCGCCGAATCATTCGAGAGTGGAACGCGACGGAGACGATCTTCGACAGCACCGTCTGCTTTCCGCAGCTGTTCGAAGCGCAAGTCTCACGGACTCCCGACGCCATCGCCGTGGTTTTTGAAGGCGTGGATCTCTCATATGCGGAACTGAATCGTCGCGCGAACAGGATGGCTCATCAATTGCGGGAGTGGGGCGTGGGGCCGGATATCGTCGTGCCGGTCTTACTGGAACGGTCGCTGGAATTGCTCATCACGTTACTGGCCGTGATGAAAGCCGGCGGCGCCTATCTTCCCTTGGTGCCTGGGCTGCCGATACGGAGACTGGCTGTCATGATCGAGGCCAGCCAGGCCGCGCTGCTCGTGACCCATTCCTCGTTCCTCGCGGGGCTTCCTCAGCATCAACTGCCGGTGATGTGCATGGATCTCAATGCGGAGACGTTGGCGCACTATCCGGAGGATAATCCGCCGCCCCAAGCCGATCCTCAGCATCTGGTGTATGTGCTGTTTACGTCGGGTTCGACCGGCCAGCCGAAGGCGGTCGAAATCGAACATCGCGCACTGGTCAACTTTTTACGATCGATGCAGCGCGAGCCGGGGATGGCCGCGTCCGATGTCCTGGTCGCCCTCACGCCGTTGTCGTTCGATATCGCCGGGCTGGAGCTGTATCTTCCACTCCTGACGGGGGCGCGCATTGTATTGGCTAATCGTCGACAGGCGATGGACGGAGTCTGGTTACAGCGAGCGCTCGATCAGGGGCAGGTGACCGTCATGCAGGCCACGCCGGCGACGTGGCGAATGGTGTTGCAATCGGGGTGGCAGGGCGGACGCAATGTGAAGGTGCTCTGTGGCGGAGAGTCACTTTCACGCGAGTTGGCGCAGGAGCTGTTGTCGAGGGCTGGGTCTGTCTGGAACGTGTATGGACCGACAGAGACGACCATCTGGTCGACCCTCGAGCGCGTCCGGTCGGCAGACCGGACCGTTCCGATCGGAAGGCCCATCGCCAACACCCAGGTGTACGTGCTGGATCCCGAATCGGCGAGCCGGTGCCGGTGGGGATACCGGGAGAACTCTATATCGGCGGAATGGGCGTGGCGCGAGGATACCGGTATGCTCCCCTGTTGACGGATGAGCGATTCATCCTTAATCCGTTTCGACCTGGGGAGCGCCTGTATCGCACAGGCGACCAGGTGAAATGGTTGCCTGACGGCAGGCTGGACTATGTGGGACGCATCGACTTCCAGGTGAAATTGCGGGGGTTTCGGATTGAGCTGGGCGAAATCGAGGCCGTTCTGGCAGAAGATCTTACCGTCAAGCAAGCCGTGGTCATCGTGCGGGAAGATGTTCCGGGGGACAAGCGTCTGGTGGGCTATGTGGTGGCGAGAGAGGGGCAGCGTTGTGACCCACAGGCCCTGCGCCGCGCCCTTCGAGACGTGGTTCCGGACTACATGGTTCCGGCTGCGATCGTGCCTCTTCCGGAGTTTCCACTCACCCTCAACGGCAAAGTTGATCGTAAAGCCTTGCCGGTTCCGGCGGTGGAGCCCATTCACGATGGCGCGCAGGCCATCGAGCCGAGGAATCGAATCGAATTGCAGCTCGCGGCGATTTGGGAACAGGTGTTGGGGATCACGCCCATCGGCGTTCAAGACAATTTTTTTTCGCTGGGCGGGTATTCCTTGCTGGCGCTGCGGATGTTCAGCGCCATCGAGCAGACTTTCGGCACACGTTTGCCGATGGCCTTGCTGTTTCAGGCGCCGACGATCGAACAACTGGCGGATGTCCTGGCCGATGAAGGTTGTACCGTGCGTTGGCGGTCGTTGGTGGCGATTCAACCGGAAGGCAAGAATCCGCCTTTCTTCGCGGTTCCCGGCGTCGGCGGGAATGTCCTCGTTTTCGCCCGTCTGGCCAAGTTGCTTGGCAACGATCAGCCATTTTATGGCTTACAGGCTCGCGGTCTCGATGGAAAAGAAAAGCCATTCATGCGCGTGGAGGACATGGCCGCGCATTACATTGATGAAATTCGCTCGGTCCAGCCGCAGGGCCCTTATCTCATCGGAGGGACCTGTACGGGTGGACTGGCGGCATATGAAATCGCCCAGCAGTTGACGGCAAAGGGGGAAGAGGTGGTGCTGGCCATCATCGAATCCTGGCATCCACGATCTTACAGTAACCCACTGGAGCCGGCCGCCCTATTTGCTGTGGCCACTACTATTCGTGGCCATGAAGGTGGCGACCTACTACTCGTCTCATGCGCAAACTCCCGCGCCAGGAATGGCTGATGTTCTGCAGAGGAAAGTTGAAACGACTCTGGGGTCTCATGCACCATTCTGAAGCCGCCGAACATCAAGATGAATTTTTATACAAAGACCAAGTCACCTATGCCACCTTCCACGCCGTTGCGCGCTACGACTTGAAGCCGTTTCGAGGGCAGGTGCTCAATGTGATGGCTTCTAAACATCCGCTCACCAATTCCACCGACGACACGCGTTTGGTCTTCGGCGAATCCGCACAGAGGTATGAGCCGAACGATGTATTTGCCTGCTGAAGACTCCGGCCGCCTCTTCGTCGCCCCGCATGTGCAGGAATTGGCCGTCCAGCTCAAGGCATTTTGGCAGGACGCCTGGGCGCAGCTCCAGCGAAAGCCGGATGATGAGGGGAAGGGGCCGTCATCGAGGGCGGCCTAACGAGATGCTGACGCAGGCCGTCAGTCTGGTTCTCGCCGCGTGCCGTGGCTCACGATACCAGAATAGGCACGCCTCGCCCCATCGGTCGCTGCGGTCGCGCTCATTGACGAGTGGATCATCCCGAGACATGACGGAATCACGACCATGATGAAAATGTATCGGTTCCTCCTGTTTCTCCTGCGCGGCGCCAGAACCATGATGGTGCTGATGGTGCTGACCGGACTTCTGGCCGGGCTCTCCAGCGTGGGACTGCTCGCGGTCATCAACAAACTGATCAATGGCGCCGGCTCGGCCTCGGACGTATTCGCGGTGGCGTTCATAGGGCTGTCCATACTGAAAGTGGTCTCAAACTACCTGTCCCAGTTGCTGCTCGTCACATTTGCGCAGGAAACCATTCTGAATCTGGGCATGGAGCTCTGCTGGAAAGTGGTGCGCGCCCCCTATCGCACGTTGGAGAAACGCGGAGCGCATGAAATTCTGACGACACTGACGGATGACACGAATGCGATGGCCTGGGCGGTGAACGGCTTACCGGGCTTAGCTATTAATGTGGCTATTCTGGCCGGGTGCTCGGTCTATCTCGCCTGGCTTTCCTGGCAGGCCTTTCTGTGCGTGATTATCTTAGCGGTGCTGGGGTTGCTGGGCTATCGCCAGCTCTACAATCAAGTCCTGCAGTCGTCTCTCGCCGTGCGCGAGTCCAAAGGCGCGCTCTTCGAGCACTTTCGTAGCCTGACGGAGGGGATGAAGGAGTTGATGCTGCATCGAGGACGGCGCGAAACCTTCGTCGCCACGGATATCAAGCAGGCCGCCGAGTCGCTCCGTCATCACAACCTGGTGGCGACCAAGCAGTACCTCGCGACTGACTCATGGACGCAGGTGCTTTTCTACGGCTTGATCGGTGTGATTCTCCTTCTGTTTCCCAAACTTCTGGCGCTGTCAGGTGAGTCGTTGACCGGTTATGCATTCGCCATGCTCTACATGATCGGGCCGATGTGGGGCTTGCTGGGGATGGTGCCGGCATTGAGTCGAGGACAAGTGGCGCTGGAGAAGATCGAAGGGCTGGGGTTGGCGTTGGAAGATGGAAAGCGCGAGGGTGGCGCGGAGCGTCCCGTGGCCCAGGGTCCGCAATGTGTGGAGTTTTCGAACGCCAGTTTTTCCTATGACTCAAAGGGTGAGGGCGAGCGTGCGTTCACGCTGGGACCCTTGGATATGACCCTGGCAACCGGCGAGCTGGTCTTTATCATCGGCGGCAACGGCAGCGGCAAGTCGACATTCGTGAAGGTGCTTACGGGGCTCTATCTTCCGCAGCAGGGAGCCGTGAAGCTCAACGGCGAAACGATTGCGCCTACGACCCAGGATTGGTACCGGCAGCATTTTGCGGCGGTTTTTTCAGACTTTTATCTATTCAAGAAACTGTTGGGGCTGGATCCTTCGCTGATCGCCAGCCAGGCCGACGGATGGTTGAAGACGCTGCAAATTGAGCATAAGGTGAGTATTCAGGACCACGAATATTCCACCATCAATCTGTCCCAAGGGCAGCGCAAGCGGTTGGCGCTGGTCACCGCGATGCTTGAGGATCGGCCTTTTTATGTGTTCGATGAATGGGCCGCCGACCAGGATCCTCAATACAAGGACGTGTTTTATGGTGAGCTGCTGCCGGAGCTGCAGGCCAGGGGAAAGGGTGTGATCGTCGTGACTCACGACGATCGGTATTTCCATGTCGGCGACCGCGTGTTAAAACTGGATGAAGGCAAGCTTGTGGATGCTTCCAACGGGATCATTCGTGGTCCCATGCAGAGACCCGGACCGATGCTCAAACCGGTTGCGCGTCCGTCGGCGTGAATAACCATTTTCGTTCGTCATGCGTATTGTCCTGTGGCCGCTGTGCTGATTCCCCCACTACATCGATCCCATCTTCAGGTCTCTCTGGGCAGGACGTGCATGTCTGGTTCTGCGACCTGTCCCGGCATGAGCCTGACCATGCGGCCCTTGCTGCGCTGCTGTCGACGGAGGAGCAGACTCGCGCCGCGCGGTTCGCCTTCGCGCGTGATCGTCAGCGGTTCACGCTGTCCCACGGGCTCTTGCGGCTGATTCTGGCTCGCTATGCGGGGGATGCGGCCGGGCAGCTTCAGTTTGAGACGGAAGCTCATGGCAAGCCGGCATTACCACGTCGGTCTCGATACCGTGACAGCCGATTGAGTTCAGTCTGTCCCACTCGGGCCAGTATGCCTGGTGGCGGTGGCGAACGGGCGCGCGGTCGGTGTGGATATAGAAGCCTGCCGCCCTGATGTGGATGCGCTCAAGCTAGCCCAGCGGTTTTTTGCTCCGGGCGAATCACAGCGGATTGCGCAAGCGCATGGGGAGGAGCGGCCGCGCATGTTCTATCATTATTGGACAGGCAAGGAAGCCTATCTCAAGGGGCGAGGCAGTGGGACTGTCTTTCGGGCTGGAACGGTTCGAATTGCTGTTCGATGATCAGGTGATGCAGGCGGCAGGTGCGTGCTGACGGAGTCGGGCAGTCTCGACCATGATTGGTCGGTGCATACTCTACAACTTGGTGAGCACCTCGCCGGGGCGATCGCGGTCGAAGGCGAAGGCTGGCGGATGCAACTGTTCGATGCGGCGCACGTTGATTCGTTACGCGTTTTCCCGCCGTGCAGCGTCCTTTCGCAATTGCCGAAAAAACTCCTGCAAGAGTTGCTGACTGTCCTCGGCGCACAGTCCGGCGACGACCTCGACACGATGGTTCAGGCGAGGCTCGAGCGGAATGTTCATGATGGATCCGCAGGCGCCGGCCTTGGGATCGGTGGCTCCGAACACCAGTCGTGGAATACGAGCCAGGACAATGGCGCCGATACACATGGCGCAGGGTTCCAGCGTCACATAGAGGGTCGTGTCGGTTAGCCTCCAGCTTCTCGTCCTGCCTCGCCCCTTCCTGAATGACCATCAGTTCCGCATGGGCGGTGGGGTCCTGCTGGGCTTCCCGGCGATTATGGGCTTCCGCGATCACGAGACCATCACGCACCAGCAGGGCGCCAATCGGCACTTCACCGACCAGCGGCGCCGCGCGAGCCAGCGTCAAGGCCCGTTGCATGAAGCGATAGTCAAGATCGTCGAGAGGAGGCATCTGTCGTCGCGGTGGTTCCAGGACTGTCCGAAAGCGCCGGCTGTCAGCAGGCGACTGGGGGCATGGTACCACGTGAGGTTCGTGGAAAGGCAGGGAGGCGGATGCGGCCTGAAAGGTATGCAGCGCCGTTAAATCTGTCCGACGAGATAGATGGCGCCGGTCGGCTGCGGAAGGCCGCCGTCCGGTTCCATCGTCACGGCGAATTTCTTCATCCGTGAGAATTCATGAAGATTTTTAATCATCATGCGGCCTTTTTGGCCGGTATCCAGGCCGAAGACCCCGGCGCTGACAGGTTTGTCGTCGATGGCCCAGAGTTGGTAGACCTTGCCGTTCGGCAATGCCGGCAGATTGAACGCATAGAGCCAGGCCTTCTTGGTGACCGGGTCGAACAGGAGGAATGCGCCGGCTGACTTGGCCATCTCGGATCCTGAAAGCGAGACGACCTTGGAGGCAGGATTCTTGAAGAAACTGGCGGATTCTTCATTCTGGCGCGCCAGCCGCTGCAGTGAGCTCTCGCGCTGGGTCAGTTGCGTGCGCACATCCTCCAATTCAGCCTCCCGTTGGATCAGTTGATCGCGCAGTTCGACGAGTTCAGTGGCGCGCTGGTCCAGTTCCGACTTGAGGCTGCCGACAGCCTGATCTCGCTGCTGCAGATCGGACTGCAGGGTCGTCGCGCGAGCCGTCGCCTGCTGAACCGCGGCTTGCAACTGTTGAATCTCGCCTGAGCGTGCTGTCGATTGGGTATAGGACTGCCATGCCAGATAGCTGCTTCCAGCCACGAGTGCGAATGCGGCGAAGCCCACCGCGAGTTGGAACGGCCAGGACCGAGCGGGCGCAATCGGTGGAAACAGATGGTTCATCCATTCGCCTGGTTCCAGACTTGACCGGACGGCGGGCTTGCCCGATTCGAGCGCGCCGGCCAGAGGGGCCGGAGCCGACAGGATATTCGCCTTGAGCGTGTTGGGCGGCGTGGCGGGCGTGAGCCCAAAGGGCAGCGTGCGATGCCACGGTCTGAAAATCCTTCAAGGCGGCATGACAGGCCGCGCATCCGGACAGCAGATGAGCTTCGATAGCCTGCCGCTCCGAGCGTTCCAGGGCGCCGATTGCGTACAGGGGGATCGCTTCTTCCAATTCCTCGTGCGTCATAACCCTTCACCCTGCGGCAGCGTTTGTTGCAACGAGGCACGAAGTTTGGTCATCGCCAGCTTGATACGCGTCTTCACTGTACCTAACGGTTGATTCAATTTGGCGGCGATTTCCGTATGGGTCAACCCTTGGTAGAAGGCCATTTCGATCGCCTGCTGCTGCGGCAGGGGCAGGTCGAGAATCGCTTTGGCCATCATCTGCCGCAATTCCGTGTCTTCCTGCGCCTCATAGGGATTGGGGCTGACATCGGGTGTGTGCGAGACCAATGGATGCTCGAGGGAATCGGCCGCCAAATGCTGCCCACGCGAAGCGCGCGTCCGGAGCCGGTCAATGGCGCGGCTCCGCGTCAAGGTCACCAGCCAGGCAATCGGACTCCCGCGGCCCACGTCGTACTTGGCAATCTTTCGCCAGACTTCCAGATAGACTTCTTGCAGCAATTCTGCCGCCTCTTCACGATCGCTCAGGATTCGGTAGGCGAGCGTGAAGAGCAACGTGCTGGATTGATCGTACAGCTGGCCGAATGCCTGCGGATCTCCCTTGGCCACGCGGGTCAAGAGTTTGGGTTCGATGGTCGATGCGGCTTGTCGGGAGGCAGATTCCATGCAGTCGGCCTAGGCGCGGGCACTCCTCTGGGTCTCGGCACGCCACACTATAGCACTCCACGAAGAAACGACCAATTGGATTGCGATTACCCTCTCATGATCGCGGAGGACAGCAAGGCTGGGCAGGCGAGCGGCCATTCGACGGATCAGAAGTATCGATTCAAAACCTGCGCGGCGTCCGCGGCGCCTGAGAGCGATGGAGGAGGCGTCAGTGGGATGGGTTGGGCGAAGGCCTGCCGGATGGCCTGTTCCCAGCGTCCATCGAGAAAATCAGACAATGTGAGCTCCGCGCCTCGGCCATAATGATGGAGGTGGTCGACGAGTGGTGGCTCATCCGCAAAATTGTACCGGCGCACATAGACGACCGCGATGCCCAGCGCCACAGCCTCGACGATCGTTCCATATCCCGGCTTGGTCAGAATCATGTCTACGGAGGCCAACACTGCTCTGAACGGCAGGGCTAGGGTAGGCGAGTGATACCACCCGGCTGAACGATGGCGGCACATGACCATCGACGAGAAACCGGTAGGGATGCATCTGTTCCATGGCTTCGAATGGAAATTTGTGCAAGGCAATCCCGCCGAAACCGACCAGAATGATTCGATCCGACGGCGCCGCGCCGATGGCCGCGCGGAGGCGTTCACTCTGTGGAGCGACAGGCTCCGCGATGGGGCCGATATCAAGCACGTTGTGAAAGGCCGTCACGGCCAGGCCGGGGGCCACGCGCAAAAAGCAGTCGGCCTGCGCATAGGCCTCACGAATCTCTCGGATGATCTCAGCCTGCTCGCCGACGGAAGGATCTGAAAGAGGTTCCAGCACCAGATCCCACGAGAGGGAGGACAGACCGATGGTGGGAATGCCGGTGGCGGCTCCGGCCGCCACGCCCAGGTGAGAGATATCGGAGAGGACGCAAGCGGGAGCGGCGGCACGGATCAGAGCCGCCTCAGCCTCGACCTTGTGTTTCCAGTCGGCATGCAACGCGCGATGGGCGGCCCAGGTGCCGGCGACGTCGATCTTCAGGGGGCCATCTTGGATGCAGCCCACATCCTGCTGCGCGGCGCTGATCTGCCAGGGAATGGTCAGGCGGGATTCGAAGAAGCCGGCGGGAACGGTCGTTCGCAGGACGGCGGTGAAGTTGGGCACCAGCCGTCCCAGGGCATTCAGCACCGGCGCCACTTGCGCGGCGTGACCGTAGCCGTGACCGGAGATGGAACACCAAATCAGCGGCACGGCCGGGCGCTGCAAAAGCCCCCCAACATCGTTCTCGGCTTGAAATCATCCTCGCCGTACCTCCGAGGATACGTCTCTGGATCTTCCTCGCCACCTGCCTCGTTGAATGGCCTTTTTGAGCACCCTGAAAGGGCTGTGCGAAAAAATTCCATCCTTGATCAGCTGTTCGACGAGACGTCGGATTCTAATGGCGCGATGTTGTATTGCAGTTCCAGGTCGAATTCATCGATCAACTCGTTGACCGCTTCGTAGCCCATATCCGAGCGGACTTCGTTGATCACGAGTTCAATCGCCATGGCTGCGTGCTGCCCGTATTGGCTCATAGCGGATTCGATCCGTTGTCTGGCTGTATCAAGATTCATAGGTCCTCCTGAATAGTTTACCCAAGCGTGCGTAACAGTTGTTGTAATTCCGGGACGAGATCGACTCCGCCGTTGGAGCGGCCGGAGACGGCCGCATCGATGCCGGCTTGCAACACCGGCTTGGCGGCGTCCTTCTTGCCAAGAGAAACCAACGCGCGTCCGAGCGCGAGGTGGGAGGCCACGTGCGTCGGATCGAGCTGGGTGGCCACGGTGAGATGTTCGATAGCCTCTTCGGTGCTGCCGCCTTCTTGCAGAATTTTATTTCCCAATCCATAGCGGCCTAGAAACCCCTTGGGGTTCTTCTCAACCATTTGACGAAATGCGCTGATATCCATGAGGCTCCTTCTGAAGCGTAATTGGCTTGTGAGAAGAGGCCGGATTCTACCACCGGCCCTCCTCAATCAGCCATGGGTGGTTCAGTTTTAACGGTACGGAGGCGGACAAGGCGCTCGCGATCGGCGGCAGCCGGCGCTCGTCCCGTTCCCAGCGCCAGGTGATGCAGCCGTTCCACGCATCGGAGCGCCGCAATCGTATCGTCCCGTTGCTCGTAGATGTCGGCCAACTCCCGCAGCACGGCCGCTTCGCCGGTCGGATTGCCCAGCTTGATGAAATGTTCCGACGCATTGTTGAGGCAGCGTTCCGCTTCCACCGGCTGGCCGCTCTCAAGAAACGTCTTTCCCAGCTGACTGTAGGTGCCGGCAAGCCCGTCCTCGTTGCCGACGACCCGATGAGACTCCAGCGCCTGTCGAAACCACTGCACGGCCTCATCCCAATGCTGTTGCCGGCCTTCCTCCATCGCCAGGTTATGGTAGAGGATGCCGAGGGCGCGATGATCATTGAGCGGCTTCAACAGATCGAGCGCCTCCAGGTAGTAGGGGCGGGCCTTCTCAGGCCGGTCGGCCCCAATGTACAGATTGCCGAGATTGACGAGGGTGTGGGCAATGGCGTGGGGGTCCTGTTCGCTCCGTTGAATGCTCAGCACTTCCTTGTAGCAGGCATCGGCCTTCTCCAAGTCGCCGGCCAGTGCATAGCTATTGCCTAGATTGCCGAGACTGTTGGAGAGTTCGCGCTGAGATCCCGACAGGCGATCGTCCTTCACGGCCGCCTCCCAAGCGGCGCGCGCCTGGACGAGATCTCCGCGGTGGAGAAAAATGCGCGCGCGATGTTTGTCGTTTTCTGCCATTCTCTTCAGATTCGCCGGTTCGTATTTCACCGACTCGTATCTCGTTTCAGAAACGCATGTGCGCCGTCCGCGAGTGACGCTGTCTCGGCTTGCGTCCAGTCGCCACCCTTGGGCGTGTCTTTCCGGAACTCCACCACGATGTCGTCCTCTTCGTCCAAGCCCAATCCGGCACGAAACGATTCCAGGAGCTCAGACACGTAGGCGATGTGCTGTGGCTCTTTCCCTCCAGGCGAAGCGAGGTACGCCTCGGATAGTCTCATCCCGGTCTGGAAGTGATGGGCGATCGTTTCCTCCGTCACCTGCTGCCAGGTGATGTAGATACAGAAGGCATGAAACGCGTGGGCCTCGGGATGCCGGCCGGCGAGCGCGAGCAATTCCTCGTAGGCCTCGCGTGCCAGGGCGCCGGCGTTGGAGGAAAAGATGCTTTCGAGTTCAACGGCCCGGTCCCAATCGGCGCCGAGTTCAACTTCCGATTCCTGAAGGGTATCTTGAGCGGCCAATGCGGCATCGAATTGCATGGATGACTCTTTCGTGAAGCGTGATGGTGACACGGCTATCGAGGCACTGGTGTCTGCCGAGTGCAGACGGGTCATGCCCCAGCATACGCGGGGAGAGAAAAGCAGGTCAATGAGGGCCCATGCTTGAGTCGCTCGCGCGAGGCTTGTAGAGTGAAGTGGGTGGTCGGATGGATCAGTAATATGCGCTGAACGATGAGGAGGTGCGTATGGCGGTCGAGTCGGTGATGTTATCGCTTGGAACGAGTGCGCCGCCCTTTGCCTTACGCGATGTCGTAAGTGGGCAGGTCTACCAGCTCGACTCGTTTGCGAGCAAGTCGGCCTTGCTGGTGATGTTTCTCTGCCGTCATTGCCCTTACGTCGTGCATGTCCAAGATGAAATAGCCAGGCTGGGGCGGGATTACGAGTCGAGCGGCTTGGGCATTGTCGGCATCAGCAGCAATGATCCCGGACATTACCCTGATGACGCGCCGGAACGATTGAAGGAGATGGCCCAGCGCCTGGGCTTTCGGTTTCCCTTCTGCTTCGACGAGACTCAGGACGTCGCGAAAGCCTACAAGGCCGCCTGCACCCCGGATTTTTATCTCTTCGATAGGGAACGACGCCTGGTGTATCGCGGGCAGTTGGATGACAGCCGACCAGGTACCAGCAAGCCGGTGACAGGCCGCGACCTGCGCGCCGCGATCGATGCCGTCTTAGACGGTAACCCTGTGGGAGGCAATCAAAAGGCCAGCATGGGCTGCAGCATCAAGTGGAAGCCGGGCAAAGCGCCGTCTTATGCCTGATGTCGGACATCTCCGCGACGAGAATCATGAAATCGGCAGCAGATTGTGGACTGGATCGCCGACCTCTGCTTCAGGAAACATTCCTGATGACCGATACAGAGAGCCGTGGGCTCCGGAGGCCTGGCGCGGGTCGGGTCGTGCGAAGGAGAATCGTTGGCCATGGCATCGGCACAAGAACTCGTCCAATCCTGCTCCACGATCTTTACCCTACCTGAAATTTACTTTCGAGTTCGTGATGTGGTGGACAGCCCTGACTCCAGCATGACTGACCTGGCAAATGCCCTCAAAATTGATCCGGCAATTTCCGCCCGTGTCCTCAAGATCGTCAACAGCCCGCTCTACGGATTTCCGAAACAGGTCGACACGGTGACGCGCGCCGTGAACCTCCTCGGCATGCAGGCCGTCCGCGACCTGGTGACGGCGACCACCATAGGCCGTCGCTTCAGCGGGATGACGACAGAAATCATGGATCTCTCCGCCTATTGGCGCAAGAGCATTCTCTGCGCATTGATGGCGGCAAAGATTGCTAAAGCCTGCGGTATCCGAGACAGCGAGCGGTTTTTCGTCGAAGGGTTGCTGCGGGATATCGGACACCTCGTCCTCTACCAGACGATTCCCCAGCGCGCGCAAGCGGCGCTCATCGAAGCCGGCTATTTGGGGACGTCGCTGGCAGAAGTCGAGCAGGCGAGCATCGGTTGCGACTATACGGAAGTCGGAGCCGAACTTATTCACTCTTGGGGTATGCCTGCGCAGATCGAGCAGGCCATTCGCCATCAACTCAATCCCTACAAGGCGGGAGAACATATTCTGAACGCCTCGGTCGTTCACCTGGCGGGAGTCATCGCTGATCACCATGAGCCGGCGCCCTCCGGTGTCGCCCGGACGGTGTCCTTTGATCCCTACGCGATGCAATTGACCGGCTTTAACCTTGATGAGCGTCCCATCCTGCTTCAGGAAGCCCAGGAACAATTGGAAACGACACTTGTCTTCTTTACCCCGCACTTGAAGGCCGCCTAGGTCTAGGCGAGATCCTCGCCGTCTGCTCATTGCATACATGGCCGGTCGAAATGACCGAGAGCTGGCCAGGTGACGAGCGGGGTTGAGTGACTGTGAACAGGAGGGGGAGTTGCTCAAGAAGCAGGTGCACACTCATTCAGGATTTTTCGTGTAGTCGAAGCAGGGCGAGGGAGCGGGCATCGAGATCGTACAGCAGTCCGCCTTTCAAGAGTGCCACGGTTTTTTCGTGCCCCTTGGAAACGGCGGTGTCCAGCACCGGTTGCCATCGCACGCCGGGTTTGTGGGCAGGCAGGGTAAAGGGCCGCGGTTCGTGATGCGCATTGAGCAGGATCAAAAAGGTTTCGTCCAGCACCGGTCTTCCTTTCGAGTCTTTCTCCTCGATCGCATGGCCCGCCAGTCGGACGCCTAAGCAACGCACATACCCAAGAGCCCAGTCGTCATCCGTCATCTCCTTGCCATCCGGACGGAGCCAGGAAATGTCCTTGACCTCCGCGCCCCGGATGCGGCGGCCTTGAAAAAACCGGCGGCGCCGGAACACGGGATGGATGCTGCCTCAGATGAATGAGGCTCTTCGTGAAGGCGACCAGCGCCTGCTGATGTGTATTGAGTTTCCAGTCGACCCAGCTGATCTCATTGTCCTGGCAATAGGCATTATTGTTCCCCTGTTGCGTCCGCCCCATCTCATCGCCGCCGCAGAGCATCGGCACGCCTTGTGACAAGAGCAGGGTGGCCAGCATATTGCGCTGCTGCCGCTCACGGAGCTCCACGACCGATGGTTTGGTCGTCGGTCCCTCCGCTCCGCAATTCCAACTGAGATTGTCGTCGGTGCCGTCACGATTTTCTTCACCGTTGGCTTCATTGTGTTTCTGGTCGTAGGAGACGAGGTCATGCAACGTGAAGCCATCATGCGCCGTGACGAAATTGATGCTGGCATGGGGCCGGCGGCCGCCGCCTTCATAGAGATCGTTGCTGCCGGACAGCCGATAGGCGAGCTCCGCCACCTGGCCGCCGTCGCCTTTCCAGTAACGCCGGATGGCGTCGCGGTATCGACCGTTCCACTCGGCCCATCCGGCTGGAAAGTTGCCGACCTGATAGCCGCCTTCACCGAGATCCCATGGTTCTGCGATCAGCTTGACCTGCGAGAGCACCGGGTCCTGATGGATGATGTCGAAAAATGCGCTCAGCCTGTCTACGTCGTGCAGTTCCCTGGCGAGGGTCGAAGCCAGATCGAACCGAAATCCATCCACGTGCATCTCCAGCACCCAGTACCGCAAGCTGTCCATGATGAGCTGCAGCACCCGAGGATGGCGGACGTTCAGCGTATTGCCGCAGCCGGTATAGTCCAGGTAATAACGCGGCTGGTCCGGCATCAGCCGGTAGTACGATGCGTTGTCGATGCCGCGAAACGACAAGGTCGGGCCGAGGTGACTGCCTTCTCCGGTGTGGTTGTAGACCACGTCGAGAATGACCTCGATGCCGGCGCTGTGGAACGCCTTCACCATCGTCTTGAATTCCCACACCTGATGCGCGCGATCCGAGGTGGTGGCATATTGGCTGTCGGGCGCAAAAAACCCAATGGAGTTATAGCCCCAGTAATTGGTGAGTCCACGGTCGACCAAGTGTTTGTCGCGGATGAAATGGTGGACCGGCAGCAGCTCGACCGCCGTGACGCCGAGATTTTGCAAGTGGTCGATCACCGCCGGTGTCGCGAGTCCGGCATAGGTGCCCGCGAAGGTTCTTGGGGATGTCCGGATGCCTTGCGGTGAAGCCCTTCACATGCAGTTCATAGATCACCGTTCGATCCCACCGCGTTCGCAATAACTGATCTCCGCCCCAGGTAAAGGCCTGATCGATCACCACGCATTTGGGCATATGTCTGGCGTTGTCTTCGTCGTTGCGGGACAGGTCGGCCTGAGGGTCGCCTATGGTGTAGCCGTAAAGCGCTTCGGACCAATCGATCCCGCCGGCGATCGCTTTCGCATAGGGGTCCAGCAGGAGTTTGGCGGGATTGAAACGATGCCCGGCTTCCGGCTCATAAGGCCCATGAATGCGGTAGCCATAATGCTGGCCTGGCCGAGCCTCCGGCAGATAGACATGCCAGACATAATCGGTGCATTCCTCGATCATGATCCGGTGCGATGCTTCCGCGGCATCGGGTCCGTCGAAGAGGCAGAGTTCCACCGCCGTGGCATTTTCAGAAAAGAGGGCGAAGTTCACCCCTTCGCCGTCCCATGTGGCGCCGAGAGGGTAGGGATGTCCGGGCCAGATTCTCATGCGTCGATCAGGCTCCTTGTGAAAAATGGCCTCAACGGATTTGCGCTCGCGGTGGCGCCTGAGTCAGTATCATACAATGAAAAAGACCACCGCACTCAATGGGCCGGCGCGGATGGTGATGCCGTTCGGCACATAGTCACTGAAGGCTCGCTGGAGTAGATGCATGCGCAGTGCTTCCTTGCTCATCATTGATGACGATCCTATTCACCTCAGCACGCTGGCGTCGACCTTACGCCTCAGGTTGCCTGATGCGCAGATCGAGACCGCAGAGGCTGCGTTGGCCTCGCTCGAGCGTATCCGAGCCCATGAATACGACGCCATTCTCTGCGATGGACACCAACCGGGTATCGAAGGCGTGGCGTTCGCGCGAGCCGTGCGCAAGCTTCACCCGCAGACGCCGGTGTTACTGATCCTCGAAAAGGACGATCAGGATTTCATCAGGCAGGCGATGGAGGCAGGGGCCTACGATGTCGTGGTGAAACCGATCGGTGAGAGCACCTTACTCCTATCCGTCCAGCGCGCAGTCGAGGCGCACCGGCTGCGAGGCCAGGTCGCACGAGAAGCGGATCAACTCGTGACGACCTTGACCGAACTCCTGAACGATCTCGAGCATCTGTATGGCGCTGATGGATTGTCGGCCCACTTTGCTGCGTTCCTGGACCAGGTACACCAGGAGAGGGCAGGCTGCCCGCAAGCACCACTCATCCATCCACGCTGCCAATGGGGGAAAACCAACGAGGGAAAGGAGCAAGGCAAGTGACCCTGTATCGCCGCCCTCTAAAGTTTGGCATACGCCTCATCGCATTGCCGGGCCATGGCGAAATCCTTATCCGTAATGCCGCCTTCGTCATGGGTCGTGAGTTTCAACGTCACCTTGTTGTACCGGATGTCGATATCCGGGTGATGCTGGCTCTTCTCCGCTCGTTTCGCCACGCGCGTCACAAACTGCAGACCTTGCATGAATTCCTTGAACGCATAGGTGCGAAACAAGGTTTGCCCGCGCTTGGACCACTTAGGGATGGACTTCAATTCCAACCGGATTTCTTTCAGTTTCATCGCTGACATGTGCGCGGCTCCTTTCAATGATGTCGTGTGCGTCGAACGTTTGGTTGTTTGGCGGGAATCTGCTCCACTGACAGCAGCCATTGGGCCTGTGCGACCGCATCGAGGAGCGCGTTCCGTTCCGCTTCCATTTTTTTCGATTTCGGCGCGCCGTTCACGAATCGTTCGGCCGCCTCCATCAAAGTCTGAAGAATCTTATTCGTCTCGCTCTGCGCCGCTGCGCGGGTCGAGCCGGACTTGTGAGCGCGCGCCTGCCTCCTCCGGGGTCCGACATAGGGCTGCGGCGCCACTGGATTATCTTTTTCCAACTCGGGTCGTCTCGATCTCGCCATATTTCCTCCACCTTCAGCCACATCCATACGAGACCACACTTTACTCGATCTCAGATCCCATTTGCACCGAGTCCTGAACGCGGGGGGCCATGACGTGCGTGAATGTCGGTCTTCCAGTGCTTCGTCGGGTGCAGATAAGGGAGACCCTTAGAAATGTAGGGGTAGGCTACGCGTGAAGTGAGAAAGCGTTTGCCTCGAAGGCGCATGAGAGGGAAAATCGGCAGTGTGAAAAAACCGCACCATTGAATGCATACAACATACATGGCCGACTCTTTTCCTACCACCCCATCTCGACCCTATTCCTGGCTTCGGATTCTTATCATCGTGATGACCGTTGTTGCCTTGGCCCTCGGTGGAACGGCATTTCACTATGTCGAAACCCGCATGATCGATACAGTCGGGGAAATCATGGCGCTGACCGCCGTGGAAGTTTCGGACAAACTCGAGGGAGTGCTGGCCGAACGATATGGAGATGTGGTGGTCATGGCACGATTGTTCGGCACCCAGCCAAACAATCGCGAGTTGCAGTCTGCCTATATCGCGCAAGTGAAAGCTGCCTTTCCCGATTATGTGTGGCTGGGCGTGACGAATCAACAGGGGCGCATTGTTGTGGCCACGGAATCCACCACTATTGGTCAGGATTATAGCGCTCAGCCTGGGTTTCAAGCAGCACGCGACGAACAGCGTCTGCACGTGGGAGACGTGGCGCCATTCGCGCCGATGGGCAATGTGGACACGGTGTCCTACACGGCGGCGATTCGCAACTCACGTGGCGAGTTTTTCGGGATCGTGATGGTTCGGATAGGTGTGTCTGGGCTCGAACATGTCTTAACCGGGACGATTCGCGCGTTTCATGAGCGGGAGAAATTTTGGGGACCTGTCGAATATCAGGTTCTCACTGAACAGGGGCTGGTGTTCATTGATTCGGTTCATGGTGGGACCGACCGGGTGAATTTAAAACAGCTTGGCCTCCCCTCGGCGATCTTGAGTGAGCACGCTCTGTCCGGTTACGCCTCGGAAGAGCATCGTCGTCGTCACGTACCGGTGATTACTGGTCATGCCAGGACTTCCGCCGGCAGCGGTTTTGAGGGTCTTCAATGGACGGTGCTGATGCGCATGGATCGTCGAGACATCCTGGCTCCCATCCGAGAGGTGCTGTGGAATCTTGGACTGGCCGGCGGGATCGTCGTGATTCCGATCTTTGGACTTCTGGTGTGGACCGTGACCAGGGTGCAGGAAGAATATCTGTCGGCACATCGCGAACATGCGCGCGCCAGTGAAGCCGAATCGTCCTTGCGAGAGAGCGAGGCACAGACGAAGGTCATCGTCGAGACGGCGCTCGATGCGATCATCGTGATGAATGATGCCGGCATCATCACCGCATGGAACCTGCAAGCCGAAAAAACATTCGGGTGGTCCAGGCCGGAGGCCGTCGGACGCCTCCTTTCGACCACTATCATCCCGCCTCAATACCGTGAAGCGCACGAGCGGGGATTGCGTCGCTTCCTCGACACCGGAGAAGGTCCCGTGCTGAACAGCCGAATCGAAATCACGGCCTGCGATCGGCTGGGGCGTGAGTTTCCGGTGGAGCTCGCGATTTCGACGCTGATGCGAGGACCTGTGTGTACGTTCAGCGCATTCGTGCGGGACATCACCGAGCGCAAGCAGGCTGAGGAGCGGCTGGCGGACGCCCTCGCCATGCTCAATTTGATCATGAATAATATTCCGCTCTGCGTATTCTGGAAAGATAGAACGTCGACCTACCTTGGCTGCAATCAATTATTTTCACAGGCGGCCGGCGCGGAATCGCCGGACGCCATCATCGGCAAGACCGACTGGGACCTTTGCTGGAAACATATCGCGGAGTCCCATCGCGAGGATGACCGCCTGGTGATGGAGACGGGGACACCGAGATTGAACTTTGAGGAGCGCATCGTGATATCGGGGGGCGGTTCCCGCTGGATCAGTACGAGCAAGGTGCCGTTGAGAAACAACGGAGGACAGGTCTTCGGCATCCTCGGCATCTTTCAGGATATCACCGAGCGAAAACGAGCGGAGAGCCGGGCCGCGATCGAGTACGAGACCAATCGGGTGCTGGCCGAAGCGGAAGCACAGGCCGACGCATTGCTGAAAATTCTTCGCGCCATCTGCGATATCGCACAGTGGGAAGTGGGCGCGATCTGGTTCAGAAATGAGGACACTCATGTGCTCAGTTGTGCGGAGCTGTATCAGCGGCCTTCCGTGGACGCGACGGAGCTCTCGCGGGCGAGCATGCAGACCGTCATTAGGCGTGGCCGTGACTTGCCCGGTCGCGTGTGGGACAAAGGCGAAGCCACTTGGGTTCCGGATCTCGCGAAACGAATTGGATTTCCCTCGCGCCTCCGAGGCAGCCCAGGCGAGTCTGCAGAGTGCCCTGGCGTTCCCAATTCTCATAAAGCAGGATGTCCTTGGCGTGCTGGAATTCTTCAGCCGTGAGATCCGACAGCCTGACCCTGAATTGCTGCAGGTACTGGTGACCGTCAGCAACCAACTCGGCCAATTCTGCCAAAGAAAACGAGCGGAGGGCAGAGCCGTCACCTTCGCATCGCAATTGTGGGAAAAGAACCGCGTTCTCGACCTGGCGTTAGTGGAGGCCCAAGCCGCCACCCAGGCCAAGTCTGCCTTCTTGGCCGTGATGAGTCATGAGATCCGGACACCTATGAACGGCATTATCGGCATGACGGGGCTGTTGCTCGATACGCCACTGACGCCAGAGCAGCAGGAGTATGCAGAGATCGTGCGGCGATCCGGCGATGCGCTGCTCGCGATCATCAACGACATCCTCGATTTCTCCAAGTTCGAGGCGGGCAATTGACGTTGGAGACGATCGATTTCGATCTGCGGACAATGGTCGAAGAAGCCTTGGATCTCTTTGCCGAGCCGGCGCGGAGCAAAGGGCTGGAATTGGGCTGCCTTATCCATGCGGATGTGCCCACGCGCTGCGCGGCGACCCCGGGCGGGTGCGGCAGATGCTCGTCAACCTCATCGCCAATGCGATCAAGTTCACTCAGCAGGGCGAGGTGATGCTTCATGTGACCCAAGGCGAGGAGAGCGGGAGCGCGCCCTCATGATTTGCGGTGACCGATACGGGAATCGGCATTGTTCCCGACGTACAGGCTCTGCTGTTCAAGCCGTTTTCTCAGGCCGATACCTCCACGACTCGCAAGTTCGGCGGTACGGGATTGGGCCTGGCGATTTGCAAGCAACTCGTCGAGCAGATGGGCGGACAGATCGGCCTCGAAAGTGTGCCGGGTCAAGGCAGCACATTCCGGTTTACAGTGAGCCTCGTCAAACAAATTTCGCCTGAGACGCACTGATGTCGAAAGGCCCTCTCAAGGGACGGCGGCTCTGCATCGTGGATGACCATGCCGTGAACCGGCGCATTCTGGAAGAATATGCACGGCACTGGGGCGTTCTGACCGCGAGTGCCTCAGACGGGTATCAGGCGCTCGAACTGCTGGGGAGTCCTCCGCTAAGGGTAACCCCTTTCGATGTCGCGATCCTCGACATGCAGATGCCAGGCATGGACGGTCTGGAATTAGCGCGGGCCATCAAGGCGACCCGGCGCTAGGACGCAACACGTCTGGTCCTGTCTCACGTCCGTTGCGCTTCGCGGTCAGGCGGAAGAGGCCAAACAGGCGGGGATGGCGGCATACCTGACCAAGCCTGCACACCGAGCCGATTATATGGGTGTTTATCCACGTTGATGGGATTGTCTGAAAGGCGGCGACCGCCCTGGAGAGCGAGCCGCGCCTCGGGCGCCTGAGCCGCTGGTTACCCGCCATGTCCTCAAGGAAGCTGCGCCCCGTCCGCGCATCTTGGTGGCGGAGGACAATATCGTGAACCAGAAGGTCGCCGTCTACCAGCTAGAAAAGCTCGGGTACCGGGCCGATGTCGTGGCCAACGGCCTTGAAGCCATCGATGCTGTTTCCCGGGTGCGGTACGCATTGGTCTTGATGGATTGTCAGATGCCGGAGCTCACCGGCTTGGAGGCCACCGCGGTGATCCGTAAAGGCGAGCGCGAACGGAATGAGCGGCGGCTCCCGATCATCGCCATGACGGCTAATGCCATGAAGGAGGATCATCAAAAATGCCTCGATGCCGACATGGATGATTTTGTCAAAGCCGGTGAAGAAAAATGACCTCGAGTGTCATGCTCGCCAAATGGATTCCGGATCAGGCTCCCCCTCGCCAGGTAGAGGCATAATCTGGTGGACGCGTCACTCTATCCTTGAACGTAATGTATCTAGAAGTGTCAGATAATTCCTGCCAGCGTCACGAATCCGGCATCATGGCATGCCTCTCGCTACGGGATGACCCGGCATGGATAAACTCATGTTTGGGATTGGCCACGTTGCGACTTCTGTGGCAATGGTGACAAGATGAATTCGCATCAAACACAGTAGTGAACTCTCCGCGCCCTTTACGCACGAATGCGCTTTCAGCGATGCTCAAGGAAGCTCCGATGGCTAGGAGAGCGCGTATTCTCGTGGCGGAAGATAATACTGTGAACCAGAAAGTGGCGGCCTGCCAGTTGGAAAAACTCGGGTATCGAACCGACGTAGTCGCCAACGGACTGGAAGCCGTCGAGGCGGTGGCTCGAATCGACTATGCATTGGTCCTGATGGATTGCCAAATGCCGGAGCTGGACGGGTTTGAAGCCGCGGCGGTCATTCGTAAGGAGGAGCGAACCCAGAACCGCCGGCGAGTTCCTATCATTGCCATCACCGCGAGCGCTATGAAGGAAGACCAGCAAAAGTGTTTGGATGCCGAAATGGACGATTATCTGAGCAAGCCGGTGAGGAAGGAAGATCTTGCGGGTATGCTTCAAAAATGGGTGCCGACTCAGCCTGCCTCAATGGAAACCAGGAAATAATTCCCACCAGATCCTCAGCCACATTCCACTCGTGACACAGCGTGTTCGGTCGTTCTCTCTGAACCGAGCACTCAGAATCCAAGTAGGCAGATGCCAGCGTCACGCGAAGGCTACAATGCGTACCCTGCGTGCTTCATGGTCCTCCAGGGGTAGGACTTGCTCAAGCCAGGGGTTCATCTAGTCGTTGCAAGGAGTGCTGGGAGGTAAAAATAACGTCAAGGAAACGCAGATAGGGATCGATTCACAGAGAGGCAAAGTCTTCAGATCCGAACAGGAGGTTGCCGCCATGCAAAAGCAGATTGAGCGCCCGATTCATCGAATGCAGACGCACACGACCAACTGCGAGCATCAGGAAGTCTGGCCCCTATCCGCCCGCCAGTTCATGAAGCTGCCGGTGTCGGGACTGCTGTCGGCGGGTAAGCGGTTGACGTTCGCACGTCTCAGCGCACCGCCGGATCAAGCAGCCTAGGGGAAGAGCCGTGATGTCTCATCAATCTGAGAACGCCACGGCTAGTGCGAACCTCTGCATGCGGTTGTCGCACGCTTCAGATCCGCGTACAGGTCGACATGTGCCGCAGCCGAGACGTCGCCGACGAGCGGATCACTAGATCAGGAGATCCGCCGCCCAAGAAACCGGATCAGAGGATAGGTTGTATCCCGCGACCGGATCACACTTTATGACCCCTAGTAATAAGAGGGGGAGCGCATGATACCAGCCACCACGACTCGCGTTGAGCAGCATACCGATGAGCAGATCAATGCACGCATTCGCCGTCAGACTGAACGTAATATCTCCCATTTTGCAAAACAAGGAGATGGAGAAATCAGTCGTCGTCTGGAAGAATTGGACCACGAATGGGACATCGAACGGACCCTGGAGGCCAATGCCGCCTCGATCTCTTTGATGGGAGTCGGGCTCGGCGCATTCGTCGATCGCCGGTTTTTCGTGATTCCGGCTGTCGTGGCCGGATTTCTGCTGCAACATGCCGTGCAGGGGTGGTGTCCTCCAGTTCCCCTGTTCCGGCGCCTGGGCCTGCGGACTGCCAGCGAAATCGATGTCGAACGTGATGCGCTGAAAGCCATTCGTGGCGATTTCGACGAGCTGCGATCGGAACGAAGGCAAGATATGGGCGACGGCGAGATCAAACGGGTGCTGGAGGCGGTGGATCGATGACGCCCGGCCGGTCTCTCCACTAGGGCTTTGGGTGCGAGGCCATGCATGGCCTCGCAACATGAATCATAGGCATGATGAAAGGATGCCAACTCGTGCGTAGACCGTTCATCGTCTACTGGTCCTGGGTATTTTTAGGCTTGGCGGCCGTCGCGCTGTTTATGGGCCTTTCAGGCTTTGCAGGTACCGCCACCACGCTGTCGTACGTGGTATTTCTGCTGTTTTTCATTGCGTATCTCGTGAGCTTCTTCGTCGGCCGTAGACCGCCGCCTATCGCCTGAGCATTTCCGCATCGGCCGCTGCCGGTTCGAGCTGATGCCATTGCGCTCAGTCAAGCACGGCCTTCTTTAAATCCTCTACCAGCAAAGCAAACAGTCGATCCTGCGCCGATTGGTCACGTGCCCGGAGAATGCTGGAGGGATGATAGGTGAGTAGTATGCGGGACGAGAATGGGCTGCTGAAAAACCGGCCGCGCTGCTGCTCCATAGACACCTGTCCGCCAATGAGTGACTGCGCCGCAGTTTTACCCAAACAGACGACGATCTTCGGCTGCACCGCTTTGAGTTCTGCTTCCAGCCAGGGCCGGCAGGCGACAATCTGAGACGGTCTCGGTGCTTGATGCCGCCGCCTCCGGCCTTCCAACACGAAGCGGAAATGTTTCACGGCATTGGTCACGTAGAGTTGTGACCGATCGAGTGCCGCCCGTTCCAGAGCGTGGTTCAACACCTCGCCGGCCGGGCCGACAAATGGTTCCCCGGCCAGATCCTCCTGATCGCCCGGCTGTTCTCCGACGAGCATGATGCGCGCGTTGGATGGGCCTCGTCCGAAGACGGTCTGTGTGGCGGCAAGATGCAACTCGCAGCCCGTGCAGGTGGCGGCGGCTTGAGCGAGGTCCGGCAAGGTGGTGACCATGGGCAAAGAGGCCATAAATTGACGCGTGTCCATCACCTGCTCCACGCGGGCGCGTACCGTCTGAGTGAGCGGTGTAATGAGGCGAGATTCCGGTAGTCCCTTCCAAAAGCGCCCCGGTAACTGGGCCTGCATCGCCGTGGGATTGATGCGAGCGGGATTAAACGTCGCCGCATAATACGCGCGCCAGACCGCTTCGAGCCTATCGTCAGTGGGCGCCTCTCGCTGCGTCACGCCCGAGCCGAATCGTACAACCTCACCATCCCAATGGGCCGAGGCGTCGGGGGTTAAAATTGACCAGCGCAGGGCGGCAAATCGTTCCGCAAAAAATGGGGTCGCGAGGGGCAGGACGGGATGATCCGGCTGATGCCAGGCGACATAATGATCTCCTGACCCATCAGTGATCTTGCGAAACCGTACGAAGGCCTTCATGCGATAGGCATCTCGGTGCACCTGCCGCTGCATCGCAAGCAGACGAGCGATGGCGTCGTCCACTTCAATCGCCAGTAAACGGGGTTCGGTCGAGGTGAGCCGCCACAAGACCGAATAGAGCAGGGGCCACTTCGTCTCATCACGATGATGCGCCACGTGCTTCAGGATGTTGACGAAAATCTTTGGGAACGAATGGAGTACGGGGAGGTTCGCGAAGCAGGAGGGGCCGGCGAGGCGTGGCCCTGGCCCTCGGCGAAAAGCCCCGGCAAGGCTGGTTGCTCAGCCGTGCTTTCCGTCCAGAGAAGGTCGGAAGGCCTGCGTCGTGATGACAATTGCTCGATGGCTGCCGCCAGCCATCCGTCGGGCGTCGGAGTGAAACGGACTTCATGCATGTCAGAGTTGCCCGGAGGTGGCTTCGAGCGAGGCGGAGAACAATTCCAATTGCGCCGGTTTGCTCAGCAGCGACGGCAGATCTTCCCGGTCCAGTCGCAACAGACGCTCCGAATGGGCCGGCGTCACCACGAACGGACGCACGCGGCGCAGGGGCACGCGCAATTTCCGGAGATCATCCAACGTCACCCGATGGTAGCGGCGGATGGAAAGGATTTTAGCGACATTCTTGTACCCCAATCCCGGCACCCGCAGGAGCACTTCCCGCGACGCGCGATTGACATCCACGGGGAAGCGTTCCCGATGGCGCAGAGCCCACGCGAGTTTCGGGTCGAGATCAAGGGATAGGTTCGGATCATCGGACGTGGTCAGCTCTTCCATGGAGAAACCATAAAAGCGGGTCAGCCAGTCGGCTTGATAGAGACGATGCTCGCGCACCAATGCCGGCGCCTGTAACGGCAGGCGGGGATCGGCGTGCGGGTAGGGGCTGAAGGCCGAATAATAAACGCGCTTGAGGCCGTACTGGTGGTAGAGGTGTGCCGCCGTGGAAAGAATCACCGCATCTGTGCTCGGTGTGGCCCCGATCACCATCTGGGTCGATTGACCGGCCGGGGCGAATGGAGGCGCGGAACGACGGCGCGATGTATCCGCGCGCGCTTCCTGCACACCCTCCTGAATCTGCGCCATCGTGCCTTCGATCACCGTCATCTGCTTGTCGGGGGCCAGTTGAATCAAGTCGGCCTGCGTCGGCAATTCGATATTTGCGCTGAGACGATCCACCCAGCGTCCTGCCTCCTCGATCAACCGCTGCGACGCGCCCGGTATGGCCTTGAGGTGGATATAGCCGCCGAAGCCATGAGATTGCCGCAACGTGCGCACTACGGCCACGAGCTGTTCCATGGTGTCGTCCGGCGAGCGAAAGATGCCCGAGCTCAAAAAAAGGCCTTCGATGTAGTTGCGACGGTAAAAATCGAGCGTGAGGTCTACCACCTCCTGCGGCGTGAAGGCCGCCCGGGGAATGTCGCTCGAAACCCGGTTGACGCAAAAGACGCAATCGTAGACGCAATGGTTCGTCAGAAGTATTTTCAGGAGGGAGACGCAGCGCCCATCGGGAGTGAAACTGTGGCAGATACTGTGGCCATCCGAATGTCCCAGTCCATCCTTCGATCCCGACCGGCGAGAGCCGCCGCTGGCGCACGAAACATCGTACTTGGCCGCTTCGGCGAGAATCTTCAGCTTCGTAGTGAGCGACATGAATCATTATACCCGCTGGACCAAGATTAAGGGCGTGCGGCGTCTCCCTGAAAATTCTGGATCAGTTGTGAATCGTGTAAGGCCGTCGGGAAGGTAGTTCTCTATCGGGCGTCGAGGTGTATCCCCACGCAGATCGTCCACTGGCCCGGGGCTGATGACAGGGGAATGGGAGTGCGTGGGTAGGCTGTGGCGAGCAGAAGGATTTGTCAGTCGGAGTGGGACTGCCGCGGCGGCGCGCCAATAGAGTATTGAGCTGCCGACCACGCACGACAAGAACGGTCACTCATCATACTTGCGGGCTTCGCCATAGGATTTCTCGACGGGATATTTGTCCCAATCACGCTTCCGGCGAAATTCCAGCACCGCGCCAACACGTTCGCTTTCAACATCGAAGTCTTCTCCTGGTATCAGTGTGGCAAGATGGGGCACTGTCCTGGTTGTGGCAGGGGCAAGTCACGGGCGGATTCCATGACAAAGCGGATACATCATGCAGGGCAACGTACGCCTTGCGATGTGATGCCATACCAGAGCTGCCCGAGATTTGATGCCTGATCATCCGACCAGGGAACAGAATTGAAAAATGGTAGCGAGTGGGTAGAGGATGAGGCATAAACAGATAGGCTGCGAGAGAAGCCAGGGATCTTTTTGGTGTCTGTCCGTCTGTCTCCATTGGCTAAACTAAACGCGCGGCTGACTTTGCACGGTCGTATTGTCCCGGCACTGCAGGAGGTCCGATGATGCGTCTACGGTTGGCGTTCGCATTGTTTCCGCTCTTGTGCCTCAACCCCCCTCTCTACGCGCAGACTCCCTGTGCGGATTGTATCAATGCGGTTGCGGAAGAAGCGCACAGATGCCTCGAGAGCGTCATCGGGCCAAGCGAACGGAACGCCTGTCTGGACAACCGGGACGCGCAAATGAAGTCCTGCACCAATAATGAATGCAAGGCGCAACGTGAGGAACGTGCGACGATAGAGACGCAGCCCACTGCCAGCCGGCCGGGCCTCGCGCCGCACACGCCAACGGCAGGCGAGTGGCTGGCATTAGTCATGAGAGCCACCCTCAGACGGGAGGCCACATCCGACAACCCCTATTCGCTCGACGTTGTCCTCGCCGGTCCCGACACGCTCCAACTCCTTATTCGGTATCGCCCACCCCTGACCAGAGAAGGTCTGAACAAGACCGTCGAGGCCGCCAGGGAGGCTATCAAGAACCAGGCGAAGGTCTATGGGTGGGACAGATGGGTGAAGATTCGCGAGACGGTCGAGCTGGAGCCGGGGAAGAAATGAACTCGTTGAAGCCGCCTAGTCTTTCCTCTACCAAGCCGAAGGTAGGCTGGTGGGTGACCGGAGGGCAAGAATGCTTAGCAGCATGGCTTCATATGATCGTCTGTCTTTGGGTGTCCTGAAGGGAAAAGTGTGATTGAAACGCCTGCGCAGCGAACTTATCGTTCTTAAACCTTTATCATTTGTTCGGCCCGTTCCTTGATGCGCCGTGTGAGCTCTCGAGTGCGTGGGAGATCGTCACATCTGATGCCTTGGGGCATCATCAAGAACTTTTCTCTGGTTTCCGTGCTTCGCGCCAGTCCAGTAGAGACCGGGTACCGTCCAGCCCATTTAACCGCCGCTTCAAGTCTCATCAATAATTCCCTTTCATATAGATCAAGTTTGTAACCCAGTTCTTTTGCAACGAGGTCTTTAATTCTTATGTATTTCAAGCCGCCCAGGAAACTTTCCCAATCTCAGAGCGATACGGTTCCGCCGTAGTTAACTGAGTTACAACATACGCTTTGCTGAAATTTTCAATGGCAAAACCATAGAGCATCAAGAAGACGTTTTGATACTCGCTTCCTTTCATGACTGAGACGGATATAGGAAATCATCGCCAACTCTATCTAGAGCTTGCCAGAAAGATTCTATATCTCGGGTAAGGCACTCTGCAGCTGATACAAGACCATTCGCCGTCACAATCCAGAGTTGAGGACTAAGAACTCGCTGAGCGAAGTACTGTTAAGCATATCTTTCAGCGATGTCATGCGCACTTCTGCTCGACATCTGAAGCTGAGGATACATTCGCAATCCTCAGCCCATGCAGGCGTAGCCTTCAGTACAGCGTACCGTGCTATCTGGTTTGTTCCTGACATCGTGCCTGCCAATCATCTCCCATTCCCTTGCTGCCGACGATGATGACTTCTTGTCCGGCGCGGACTGAACAGATGATGCGCAGCGGAGACGTGGAGGCCCAGACGATTCGAGAACCTTCCTCCGGCCTGCTCGCCATCGGAGTCGGCCTGCCAAACACCATTCCCGAACCCGTGACCGGGATCTCCGCTTTCGGAGACTGTTGCTTGGCGCTCAGCTCAAGGTGATGTTCTCCCGGCAACAGGGCGAAGTCGGCGCAAGCGTCAGCGATGTCCTTGCCGTCAATTTGCGTCGTCATGATCGTCAGCCCGCTCCCTTCGGTGCATCCGCTGCGTACGATCCCCACCTGCTCCTTGGGGAGCGGCGGTCCGTCATACATCTGCCGAGGGCTCAGACTCTGGGCACAGCCGACGACCACGAGTCCTGTGAGTAGCAGGAATGCGTGGCCGGATCGCCGTGAAGCTATGCCGAAAACTGCTGGGGCTGGTCTTATCATCATATAGTCACCTGTAGATCATCGGCTGTTCTGCTCGTTCGGTCCGCGATCGCTCACCGCAGGCGAAGTTTTCTCACAGAATTGCTGCCGAAGCATACCCGCTTCATCGCGAGAAATCATCCGTCTCAAGGACAGAGTTGAACATGGAGACTTCTGGTCGAGCGAGCTCTGGCAACGGCTTCCGGTTGCGCGAACCTAAGGGATCATCTAGGCTCTGCTCTCTGACCGTCCGGGCGCGTCGTGAAGATGACCAGGAGCTGATGACCAGTTCAACGGTGAGAGAGGAGGACGTGCTGTGACTGTGACTGAGGAACTCCTGCCGACGAAGACGGCGAGACTATGTGCGCATGCGGGCCTTGGCCACTGGACTCTTGTTGTTTATGGCGCTGCTGTTCGTCATTGCCCTGTTCTACCAAGATGCGCATCCCTTGTTCGCCTGGCTGCGGGCCTTCGCCGAGGCCGCGATGGTGGGGGCGCTCGCCGACTGGTATGCGGTGACGGCGCTGTTCAGACATCCCCTCGGGTTGCCGATTCCGCACACGGCCATCATCTCCGGGAATACCGAGCGTATTGCCTCCAACATCGGCAGCCTCACTCAACGCAAGCTGGTCACGCCGGGCGGGATTGCGAAGCTGGTCGGCTCCTGGCGCATCCCCGAGGAACTGATCGAGGCGCTCCTCACTCCCGAGCGCCGGCGTGCGCTGACTCACGAATTGGCCCAGCTGCTTGTGCGGGCACTCAACGCGTCGGAGGATGCGGCGATGCAAAGGATACTCCGTGACATTGCCACCAAGGTTATCCGTGGGGTGACTGTCGCTCCGCTGGCCGGCCGGATGCTGTCCGGCTTTCTCGGCAGCAGTCAACGGGATCGGCTCTTGAACGATATCCTGTCGGCGGTGCTCGAGTATCTGGAGACCCACAGAGATTCTTTGAGCAGGACCGTGGCGGGCAAACTCCCCTGGTCGCGCGTGCTCAGTTTTGTGAAGCTGGATGACCGGGTGTCTCAGAAAGTGTTGGATTCTTTCTATGACACCCTTAGCATGATGCGAGACGATCCGCACGATCCGCTGAGGCTAAAGGCCATTGCGCGGCTCCACGACTTGTCGCAATGGCTCATCCAGTCCGAGGACGCCTTGATTCGGGAGGCGTCCCTCAAGGACAAGCTGCTGGCCTACGACACCTTGCTGCAGTTCTTTGATGATTCATGGCACCAACTCAAACAATGGATGCTCGACGATTTGGCCAAGGAACCGTCCGACATCCGGGCCTATCTCGATGCCGCCTTGGCCGATGTCGGCCGCACATTGCAGCGGGATGCCGCCTTGCGCAGCATGTTGCATGATGGGGTGCAGGGTCTGGTCGAGGCGCTCGCCACGAGACACAGCGACAAGATCGGGGAATTGGTGGCCAACACGGTCAGGGAATGGTCTCCGGCTCAGATGGTGGAGACCATCGAGCGGGAAGTCGGCAAAGACCTGCAGTACATTCGCATCAACGGGACGCTCGTCGGCGGCCTCGTGGGGTTGCTCCTGCATGCTCTGGCCCTGTTGATCGGGGGACGGTAACACACAGCCGATGAGGCACCCGGGCGCATTTCTCTCGGATTCTGGTCTTAACGAGGTAATGGAAGGCGGAAATAGGGTAACAACCCGTCACTTGTTACCCCCTTTTCGGCTGGGCATGACGCCATTTCGCACCACGTCCTTTGCCCACCGGAATCATCACCCCGGCTTCCCGAAGTTGGCCGAGCACATGGCGAATCATGTCCCGGCTGAGTCTAGGGAAAGCCTTTTCCGAATTGTGCGCTGAGTTGTGTGTGCCGCAGAATGCCTGGTCTCCATTTTCTTGCCACCCGCCGTGTAGAGTGACAGCGGCTGGTACGCGCAGAGGGAGTTCGGCACGACCGTTCGATTGCAGATTCTTCAATGCGATGGAAGCGGGAGGGCCGGATACCAATTTCGTCACCAGCTTCGTCAAGATATCTGTGGCTCGCTGGGATGAGTGGTTTCGGACGGGAAGGGAATCGTCTCCGGTTCGGTCGCAGCCGTGGACTGCCCGACATCGAGCAGGATGGCGACGAGCATGTCGCTCAGGACGTTCACGCCTGAACGGGCGCGGGCGATGATCCAATCCACCGTCATGATGAGGGGAATGGCCGCAACGATGACCTGTTCCGGCAAGCCGGCGGCGGAGAGCACGAGCGGCAACACGATCAGCCCGGCTTCGGGAATACCGGCCACGCCGGCCCCCGCGATGATCGACGCGAGCGACGATCAAGACCTGATTGCGCGATCGGCAGATCGAAGCCCAGCGCTTGGGCGAGAAAGAGCGCGGCCATCGCTTCGTAGAGGGTGATGCCGTCGTTGTTGAGGTTCGTGCCGACACAGGCCGCGAGCCGCGCCGATTGAATGGAGACCCGCATGCGTTCGAGGCATCGGAGCGTGACCGGCACGGTGGCGAGGCTGCTGTTACAGGACACGGCGGTCATGATCGCGTCGGCCCCCTGGCCCAGATAGACTTTCGGCGACTTTTTCCCCACGAGCCAGGCGACGAGCGGATAGTAGACGAGCGCATGGATGCGCGAGCCCTAAGAGCATGGCGGCGAGGAAGATCCACAGGACGGAGAAGACGCCCAGGCCCGCCTTGCCGACGACCTGCGCGACGACGCCGAACACGGCGAGCGGCACCACGAGAATGATCCACTCGAGAAGCTGCACCAACCAGCCGTAGATACGTTCGATGCCATGCACGATGATCGAGATTACTCCCGCTCTTCTGGTCGTGTCGGACCTTGCAGGTGCCGAAGGAGGGCGCCGAGGATCAGGGCCAGGAGCACCACTCCGATGATGTTGCTGGTCGAAAACGGGTCCATGATGGTGCGGGGAATATACGACAGGAGGTATTCGATCGGGCTCTGTGAGCCGGCGTGCACGCTTGCCGAGCGCCCCAGCGGAAGGCTTGGTTCCCGGTACCAGGTGAAGCAGGTCATCCACATGACCAGTCCAGGCGCGGCCCGGCTGCCAGGTATTCATGATGACCAGTCCGATCGCCATGGCGACGGAGACGTTGACGAGGCAGATCAGGAGCAGTTTTCCTCCTTGGCGCACTGGGAGGCTGGTGCGGATGAGCGCGTCGAGGATCGCAAAGAAGATGAGCGGGATGGCGAGCGTCTTGAGCAGCGTGACGACGAAGAGGCCAAGCTTGCCCAGATGTTCGTTGCCTAGACCGCCCAGATAGGGCTCCTGACCGAAGATCACGCCCAGGAGCGCGCCGCAGATGCCACGGCGATGAGCACTTGGGTATAGAGCGGGAGCGGCACCCAGCGTTGTGGCGGCTTCATGGCTTCATAATAATCTCGTGAGCGCCTTGGAGTAACACCCGAACGACAATGGATATCATGCCGCTTCCAGGGAAGGCTAGGGGGCGAAACGTTCAATGCTCATGGGGCTACGTAGAATAAAAGCACGGAAGGCGCGAAGTCTCAATGTTCCATGGCAATTGGGCGATGCGAGGCAGGGGCGAAGGTTCACTGCCGCTCGCGGATCTCGAGAAAGTCCTGATGGACGGAAAGGCGGTAACCGCCCTCCGCTGTCGCGAAGTGTTGTGCGACGTAGGCATCGAGGTCGCGTTTAAGCGGGGGCTGACTGATGGGAAGGAGATTCAGCATGAACTCCGCCACCGTGCAGGCAGCGGCCTGTTCGGACGTGTCGACATGGGCCTGGTCGAGGGTGATGGTGACGTCATAGCGGTCGCCATGTTTGGCGCGAAAGGCATCCGCGAGGCCGGCCAAGTCGAACCGATGGCCGAAGAAATGATGCAGCATGGTCATGCAATCGGTCCCGCGATTCTGCAGGACGATGACGGTGACGCCGGTCGGCGACATCCAGGAGACGAGCCGTTCGAGGTGCGCCAACCATTCGTCTGCCGGAAGATAGTAGAGGGTGTGGGAGCAGAGCACGAAATCGCCCTGGGCCACCGGTTTGGCGTCGAGAATCGAGGCGCCGATGGCGTCGGCCTGCGGAATCGCGCGCTGCAGTTGGGTGAGCAGATAGGCGTTCGGTTCGATGGCGATGGTGTGGTCGAAGGTCGGGGCAAAGGCCTTGGTGACTTCACCCGTGCCGGCGCCGGCGTCGATGAAGACCTTTCGCGCCGGCAGATCGTCCACCAGCCGCTGCAAAAACCGCTTCGCGTTTCGTTTCTGGTCGGTGTTGTCGAGAAAGACCTGGAAGGCGCGCTTGTAATCTTCCCCCTGTGAGTCGAAGACCCGAACGAACTCCAATTGTGTCATGCGCATCGTCCTCTTTGCGGTCCACTCGCGTGTCAGACTTGTGAAGGCGCCGCAGCATACCCTTTTTGCCGTGGGAGGGCCAGCATGATCAGGCGAGCACAGGGCGGTCTCTTACGGGCCGTTTAGCCATCCTATGTAAGGCAGGATCGCTGTGCATCATTGCGTCGCTTGCGCTGAAAAGAGTATCTCTTGTGACATTCCCACCGCCCGAAAGGAGGCTACGATGATACGCTTTCGATTCCTCTCGCTCACCGTTGGGCTGCTTCTCTGCTGCACTTCTCTGGCATCGGCGGAACTGCTGGCCCTCCTCAACTACGAGAGCAAGCCGAATCAGCCGGTAAGACGCGAAGGGATCGCGATTATGGAGATCGATCCCGAGTCTGCGGACTTCGGGAAGATCCTGATGGAGATTCCGCTTCCGTCCGACCTCGTCGCGCACCACATCTTTTTCAACCGCGATCGGACGAAGGCCTACGTCACGGCGTTAGGAAAAAGCCTCCTGCATGTCATGGATCTCACGCGCTTTCCTTATCGGTTGCGCGCCATCGATGTGCCGGACTGCCAGGTCGGCGAGGATCTCGTGGTGTCAGAAGATAACCGGACCTGGTTCCTCACCTGTATGGGTTCGAGCACGGTGATCATGGGCGATGCCGTGAAGGATACGCCGATCAAAACCATCCGCACGCCGAATGGCGGGACTGCCTCAGTGCTCTATCCGCACGGCATTGCGATTCACAACGGCATCGACCGCCTGCTGATCACCAGCACGGTCAAGCCGGATATGTCGGAGGCGGGAGATTCGATCACGGTGATCGAGGCCAGCACCGGGAAGGTGCTCTCGACGCACCGGGTGTCTTCCAAGTCTGCCAAGTCCGCCCCGGTGGAGGTGATGTTCGCGCCCAATTCGAATCCGCCCGTCGTCCACATCACCAACATGCTGGAAGCGACGCTCTGGGTCGGGATCTGGGATGCGGCGAGCAAGTCATTCTCGTTCCAGCAGGCGGAGGACTTCGGCGCGAGAGAACAGGGGATGCCGCTGGAAATGCTCTATAACGCGAAGGGAGACCGCCTGTACGTCACCACGGCCAAGCCGGGGTTCGTGAACCTCTATGACAATACCGATCCGCGGCAGCCGAAGTTTCTTCAGGCCATCCCGGCGGCGGCCGGCGCGCACCATACCGTGCTGTCGCCGGATGAACGGTACCTGTTCGTTCAGAACAGCCTGCTCAATTTGGAAGGCATGAGCGACGGCTCGATCACCGTGATCGACTTGCAGCAGGGCGGACAAGTGAAAGGGAGCATCGATACGTTGAAAGCAGCCGGGGTTCAACCCCAACTGCATCATGCTGCTGCCCAATCATTTTCGGCAGGCCGAGTTGCGGGCGAACCAGAGCCTCCAATGATCCGTCGCAACGCTCTGGCCGTTAGGAGATCGCGAGGCAGCGGTGGGATTGACGGATAGACGGCGACGGGCTGCTGCGATGATCTGTTCGGCTGACAGTGCAGAGCTCACTTTATGCATGAGGTATAGGTGATGTGCGGACGCTCTGGCCTTCAAGGAGATGGGGCTCTTGAACGGAGCTCTTGTTATACTTTAGGTATACGAAGCGTCTTGCTGATCATCAAACTGCCAGATAAAACGAACATCAACGCCAGCGGATGGAGGTTCCAAGGACCGACGGTCCAGACGCCCCAGTAGAGATTCTCACCTAGACGGTCCTGCCACGCAATCCAAGCCAACATGCCGGTCAGGAGAAAGGTTGTTGGGATCGGCGTACCTTCAAAGTAGGCCACCTTGTCGCCACCTCCACTGAGTTGCTCGGCAGTCACATTGTATCGGGCTAGCCGGCTCACGCCGCAGCACACAAAATAGATCAATGCGATCCAGTCCCACCCTCCCTGCAGGCCGGCAGCGAAACCAAGGGCTGCCGGGGCGACGCCGAACGAGATCACGTCGGCGAGTGAGTCCAGCTCGCGCCCCAGGGTTGAATGTTCGTGCCGCCAGCGTGCGACCCGGCCATCGAGCCAGTCGAAGGCGAGAGCCGCCGGCGTCATAGCAGTGGCGGCGAGGAAATGGCCCGGCAACCGGCTGCCCATATAGACCATGGAGAGGAAAACGGCAGCCACGCCGCAGGCGGCATTGCCCAGCGTCAGCACATCGGCCAAGTGAAACTGACGCAACATGGAGAAGTGTTTAAGAGGCCTAGTATCCATAGGGGAAAAAATCTACGCGGGCTGGCCGCCATTGTCCAGAATGGAAACGGTGAGGCAGGCCTGACCCATCCTGCTTTTGTCAGAAACAGCCAATGCGAGAGCGCCCCTCGATCCATACAGCGCATCCTGCTTTCGTGTCAGCTCATGAGCTCGTAGGCGTCAACAAGGGCATCGGAGAGATCGACCGTGCGCCCCTGTCCTGATTTCGGGGTCTCAAGCGAGCCATGTTCCGAAAAGGCACGGACGATGCGGATCGTCTTCCCTGAATCGTCGACATCCTCGGGTGAAGCGCAAATCCTTTGCTAAATTGTTCATCAGTCGTCTTCTCTAGCGCACTGCCGGCACAACAAGGACTCATCACGATCCTGCTTTTGGGGGCGACTGGGCTCGACGGTATGACTCGATTAACATCATCAACGCCCCAAATTGTTCCTGCGTGAAGCGGCATGAAGGTTCTCTAAGAGGTTCCGCCCTTACAAGCTGGTTGGGGGGTGGGGTGTATGGGGTTTCCGCGGTCATTTACACAGCGGGCCCTATGGGGGGTCTCCATTGTAGGTGAATGGCCATCTTCAGGCACATTCTTCGTCAGTATGAAATCAGCCCGCCTGTTTCACGGGTCGATGATCAATCCGTTGCGGAAGTATTCATTCGTCGATAGACCAGCGGCATGAGGATAAGGACGTCGCCAGGGCGTTGAGTTCCACCGTAAACCGACCTAGTCGTACCTGAGCCTGTGATCACCTAGCGCCTTGCCTTATCCTTGCCGCGCGTTGCTGCCACGCCTAGGATGCTGGGATTCCAAAGCTCGTCGAGGTCCAGCATCATCCGAGGGCGCGGCACGGTTCTCTATTTTGAGCCTCGCCTTTGTCTGGGTCCGGCGTGCCTGCTTTACCGTCCTTGGGATTTTATGTTCCTTGTCAACTGCCTGGCTATGGCGTAGTTTTCTCATTGCTCCCTTGTTGCATGGGATCGACAGGTGCCTGCGTTTTGAGCACGCCCTTCTCTACGGATGGAGTTCCACCGCCTACTGATTCTTTTGGACCGGGCCGTTCATTGGCAAAGTCACGTCAGACGCCAATGAAACGGAGACGGCCATTGCAGCGCCACATAGATTCATGTTTCTCATCCGAGGCCAAGTCTGACTTCATGCAGGACCTTACCGTGTTTGGGTCCTTCGCCGGCGGATGTCGAAAAGCAGGAGTGAGGATATTTTAGAGGTCAGTGAATCGTGGGATGCTCCTTGACTGAATACAGAGTGAGCCCTTCATCCTCCATCGCCGCTCCAATTTTGGCGAGCCGAATCAGTTCGCGCAGTTGCGGTCCCTGAATAGTGGCCTCTGTACACAACAAGGCGTGAGCCTCTAACTCGTCAAGGTCAAAATCCATTCGCTCAGCTTACTAAACGAGGACCGGCGAGGGGACGAGGAACTACCCTAGTTCACGGTGTCTCAATCATGGCTCGCTTATCGCTCCATACCGTCGCTTTGCAGCACATCGACGAGGGCCTGAATCGTCGGTGGGGCGTTGCCTTCTGTCCGATTGTTCACGAGCACATAGACCTGAATCTTTCGGCTCACGGCCTGTTCGACCAACTCCACAGTCTGGGCTCGCATCTCCAGTAGTTCGCCCACGATCTTGTCATACGGCGCCGCCCGCTTCTTGGTCGCTTTCATAGGTTCATCTTGAGGGGCGTCAGCAGCCGCAAGACCTAAATGGGGCGGTGAGCTGCCCACGCGTTCATGTTGCTCAGCCAGACCCGGCGTGAAGCACCATGGTTATACACATGGGCTACTTCGTGCATACACGGGTCTGGTGATCTCCTCCCAGACTTTTGAACACGCCTCAAAGTCTTCGGGAATCTGTTTCAGATACCTGAGAAGCCGGGTTAGTCGGGGGAGGGCGGTGAAGGCTGGAATCGACCCCCACCGTCCTTAATAGGTAGCGGCCCTTGTAGAGATACTGGCAAAACCCGCGAGGCATTCCCGTGGAAAGGCGGTCGGCGCATGCTTGCGGGCGATAGACTTGCCCTTGCCAGCCTTTATAGGTCCAGGTGGAGATACCGAAGCGCACCTGGGCAGAACTGGGCCCACTTGTCGAACTTGGTGGAGCCTCTGCAGCATAACTTAACGGTATCTGGAGTTCGTCCATGGGCTAACCTAGCGCATGGAGGCACTGATGACAAATACCCATGCCCTTTATTTCGTCCTGATTGGGGCATTCCCCTCCGAGTTCCCAGCCGCACGGTATGTTGCGAACCCGATGACAGGCAGCCTAAAATTGGCCTGCGAAGCATTCATCCGAGATGGGATCCTACACGCAATCGGCGACGGGAACTGAGGAACAAGATGACAAACAAAAAGCATGGTTCTTCTGCCCATTCGACGTGTTCTACGTTCATCCTCGTTCTCCTGCTTGGTTCGTTTGTCCTCCCCCTACTCAATCTGAATCGAAGCCAAGCCGAGGCAGCAGGCGGCGGCCAGACGAAGTTCCAACGCACCTCGACACAGTACATCGCAGCATTGGGCCAGCCAGGTGCGACTTCAGGGACCGGCGCGCAATCATGGGGTCTGTGGCCTCTGGACCCTGGCCCGCGGGGCGTCAAGCTGAACAGCTATACACGGTTGAAGGATGCAGGCGGGATAGCCCCGACGGGCTGGCAATTCGACGGCACGGACTGGTGGATGGAGGAGCATGGCTTGCTCATGGAGCAGCCGACCTTTCCGCTCCTTCCGGGTAAATATCAGGTCACGGGCCACCGCGAGGTAACGGCCGTGTTGACGATCCATCCTACCGATAAGAATGGCGACAGACGCTGGGAGCTCGATAAGGATGCGACGCTCTATGACGTGACGCACCTGGCCTGTCGCTCCGCGCGTTACACACCGGCAGCGGGTGGTGGGTCCTGCTCGCCGGAACACGTGCCGAAGAAGGCGTTTCCGGTAGCGCCAGGAGGAACGATGCCTCCGGTCGAGGGTTGCACGAAGCAGGACTATGCGGTGCTCATCGTGATCGGCGTGGGCGTGGATGAGTGAACGCCGGTCGAGCATATACCCCCTGATTCAGGCAGACATGAAGACGCTGGATGAGAGCCGGTTCCCGAACCACCCTTACCTTGGCAGGGCACTTCCATCGTCGATCAATGCGCTATGTAGACAGAAGCCTGTTACGAGTCTCTCTCCCCTAAAGCAGGCGGCAGTAATGAGAAGAATTCGCCGGGCGGGTTTCCATTTTGGCCGCTTTCTGAACCGAATGTCCTCCGCACGGATAAGTCATGTAGGTAAAGCACAGTTTCGCCGTCCAAACATGCTCTGTGATTCAGTGGCGCAGGTATCTCGGCTCTCCCAGGGGTTCACCGAGTACAATCCTTTCCTCGATGACAATAGTGTGAACGTGAATCGAGGCCTAGGGCATCAAGAACAAGCCGTCCTCAACGACGGGCAGAAACAGCTGCTGACAGCGCGGTCAATAGTCTTCCAGCCAATCGCTCGATGCTACTTCATGAGCGAACACGTACCCTCCAGGGGAAAAGCTTTCGATGAAAAAGTTAGTGGGGGCACTAGTGTTGGTTATCGCGTCCTCTAGTGCTGGTTGGGCGAATAAGTTTCCCACCTATGAGGAAATGTCCGTGGCAAACGGTGAATCGATCTCGAGAACGGTCACCCTTGCAGGGACAATTCCGAAGCCCAAAGGGTACAACTTCACGACCCTTCCTGATCAGATTTATCTCGATCCGGTGATGCACGATATCCAGGCGTCTGAGAAGTCGCAGGTGGGGCCCCGCGTCCTCTTTCACCTTCCACCGCCGATTAGTCCTCGATACCCCAACGAAGCGGCCCATAGCGCTCACTATCATTAGCGCTTCGAGGGCGTCCAGATGACTGTGGGGAATGCCTATACCGGTACAACATCACGGAAGACGTCCACAGTCAGATTCTGCCAACCGTCGTAAACCAAGGCTACTGAGGCAGTAATTCATCTGCCAGTCATGGGCCGCATAACAATTGTATGCAAATGCGATCACACCATGCGAAGCCCCGCTGCTCGAGTCGTGGGTCCTGCGTGGGACGGGGAGAAGTGAAACGCTCAGCGTTAACGGGACAAGCAGCAATCTGAAAAGGCGTCAAGAAGAACCCATCACGGAAAGTTGATCCCACTTTGCACCGAACGTGG
>CAWIWD010000020.1:0-267433 GCA_963839785.1 uncultured Nitrospiraceae bacterium
CCAGCCGATTCCATCGCTCGATGGACGTCCCGCCGTGATGGGCCGCCCATTGATAGGCACAGTCGAGAATTTCGCCGTACACATCGTGTTGTTGTTGCCCCGCCGCCGCATTACCCCAGCGCACAGGCTTGGACCGACGGTATCCTTCTAACTCGCGGTCAAGCCACTCCTCGAGGGCATTCCCCGGTCGAGGGTCATACATGACGTTGGGTTTGCCATCGCGCTCCACGGCATCCAGCACCCAGGCGAGGAACCCGGCGGCCTCGTGCGAAAGGCCGATACGATGGAGCGCATAGACCGAAAAAGCCGCATCCCGCACCCACACATACCGGTAATCCCAATTGCGCTCCCCGCCGATGAGCTCCGGCAGCGATGACGTCGGCGCCGCGACGATCGCGCCGTTTTCGAAGTGATCCAGCAGTTTGATGAGCAATACGTAATCCTGACGAGCGTGTACCGAGCATAAAGATCATCTTCATCATGCGGATCACGTCGAGACGCGCGCGGACCGACGGCGCGCCACCATTGCTGCCGGAGCTCGTCGGCGGGCACGGACCGCATGACCGGGCCGCCGGCGCGGATGCGGCTTTTTCGGTTCATGCGCTCAGCGACATCCCGTTCGGAGCGCGCGTTCACCGCGCGCAGTCCATCATCGAGAACCGCCTCCCATTACGGCGGCGGTCACCTTCCATACCCAGTGGCTGACGGCGAGTTAGGGAGGATACCGTCGGTCCAGCCTGTCCGGTGGGCACGCCGGCAGTGCAAACAAGCACGATGTGTACGGCGAAATTCTCGACTGTGCCTATCAATGGGCGGCCCATCACGGCGGGACGTCCATCGAGCGATGGAATCGGCTGGTGAAGCTGGTCGACGCCGCGTCGAACGCCTGGCGCAAGCCGGACCAGGGCATCTGGGAGGTTCGCACCAGTGGACGGCCCTTCACCTATTCGGCTGCCATGTGCCAGGTGGCGGTGGACCGTGCGGCCCGGATGGCCGACCGGTTCAACTTCCCGGCCCGGCGGAGACCTGGCGACGGACGGCACGGGAGATCCAAGAGGCGATCCTCGTCGAGGCCTGGGATTCGAAGCTGCAGTCGCTGACGGAACATCTGGGAGGCGGGGGGTTGGATGCGAGTCTTCTGACGTTGCCGCTTCGGCGCGTGGTAGCCGCGGATCATCCCAAGATGGTGGCCACGAGCCCGCGCGGTGTTCGAGCGGCTGGGAGCGGGGCAGGGGCTGCTGTACCGGTACTTGCCGCAAGAATCGCCTGATGGCATCGCCGGCCATGAGGGGGCGTTCCTACTGTGCAGTTTCTGGTTCGTGGATAATCTGGCGAAGCAGGGTCGATTGGATGAGGCCTTGGAGTTGTATGACTCCCTCTGCGCCAGAGCCGGCCACCTGGGACTGCTGCCGGAAGAGATCGATCCTTCTACCGGGGCGTTTCTCGGCAACTATCCCCAGGCCTTCAGCCATATCGGGGTGATTTCGAGCGGGGTCAATCTTTCGCGTCTGCTGGGGAAGGCCGGTCGGACGCCGTGATTCCCCTCGAGGGCCATCCACCTGTCGGTTCAGCTTGCGCATCACGGTGTGGGAGAAATTTACCGCTGAGTTCGTTCAGCGCCTGCCTCAATTGAGGGTCCCGCTTGAGCGTTGTGACGGTAAGGGTCGGGTCTTGCAATCCAACAGTACCGATAGTCACGAGCCCGCTCATGGCTCGACCGCTTCGCATTAAAGTGCCCGGCGCGGTCTACCATTCCTGATCGAAACGCCTAAGCCCAATATGTCGCCCCTTGCGCGACCTTCACGAAGAAGAAAAAGGACAGGCTACTTTTGGTGGCTGTCACCATGCTCATCGAACGGCCTCCGATAACTGCTAGGCCAATCAGACTCAGCTTTGCGGTACGGCAAAGCTGGCGGTTTCCGGATGACCAATCGTTTGAACAGCATCGCCAGCGCTGTTACTGATAATGCGGTAAGGAGTCGGGCCAGCATGGACACCTCATTCATAGCGTACCACTCCACCCCATGTGAGGCTAGATCGGAGAAGCACCATGGGACAGGCGACGGTTCCGTTAGAGAACGTCCTCATGCTTACAATACATCGTGGACAGGCAGCGGGTCACGATAAGTAATGCACCACGGAGAGGCGCGTTTCGGCGTGCTATTCTCCCGCGAGTTGGGATTCGCTCTAACACTCGCCGTACTCCTGAGACCGCATGTCGTCAGCAATAAGGAACCGCACACATTCCGCGGTCAGGTCTTGCAATCGAACATGCCGTCACCTTCATGACGACAGGTGACCGGCGCGCATGCGCTGGGAGCAACTTCCCCTTCGCTATAGCGTCAACAGCGAGCGAATCGACGAAAGTCTACGACCGACAGGCCCGGTCGTCGCTGATGGTGGCACCATCACGTTGGGTAGAGAAACCGACAGGTATCGACTAGGCTGCGAGGATCCTCGTACGCTGGATAGGCTCGAGGAGGCAACCAGTAGACTCGGGGCATCGCCAGGCCAGATCGTGTGCAAGGGCCTGCGAAGTCGCCTGCCCTAGCGCCGTAGGAGAGCGAGCCAGCGCCAGAGGTTGAGCAGGCTTGCGAGGGAGGCCGCCAGGTAGGTCAGCGCGGCTGCCGTGAGGATGCTGCGGGCCCCCTGCTCATCTTCGGAAGACAGGTAATGGCCCTGCCGGAGGACTGGAAGGGCGCGCCTGAAGCTGGCGTCCCACTCGACCGGCAGGGTGATGAGATGGACCAGCGTCGCGATCCCCATCGTTGCCATCCCGACCACCATGACGAGGAGGCCCGCCGCAGGAGTCTTGGCCAGGGACACGGCGATCGGAATCCCCATCATCAACACCGCCCCGATCTTCTGCGCCCCCTGTGCGACTTTGACGAGCTTCGTCCGATCCGCGAGCGGCTGGTAGCCCTGGTGGTCCTGCATGGCATGCCCCACTTCGTGGGCGGCCACCGTGATCGCCGTCAGGGACTTCCCATCGAAGATGTTAGGCGTCAGGCGGACCGCTTTGGTCACGGGATCGTAGTGGTCTCCCGTCTCGGTCGGTTCGACCTTGATGTGTGACATGTTGAGCCGGTTGAGCAGGTGACGGGCCAATTCCCCTCCGGTGCCCGGATAGTCGGGACGGGGCGCACTATGCTTGGTAAAGACCCGCCTGATCCAGAGCTGCGGACCGAACACGACCGCAACGATAATGATCACCAGCAGAACGAGACGCACCATGGTTTCTGATTTCCCTCTCTCTCGTCGGGCGAAGACCAGCCTGGGCCCAGTGGTCAGACGCTTGTGGGAACGGTCCCTTGTCACACAGGCTACCACAATAGGAGGTGACAACAGAAAATCCTGGAGCATGGCCGTTGACGCCCCAGGACTCAAGTCCAGCACGAGGAAACAACCAGTATGACGAATAGAGCAGAAGTCAACCAGCGCGCGTTTGCATTCGCCCAAGTCGAGCGGTCATTGTCTCTGATGACCAACCAAGGAGAGGGCGCCATCGAGCTCTTGAGCAGCGAAACTCCGCTTGGACCATGCGGCCCTTGCGTCACTGCTCATGCCGACTCCCACCGCATCCATCATGGCGCAGATCCGAGCCCTCCTTGCGAACCACCATGCTTTGGAAGCAGCTCCGGACGGCCTGTGCGAACTCTGTGCCGATCCGAAAGCGACCGGCTGAGTGCCGGTTGCTGCTCCCTCGTCGCCATGTCCTCTCTTAACCACCTGACATCGATTGTCGCTGCAGGCCTTCTGTCGCACCCGCCGGTCCTCTAGGCAGTCGTTCTTGTGAGCTGCGCTGACGGCATACCCAGGCATTTCTCGAGACTCCTTGTAGGATGACCGCGGGCAAACGGCAGACTCAACTCCAATGCCGGTTGCTCAAGACAAACAATCCAGGGCACCGCGCCCGACAGCAGGACCTCGCGTCGCGAGTGGCTCCCTTGCACGAGCCGGCTGTAGCGGAGTGGACTCTCGAATATCCGAGGATTAGGATGACAAGGTCTGTTGAGAGCTCTTCAGCCTGGGGAGGTGACCGATGTCCTGTCCGCATGCGACCGATCTTCATCCCGTGACTGCTCACACCCAGGGCTGTGAGGAATGCCTCAAAACCGGGTCGTCCTGGGTGCATCTTCGTCTCTGTCTGACCTGTGGTCATGTCGGCTGTTGTGACAGCTCGCCCAATCAGCATGCCACGAAACATTTCACGCGCACGACTCATCCGGTGATGGCCTCGTTCGAGCCAGGCGAGCGTTGGGCCTGGTGTTACATTGATCAGCTCGATCTGGAGGTCCCGGCCCCGGTCGCGCAGTCCCTTCGGTAGCGGGGAGGGCATCGTCGCTCAGTCTTGGCGATCCGGTTCAATCTCATTCAAACCATTCACGGTCTCGTGATCACGCTATGCCGGTGTCGCTGGGCACAATCGATCAGGAGAGGTGGGACATGGCTGACGACGACTTTCAACGGATGGCGTTCCCCATACTTGAGGACGCCCACGTCGCCACGCTCGCCAAGCTCGGTACACAGCGGGACTTGCGCGACGGGGAGCACCTGTTTCATGCAGGCGATCGTGAGTATAAATTCTTTGTCGTCGAGCGGGGGGCAGTAGAGATTGTCGAGCATTCGAGCGGCGAGACCAAGCGGGTCGCGTTGCACGAACGACACGCCTTCGGCGGAGACGTCAGCCTGATCACCGGCAGACCTGCGCTGATCAGCGCGGTCGCGCGCGGCGTGACCACCGTGTTCGAGATCCAGGCAGGCGACATCCGGCGCATTATGGGGGAGCGGCCGGCGCTTGGCGAGCTGTTGTTGCGGGCCTTTATCGCGAGGCGCGAGTTGCTCGTGGCCTCGGGTTTTCAAGGCCTCCGCGTGATCGGGTCCGGCTCCTCGCGCGACACCTTTCGGATTCGTGACTTTCTCGCCAAGAACCAGGTGCCGTTCACTTGGATCGATATGGATCACGATCCCCAGGTCGGGGAGCTGTTGCACGGCTTCGGGTTCAACGAAACCGACACGCCCGTAGTCGTGTTCGGCTCCGAGCCGCTGCTGCGGAACCCCTCGACGCGCGCCCTGGCGGACCTGATCGGAGTCAGGCGGCCCCTGACACAACGGATCTATGATCTGGTGATCATCGGCGGCGGACCGGCGGGGCTCGCTGCGGCCGTCTACGCCTCGTCGGAAGGGCTGGCGGCGGCCGTGATCGATGCGACGGCGCCGGGAGGACAGGCCGGCACGTCCTCCAAGATCGAGAACTATCTCGGCTTCCCGACCGGCATATCCGGTGCGGAGCTGACGAATCGCGCCATGCTCCAAGCCCAGAAGTTCGGCGCCCAGTTCTCGTCTCCCTCGCGGGTTGCAGGCGTGGAGTTTGAGAACGGCCATACCGTCGTGTGCCTCGACGATGGCGAGCGTTGTTCGACCCGATGCGTACTGATCGCGACAGGCGCCGAGTATCGCAAACTGGAGGTGGAACAGCGCGAGCAATTCGAAGGCCTGGGTGTCTACTATGCGGCGACCGTGAACGAATTACAGGTCTGCCGCGGCTCGGAAGTCGTCGTGGTCGGCGGGGGCAACTCCGCCGGACAGGCCGTCATGTTTCTTTCTGAGCACATCTCCGCGCGTGTTCCTGTTGCTTCGCGGCGGCGATCTGCGCAAAAGCATGTCGAGCTATCTAGCCGACCGTATCGAGAGCGCCGGCAACATCGAGGTGCTCGTCGAGGCCGAAATCAGCGGCATGCGAGGAGCCCATCAGCTAGAGGCCGTTGATATCAAGAGCCTCCGCACCGGAGAGACGAGAACGGTCCGGACCACCGCCGTCTTTACCTTCATCGGCGCCATTCCCTGTACCACATGGTTGCCCCGTGAGATAGAGACCGATTCCAACGGCTTCGTGAGGACGGGTCGCTTGGTATCCGATTCGCCCTACTGGATGGCTGAGAGGGAGCCGTTGTTCCTCGAGACCAGCCGCGCCGGTGTGTTCGCGGCAGGCGACGTGCGACTCGGCTCCACCAAGCGCGTGGCCTCCGCGGTTGGGGAGGGGGCCATGGCGGTGCAGTTCGTCCACGCGTATCTGAGCATGGTGTGAAGGCCGCGCACCGCGTGTCTGACACCCGAGGAACCTTCTTTGACAATTGGGCAACAAAGCCGTGAGGCGGAGGCGGGTGGCAAGCCCGTAAGTCCTCTGGTCGCCTTCCGCCACGTGTCCGCTCGCATCGGTCAGAAGGAAATTCTGTCACGATCTCAGCTTCGATCTGGAAGCCGGGGAGACCCTGGTGCTCCTGGGACGCAGTGGGTCGGGCAAGACCACCGCCTTGAAAATGGTGAATGGCTTGCTCCTGCCGAGCGCCGGCGAGGTCTTGATCGAGGGGAGGGCCACGACTGCCTGGGACCTGATCCGGTTGAGGCGGCGGATCGGGTACGTGATCCAGGATGCCGGCCTCTTTCCGCATTTCACCGTGGCCGCCAATGTGGGGCTGGTTCCGCGTCTGGAGGGGTGGCCGGCCCAGCGACATCGACGCCCGCGTGCAGGCATTGCTGGACTCAGGTCGGACTTCCTCCGGCGCGGATTTGCCGCGCGCTATCCCCGCGAGCTGTCCGGAGGTCAACGTCAGCGGGTGGGGGTCGCCCGCGCGCTGGCTGCAGATCCGCCGTTGCTGCTGTTGGACGAGCCCTTTGGCGCGCTTGACCCGGTGACCCGCGTGGAACTGCAGCAGCAGTTTCTCGACCTGCGCGATCGGCTCGGCAAGACGGCTCTGCTCGTCACCCATGATGTCCGGGAAGCGTTGTTGCTCGGCACCCGCATCGGGGTGCTTCACAACGGGCGATTGGTGTTTCTGGGCGGACGCTCCGAGTTCCTCAAGGCCGACGAAAAGGAAGTGCGGGCGTTTCATACTGCCTTGAGGAGAAGTGGAAGGAGACGATCTGATGTCGTCTTCGCTTGGCGCGTGAGATGCTCGATTTGACGCTCGAACACCTGTTCCTGGTGAGCCTCTCCATGGCGATTGCCGCGGCGATCGCCATTCCGGCCGGCATTCTGCTCACTCGGCGCACCTTCCTTCAACGATGGATGCTGGGATTTGCGAATATCATGCAAACCGTGCCGAGTCTGGCGCTCTTCGGGTTTCTGATTCCTCTTCCATTTCTGGGCGGGATCGGCGAGCACACGGCGATCGTTGCGCTCGTGCTGTATGCGCTGCTGCCGATTCTGCGAAATACGCTCACCGGCATTCTGAACGTGGACCCTGCCGTGCGTGAATCGGCCGTCGCCATGGGCATGACGGGACGGCAGCTGCTCTGGGAGGTCGAGCTCCCGCTGGCGACCAGGACGATTCTGGCCGGCCTGCGGATCGCGACCGTGACGACGATCGGGACGGCGACGATTGCCGCGGCCATTGGCGGCGGCGGGCTCGGCGTGTTTATTTTTCGCGGCCTGGCATCCGTCGATACGACGCTGCTCCTGGCCGGAGCGGTTCCGGCTGCCGTGATCGCGGTGGCGGCCGATCGAGGACTTGAATGGATCGAACACAAATTGTCGCCTGTGTGATCGTCGGATTGTGGGCGGCGGCATCGTCGGCTGTACGAAGGAACGTCCGATCACGGTCGGCTCGAAGAATTTCACCGAGCAAGTCATCCTCGGCGAGATCGTGGCGCAGCATCTGGAACATCGGCTTGGCCGCCGCGTGGATCGCAAACTTAACCTGGGCGGGACGATGTTGGCGCACCAGGCGCTCGTGCAGCGGAGACATCGACCTCTATCCCGAGTACACGGGGACTGCGCTGACGGCCATCTTGAAATTACCGCCCGCCGCAGCGATCCGGCTGCTGCAACGGCCCTCGTCCGAGCCGAATATCAGGCGCGATTCGGCGTGGAATGGATGGATCCGCTGGGCTTCAATAATACATTCGCGATGGTGATCCGTGGAGAAGAGGCTCGGAAAAACAAGATCACAACGTTGAGCGATGCGGCGCAGAATTCTCCTGGTTGGAATCTAGGTGTGGGGTATGAATTTCAGCAGCGGCCGGATGGACTGGCCGGGTTACTGAAGACCTATCATCTTCCCGTCGAGGGATCGCCTAAGACGATGGACCTCGGCTTGCTGTACAAGGCACTCGAACAAGGGCAAGTGAGCATGGTGGCCGGGAATGCCACCGATGGCCAGTTGTCGGTTCTGGATGTGGTGGTTCTCAGGGATGACAAGCGGTATTTCCCTCCGTACGACTGTGCATCTTGGCCGTGCGGCGCGAAAGTCTTGAGGACCAACCCTCCCTTGCGGCAAGCCCTGACCGAACTGGCCGGACTGTTCACGGATCGTGACCATGCGCAGGTTGAATTATCAGGTGGACGGCGAACATCGCCCTGTGCGGGAGGTGGCCGAGCAGTTCTTCGGGAGCCGGGTTGCTTCGCTAATCGGCGATCAGCAGGTTCTCCGCAAACGCCCATTCCGGTATCGATCCATTGCGCTTCGCACAGGAATCCCGTGCGTCGAGCCAGACCCGGAATGTCCTCGACGCGGAATTTGTGGCAGGCTTCGGTCCAGATCGTTTCGCCTTCTCTGAACGTACAGATAAAGTCCGCGGCCGGGATCGACACGGTTTGGGTTTCTTGTCGAGCGGAGATGCATTTCGATGCGACGATCCATGTCCTGATAGCGGCTCTCGTGTTCGAAGTGTCGGCAGATGAAAATCTCCGCCGAGTTCCCGGTTGATCCGGGCAAGGAGATTCAGATTGAAGGCGGCGGTGACCCCCGTCGGGTCATCGTAGGCCAGCAGCATCTCATCGACCGATTTGTCTGATGTCGGTCCCGAGTAGCAGCGCGTCGCCGGGCTGCAGCTGCTGGCGGATGTCGCGCAGAAACTTATCGGCTGCCGGCGGATCAAAATTGCCGATGCTGCTTCCGAGGAACAACACCAGCAGTGCCTGATCCGGCAGGCGGCGGCCGCTGCGTCTTGAAGTCCTTCGAGATAGGAGGTTCTCCAGACCGACGATGCTGATGGCGCCGAGATGTCCCAATTCCTGGTGGCATTTGATCAGCGCCGCAGCCGAAATGTCGATGGGGAAATAGGCCACCGGCTCCCGTTCCGCCAGCGCTTCCAATATCCAGCGGGTCTTTCGCCCGCTGCCGCTCCCCAGTTCCACCACTGCAACAGGAGGCGGAAGATGTTCGAGCATGGCTCCGGCATGGCGGCTCAGGAGGCGTTCCTCGGCACGGGTCAGTCCATATTCCGGCAGCAAGGTGATGGCTTCAAAGAGTGCCGTTCCCAGCTCATCGTACAAATACATCGAAGGCAGTTCGCGTTGGGCAGCCTTGCCGAGGCTGTGGCTCACGGCAACGGCGAACTCGCGGACGCGCATCAGTGCGGATCGGTCTGTGAAAGCATCATATTAGTCCTCCACACAGCGAAATCCGGCATAGACATACGGATAGTCGGGCCGGAACCAGTTGCGAAACGACCGGCGTAGCAGTCGTGCGTCCGTGCGGGGCGACGCGCCCTTCAGCACATAATGTTCGCCGTCGAAGAAGCGAGCCGAGTATCCAGGGTAAAACGAGAAGGTTTGAAAGCCGGGAAAAGGGTGGAAGACGGTCGAGGTCCATTCCCATCCGTTGCCCACCAGTTGCGACAATCCGAATGCGCTGTCACCGAATGGGGTAGCGGTCACGGAAATGGGATTCCATCGGTGCCCGCAAAAGTTTCCCCGGCGACTGTCCGGCGGGATCGCAACCCCATGGATAGAGTCGTTCTTCCTCGCCGTTCCACGTGCCATAGGCCGCCCGATGAAACTCCGCTTCGGTGGGCAATCTCTTTCCGGTCCAGGACGCAAAGGCGCGAGCCTCTTCTTGGGTGACATACACCGGCCAGTCCAATGGCAACGGGATCTCTCCGCCCATGCCTCGCCAGTGCCATTGACCCTCGTGGAATTTCCAAAGGTGCGGCGGCTTGGCTCCGGCCTGAACGAATCGGAAATACTCTCTATTGGTCACTTTGTACTTGCTCATCGCAAACGCAGCGACCGAGACCTCATGACCCTCGAATTCGTTGTCCCATCCGAACCGATAGTGGCCATCGAGCTGAACGCGTGGTTGGCCCAACGTAACCTTGCCGCCGGGAATGTCGATCATCACAGGAACTGGAGCGGGGCTCTGTGGGACCGGCGCTTCCGGCGGGATATTCTTTTGATCGATCGAAAGGTGATGGAGGAGATAGGCAAAGGTCTCGGCGTGCATCAGCCGATGCTCGAGCGCCACGGAGAGGATCTGTTCCGATACCCGGTGCGAGATATCCTCGATGGCCTGGCGAACGCGCAGGTTGTACCGTTGCACTTCCGATATCCCAGGCCAGTCCGAAGGCTCGTCTTGTGGGGATTGCCCTGGCGGCGGATCAATCCCGAACGCAAACAGCTGGTCGAATTCCGGGTGGAATGCCGGAACTGCTGCCGCTTGGCTGATCAGATTCCAATCGAAGGCCTCGAGGTGACCGACATAGAATAGGAGCCGGTGACGCTCGGGAACCGGCCGCTCATACAGAGCCTCGTGCCGAACTAACGCGAATAGGGCGTCGGTGGCGGCGCGAGCGTTGGTCAGCATCTGCATTGATTGAGCGGTCGAGGTCGTCTTGGCGATCATGGACGGGCACCTTTTCTCGAAGGGTTCTGTATCAACATTGCGTTAGCCGCGTGTCTATTCCATCTCGGCGCCGCCCTCAGACTGTCGTGAATGAGGGTCGCGTCAGCCACTATGGTGAGTTTGGCATTGCCCGAGGGCGTAAACAAGGGGCTGCTTGATGGCCCGGTGCTGATGGGGCCGAGAGGTCGCGCTGGCGTTCTGCCTGGCGGTGAGTTCACACTCACTCGTCTGGAATTCGCAGGGTGGTCGCCAGCGGCGATTGACGGGCAATACGTCAATCGGCTAGATTCCGACACCTTATTCTGACTGCTCTCCTGTCTGCGAGGCCTTCTATGCGGCTGCGTCACGGCGGAATGGTGCTAACCCTGATCGGATGTGTGTCGTTCGTGGGCTTGAGCGTCACCTGGGCAGAGCCTTCGTTCGAGGTCACCGCCCACTATATCCTCGACATCGTCAAAGCCTTCCGCACGGCCTATGTGCTGCATGTGGTGGAGCACACGCGAGCGGGCGGCCTGTCGCCGAGAGAAGACTGGGAAGGCGACGCGCATCTACTTCCCTTGCCTGCGCAGTTCGTGAAAGCGGCGGCAGGCCAAGTGCAGAATTTAGAGATCGGCCTGATCAGCCTGACGCCCGTGAATCCGGACAACCGACCTCGCACGGCTGCGGAGGCCGATGCCCTGATTCGCCTCGAGCAGGACCGTTCGCGAGGCTTCGTGAGTTTCGTCGATGGGAATCAGTTCAAGGCGATGTCGGCGGATTTGGCGCTCGTTCGTTCCTGCGCCGATTGTCACAATCAACACCCCCGCGCGGTGCGCCGAAATTTTCAACCATTGGATGTGATGGGGGCACTGGTGGTCCGTATGAACCGCGATGCGCAAGGCCCAAGCCTGACGCTCCCTTCCGACCCGCTTCCGCTCCCGCGCGCGCCCTCCGAACGCCTGAAGCCGCCAACATTCGAAACCCCCTGGGTCCGGTGACTGCCGGTCGTTCGGTCCGCGCTCTGTGCACGTTCCAGCCCTCCATGAGGCCGTTCTCATCCTGCGCTAATCATTTCTTCATCTTGTGGGTCTAGAGTAGGGTCAGGTTCGACGCAGATTGGCCCCTATCATCAAGGAGGGAACCATGAAAGACGTGACCACCCGCATTTCAGCAGTCGAAGTGGCGTTTACTCCGGAGTCGAGGAAAATGATCTCCGAGCTGCCTCGTAAATTTGTTACATGGGCAGTCAGGAAAAAGGCGGAGCGCTGGGGACAGCGGGCGCTGTTTTACGAACGTCACCGTGATTACTTTCCGAGGTTGGCGTCCGGCGCGTTCGTCGCACGTTGTCGTGAACTCGAGGCCACGTACCGAGGGCTCTCACAGGTCATCGGGAATATGACGCCCCCAGTTGAGTGGGTACCAGTCCGTTCGGCTGTCCAACGGATACGGTAAGCCTCGCCGCTTGCTTCCTGTGCGTTTTATTTTCCTCGTGCCTGAGGCGCTCGGGTTGGTTGCCGGCCACCGGGCGCCTTCCGGTTTTCCTGCCCAAACTTCCATCGTTGTCATGTAATGCGAGAACCGTTTATTCGGGTGGCCTCTCATCCGGCGCTGGATTGACCTTGTCGAGTTATCACCGGGCCCGGATCGACGGGGAAGTGTATCGCGAAGACGCTGAGTGGCGGCGACTTGCTGGAACACCAGGCCGTGATCACTGAGTTCAGGCGCGCTTTGAAGTCCTGCGATCGATCTCAAAAAACAAGGGCAGCGACCATTTCGATTATCGAAACAATCGCTGCCCCTGACGTACCCGTTTGTGGCCCTCATGGGGAGAGCCGAGCCCTAGAAAGCTAGGCGACCTGCTGAATGGCGGAGAGCAACCACTTTCCATGCTGGTGGCGCATGAAGGTCCAGACCTCAGTCGTATCCGTCGGCGTCTCTCTGTTGCCCTCGATGAAATAACCTGTTTCACCCGGTTGCTTCGTGGTTGAGACCGTATAGTCCAGGGCGGTCCAGGTCAAGTTGACCGTGGCGTACTGGACGGTATTTTCGACCCAGGATTCACGAATGTCTGCATGCTGAAGCACGACATCCTCGACGTGGTTGGCGATGTCTTGACTGGCCTGTTCAGCCAAGCCGGTGCTGAAGTACTCCAGCATTTCCGGCGTGACGAGCTTGCGCAGACCGGACAGGTCTTGTTTGCTCCAGGCTGTTTGGATCTCGATCAACGATTGCTGAAAGGCCGACTTGTCGGCCCTGGTGATTTCGCTGTCGATCGTGGCGGTTCTCAAGGTTGGAATGGCGGGCGAATCCGCCAAGAGGGACCCGCTTACCGCGGTGCTGCGGCGGAGGCCCGAAAAATCAGGAGCAGGAGTGCGCCTGCCCTTGAAATAATAATAGAGTCCTCCGGCTCCCATGAGCATGAGCAGGATGAGCGTCCAATTCGGGCCCGACGCGCCGGCAGCCTGTTCACCGCTGACTCCGGCCTCACCGTTGTCGGTGGTCCGGGCGCTGCTGTCGGTTGCCCCGAAGATCATGTGGCCGATCCATGAGCCGGCGATGCCGCCGGCGATACCGGCCAACAGGGGATTGCGCTGCAACCATGAGGGTTGCGCGGCAGGAGCGTTCTGAGCCGCCGGGCTATTGGACGCGGAGGCCGGTGGAGCCGCAGCCGGCTTGGCGGTGGTAGACTGTTCGATCGGCTTGGCACCGTTGTCCTGATGGGTCCGTGATCCACGGCTGCCCATGCTCCCTGACGAGCCTCCGCTGCGTGACCCGCTGGAGAATCCTCCTCCCGATCCGCCTCGCGCCTTCGCGAAGGAGATGGTCGGCAGACCGACCAACGACAAGACGATGAATGCAGCAATGAATTTAGTTATATTCAAGACGGGTTTCCTTTCTCTCGAGTTCGAAACACCATAGGATGCATGACATATCCTACCAGCTCTGGGGAAAGAAAACCTTATATTCCGGGTTCGCCTATCTCAAGACCGCTATGTGATTCACCGGCGGCGGATATGAAGCCCGCTGCATCGACATCAAGCATTGAATATCTATGGCGCAGAGGGTACTGTGCCGCTATCGCCGTTCATTGATTGGAAAGGGGAGACTTATGCTGGCAGTCGCAGTGGTTCTCGTTCTGGGCGTCATGACTTTATTTGGCTGTGCGACCTCTCCTTCTCCCCCCGCTCGAGAAAGCCCTGCCAGGCCGGAGAAACTAGCCGATGTGATTACCCCCGGTGAGACCTTCACGCGCCATATGGTCGATCTCAATGGTCTGCGCCTGAGTATCTTAGAGGCGGGAACCGGCGATCCCATCATTTTTGTGCATGGCGTCGTCACCACGAGCAATATCTTTCCCAAGTATGTCGCCGCCTATTCGCCTGAGTTTCGTGGGATTGCCGTGGACCTCAGAGGCTATGGCGATTCGGATAAGCCGGCGACCGGCTTCACGATCGACCACTTCTCCAACGACTTGATCAAGCTGGCCGATGCCCTGCAGATTCGGAAGGCGGTCTGGGTGGGAGTGTCCATGGGCGGGATGATCCTGCAACGTCTCGCGCTCGATCACCCGGAGCGGGTGCGGGCCTTGGTGCTGGTCTCGACGACGGATGGGGCGATGATTCTCGACGAGGACATTCCCACCATCGGCGCGCCGCGCGATTATCAAGACGTCTCAAACACTATGATCGTGGAAAGCTTTCCGGAAGACACGCCGTCTAAAACCTACCAGCCACTCCTCGACCGAATCCGCACCTGGAATGCGACCGTCATCAGAGAGGCGCTGACGTCGATGTCTAAGTTTAACGTGCATGGGCAGCTCAGCCGCATCACGGTGCCCACCCTGATCATGGTCGGGGCGAAGGACGGGGTAGCCACGCCGACCATTGCCAAAGGTATTCAGTCGCAGATCCCTGGCGCGCAGCTCGTGGAGTTCAATACGGGACACTTCATGATGGCGGAAGACCCGGACAAGTTTCGCGCGGTGCTCGGCAACTTTCTGAAGTCGTTACAGCGCTAGCCTTCCAGCTCTTGACCTCCTGCCCCATTGCGCGTAGCGTGATGGGGCAGGCGGTTCCATTCATGATTCAGACATGACTGCTAACCCGTCCTTACCGCCTGTTCGATGGACGAGGAGGTGCGGTGATGATGCCTTCCAGTCACTCTTTCACCAATGCGCTCACGAGTGAAACCCGCCAAGCGTTCTACGACCAGCACGGACCTGCCGCGCACATCATGCACCTGGTCTTGTTCCTGATTCCCCTCGCCGGCTATTTTCTAAGAGGGATGGTCGGCGTGGTGCTAGGCCTGACCTTGTTCATGCTGGGGTACTACCTCCTGCCCTATGCCTGGTTCGCGCTGCACGGCAGCAGCGGGCGGTAGTTCGAGCGCTGTCTCTCGCCCCCTTTCCTGGACTCCCACACTCGAGTCGGTACACCCCGCGCCATGCGCTGACCGCCGAACCTCTACTGTAGCTGCGCCGACTCTGCCCTGTAACGCGTTCGCCCGCCGCTCTTGAAAACGTTCCCTCGGATGGGTCACATTGGCCAAAGGCCACGGAATGGAGGAGTACGACGCATGAATAGGCATGACATTGAAGAGAAGCTGCCGGCCATGACGCAGGCGCAGCTCGTCGACACGGTGAAGACCTGTCTGGATATGATCGAGCGATTGGAAAATGATCTTGCGGCTGGTGCGCGTAAGCTGGATGAGATGACCTCGCTGGTGCGCAGATCCTCCGAGGCCAAGGCCGGAGGCGAGTGAGGTTGACATGGGACCTGTGATGTCCATGGGTGAAACGCGCCTGAGCCTACTCACTCTGTGGCTCTTGCTGCTGGTGTGTCCGAGTTCTGTGCATGCTGACGGCGACTCGAAGCCGGCCGTGCCGACTCTGACGGTGACTGGAACCGGGAATCTGGCGACGGCGCCGGACATGGCCTATGTGACATTCGGAATGCAGACCGTCGCCAAATCGCTCGCGGAGGCTCAGCATCACAATCACGAGGTCATGCAGAAGGTGATAGATCGCTTGAGCGAGCTGGATATCGACAAAGCGCGTATCCAGACGTCGACATTTAGCGTATCGCCCCAATTGAAACCGCCGCCGAAACGCAACGGAGATGCGACGCCGGTGACGCCGGAGATCATCGGCTATATGGTAAGCAATCACGTGACGGTGCAGGTCTTCAACCCTGACAAGATCGCCGCCGTGATCGAGCGGACGTTGACGGCGGGAGCGAATCACTTCCAGGGCATTCAGTGGGCGCTCAAGGATGAGCAACAGGCGAAGCGTGGGGCGATGAAGCAGGCCGTGGTCATGGCTCGCGAGAAAGCGGCGACGCTGAGCGAATCCTTGAAGCTGAAACTGTTGCGGTTGATCAGCGTGAGTGAAGGCGGCCAGGTGACGCGGCCTATGTCGCTTAACTCTCGCTCGATGATGGCGATGGATACCGGCAGCGGCGAGCCTCCGATCTTTGGCGGAGAGATGAAGGTCGAGGCCACCGTGACCCTGGTTTATGAGATTGCTCAGAACGACAGCATTCCAGCAGAGTCGCCGTAAATCATGCGATTGTATGGGCGGTCTTCCCCTGCTCTGATAAGACCGAGTGTGACATCGTCACGGTCAACCGGCTCAGCGAGAGCGTCTGACTTTTAGACCGTCGTTCCGAAGAGTGCTCCGACAGCTGCGGTTGCCGTCATGGCCAATGCTCCCCAAAACGTGACGCGGAGCGCGCCCCACAGGATGTTGGCCCCGCCCACGTAGGCTGCCAATCCACCAAGCAGCGCCAGAAAGACCAGCGAGAGTCCGGAGACGAGCGGGATGAGGATCGGCATCGGAACCCAGATCACGGTCAACAGCGGCATGGCTGCTCCGACGGAAAAAGCGCCCGCGGACGCGAACGCGGCCTGCACCGGGCGCGCGCTGAGCTGGTCGGAGAGACCGAGTTCGTCGCGCGCATGCGCGCCCAACGCGTCGTGGGCCATCAATTGCCGAGCCACCTGTTTGGCCAGTGGCGGATCCAGACCGCGGCGGACATAGATGTTGGTTAGTTCCTTGTGCTCGCCCGCCTCGTCTTCCTGAAGTTCCTGCCGCTCCACTTCGAGCGCCGCATCTTCTGTGTCGGCCTGCGAACGGAGGGAGACATATTCACCGGCCGCCATCGACATCGCGCCTGCGACCAGACCGGCTGCGCCGGCAAGGACAATGCCGTCGCGGCTTCCGTGCGCCGCCGCAATACCGACCAGCAGGCTGGCGGTCGAAATGATCCCGTCGTTGGCGCCTAACACTGCCGCGCGTAACCAACCGAGGTGCTCCGTGCGGTGCCGTTCTATCTGATGCGCAGACATAAGCGAAGATCCCTTTTCAACGCCGGCAGATCGACGTACCTCTTGGATCGACGCGAGGACGGCGTCGGCACTGTCTCGTTACGACCAATTGACCGGGATGTTCCGGCGCGCAGTTTATCACGTCTATCCATGCTACGGGTTGCTCATCTCTGGGAATGATCGCTCTGCGCATCTGCTGCCGTGCCCGAAGGCCACCATGGCGATTGCGCCGTGCACCTCGTCCGGCTGAGATGGTATGATGCGAGGTGTGTTGCTGACGACATTTCTTACTTACACATTGAGAGGGACCGTATGGTGAGGCATGCTGCACGTATTGTCGGTATATCGTTGGGAGTCATCTTGCTCGCGGGCGGCGCTCGCGCGACTGAACCGGCCGAAGTTGGCAAGTTCGTCAATGCGCGTATCGAAATCGGCGAGATGATGTCGAATTATTTTCAGGGTGGCGAGCGTTACGGAGAAGGGCGGCCACCTTCAGCCGAGCAGATGGCCGAAATGGGGAAAGACATCAACACAAAACTCGGCGGGCTGTTGTCCAAGTATGATCTGACGGTTGACGAGTATAAAGCGCGTAGCAAAGATGTGTTTGCCGATGACGCGGCCGTCAAGGGCTATCTCGCTGAGCATCCGGACTTGAAGAAACGTTATGAGGCTCTGCCGTTTGATCGTATGGGACGCGGTGGGAGCAGCGGCCGGGGTTACTAGCAGACTCTGGAGCCACGCGGTGGGGCTCGATGGTCACCGCGTCGTTCCAGTGGATTTGAGATGAGAGCCGCGCTCTCAGGTGTCCCGATGGCTGGTCACCGGCGGGGGCGAGCCTGGTTAACCTCGTTGGTCACGATGGAGTGCCGTTCTCGCCTCTTCAATCGCTATTTCTCGCCAGTGTCCTGGTGGCAGGTCGCTGAGCACGAAGGGTCCATATTGAATGCGCCGCAGCCTGGTGACCTCGTGCCCCAGCGCTTTAAAGAGTCGGCGGATCTCGCGGTTCTTCCCTTCCGCCAGCGTCACTTCCAAATGCGATTCCCGTCCGGAGCGTTTCTGAATGGTCACGCTCTCGCAGCGCAAAATCTCGCCTTGATCAACGAGGCCGACGATGGCGGCCTGTCGTCTTTCCTCTGTGAGCTCACCGCGCACCGTCACGAGGTAGAGGCGGGGCACCTGCTGCTTCGGGTCGGTCAGAAAGCTTGACAGCGTCGAGTCGTTGGTCAGCAACAGCAGCCCGCTGGTGGCCTGATCCAGTCGCCCGACCGCATGCAGCGCCCGCATTTCTCGAGGCAGCACATCGAAAATGGTTTTACGACCCTGCTCATCTTCATGCGTGGTGAGCAGACCCTTTGGTTTGTGAAAAATGATGAAACGCTTGCCGGGTTCCTCGACCGGTTTTCCATCGACCGAGAGACTGTCGCCCGGCCAGGACACCCAGGTGCCAGGGAGGCGGACGAGATGGTGGTTGATGCGGACCCGTCCGGCGCGAATCCATTCCTGAGCGGTGCTGCGGCTGGCAATGCCCAATTTAGACAACAGGCGATCCACCGTGACGCGTTTGGTGTCTCCTGATTCTGCCGGACCGCGGAACGGTGTCGGCCTGAATGGCGAAGCGGGTCGGCCCGACCGGTCAGTCCGCGAGATGAGCGGGGGCTTTGTTCGTGGGGGCTGTGTTGAGCTCACCGGGTTGCCTGGCGGCTTGAAGGCCTAAGCATGGCACGATGCGGGATCATGGCGTGACTTTACACTGCTGAGTCGTGGAAGAGAAGCCGCGAGCGGGCAGGCCTGTTGTTAGCTCAGGTTAAAGATGCGATAGCGGGATGCATTCCAAGCGCATTTCGATGAGCTGCAATCGCCTCGGCGTCGCTTTCCAGAGTGTCTAACCAGTCGCTGTCTAGTGCGCAACGCTGGAGTTTGCCCTGCCGCACGTTTAGGATATTCGGCCATGACGAAACCTGGTCAAATGAGTGGTTGGTTCTGGATGGTGATGGCCCTCCTGTTCAGTGCACCGTCGTTCGTGACGGCTGAGCCTACGTCACAACAACAACTGCAAGCCTTAGCCGGACAGGGTGATGCGAATGCGCAATGGATGTTAGGGCGGGCCTTGCTCACGGGTGATTTGGGATCGACGGATGACGCGGAAGCCGTGCAGTGGCTTCAGCGAGCGGCCGATCAGGGGCATGGGCTGGCGCAACGGGATCTTGGGGGGTTGTACGAGTTGGGACGGGGAGTCGATCAGGATGCCCTCGAAGCGTTCTTCTGGTATTCCCTTGCCAGCCGCCAGGATAGCAGCCGCGCCCGTGTGCGCCGCGATGCGCTCGCCGCCACCCTCACGGCGGAGCAGCAGGAGGCCGTCTTGGCACGTCTGCGTGGATGGAGAGCAAGAAAATAATCAGCAGAAGGATCCGGAGCATTGCCCGGGAAGGGATCGAGAGACGCCGACGATCGTCACGCCGGTCGCTGCGCCGCTCGTGAGATGCCTCGGACCATGCCGCGGAACACGAGTTCGTGGAGCGGCCAGACCCCATACCAGTACAGCAACCCGCTTAACCCGATGGGGTCGAAGCTGGCCGTCTGGGTGATGCGCGCACCGCTGGCCTTCCGGTTGCACTTCAAATTCCAACCAGGCGCGACCGGGTAATTTCATTTCGGCCTTTAGCCGCAGGCGTCTCCCCGGCTCGATGGCCTCCACTCGCCACCAGTCCAGCACGTCGCCGACCTGTAAGGCGTTCGGGTCACGCCGGCCCCGGAGCCCCACGCCGCCCGCTAAGAGATCCATCCAGCCTCGCACGTGCCACAACCAGTTGCCGTAGTACCAGCCGGTGCGTCCGCCGATCCGTTGAATCGGTCGAAATGCGGCGGTTGGTGAGACGGGTACGAGCACGGTCCGCACGTCGAGCAGCCGGTTACCGAATCGCACTCCGCCGTACTGTCGCTCGTCGCCTGCAGCGGAGCGAGCATCCGACCAATGCGATTCCGCCAATTCCCGGTCTTCATAGCGCAAGGCTTGTGCGATGGCTTGGCGGACCCCGCTTGGCTCGATCGTGAACAGGTGGCGAGCGCTGTCGTCGCGCACGATAGTGGGATAGCGGATGCTTTGGATGAGTTTGCGCCCCACGCGGGCAAAGAGGGGTGTGACCAGGCCCAGCCAGAGGCTCGACAAAAATGGCGTGAGGACCGGCACCGGCAACATGACACGCCGTAGCCCTCGCTGGCCCGCGTATTCCCGCATGAGGTCGCAGTAAGATACGATATTTTGACCACCGATCTCGATGGTCCTGCTTTCCGCAAGCGGGATATCCAGGGCGGCGACCAGATAGGCGAGCACGTCGTCGATGGCGATCGGTTGCGCCGGAATGCGCACCCAACGAGGCATGACCATCACCGGAAGCCGTTCGACCAGGGCGCGGATCATTTCGAACGACAAACTGCCCGAGCCGATGATGATCGAGGCGCGCAACTCTACCACTCGTACGCCGGATCGACGCAGGAAGTCGCCGACCTCATGCCGGCTGCGCAGATGCGGCGACAAGAGCTCCTGGTCGTCGGCCAACCCGCCGAGGTAGATGATCCGGCTCACTCCGGCGAGGCGCGCCGCCTCGTTGAAGTTTCGTGCGCCTTCACGGTCAGCTTGTTCGAAACTGCCGGAGGAGCCCATGGAATGCACGAGGTAATAGGCGGCGGTCACGCCATGCATGGCTGGCCCCAGACTCGCCTGGTCGAGGACATCGCCGGCGACGACCTGGACTGAGGGCTCGACTCGAGCCTGCAGAAGTTCCGGTCGCCGTACGAGGCAACGTACCTGGTGGCCCTGCTGCAACAAGCGTCGCAACAGCCGACCTCCCACATACCCTGTCGCCCCCGTGAGCAGAATCATCGATTGGCTCGCCTCCTATTTTATTGCTTCCGTCTGAACAGGTCCGTGCTGGGCCACTGAATGCGGTCAATGAAGAGTGTGCCGTGCATATGATCGACTTCGTGCTGAAAGGCGAGCGCCTCGAATCCCGACGTGCTGAGCGTCAAGACGAACGTCAGGCGCTAGATTCTCCACGATTGCTTCTTCGTATGCCAGGACATTGCCTGTGTGATCCGGCACATTGAGGCACCCTTCACGAAGAATCTTCCGATCTTCCAACTCCAGGATCACCGGGTCGGTAACCCCGTGAGCTCATGACCCTCTCGCCTCCTTACGTGACACGCCCACGACGATCGCCTGCACAGGCTCCGATCAGGAACGCCGCTTTGTACGGTTGGTTGCTTGTGCCGTCAGGGGATCATCGGGCCAATGGTGCCGCGGATAGCGCCCGCGCAGTTGTTTCTTTACCTCCTGGTAGGCCGAGCGCCAGAAGCTTGCCAAATCTTTCGTGACCTGCACGGGCCGTCCTGCCGGTGACAGCAAATGAACAATGACCGGCACCTTGTCTCCCGCGATCCGCGGTGTCTCCTGACAGCCGAACATTTCCTGCAAGCGCACCGCCAGCACCGGCGTGTCACCCTGTTCGTAGTCCAACCGCACATGGGATCCGCTCGGCACGGTGAGATGCGTGGGCATGAGGCGATCTAATTCGTGCCGTTGTTGCCACGTCAGCAGGGCTTCGAGCGGCGGCCGGAGATCGATGCGGCGGACCTGCGCGAGGCTTGTCAGGCCCTCGAGGTAAGGGCCCAACCAGCGGGAGAGATCTTTCTCGAGCGTCTCGTCCGAAAGATCCGGCCAGGCGGGATCGACATGGTGGAGGAACGCGACCCGTCGCCGCCATTGCTGCAGATCCTTCGTCCAGGGCAGACAGGCCAGTCCTGTCTGCTGGATGCCCAAAAGAAGCGCCCTCAAGACTGCCTCATGATCGGGGTCGTGGAGCTCACGATCGTCGAGGATGAGTTGCCCCAGCCGCTGCTGTCGTCTCGCCAGAACGCTCTGTGAGCGTTTGTCCCATTCCAGCAGGTCGACACGCTGGAGTTGCTCCGCACAGTATTGCGTGAGTTCATCGTGAGTGATGGGCGCGGCGAGAAGAATCCTCGCCCAGTCGCCGGAGCCGTCGAGTTGCGCGACCACGAGATATTCGTCTTGTGACAATTCCTGAACGGTCTGAAAGGACGCGCCGCGGCCGTTGGCCAACCGATACCGGCCGTCGCTTCCGGGGAGCCGTTGCGCGATGCGGTCTGGATAGGCGAAGGCGAGCAGGATGCCGATCTGATCGGTCCTGTCGCCGACCTGTCGGTGTGAGTTGCAATTGCCGCCGCCATTGTTCCGACGCGCGACGCACCCGTTCACAGCCCGTTCGATCGATCGTCGCTCCGGCCAGATGATCTCTCGTGCCTCGCAAGGCTTCGATCCTGATGCGGAGATCGGCATTTCGCCATCCTGGTCCGCCTCGCAGAATATCGCGTTCGCTCAGCAGGGCGGCCAGGTCACAGGCGGAGGTTCCCCAGCCGAGCGCGGCCGCAGTCACCATCATATGAGCCAGCCGAGGATGCACGGTCACGTGGGCAAGCCGGCGGCCGTGCGGGGTAAGGGCGCGCTCTTCGTTTAGCGCGCCAAGCTGCCGCAGCAGTTCACGCGCCTGCGCCAACGCGCCGGCCGGCGGTGGATCCAGCCACGACAGCTCGGTGGTGTCAACGGCGCCCCATTCAGCCAGGTCCAGGGCCAGAGGGGTGAGGTCGGCTTCCAGAATCTCCGGGGGACGACGGGGGAGAAGCGCTGCTTGCTCGGCGACGGTCCAGAGCCGATAACAGCTGCCCGGTTCCAGGCGGCCGGCGCGGCCGCGTCGCTGGTCAGCGGCATCCTGCGTCACACGAATGGTGTCGAGTCTGGTCAGTCCCGAGCGAGGATCGAAACGCGGCACACGCATGAGTCCGGCGTCGATGACGACTCGCACGCCTTCAATGGTCAAACTCGTTTCGGCGATGGAGGTGGCGAGCACAATCTTTCGTCGGCCCGGCGGCGCGGGTAGAATCGCCTGTTCTTGTTCCTGTTGCGGCAGCTCTCCATGCAGGGGCGCGATGAGGATGTCGGAACCGAGCGCAGCGTCGCGAAGCTGCCGTTCCACGCGACGGATCTCCGCCATGCCCGGGAGAAACACCAATAGACTCCCGGCATCACGGGCCAAGGCTTGACGAATGCTCTGCACGACGGCCGGTTCGAGATGGCCTGCGATCGGCTGGTGAAGGTAATGCGTGCTGACAGGAAAGAGGCGGCCTTCGCAAGAGATCGTCACGGCATCATGGAGCAGCCGCGTCACGGCCGCACAGTCCAATGTCGCCGACATGACCAGCAGGCGAAGGTCCGGCCTGAATAACCGCTGGGATTCCCGCGCGAAGGCCAGGCCCAGATCCGCCTGCAGGTTACGTTCGTGAAATTCATCGAAGATGACGAGGCCGTACCCGGCAAGTGAAGGATCATGCTGAAGCAGGCGCGTGAGAATGCCTTCGGTGACCACTTCGATGCGCGTGTCCGGTCCGACCTTGGTATCGTGGCGAATCCGGTATCCCACTGTTCGGCCGACTGGTTCGCGCAATGTGGCTGCCATGTAAGTTGCCGCTGCACGCGCCGCTAGACGGCGCGGCTCCAGCAGTACCAGCTTCTGCCCGGCGAGCCAGGGCTGGTCGAGGAGCGCGAGGGGCACCCGAGTGGTTTTCCCCGCGCCCGGCTGCGCCGTCAGCAGTGCCGCTTGTCCGTCGGCCAGGGCCGCTCGTAGGCGTGGGATCGCCTCTTCTATTGGTAGTTGGTCCATGATAGGGTGCGCGCGGCAAATGAACTCGACTGGACTGTATCAGAAACAGGCCTTACCCGCCGAGTGTCGAATGACTCATAGGAGCCGAGCTTCTCATGGAACGATTGGTGTGGACGGATGACAAGCCGAAGATGGCCGGATGGTATTGGTGGCGCGGGCTGGAAGAGGACACCGAGCTGTTGATTCTGTTCGTCGATGAGGTCGGCTACTTTCAATGGCCCGACGGTACGTCACAAGAAGTTGGATTGACGAAGGGCGAATGGGCCGGTCCCATCCAGCCACCGAATGAGCGCTGATTCCGGCATGATCGTCCTTCCCGCCACCTGTGAACGGGCCCTGCTCGAGCGGTTCCTCCGCGCCGAGGCGATGGCGCTGTGGGCTGTGCGCGCGGCTCGAACGCAGAATCTTCCCCGTCACGTGCAGGTGTTTCTTCAACGGCACGAGACCGATGAGCAGGATCATCTGAGCCGGTTCGAAACGATGTTGGGGACGACGTCGCAACGGCCGCCGACATTGCCCGCGGTGCCGTCACAATGGGAAGCGTTGGCAGTCCTGCTGTTCGGCTATGAAGCGCTCGGCCTGGAGTTTGCCCGACTACTTGCCACCCTCAGGCCTGATCTGTCTGAGATTCTCGACGATGAACTGGTGCACGTGGGGTTCTTCGCGAAGGAACTGACTGTGATCCTGGCGAGCGGGGAGACGCGGGCACAGCAGGCGCGGGAGACCGCTCGATCCTGGTGGAAGAAACTACCGCAGACCCTCGACCGGTACTTGCGCGACGACTCTCTCACTCCCTATCGAGCCGAATTATGCCCGCATATCTTGTCAGCCATCGAAAAGCGGTTCACCGAGCTCGGATTGCTTTCCCAGGTGGCTGCGGGGTTCAGACGTTGATCGATTCAAAGCGCTGGAGAAATCTAGGCGCCGCGAAGAACAAGCAGTCGTTTCAATTAAACATGAGTGCAGTAAGGCAGCAGGATGGTCAAAACGACTGTTCAGCGCGGCCGCAGCGAGGCGCACGGCGCGAGGAATAACGAGCGCCATGTTTGTGCGGGCCCGTGAGCCGGCGAGCGGGCCGTGTCTTAGGCCAAGTGCAGGTTTTTCATGACGTTGAGATTCTGAGCGAGGCGAGAACGAAGCCGGCAGTCGTTTTCACCATCCTGCAGGGTTAGGCCGGGACGAGACCGCCCACCACCCCCATCTTGCGAAACTTCTGATCGCGCTGAGCAATGAGCTGATCGGTAGGAAGTTCAACGAGCCCGTAGAGTTGATTGGTGAGCGCTTTCGCGACCCGATCTGAAATCGCTCGCGCGTCCCGATGCGCGCCGCCGAGTGGTTCCGGGATCACTTCGTCCACGATGCCGAGCCCGACTAGGTCTTGCGCGGTGATCTTCAGCGAAGCCGCGGCGTCGGGCACCTTGGCAGGGTCGTCGTACAGAATAGCCGCGCAGCCTTCGGGGGAAATGACGGAGTAGACGGAATGTTCCAACATGAGGATGCGATCGCTCACTCCCAAGGCCAGGGCGCCGCCGCTGCCGCCTTCGCCGATGACCACAGAAATGATAGGAACCGCTAACCGTGACATCACGAAAAGATTTCTGGCGATGGCTTCGGCCTGTCCGCGTTCCTCGGCGCCGATGCCGGGATACGCGCCTGGGGTATCGATCAAGGTGATGATCGGACGGCCGAATTTTTCCGCCAACCGCATCAGCCGCAACGCTTTGCGATACCCTTCCGGATTGGGCATGCCGAAGTTCCGCTGCATGCGCTCCTTGAGCGTCTTGCCCTTTTGGTGCCCGATGACCATCACGGTGCGGTCGTTGAACCGGGCGAAGCCTCCCACGATGGCGCGGTCGTCGCCGAAGTTACGGTCGCCATGGAGTTCGAGAAAGTCGCGACAAAGTTCGTGGATGTAATCGAGTGTCGTGGGTCGCTGAGGATGCCGGGCCAATTGGGTGCGCTGCCAGGGAGTCAGGCCGTTGTAGAGCTGATGTTCAACCTGGGCGAGTTTCGTCCGCAACTTCCGCATTTCTTCTTGCGCGCCGGACTTGGGCGATTCCGCGGACGCGAGCTTCTCGATTTTCTCTTCGAGTTCGCGGATCGGCTTTTCAAAATCGAGGTAGTCTCTCATACTGTTAAACCCCCTACGGGTGTTGCCTAGGTGCGCCTAGGCTACCAAGGTGATGGCACCTTTGCCTAGCACTTCCTCGATATCCGCGACGAAATGCTCGCTGGGAGTGATCGTGACGTTGGGGAGCGGCGAGGTCCGTGCTTCGATGGTGTCCCCTAAGCCCATCACCAGGGACACGGTGGAGGAGCCGGGATATTTTTGGAAGACCTGGCGAAGCATCGGAAGTCTGGTTGAGGCGGTTGGACCGGCATTCAATCGAATCATGACCCGCGAGATTCCCATCGTCTGCAATTCCGCGAGCGGTTCGATCTTAGTTCCACGCAACTTGGTGCCTTTGTCTCCGCGATCCACGGTGCCCGTCAACCGCACGACCCGTTCCGGCACGATCATCTCGGCATGGTCGCGGTAAAGATCGGGAAAGGCTATCACTTCCACCACGCCATGTAAATCCTCCAGCGTGACATAGGCCATCCGGTCGCCCTTTTTCGTGAGCATCGATTTCACGGCGGTAATGATGCCGCAGAGCTTCACTTCGCGTCCGTCCGGAGCCTCTGGGATTTGCATGGTCGTCGTATTGGCAAACAGCTGAATGGCCGCTTCATAACGGGCCAGCGGGTGCGCGCTGATATAAAATCCCGTGAGCTCGCGCTCGTATTTCAGCATCTCGCCCTGACTCCACTCGGGGACATCGGGCAACAGAGGTTCCGCCAATGTTTGAGGCGCGCCATCGGTGTCGTCGCCGAAGATGCTGGTCTGGCCGAGGGCACGCTCTTTCTGGATGCTGGCGCCTTCATCCATCGCTTGATCGAGGACGGCCAGATATTGCGAGCGACGCCCGCCCATGGAGTCGAAGGCGCCGGCCTTGATGAGACCTTCCATCATCCGCTTGTTGAGTTTGCGCAGATCAACCCGGCGAAAGAGATCGAAGAAGGAGCGAAAGGGACCCGTCTCGTTGCGCACATCGATGATCGCCTCGACCGCGCCTTCGCCGACATTCTTGATGGCAGCCATGCCGAAACGAATGCCGTTGCCGACGACCGTGAAATGTTTGTGGCTCTGGTTCACGTCCGGGGGCAGCACGGGTATGCCGAGCCCGCGACATTCGGTGAAATAGCCGACGATCTTGTCGGCATTGCCCATGTCGGTCGTCATCAACGACGCCATGAATTCGGTCGGGTAGTGGGCCTTGAGATAGGCTGTCTGATAACAGACCACCGCATAGGCTGCGGCGTGAGACTTGTTGAACCCGTACCCGGCGAACTTCTGGATCAACTCATACAGCTTGTCCGCTTTTTTTTCAGGTATTTTTTTCTGCTTCGCCCCTTCCATGAACTGGACCCGGAGTTTTTCCATCTCCTCCGGCTTCTTTTTTCCCATGGCGCGGCGAAGAATATCCGCTTGCCCGAGTGAGAACCCAGCCACCTTGTTGGCGATGGCCATGACCTGTTCCTGATACACGATGACGCCGTACGTGTCCTTCAGGATCGGTTCAAGTTCGGGCATCTCATAGGCGATCGGGATCTTGCCCTGCTTGCGTTTGATAAAGTCCGGGATGAGGTCCATCGGACCTGGGCGATAGAGCGCGATGATCGCGATGATGTCTTCGAACCGGTCCGGCTTGAGACCCGTGAGCAGGTCGCGCATGCCGGAACTTTCCAGCTGGAATACGCCGGTCGTCTTGCCGGAAGAGAGCAGTGCAAAGGTCTTAGGATCGTCGAAGGAGAGTCGTTCGACGTACAAGGGCGGCTGCTCCGGATGCCCCTGGTTCACCAGCAGCTCCGCTCGGTGAATCATGGTGAGAGTCTTCAAGCCCAGGAAGTCGAACTTCACCAGGCCGATCTTCTCGACATCACCCATGGAATATTGGGTGACGATTTCGTCCTTCGGACCTTTGTAGAGCGGCACGTGGTCGGTGAGGGGCTGATCGGAGATGACGATGCCGGCCGCGTGGGTGGAGGCATGACGCGCAAGGCCTTCGAGCGACTGGGCTACCGACATCAGTTCCTTGACCTTCGCATCTTTCTCGACCAATTCCTTCAGGCGCGGTTCCTGTTCGAGCGCCTTATCGAGGGTCATCTTGAGATCGTCCGGCACGAGTTTGGCGATCCGGTCCACCTCGGCGTACGGCATCTCCAACACGCGACCCACATCGCGAATCGCCGCCTTGGCCTTCATGGTTCCAAAGGTAATGATCTGCGCGACGTGGTCCTCGCCGTATTTGTGGATGACGTAGTTGATGACCTCGTCCCGGCGATCCATGCAGAAGTCCATGTCGATATCGGGGAGGGACACACGCTCAGGGTTGAGGAAACGTTCGAACAACAATGAATACACCAGCGGATCGAGATCGGTGATGCGGAGGGCATAGGCGACGAGGCTGCCGGCCGCAGAGCCGCGACCCGGTCCCACGGGAATGCCGCGCGAGCGGGCGAACTTAATGATGTCCCACACGATGAGGAAATAGCCCGCGAATCCCATGGAGCAGATCACCGCGACTTCTTCCTTCAACCGTACTTGATAGGCGATCTCCGGGATGGAACTCGGCCGTTCTTTTAGCCGCGCCGCCAGTCCGTCCGTTGCCAATTGCTCCACATAGGTTTCGCGTGTGAAGCCTTCCGGCACCTTGAATTGGGGCAGATAGGTTTTGTTGAGCGCGAGTTCGAGGTTGCAGGCCTCCGCGATCTTGACGGTATTTGAGACGGCCGTCGGCATCTCCTTGAACTCTCTCAACGCCTGATCCGTCGATTTCACGTAGAGCTGATCGGTATCGAACTTCATTCGATTGGGATCGTTGATGGTCTTGCCGGTTTGCAGGCAGAGCATGAGGTCATGCGGACGCGAGTCTTCGGCTTTCAGATAATGACAATCGTTGGTGCCGGCGAGTGGGATGCCGAGCTTCTTGTGAATCTCCAGCAGCCCATCGTTGGCAATGCGCTGGTGCTCCAGGCCGTTGGCCTGCAGTTCCAAATAATAATGATCCTTCCCGAAGATCTCTCGATACTCGCCCGCCGCCTTGGTTGCGCCGGCCAAATCCTTTTGTCCGATCAGATAGGCCACTTCACCACTGAGACAACCGGATAGCCCGATGAGACCCTCGTGGTGCTCTTGCAGAATATCTTTATCCATCCGAGGTTTATAGTAGAACCCTTCAAGATATGCTTTGCTGACCAGTTTGATGAGGTTCTGGTATCCCTTGAGGTTTGTGGCGAGCAGAATGAGGTGGTAATAGTCGTTGTGTGCGAGATGCGAATTTTTTTCGAGGCGGCTGCCGGGGGCCATGTAGGCTTCGCAGCCGATGATGGGTTTGACACCGGCTTCCTTCGCCTTCCGATAAAACTCCACCGCTCCGAACATGTTGCCATGGTCGGTCATTGCGACGGCCGGTTGTCCGAACGACTTCACCTGTTGCATCAGGGGGTCGATCTGGTTCGCGCCGTCGAGGAGACTGTATTGAGTGTGAAGGTGCAGATGGACGAATTGAGATGCCACGGCAAGATTGTAGTGAGGAGAAAAGTTGATGTCAAACGAAGAGGGAGGGGAGGGTGGTCGGGACAACCTAAAGCCACGGCCGGTCACCACTCGCCACCGTACGCAAAGGTGACGCTCATTATTTTTCGCGCCGCGCACCTCGCGCAACGCGCGGGCTCAGAAGACCCTCGCCTGGGTAAATGGCGCGTCTCGGCGCGCTAGTGGGTTGGGCGGGTAAGGAGGTGTCGCGCAAGTGGAGGTTGCCCAGACCACCCTCCTTGGAGAGAAAGGAGCAACTCGGAAGGATCATTGGATCGATCGAGCGCTGCAGTGCGGGGACCAGCCCGTTCGTGGCAGATGACCGCTCCATCCGTTGACAGTTTCTTTTCTCAAGTTTAGCCTGTCGCCCACCTGTCGATCGTGCTGCCAAGGCTCATCACTGAGAGACGACTGATCCATGGCCGAACAACCAGATGAGAAATTCAAGCTGCCGCTGGCCGGCTTGGCGACCTTGTTGGTAGCGGCGGTCAGTAGTTTCATCATTTACCAGGCTCCGCTCAAAACCTCGCGACCGATCAATAAGGAACCGGAAACGTATGTGTCCGTGAAGACGGATCGTGTCCAAGCGCGACTCTGGCAAGATCCGTTCGAGGCAATATCGACTCATCAGCTCAAGGAGTCGGCGAGGCAATCCGCGGGCGAGGGTCATGCCAGGTCACATCACGCATTTTCTGATCTGGTCCAAGCGATCGGGCACGAAGGTGCGGGATCGGATTATCTCGTACTTCCAGTTTTCATGGATGGCAGCCCGTACGCCAATGGAGTGGAGTCGAGACTGAAAGACCGCTATGCCGTGGTGTCCGCCTTAGGAGTGGCAGGATATTTACCGGAGTCCGGAGAATACGTCCGCTATTTCGAGTGGGCGCGGCCGGCTGATTCGTCTTTGCTCGTTCCGCTCGAGTGGTTTCGTCCGGATACGAGCAGCCGGGATTTGCAGAACAGAAAAGAAGTGTTGGTGCTCTGGCTCAAGGACCAGGATTTTAGTCCGGATCCTCTCGCCTCCTTAGGGCGCCTCGTGGCCCATCTGAATCATACGCTCAAGCATCCCCCGACGACGTATAAAATATTGGGCCCTCGCACCTCCGGCACCCTGGCGTCCATGTTGAGCGAATTAAAGAATGATGCTTCTGATATCGCGCCGTTGAAAGGCGCGACGTTCTATTCCTCATGGGCAACAGCGGCCAGTTCCTTTTTGCTCGGAGCGTCGCGCAAGGAAGCCAAGGAAGGGGAAGTCGAGCGTCTGTTCAGCCGATCATGATCTTTCATTCCTCAGAATGATCGGGACGGATGACCAGCTGGCGGAGCAGCTGGTGGAAGAGTTGAAGCGCCGCAGAGTCGATCTGTCCATTGCCTCGAACGGGACGTCGCCAAGGCGAGCGCCTCACGTCGCATTGATTTCGGAATGGGATACGCTCTACGGGCGCGCGCTGCCGCTGACGTTCGTCGCGATGGCGGAAACGATGGCGAAGCGAGGGGATGTCGCGGGAGCCAGACAGATCGACCCCGAGCTCGAGTTGCTGCGCCGAGGCATCTGGCCTGAGTGGGTTCACCGCTATTCGTATCTCGCCGGCTTGGACGGAGAGTTGCCTCCGAAGGGGGACGGAAAGGACGCATCGGGCACTCAGGAGCAGGGAAAATTGGGAGAGAAACCTTCGGGGGCGTCCCAACGCACGGAGGAAGCGCCGACTGGTCGAGGCCAGCTGGATTATCTCCGCCGCCTCGCCGAGACGTTGAAACATGATGCCGCAGAGTTCGTGGCCATCGGTGTGTTGGGCAGCGACGTCTACGACAAGCTCATGATTCTCCAAGCATTGCGGAACGACTTCCCTCGCGCGATCTTTTTTACCACCGATCTGGATACTAGGCTGACCCATTCCGGGCAGGGTCAGTGGACGCGCAATCTCCTTGTCGCGTCACATTTCGGGCTCACTCTGCATCCGGATCTTCAGGCGCCGATTCCGCCGTTTCGCGATAGTTATCAGACCGCCTTGTTCTATTCCACCTTGCGCTCGATTGACTATGTGCTGCCTGGCCCTCATGCGGAGGAGGTGCGGGCCTCTCTGACGGACGCCCGGTTTTCAACTGCCGGTAAACCGAGGTTGTATGAAATGGGTCGGCATGGGCCGGTGGATATGAGCCTCGTTCAGCCGGGAGCACTTCCGAGCATTCATGCGCCCCGTCCAGATCTCAATTCCACGACCGGAATGCTTAGGATGCCGAGTGCAGGAACGGTGGGACTCGCCGGCCTGGCGATGGGCGTGGCGTTACTGTGCGCCCTGCTTCTCAATAGCGAATTTATGGACCTGTTCCGTGCACGCACGCACAGGATCATGCTGCTCTCCGCGCTGGCGTTCGGGGGAGTGACCGTCGGCCTACTGGGGTGGGCCATGGGTGATGGATCGGCCGGCGAACCGTTCAGTCTCACGCAAGGGGTCAGCGTGTGGCCGACCACTGTGATACGACTCCTGGCCTGTGCCCTGTGCGGCATCTTTTTCTACTACTCCTCGATGAAGCTCAGAGAAAACGATCAAGCCTTGGCGATAAGATTCGGTCTTCTTCCCGGTCAACCGGCACCGACGATTCCCTGCTCGCTCATGGGGATCCATTATTGGCGTCCTCATCCTGGTGGAGCCGCTCTGGCTACGGACCTCTGGCAGGAATACCAAACACTCGGGCGATGGAGGCACCGGTTGTGCCGCATCGTGCCTCAAACGCTCTGTTATGGAGTGTTGGGATGGCTTCTCATGCGCCTGTTCGATTCACCGACAATGCCTTGTCGAGGTTCCGCCTGTTTCGAGATCAACGCGCTGGTCTTGCTGATGAGTGTCCTTGGCATGACTCTGTTGATGTTCTATGTGGTGGATGCCACGAGACTGTGCCGACGCTTGATCAACATCATGATCGCCACCAAGATTGTCTGGCCCGAGGATCTTCTGGCGCGAGAGGCGGTGAATCACGAGACGGACAAGACCGGCCTGAACGAATGGTTGGGCATCGAGCTGATCGCGCAGCGTACGGCGGTAATCAGCTTCATGCTGTATTACCCATTCGTCATTCTGTTTCTCATGGGGGTGGCGCGGCACACGTATTTCGATCGATGGGATTTTCCCGTGAGCCTGATGGTTCTGTTTGGACTGAACGCCGCCTATGCGTTGGGCAACGCGGTGTATCTGCGCCATTCGGCTGAGGAGGCAAAACGCGCCGCCGTGGCGCAGTTGAAGGACAAGCTAGTTGGCCTGACCGGCAGAGCCGTCGGCAGGAGGCAGATTGAAGGAATGATGAACTTGATCCGCAACAATCGCGACGGCGCGTTTCTTCCATTCACGCAGCATCCGCTGTTCGGTGCGATCGCGCTTGCCGACCAGCGGGACGGGGCTCGTGCTGCTGGTGGAATACCTGGCCACCGTCTTCTAGTAGCTGCCATAGCCTTGCGGAATTCCCCTCAAGAAGAGACAAGGTCCCCTTCTTCAGGACTTATTACCGCTACTCCAAGCTCGAGGTCTTTGCCCCGCGGTGAGAGGAGACGAACCGAATAGTTCCTCGATCGCTATGTAGATCGTGGTGCTCGCTTCTATTCATACCTTCGCATTTGACAGAATTTCACGCAAAAACGTACGCTGCGCCGACTGGCGGAGAGATGATCGACCTGCTTCCTGCGAGAGAGGCGCGGACTGCTGAGGAAGCATCGTGAGCTGGCTGGCGAGTCTGCAGACGTAGTAGATGAATGAGGGGAGGCCGCGGGCGGTGAAACAGTGGATCGTCTTTGTGCATGGATTCGGCAGCTCCGATGAGACCTGGACCAATTTGCGGGACGCGCTCTTGAGCGATGAGCGAGTGGCGGCACGATTCGAGATCGCACCTCCCTTCAATTACCTCTCGAAGCTGTTCCGTATTCCGATCTATCAACGTTCTCCGAGTATTGGCGAAATCGCCGGTCAATTGCGCGATCACCTCACACGAGTCGCGCCGTCTTCCGATCGAGGGCGGGGAGTCGACCTGATCCTGGTTGGGCACAGCATGGGCGGATTGGTGATTCAAAAATATATGGAGGAATGTTTCGGTTCTCCGGCCAGCGGCGAACTCCAACGCATCCGTCAGGTGATATTGTTGGCGACGCCTAATTTCGGCTCCCGCATCATTTCCGGACTGCGCAAGATGGTGTCGTTACTGTTACCGAATCCACAGGAACAGGCGCTGCGACTCTTCAGCGAGAATACCTGCGACACCCATGAGAAGATTCGAGACCAGATTATCGATGCGAAACAATGGGGAGATAGCCGTGGGCTGCCCATTCCGTTCTATTGTTTCTGGGGTGACGCCGACGCCGTGGTTCCGCGAGCCTCTTCTCGCGGGTATTTTCTCTATGGGCAGTGTCTTCCGGGAGACCATAATTCGATTTTGAACATGTCTCATCCGACGAAAGAGGCGGCAGCCAGTGTAGAACTCAAGCGCTATCACGAGTTCGTGACGGTGCTGCTGGACCCGCATGGCCATCCCAATGTGTGGGAGATCGAGCGGTTTACCTATGCAGTGAAGGTGTCTCCCCATTCCCGTCAGGATGTGATTATAGCCAATCATGGCGCCGTTCAACGCGAGCTGCAGAGCGACAACATCGCGCAGGTCCTGCATCAGGTGGAGTTCAGCGCGAAAAATCATTGCGCTGAGCCCTACGTCTTGAAGTACGGCACGAGCCGCCATGGTTGGGTCGACCCGAAAAAACCGCCTCTGCCTCACCACACGCCCGCCGACAAACGGGCGATTTACGAAAACTCCGGCAACTACGTCTGGTATGAAGTATTGCCGAACGAATTAACACCACTCAAGGGCACACAGGGACCCACGGCGCGCATGGAGCTGGACGTGTATCGGGGCTATGATGAAGGCCGACGGGATTTCCATATGCATTTGGGAAAGAAAGCCTTCTATCGTCGGCTCTCCTTCCGCGTGGATCTTTCGGCCTATTTGGCGCAAGGGTGGACCATCAAGGAGGAGCCCACGCTGGTGGTGAGCGATTATGAGCCCCCGAGTGATACTCCTGACGACCATAGCCGCTGCTTGGATCCGACCAGAGGCGGTGCAGAGCCGCCTCTGAAGGATTTGTGCGGGATCTGGACCTGGGAAATTTCAAACCGCAAGGAAGGCATGATCGGAGTGCGCTGGGATCTCACTCGCCCTGCGATGACCAGCTGACCCATCAACTCGTTCTTTACGGTGCCGAACCTTTTTCCGATTGCTTCGAGATTCACTTATGAAAATGGGGACGACCGACCGCAGTGACGAGGAGTTGATCTCACAAGGACCCGTGTTCTTCTCTATTGGGTTCAGACCGTTCTTTCTCGGCGCGGCGTTGTTTGCCGGATTTGCCGTCCCAGCCTGGATGCTCATGCTGGCCGGAGGTGTGAGTTCCACCCTATGTCCTGCGTCCGAATATTGGCGAGTAAGAGCGCATCGTCGAGAGGATTCCGGCTCAAGCGATCCTGCTGAGCAAACCTGCGTGGCAAGTTGACAGTGCTCAACTTCGAAACGTACGCTGGTGGAAGCGCTGTGCTCGTTCGGGTGCTGATGGCACGGGCCGGTCAATGAGAGGGACTTCTCCATGCAAGCGACGTTTCGGCCGGGCATACTCGAGGACGCGCAAGCCTGCGGCGCGGTTTTTTACGACGCCTTCAAACTCATCGCAGAGCAGCACAACTTCCCGGTCGATTTTCCGCAGCCGGAGTCGGCCGTCAGTCTCCTGATGATGTTGCTCTCACGAGACGATGTGTACTCGGTGGTTGCAGAGATGGAACGAGGCATCGTCGGGAGTAACTTTTTGTGGGAAGGGGATGTGATCGCCGGTGTGGGACCGATTACGGTCGATCCGTCGGTGCAAAATGGCTCTATCGGGCGTCAGTTGATGGAACGTGTGATGGATCGTGCCCGCGCCAAGTATTTTGCCGGTGTGCGTCTCGTTCAGACCGCGTACCACAACCGTTCGCTGTCACTCTACAGCAAGCTCGGCTTCGATGCGCGCGAACCGCTGTCCATGATGCAGGGTCCCCTCATCGGCATTCAGCTTCCCGGCTATGCGGTACGGCCGGCGACGGGTGGAGATCTGGATGCTTGCAACCAATTGTGTCTTCAAGTGCATGGGCACGATCGGAAGCGCGAATTATTCGAGGCGACCAAACAGGGAAGCGCGCTGGTGGTGGAGCATGACGGGCATATCACCGGGTATGCCACATTGATCGGGTTTTTTGGGCATGCCGTCGGGCGGACAAACGAAGAACTGAAAGCATTGATCGGGGCGACGCCGGTCTTCCAAAGTCCCGGCTTCCTGCTGCCGACGCGAAATAGCGACCTGTTCCGTTGGTGTCTCGAGCACGGCCTGCGCGTGGTCTATCCAATGACGCTGATGAGTTATGGTCTCTATCAGCATCCCTCCGGTGCGTTCCTGCCTTCGATTTTGTATTAAAGATCAGGGCTGGGGTAAGGCTGAAGTCATCTCGGTCGATGATTGACGTGCGACAGGGGAGCGACGGTTGCACCTCCCCATGAGTGGTTTGACCAGCTTTGAGGTGCTCGGTATACTCTCGTCCGTCGCGTAGGCCACGGGTGCATGATACAGCGCGAGCAGGGGTTTTAGAGCGCCGACGCCATCAAGAAGCAGGGAGGAACATATGGGTGTGACGGTCGATGTCTACACGTGGCCGGAGGTGGTGGTGGCTCCCGGCGTGACGGTGACGCTGCTGCATTGGGTGGTGGATGGAAACGGTCATTCGCTGATCGAACCGGATCGCTGGTACTGGATGAGTGCCGTACCGGAATATACGGATGTGCGCCCGGATCGTCCGGTTCCTGCTGCGACGATTGAGATCGTTGCCCAGCGCCCGGTCAGAGAACGTCGCCGTTCGCCCGGGCCCGCCAATACCAACTGGCTCGCGACGTGGCGTAACCCTGGCCAGGAGAGCGCCACCTTTCGTCCGCGCATGGTTGCGGCGCCGGCTCGGTGAACGCGATGAAGACAGGCTACTACGTGGTGCATGATAGCGAAGGACGAATCCTGGCGTTGGTGCCAAAAGCCGCCGTTGCGGCGAGACATGGCGTCCAGGTCGGCTGGCGACCGGTGGCGGGCATCAATCAATTCATTGCCGATGTGCAGCTGACGGCGGCGTATGCTCGTATGACTCCTCACGAACTCATCGAACAGTGCGCGATCCGTCTCGATACGAAAAATGGTGCAGCCACATTACATCGACGAACGGTTCGTTTCCACTCCGAAGAAGTCTCTCAAGAAAGGGGCAGCATCGCGAGCTCCAATTCGTCGAGGCTGACGCTCCCGGGGCGTGCTCCCACCAAACGATTCCACTAGGTTCGGATCTACCCATTCTCCTTGCTAAGTACTTCCTAGTTCGCGACTGACAGATCGGACCGGAGGTCTTCGATTCCTGAGGCTTGGACCAGCCGACAGTAGAAGGCATCGGCGAGGGGCTGGAGGTTCACGCAATCCGCTTCGTTATAGGCCAGCAACAATTGGCGGGCCTGCTCATCCCGTTGATGTGTCCACCGGTTCCATTGCCGGACGGCATCTTCACCCGAGAAGCCTTGGATCGCAGGCATCCGATCGATGCCCATCCTGCGTTCGATGGCCTTGAGCCCGCCACGATAGCCGAGTTGCCGACCGACCCCGCAGAGATCGATATGGGGCTGCTCGAGTGGAAGGTCGGGGAAGTGCGCGCGCAGCATGGGAAGATCGAATGTCGAGCCACAAAACGTCACGAGGAGATCGTAGCGCGACAATTCCTCTCGAAGACGAATCAGCCCCAGCGATTCATGTCGCACCAATGCTGTATAGCTGCCCCGGCCGTAGAGTCCCACCACGGTAATGCGGCCAAAAGAGTCCGTCTCGATGTCGAGATACAGCGCTCGCTCGCGCAACCATTCATAGAGCCGCCACTGGTGACGGGAAGGCAGGGCCTTGGAAAAGTAGCGGCTGTTGTCCTGGGCGTACTGCGCCCGAGCCTCAGCGATCCGGCCATCGAAAAGCGCTTTGCGAGCGGCGCTGATTCCCCGTACCTCGCGAGTCGCAAGAAATCGGTCCCACGTGGAGAGACCTTCGCGCCAGAATCGGCGTTCCGTGCGGACGCCGACACCGGGCAGTAAACAGAATGTTGAGGTCAACATCGCTCGATGTGCCAATGCTGAGGAGACCGTCGGAGACACACCGAGGGGAAGAGGGTTCAATGGCGCGCTGTACGGGCGTACCGGAATCGCGTCGTGGCTACAGTTCCTCGCCGTATTTAATGAAATGCTGCTCCTTCGCGCCGGCGATCCAATTGTCGTGGCGAATGCGATCCGGGAAGGTGTTGAGCTCCGACGCCATGTGTTCGACGTCCTGGTCCTTCCACTCGGCGATCTGCCGAAAGGTGAACATGCCCATGCGATTCAATACTCGTTCCATCACCGGTCCGATCCCGTGGATCTGTTTCAGATCGTCTTGCTGACGCGGTCGTACTTTTCCTCCACTTTGTCCCGGCGGCCGGCGTGCTGTGCGCAATCGATCCGACCGACCCTGTGGATTTTGTTGGTGGCCCAACACGCTGAGCCGCACGATATTCGACCAGTCGTTTGCGGAGGGCTCCGATTTCCTCTTCGCGCTCGCTGACATCCATGACTCGGCGCTCTTCCGCTTCGCGGAGGGCAATGTCCTTTTTTTCGACTTCTCCACGGAACCGGTTGAGCTCTTCGACGGTGGCTCGTAGCTGCTGAATTTCCGATCTCGTTCCTCAAGGGTCTTTCCGAAGCGCGTCAGGTCTTCCTGGCTCTGGGTTCGTACACGAGCGAGTGCCGTGTCGATCTCCACGAGGCGAGCCTGGTGCGCGGCGAGCTCCTCTTCCTTTCCGCGCAGCGCGGCGGAGGCGCGCGCCCGTTCCTGTTCTTGCTCCCGTTCCAATCGGCGGCTCCGTTCTACAAACGGATCTAACTCTTCGATTCGCGCCCGCAAGCGAGCGATTTCTGCATCTTTCGGCGCCAGTTGCTCGACCCAGGTTTTTAACGTGGCAATTTCCTGGTCGCGGCTGATCAGTACATCCTCCGCGTTTTCCATTTGTGCCTGCATCTCCGCAAATCCCGCCGCCTTTGCGTCTGAGGGTCGCCTCGGCTTCCTCGACCTCTCGGCGGAGAGTATCGCGCTCACGTTGCACCGCATGCAGCCGTACGCCTTTTTCTGCTACCTCGGCTTGCAAGGCGGTAAGTTGCTCGACCTTCGCGGCGAGGTCGGCCGTGAGGTCTTTGAGCGCCGCCTCGGAGGTCATCATCTTGCCTTCCAGCATCTGGACGGCTGACGTGCGGACTTTCAATTCATGGTTGAGCGTATCCAGCTCATGCTCACGTCCTCGAAGCCGGCCGGCGATCTCGGATAATTGCTGGCGTTTTTCAGAGGTCGCAAAGCTCCGGAGCAGCCATCCCATCATCACCCCGATGGCTGCGGCTACCAGTAAGCATCCCACCATCTGCAGAATCATGGCTCCCATACGTTCACCGTTCCTCTTTCACGCGAAATTCGATGCGCCGGTTCTTTTTTGACGCGGCGCGCGTCCGTTCAGGGGCAAGTGGGCGCGTTGATCCATAGCCGACCGCGGTGAGGCGATTCGTCACCGCATGGTCGACCAGATATTGACGGACCGCTTCGGCCCGCGTGCGACTCAGTTGCAGGTTGTAATCAGGATCGCCGTACGAATCGGTATGCCCGCCGATTTCGATCACCGCATCGGGCGCACGTTTGAGGGCCGGAACCAGTTTGTCGATCACGGATCGTCCCTTGGAGGTGAGGACGGCGCTGTTGCTCTCGAATGCGATATGCTCTCCTCGCAAAAGCTGATCGAGGCCTGACTGAACCTCGGCGCGGGATTGATGCGGAATCCCCGGCGCTTGGCCTGCAGGAAGGTCGGCCACGAGGGCCGGCGTGACGACCACCTGATCCTGCACTTTCATTGAGGCGCCGAGAAGCGCTGTCACATCATGAAGAAGTGTTGTTTTCGCCTCGCCGGATGCGACGGCGCCTTTGACCGTGACGGTGTGACCCGAAACCGACACGGTCGCCTGATGGTGATGCAAGCCTGAGAATGGCGTGAGCAGCGCGGGCAACAGGGTTTCCCATCCGGCTGCCTCGCTACCCGCCACGACCTTGAGGTCATCAGTGACGTGTAGTTTGCCGATCTTCGCCACCTCGTGGGCACGATCCAGCGACGGCCTGTTTGGCTTCTGCGCTCCCCACGACACCGGAGAGCGTCAATTGCCCGTTCTCGAGGCTGGCACTGAAGCTAGGACGAACAGACGCCGAGGGCGTCACCGGTAGATGCCGAGGGATACAGAGGAACGCCAGGAATGTGAGTGCGAGGAGTCCGACTCCGAAAATAATTCCGCGCGACATCGCAAGCCCTTATTGCCCCAGGCGCGAGGCCCGACGGCGGCATCCAAATTCTAGAAGGTTGGAGTTGTCTTCAGACTTCGAGCGATACTTCATTAAATCATCGCGTCACGTCACGCACAGACGGCAGGGTATCATATCGATCAGATGCATGCTAGCGGCATTCTTGAAGATCATGGCGTCCATTCAGTATCGCCGGATTGCTTTTCGAGGCATGGACCGTTGCCGGCTTGCAGTGGCCTCCGGCCATCTGCTATTCTCACGCCGCTTTTCGTCTGATATTTACTCACCCACACGATAGCGATACTTGAAGGAGTTCCTCATGGCCAGCATTGCGCGGGCACTGATCAGTGTTTCTGACAAGACTGGAGTCGTCGACATGGCCAAAGGCTTGGCTTCCCTTGGCGCCGAGGTGCTGTCTACTGGTGGCACTGCGAAGGCCTTGCGAGAAGCGGGTGTACCGGTCACGGATGTCGCCGCCTACACGGGGTCCCCGGAGATCCTGGATGGCCGGGTCAAAACATTACACCCAAAAATCCACGGTGGCCTGCTCGGCCGCCGCCGGGTTCCCGACCATGTATCGCAGATGCAGCAACATGGCATCGGCAACATCGACGTCGTCGTGGTGAATCTGTATCCGTTTGAGGCGACCATTGCGAAGCCCAATTGTCCGATTGAGGAAGCGATTGAAAATATCGATATCGGCGGTCCGTCTATGCTGCGGTCTGCAGCGAAGAATCATGAAGATGTGTTGGTCCTGGTTGATCCAGCCGACTATGGTCGGGTGCTGGAGGCTTTAAAGGCCGGGTCCGTCACACCGGCATTGCGGCGTGAGCTCGCTATGAAGGTCTTTCAACATACCGCTCGGTACGACAGCCTCATAGCCGGCTATCTTGAGAAGCAGACGCAGGGGAGCGAGGTCAAATTTCCGGCGATTCTCTCGCTGCAGTTCGAACGCGTGGAAACCCTCCGATATGGAGAAAATCCCCATCAACAGGGGGCGTTCTACCGTGAACTCAATGTGAAGGAACCGGCGGTATCGCGCGGGAAAATTCTGCACGGCAAGGCGATGTCCTACAATAACTTCCTCGATTCGAATTCGGCGCTTGAGCTCGTCAAGGAATTCGATCAAATCGCCGTCGCGATCATCAAGCACAATAACCCATGCGGCTGCGCGCTCGGCGCGTCTCCGGTCGAGGCCTATGTGAAGGCTCGGGCGACCGATCCGGTGTCGGCGTTCGGCGGCGTGATTGCCTTTAATCGTCCCGTGGATCTCGCCGCGGCAAAGGAGATCACCTCGACGTTTGTAGAAGTCGTGATTGCGCCGGGCTTTGCGGACGACGCGCTGGCTGAACTGAAACGCAAGAAGGATATTCGCCTTTTGGATGTCGGCCCGCTCACGAAAGCGACCGCCGAAGGATACGATCTCAAAAAATTGGTGGGTGGATTAATCGTGCAGGATCGTGATTTGGGCGCGATCAAGGATATCAAGGCGTTGGCAGTGCCGACCTCACGGAAGCCGACCGAGGAGGAATATGCGGCTTGTGCATTTTCTTGGGTCGTCTGTAAGCATGTGAAGTCCAACGCCATCATCTACGGTCGGCCAGGGGAAATCGTGGGCATCGGCGCCGGGCAGATGAGCCGGGTCGATTCGGTGAAACTCGCCGTCATGAAGGCTCAGTCCACGGTGAAGGGCTGTGTCATGGCGTCCGATGCATTTTTCCCCTTCCGTGACGGCATCGACGCGGCGGCAGAAGCGGGGATTACCTGTGTCATTCAGCCCGGGGGTTCGATCCGTGACGCCGAGGTGACCAAGGCAGTGGATGAACATGGGATGGCGATGATTTTGACAGGCATGCGCCACTTCCGCCATTGATCGACGACTGAAAATGGCCATCAGCTGGGTTCTCGCTCGTCCATTCATCTCAACGGTATCCGAGGGTAGGGTGCGGCGAGTGGTATCTCCGCGGCCTTGCTAAATGACCATTTTAACTCGCCTTCGATGCAGGGTTTACACAACGTCCCTGCAGCAGTCATTCTTTTTTTCAGTTCAGGTAAAGGTTGAGCTGTGAAGATTCTCGTCGTTGGCAGTGGCGGTCGCGAACATGCCCTGGTCTGGAAGATCAGCCAGAGCCCCCGCAAGCCGCAGATTTTTTGCGCACCCGGGAACGCGGGCATCGAAGGTCTGGCCACCTGTGTTCCGATCAAGGCGGATGATCTCGATGGGCTCAAGGCGTTTGCGCTCAAGGAGCAGATCGATCTCACGGTGGTCGGGCCTGAGGCGCCGTTGGCCTTGGGCATCGCCGATGAGTTTCGGAAAGCGCGACTGAGAATATTCGGCCCGACCAAAGCCGCCGCGCGACTGGAGTCCAGCAAGAGCTTCGCCAAGGACATCATGGCCGCCAATCGAATTCCGACGGCGGCGGCGCGCGGCTTCGATCAGATGAGCCAGGCCTTAGCCTATCTTGAGGAACACTCCGTTCCTATTGTGGTGAAAGCGGACGGACTGGCGCAGGGCAAAGGCGTGGTGGTGGCGACGACACGTGAGGAAGCTCGGCAGGCCGTCCGCGCCGCCATGGAAGAATCTATTTTCGGCCAGGCTGGGCACCGTGTATTGATCGAAGAATTTCTCGATGGCGAAGAGCTGACCATCATGGCATTCTCCGATGGGAAGACCGTAGTCCCAATGCTGCCGGCTCAGGACCACAAACGGGTGGGGGATGGCGATACCGGTCCGAACACCGGTGGAATGGGCGCCTATGCTCCGGCGCCTCTCGGGTCTGCCGCGCTCCGTGAACAGGTGATGCGTGAAGTGCTTCAGCCGACGGTCGACGCACTGGCTCGGCTCGGTTGTCCGTTTCAGGGTGTGCTGTATGCAGAGCTTATGGTGGTGAAAGGCTCACCCTATGTCATCGAATTCAACGCGCGCATGGGTGATCCGGAGACAGAAGTCGTCATGCCGTTGCTCAAGACAGATTTGATCGAGATCATGGAGGCAGTGGTTGACCATCGTCTGGATCAACTCACGGTCGAATGGCATCGCGACACGGCGATCTGTGTGGTGATGACGTCGCCCGGCTATCCCGGCCCGTACCGCACAGGCTTACCCATTCACGGGTTGACCGGCCAGCCGCTCGACTCGCCCTGTGTTGTGTTCCATGCGGGAACCAAGCGGGAGGCGGAACATGTGGTGACCGATGGGGGACGGGTACTGGCCGTCACGGCATGGGGCCAATCTCTTCTTGATGTCAGGGAACACGTCTACCAGGCCCTGCCTTCCATTCTGTTTGACGGACGACATTACCGAACCGACATCGCGCATCGGGCCTTGCCACGCAAGGCCTGAGCGAATAGCGAATACGTACGTCAGCGGCATGGCTCTCGTGCTTCCCTTCAACGATCAGACCTGCGAGACGATCCTACCGGAGGTGCAACGGGTGTTGGCCGCAGGGGGTGTCATCGCCATTCCCACCGAAACCTCGTACGGTCTGGCGGCGTGTCCCACTCAGCCACAGGCCTTGCGCCGCTTGTTTGACATCAAAGGCCGACCGTCCGATAAACCGATTTTGGTGCTCATTGGCAACCACGGCCAACTGGATCAATTGGTGGCGAGCATACCGCCTGCCGCTGACGTCCTCATGGAGCAGTTGTGGCCCGGCCCCTTGACCATCGTATTTCCCGCCGCCGCAGATCTGCCTTCATTGCTGACAGCCGGGACTGGAACCATCGGAATTCGCCTGCCGCCTTTACCCTACCTCACGAGACTCTTGTCCAAGACGGGACCCCTCACCGGGACGAGCGCAAACCGATCATCTGAACCGTCTCTCAATAGTGCGGCCGACGTAGAGCGCGCATTGGGTCCCGCCCTGGATATGATTTTGGACGGAGGTCGTACAGCGGGTGGCCCGGCTTCCACCATCGTCGATACCTGTTATGGTCCCCGGCTGATTCGACCCGGCGCCCTGTCAACGGATGTCATTCGTGTGGCGCTTTCCTCGCAGGGCTATACACTTTCATTATGATTTGACGCTCGGTTGTCGGTATAATTCACCCTCATTGGAGGATTATCTATGCTCACTCGATCTCATCGCGCCGTAATGCCACTGTCCGCGCTCGGAGTCGGCGCCGTGCTTCTGCTGACTGGATGCGACTTCTGGCCACCCGCGCTGCAGGCTCAAATTGAACAGTTGCATTCTGAAGCTCAACAATCTGCGGCGGACAAAGCCCTGCTCCAGAATCAGCTCAATGCTGCGAACAAGGCAAAGGAAGAATTGCAGATTCGCGTGGAAGATTTGACGCGGGTGAACAAAGAAAAATCGGCGATGATTGCTAGTTTAGAGCACACGATCGCGGCGGCCAGAGAGCACGCATTGAAGGCCTCGAAGAGTCACGCCGTCAAGCCGACCGCGAAAGCCGCTGTGAAGAAACCCCTCAAGGCCGGGGCCAAAGCAACAGTAAAATCTTCCGGCAAGTCGACCAGCGCCAAGAAAACAAAACCCGCTCCAACTAGACGAAGCACCCCGTAGCATTTCTCTGCCAGGACCCTCCCACCCGCTCGATAGGGCAAGAGCACGTGCCGTCGCCGTCGAGGCGGGTGGATAGGATAGTCGCTGCGCTCCTCCAACCGTCAGGCCGCTGAAGAAGATGAAGAACTCGAACTAGAGGACCCGGTGCTGGGCGTGCTCGCACTGGGTGCGGTGGCTGAGCCGGAAGCAGCGGGGGCGGAGGGCGTCGCAGCGGGCGTCGATGAAGAGCCGGCGGTCGTCGTCTCGGATGAGGCGGGAGTTTTCGTCTTCTCTGCGCCGGGAGCTGCCGCTTTCTCCGGCGAGTCACTTCCTGAACCAGGCTTCATCTTGTCCGAATAATCGGTGATATACCACCCGCTACCTTTGAACATGATGGCGGGTGAAGAGATCAACTTGGTCACTTCCTTGCCGCAACGAGGACATTCCTTGATGGGGTCGTCCTTAATGCTTTGTTTTAGCTCAAAACGATGAGCACAGCTGACACATTGATATTCATAGATCGGCACTGGTCCATCCTCCCGTCATCAGACTGCGTACGTAACCTAGTTTGGCCGTGTGGTGCAATTCGTCTGACCTGCTACTCTTACTTGTAGCCTCTCTTCGCCAAAAATCAAGGGAAAGCGGTGTGTCTATTCGTGTGTTTTACGAAAGGCGACGAATCGCCGTTTCGATACGGGTCAACCCTCGCTCGACGGCCTCCATGGCAGTGGCATAGGACAGCCGAATATGGCATCCGCTTCCAAACGGTTCACCGGGTACGACTGCCACTTGAGCCTCGTTGAGTAAATAGGTCGCCAGCTCGGCGGCAGAGCTGATGGGCAGGTCCTTCCAGCGTCGGGATAACAAGCCGCTCACGTTCGGGAATGCATAGAAGGCTCCGGTCGGCATAGAGCACGTCACCCCGGGCATGCGGTTGAGCCGATCCACCATCACGCGCCGACGCCGGTCGAATTCCGTCACCATTATTTTCGTAAAGGGGGCTCCCAGGCGTAACGCGGCCACGGCCGCCTTTTGCGAGATCGAACAAGGATTGGACGTGCTTTGGCTTTGGATATTGGCCATGGCCGTGAGCAACGGCTTCGGTCCTGCGGCATAGCCGATCCGCCAACCCGTCATCGCATAGGCTTTCGAGACACCGTTGATGACGACGGTTCTCGCGGCTACCTCAGGGCTTAACGTGGCGATGCTGATGTGCTCGACTCCGTCGTAGAGCACTTTCTCATAAATCTCGTCCGAAATAATGACGAGGTCGTGGCGTAAGGCCACGGCGGCGATTCCTTCGAGGGTTTTCCGATCGTACGTGGCCCCGGTCGGGTTACAGGGACTATTGACGATGATCGCCTTGGTCCGTGGCGTAATCACGGCTTCGAGCGCTTCCTGAGAGATGGTATATCCCTCGCGTTCCTGGGTCTGCAGGAGGATCGGCGTCGCGTCGTTGAGCAGCGTTTGATCCTGGTAGGACACCCAAAAGGGCACTGGGATAATCAACTCATCGCCCGCTTCCAACAGCGCTTCCGCCACATTGTAAAGCGAATGCTTCGCGCCACAGGAGACGAGGATCTGTGATTTCTCGTAGTGCAGTCCCTGTTCGGTTTTCAGCTTGTCTGCAATGGCGCCCCGTAACTCGTCAATACCAGATGACGGCGTATACTTCGTGAAGCCGGCGCGGATCGCGGCTTCCGCAGCCGCCTTGACCGGCTCAGGCGTGTCGAAATCAGGCTCTCCGGACGCGAAATCGATGACATCGACTCCTTGTGCCGCCATCGCCTTCGCAGTGGCTGTAATGCTGAGGGTAGGAGAGGGGACGATTCGTCCGACTCGGGCTGCAAGTTTCATCCTTTAAAACTCCGAATTCGTTCTTGAAGTCTCCTGGCCACTTCAGGATGCACAAAGTCCTGCAGCGCTCCGCCGTGGCTGGCGACGTCCTTAATGATAGTGGAGGACAGATAGGAAAACTCTTCGCTGGGCATCAGAAATACCGTTTCGACAGTTTCCGCTAGTTTTCGATTGATGAGGGCCATCTGAAACTCGTGCTCGAAGTCAGAAATAGCCCGTAATCCTCGAAGGATGGCATGGGCGCCACTTTTTCGTACAAAGTCAACCAGTAGCCCTTCGAACGTCGTGACCTCTAAGTTCGGCAGGTCCTTCGTGACCAGTCGGACCATCTCCAGCCGTTCCTTCACACTGAAAAAGGGATGTTTGCTTGGGTTGGGCGCGATCGCCACGATGACTTTCTCGAACATTCGAAATCCCCGCCGGATTATATCACTATGTCCGTGCGTGATCGGATCGAATGTGCCGGGATAAACGGCAGTTTTCATGACGGTGATGTATCTTTCTCGGTAATCTGAAATCGCGTGAGCGCCGTGTCGCCATAGTCGTAGCGCTTCACTAGAGAGAGGGGCCCCAGGGTCGGTGGGATCTGTGCTTTCCGTCCATGCTCCAGGATCACGATGGCGTCGTCCGCGAACCATCGTCTGTCCCACTCATTCCCTACAGCAATCAGCTCCGCCGTCACTTGATAGGGTGGATCGCAGAAGACGATGTTGTAGGGATCGGACCAATGCATCGTGCGGCGAAAAAATTGACTGACTTGGCAGGCGCAGATACTGGCGGATGGTTCGAGACCGCAATGTTGCAGGTTAGACCGCACCAGCCGGACTGCCGTACGGTCGGCTTCAACAAAGGTGACATGTGCAGCGCCGCGGCTCAGGGCTTCAATTCCAATCGACCCCGTCCCGGCATACAGGTCGAGCACGCGGGCCCCCGTGATGCGTTCACCAAGAATCGAAAACAAGGCTTCCTTCACTCGGTCAGATGTCGGGCGAAGAGCCAGTCCTCTGGGACCAAGCAACCGTCGGCCCCGATGCACCCCTGCGATGACGCGCATGATCGTATTCGAGTGAAATCATTCGTCTCTGGCTAGAAGTGGGTGACTCTAACACAGCGTTTTTGAAGGGGTCAAGGTGAAGAAGCCCGGAGGGAGCGGAAAGGAAACCGAGGGAGAATCTTCTCCCCGCCGCGGGGCGGGGAGCGCTGTAGCGTCGACGAGGAATTCGCGCTTTGACGCTTGGAGGGCGGCTCGCTATAATCAGGCTGCTTTCTCACGACTCGATTTCGACATCGGCGGAGGCGGCCAATGGGTCCCGGCCTTCACACCACCAATCGACAGAATGAACCGAGCAGAAAGACCGCCGGATCAGCGAGTCGCCACCGGCTGCGCTTCGCGAGCGGCGAGGCTCTTTCTTCGGTTCGCCGAAATCGTCCGGTCAATGATGGCGCCACAGTTAATGCATTTCCACGCGTAGAAAATGAGAAAGAAATCTGAGAACCGTTCCAACATCATCATGCCTTTGCATTTCGGACATTCCATTTTTTCCTCCTGGGCGGCGACGTTTACAGCTGTGACTGCTCTGAAGCAAGAGCTGCACCAAAATGTCAAACCAAGTATGTTTCAATGGTTTATGTGATTAAGGCGCCTAGCAGGAGATCGATTAGGCGTCAAGTGACCGGCACAAAAACGTGCAGGGCGACATTTTTTTGTCGTAGAAAATTCAGATGACACCCAAAAAACCTGGGGGTGGGATCGGGGATTGGCCTGAGACGGAACGCCCACGCGAGCGGTTGCTCTGCGAAGGAGCCGAAACCCTATCCGACGCCCAACTGCTCGCGATTTTATTGCGCGTCGGGAGGCAAGACGCCTCTGCGGTGAACGTCGCGATGGACGTGCTTGACCGCATAGGAGGAATTTTTGGTCTCCTGCACTGCAGTGTCGAAGAACTGTGTACAGTCCCGGGGGTAGGGCCAGCCAAGGCTGCCCAACTCAAGGCCGCTGTAGAGGTCGGCAAGCGTGCCGTGTCGGCCCCATTGACGACCGGGATGCGCATCAACTCCAGTGCGGACCTATTTAAGCACTATCACGCGCGCCTGCGTGACCTTCGGCACGAGATCTTCAGGGTGGTCCTGCTGGATGCCAAGAATCAGGTCATTCGTGATGTGACCGTGTCTGAGGGCAGCCTCACATTGAGTATTGTGCATCCACGAGAAGTGTTTATCCCGGCGATGCGAGCGTCTGCCGCCGCGGTGATTTTTCTCCACAATCATCCCAGCGGGGATCCAACCCCAAGCGAAGAGGACCGTGTGCTCACAGCTCGATTGGTATCTGCCGGGTCGCTCTTGGGGATTCAAGTCCTCGACCATCTCATTGTGGGCGATGGTCGATACGTGAGTTTCGCGGATCAAGGTTGGCTGACGCGGAGAGGCGTCAGTGACATGAGTCATCACATCAGTGCGGCGACCATCGCTGCGGGCGCTCTAATGGGGCAGGCTCAGAAAGGAAGGGATCGCGCACTCTTGAACGATTAACCAGGGCCCCAGAGGCCGCCGACTCACTGGAGGAGGTCATGATGAACGTTCCCCCCACTGAATCCATCAGAAATGTGGCTGTGGTGTCGAATACGGGATCGGGAAAAACCTCGTTAGTCGAAGCGTTGGCGTACTTCGCAGGCAGTCTCCCCTCGCTTGGATCCATTCTCGCCGGTACCACGACATCTGATTTTGAGCCGGAAGAAATTACATCACCGGATGTCGTTCAACACCAGCGTCCTTCACTGTTCCTACAAAGACACGTGGCTCAACCTTCTCGATACCCCAGGTTCGCCCAGCTTTGTCGGCGAGACGCGATCGGCCTTGCGCGTGGCGGATGGCGTCATCCTGGTTGTGAGTGCCTCCATGGGGGTGCGCAGTGACATCCAGCGGCTCTGGACGACCATCCACGATGCGGGACTTCCGTGTATTGTTTTTGTGAATGACCTCGACAAGGACGGTACGGATTTCTCGCAGATGGTTGATGCCTTGGTCACAGAACTGGAGATCAAGGCCATCCCGCTCACGCTGCCGATGGGCACCGGCGCGCAGATCACTGGTCTGGTGGATCTGCTTCATAATCATCTCATCACTCAGGACCCGGGTCGTCCACATCCGCAGGAGTCACCCGTGCCATCCCAGTGCCGCGAGCGGGTTGATGAGGCTAGGCGTCAGTTGACTGAATGGGTGGCGGAAGGCGATGAACAGCTTCTTGATCGCTATTTGACAGACGGTGAGTTGACGGACGGGAGCTTTGCTGGCAGGATTGCGCGTCGGCGTAGAACAGGGCTCGCTGGTTCCTGTTGTCGGTGGGTCCGCGCTGCGTCGCATCGGTGTATCGACACTCTTAAACTGCCTTGTGGAATTCATGCCCTCACCAATCAGACGAGCTCAGTGTGCGCCGTTGCACGGGTCGGGATTGGCGGCTGGCTCAGCTCAGATCACACGAGCGCCATCAGAGACTGCTCCATTCTCGGCGTTAGTGTTCAAGACACTCATCGATCCGTTTGTGGGGCGACTGTCTTACGTGCGCCTCTATTCAGGTACTCTGGAGGCGGATACCGGCTTGTACAATGCTACTAGACAGATAAAAGAACGCGGTGGGCATCTGTTTTTCATTGTGGGGAAAAAGTACACGCCGGTCTCGCGGGCTAGGGCAGGTGAGATTGTGGCGATCGCCAAGCTGAAGGATAGTCTCACAGGTGATACGTTGTGTGATGAGCGAGCACCGATTCAGTACCCCGGCATTCAGTTCACCAGGCCCGTGGTGTCCTTCGCCATTGAACCGAAATCTAACGCGGACATTGAGAAGGTGAGTCTAGGTCTTCACAAACTTATCGAGGAAGATCCAGGTTTGGAGTTTGTTCGCCATATGGAGACAAAGGAGATGGTCTTGAGTGGTTTGGGCCAACTGCACATCGACGTCGCCCTGGAGAAGCTCCATCGCAAGTACGGGGCGGATGTGACGTTGCACGCGCCGAAAGTATCCTATCGCGAGTCGGTTCTCAGCGTATCGCAGGCACAAGGCAAGTACAAAAAACAGACGGGCGGGCATGGCCAGTACGGGGATTGTTGGTTGGAAGTCAGTCCCTTACCACGCGGCAAGGGGTTCGAGTTCGAAAATAAGATTGTCGGCGGAGCTATTCCACGCAACTTTGTGCCGGCTGTCGAAAAGGGCGTCATTGAGGCGCTGCGTGAAGGGCCACTTGCGGGGTATCCCGTCGTGGACCTTCGAGTCACCGTGTATGACGGGTCCTACCATGTCGTCGATTCATCGGAGATGGCCTTTAAAATAGCCGGGTCTATGGGAGTAAAGAAGGCGATTGAAGCGTCTCATCCAATTCTGCTTGAACCGCTGATGAGCGTGGAAGTAGAGGTTCCGGCAGATTGCGTTGGAGCGGTCTTGGGAGATCTGAACGCGCGCCGCGGACGCATTGTGATGGTCGAAGCAAACGGTCATAGGGAGACGATCAAGGCCCTGGTGCCTCAAGCAGAGATGCTCACCTATGCCCCCTCTCTCAACTCCCTGACTGCCGGGCAAGGTAGTTACCTGATGGAACATGCCCACTATGAAGAGGTACCGAAACAGCTCGTGGGCCGCATCATTGACGAGCAGAAGGCTGGACGGCATGCCGTCGGCGTGCATTGACCACGACACAAGGCGCGGAGCTGGCTATGGCAGGCTAGGTGAGGGATCGGCGCTTGAGCACGACATAAAAAGCCCGGCCTTCACGGAGCACTCGCAGAAGAATTGTCTCGCCACGTTTGACCTTGGATACGGCGGCGGAAAATTCTCCGACCGTCCCCGTATCCACACGATTGACTTCCTTGACCAGATCGCCTTCGCGCAACCCTTCCGCTTGGGCCAGACTGCCCGTCTCCACCTTGGAGATCAGCACCCCCCGGGTTTCTTTGAGACGGAATTTCTCGGCCAACCCCGCAGTCAGATCCTGCACATCAATGCCCAGCTTGAGGTCTGTATCGAGTCTGAGGCAGCGAGGCGGTCACGACCGTATCCCTGCGCTCGCTTAATGCCACCTGAAGGACGATCCGCTTACCGTCCCGCACCACTTCAACGTTGGCAGTGGCTCCCGGCTCGAGCGCGGCCACCAGTCGTGAGAGCTTATTGGGCGTAGTCTACCAATGCCCCGTCGACTTTGGTGATGACGTCGCCTGGCTTGACCCCGGCCAATGCGGCAGGATCCCTTTCGAATACTTCATTGACGAGCACCCCTTCGTTTTCATCCACCCCGAATTTTTTGGCTAGATCTTGAGTCACGGGTTGAAGGCCTACGCCTAGCCAGGCTCGCACGACTTTGCCTTTCGCGATGAGTTGCTGCATGACCTGTTTGGCCATGTTAGAAGGAATCGCAAAGCCGATGCCCTGCGCGAAGTTGATGATCGCCGTATTGATGCCGATGATGTCGCCGCGCAAATTGAAGAGCGGTCCGCCGGAGTTGCCCGGATTAATCGACGCATCGGTCTGAATAAAATTTTCGTAGCGCGACAAATTGATGTTTTCCCGTCCTATTCCGCTGACCACTCCGAGCGTAACGGTCCGATCCAGGCCGAAGGGATTGCCGACGGCCAGAACCCATTGTCCGACTTTTACTCCGGAGGAGTCTCCGAAGCGGGCGGCGGGAAGGGGGTGGTCAGCCGTGACTTTCAATACGGCTAAATCCGTATCCGGGTCTTTTCCAATGACTTGCGCGAACAGTTTGGATTTGTCAGAGAAGCGGACTTCGACCTCTGCGGCATCGCCGACGACATGGTTATTCGTAAGAATGTGCCCTTCGGGATCGAGGATGACTCCGGATCCCGACCCAGTGGAGTTTGGCAACCGTTCGCCAGATGTATCGCGCGCGCGCCCTTGTGCTTGGAGAGGAAAGATACTCACGACGGAAGGTTTCGCTTCTTCGGCCAGGTCCGTAATGACCGTTTGGAGTTCTTCCAAGAGTCGCAGCCCCGAAGATTCCTTGCGCGTGGTTCCGTCGGTCAGCGTGCCCGCGAAGCAAGGCACTAGGCTTCCCGCTAGCCATGCGGAAAATCCGAATCCGAGAATGAGCGCAGTTGAAAAGGAGGCCTGAGTCTTCATGATCGCCGCGCTCCAACGTCCGTACGGTTTGCCAAGTACAGAATAGCAGATTCTAGAACAGTGGCGAAAGGATCGACTCAGGCCATTTTCGATGCAACGGCCCTTTGAAAATGAGGAAGCCAGTGGGTCAGGTCACGGCGCAGTCCTGCAAGGATCACAATGTCGTCCCGGCGCAATGTCATGCTGTCGGAGAGTGGGAGGAGGAATGGGCCTCGAAGGACCGCCACGATACGGGTCGTCGCAGGCAAATCAAAGTCGCCGATCGGGTGGCCGATGATTGGTGCGCCTTGGGCCACGATGACGCGCTCCAGCGCGGCGTCACGCAATCCCAGGTCGCGTTGTATCGTCAGTAACCCTTCTTGAGCTAGCTCAATTTTCAGGTCTCGAATATGACTTTCGATGTGCTGCAATGTCGCTCGCTGACCCTTGATACGGTCTGCGGCAATGCGAATGGCATCTTCGAGCGGAAGCCACTTGGAATACGGTTCAGGATCAGCACCTCTCGCGGGCTTAGCGGCTAGCTCAACGACACGCCGGCCGATGTCTCGATGAACAACGTGGATCTGATTCAGAACCGTAAGAGCCTGACCGTGGAGCCGGAGCACTTGCACTTTGCGATTGACGCGTTCTGCGATGGCGACAATCGTCTCGTACAGGGCGCTGCCGGTGAAGGAAAGTTCTTTGCGAAATCTGGCCAGGAGCTCAAATGAGAGCATTTTAAAATGTCTGATAAGATATATTATGTCAACTCGATATGTCCGATTCGAGATTCCGTCCCACTCCATAAGCGAATCAGGTTCTCTTTGTGCCTGCCCCAGATCAACAGCCCCACGACACACGCGAATCCCACGAACAGCCAAGACCGATGAAACACTAGCGCCATGATGGGAAAGACTCCAAAAGCGACGAGCGCACCACCGGATGAGTATTTCCATAAGAGAACCGCCCCCACCCAGATTCCCAGGAGCGCAAACCCGATCCAAGGGGCAACCCCTAGTACGGCACCCATTGCGGTCGCCACGCCTTTTCCCCCCTTAAACTTAAGGAATATTGAATAGAGATGCCCCACGATCGAGGCCATGGCTACGAAGAGAGTACGCGGATTCTTGGTGCAACAATAACGTTCCTACCCAGGCGACGAACCAGCCTTTTCCGATGTCGCCGACCAGCGTCAGAAATCCGGCCTTTTTCCCGCTCACGCGCAAGACATTGGTGAATCCCACATTACGGCTGCCTGCAGAACGTGGATCTGCGACCCCGAGCAGCTGGGAGACAATCACGCCGAAAGGGATCGATCCGATGAGATAACCGAGAAGAGTCAGGAGACCGATGAGCCAGGGACTGTCCATCAATATCCAGCGATGTCGTGATGCGACGCCGATACGCGCAATCCGGCTACAGTCCTTTTACTCCGACCTGACGCCAGAAACTCCAGACATACTGCGCGCCGGACACATAGCCCAGGAGGAGAGACAGATACAGGGTCACAATGCCCGCGAGATGGAGATTGCCGATGGCTTCCAGCACGGTTCCTTCCAGAACCAAGAGTACGATCGCGATGACCTGCAAGGCCATTTTATACTTCCCGGTGACTTCGGCGGACATGATCAGTCCTTCCGTTGCCGCAATCGCTCGGATACCTGTCACCGCTACTTCTCGCGCGATGATCAGGATGGCGATCAACGCGCTGACACGATCGACTTGCACTAATAAGATCAGTGCGGAAAGCACCAGCAATTTGTCGGCAATGGGATCCAGTAATCGACCCAGCTTCGTGATCTGGCCGGTTTTCCTGGCCACGTACCCGTCAAGCAGATCGGTCACGGCTGCGACGACAAACACGATGGCGGCGGCCAAGGCGCGGTCCGGCGTAGGGTCGATCAGCAACATGATGAAGACCGGGATCAGAGAATCCTGACAAGCGTCAAGACGTTGGGCAGGTTAATATTACTTTCCTGCCCTGCTGACCGCATCAGCACCAGGCCGGCTTCTTTCCAGTTTTCTGCCATCGTCCTCTCAGCTCGCGTTACCGGTTATTCGCTTATACAATGCCGTTTTTTAAGATGTCATGCAAGTGGATGACGCCGGCCAGGCGTTGCGTGTGATCCAGCACGACGAGCGCCGTGATCGTATGACGCTCCATGATACTCAGGGCGGTGGAGGCTAATTCGTCCAGACCGATTGTCTTAGGGACTCTGTTGCGGCTGTTGTCGGTGGGACGTTTATGCATCGGATTGGCAAGATCCATGGCCGTCGCCGTTGTGAAGTCGCCGCCCTGCTGAAGAAAGCGTCGCAAGTCGCCGTCCGTGATGATCCCGATTACCGCTTCGGCCTCATCGAGTACCGTCGTCATGCCGAGTCGCTTTCCGCGTCATTTCAAGAATCGCTTCGGAGCCGGAAGTATGGGGATTGACACGCGGCACATCCGACCCCATGTGCATCAGGTCCCGCACTTTCACAAGCATTCGGCGACCCAACGTGCCACCGGGATGAAACTGCGCATAGTCCTCCTGCTTGAATCCACGCTTCTGCAGGAGGGCGATGGCCAAGGCATCTCCCATCGCCAACGCTGCCGTGGTACTGGCTGTCGGGGCCAGGCCCATCGGGCAGGCCTCCTCGCTGACCGAGACATCCAGTACGACGTCGGAGTTTTTAGCCAGGGTGGAGATCATTCGACCTGTAAGGGCGACCACCGGAATATTGATGCGCTTGACGAAGGGAAGGAGTTGCGAAAACCTCCTGCACCTCGCCGCTGTTTGAAATAGCGATCATCACATCCTGTCGAGCTACCATGCCAAGATCCCCATGGACCCCTCGGCCGGATGCAAGAAAAAGGACGGGGTGCCGGTGCTGGCCAAGGTCGCGGCGATTTTTTGACCGATCAAGCCGGATTTTCCCATGCCTGAAATGACGACCTTCCTTTGCATGCGATAAAGTATATCGACGGCTTGGGAAAAGCGATTATCGAGCCGGGCGATCAAGTCCTGTACCGCGCGCGCTTCGATTTCAAGGACACGCCTCCCCTCCTGCACGCTCGCATCTTCCTGAGGCGCGTCGAGCGGCGCGTTTGGGCGCCGGTACTGTTTGGCAGACGTGGTTATTTTGCGGCTGCGTCGCATATACGTAGTACCCGTTCGAGAAGTGATTGAAGGGCGTGAAGAGGAACCATATTGGGTCCGTCGGACAAGGCCGAGTCGGGATCGGGATGCACTTCCATGAAAAACCCGTCGCAACCGGCGCCTGCTGCTGCACAGGCCAACGGTTCGACAAACTCGCGCTGGCCGCTGGATTGTGTGCCAGCTCCACCGGGAAGTTGCACGCTGTGGGTCGCATCGAACACCACCGGATACCCGAACCGCCGCATGATCGGAAAGGCGCGCATGTCGACGACCAAATTGTTATAACCGAAAGAGGAGCCCCGTTCAGTCAGCACAATGCGCCGGTTACCGCATTCCTCGACTTTTTTGACGGCGTTGCCCATTTCCAACGGCGATAAAAACTGCCCCTTCTTGATGTTGACGACTTTGCCGGTCTTGGCGGCGGCGATCAAAAGGTCGGTCTGGCGGCAGAGAAAGGCTGGAATCTGCAGGATGTCCACGACCTGGCCTGCCTCTGTCGCTTGTGCTTCCGAATGCACATCGGTGAGAACCGGTACGCCGATCTGTTGCTTGACCTTGGCGAGCACCGCGAGCCCTTTTCAACACCCGGTCCACGATAGGACGTGATGGATGTGCGATTAGCCTTATCGAAGGACGATTTGAAGATGTAGGGCATGCCCATGGATTTGGTGATCTCGGCGATGCGTCCGGCTGTGTCCATGGCGAGCTGTTCGCTCTCGATCACGCAGGGTCCCGCAATAAGAAACGGTCTATTCCCCGCCCCGATCTTAAATGGTCCTAAGATCAACTTCGTACGCCATGGTCTCCCAATGAGTCCCGTCTTACGGGATGCTCAAACTGATCTTTCAACGAGGCCGCAGACGAGGCACGACCGGAGGCGTAGCGGGCTACGTCGAGGATCGTGCCGAGTTGAGAACGACGTTGAAAGGCCTGTTTCAGCATCTCATGCTTAGTGGCCGCACTTTCGGCGTAACGCCGCCCCCACAAACCCCGTGAACAAGCGGATGTGGACGATGCGGCCGCGAATTGTACTCCGGATGGAACTGCGTCGCCAAAAACCAGGGATGATCCTGCAACTCGACGATCTCCACCAGCCGACCATCTGGAGACACTCCACTCAAAACAAGCCCCTTCGCTGTCAGCCGGTCACGATAGGCATTGTTGAATTCGTATCGATGGCGATGCCGCTCGCGCACTTCACTGAGCCCATACATTTTCTGCGCCAGCGTTCCTTCGCCGAGCGTGCAGGTGTAGGAGCCGAGCCGCATGGTGCCGCCTTTGTCGCTGATGGACTGCTGGTCGCGACATCAGGTGAATCACCGGATGCGGCGTGCGCTCGTCGAACTCGGCGCTGTTGGCGTCCGTTCAGTCCGGCAACATTGCGCGCGAATTCAATCGTGGCGCATTGCATGCCCAGACAGAGGCCGAGAAACGGGATGTGATGTTCGCGTGCATACTGAATCGTGATGACCTTGCCCTCGATCCCACGTGAGCCGAAACCGCCGGGAATCAAGATGCCGTCCACTCTCACGCAGGATGCGCTCGGTGCCTTGCCGCTCGACTTCTTCGGATTCAATCCAGGTGATGTTCACGCGGGTTTCATGGTCGATGCCGCCGTGCACCAGCGCTTCGGCCAGACTCTTGTAGCATTCCTTCAGGCCGGCATATTTCCCCACCAAGCGCGATCGAAACCTCATGCTTGGGATGCTTGATCTTCTGCACCATCGCATCCCATTCGCGAAGATTCGGCGGACCGGTTTCCAGCTTGAGCAGACGGACGATGAGTTCATCCAAGCCCTCCTTGCGGAATACGATCGGCACTTCGTAGATCGGTTTCAACGTCTTTGGCCGTAATGACGGCATCTTTTTCCACGTTGCAAAACATCGCGATCTTCGCCTTGAGTTCCGGGGGCAGATATCGATCGGTGCGGCAAAGCAGAATGTTCGGCTGAATGCCGATTTCGCGCAGCTTGTTCACCGAATGTTGCGTCGGCTTCGTTTTCAGTTCTCCGGCCGCTCCGATGTACGGGCACGAGCGTGAGATGGACATAGAGCACGTTGTCTCGTCCCACGTCGTACGGAATCTGCCGGATGGCTTCCAGGAAGGGCAGGCTCTCAATGTCGCCGACGGTGCCGCCGATTTCGACGATCGTGACATCGATGCCCTGCGAGATGCGCATGATGCATTGCTTGATTTCGTCCGTGACATGCGGCACGACCTGCACGGTTCCGCCCAGATAATCTCCGCGCCGTTCCTTCGTAATCACGGAATGGTAGATGCGGCCGGTGGTGTAATTGTTCTCGCGGGTGAGCGTCATTGAGGTATAGCGTTCGTAGTGGCCGAGGTCCAGATCGGTCTCCGCCCCGTCTTCCGTGACGTAGACTTCCCCATGCTGATAGGGATTCATCGTTCCAGGGTCGACGTTGATGTACGGATCGAGCTTGAGGAATGTGATCTTCAACCCGCGGCTTTCCAGCAGATTACCGATAGCCGCGGAGGCCAGTCCTTTTCCGAGCGACGAGACGACACCGCCGGTCACAAATATGAATTTGCTCATGGTTGCACCTTCTTGTGAATGCGACCATTGGTCATGACGCGTGAATGCTGCAGCGTCCGGTCTCATGGTTGCGAAGCTGTTCCAATGCGTTGGGCACGTCTTCCGGGCTGTCGATGCGTAATGAAGCATGGACGGTTTCCCAGACGCGAATTCGAATGCCGTGTTCCAGCGCGCGTAATTGTTCTAGCTTTTCCGCCTCTTCGAGCGTCCCTGTGGGTAATGCCGCAAGTCGCATCAATGTCTCGCGCGTATAGATGTAGAGGCCCAAGTGAACGAAATGCAGTCCCGCCACAGCAGTCCGCCGCGGGTCATCCCGAACCAGAGGAATCGGCGCTCGAGAAAAGTAGAGAGCATAGCCGTCACGATCGGTTGTAACCTTCACCACTCCAGAATTCTGCAGGTCGTGGTCAGACGAGATGCGTCGTTTCAACGTGCCCATGGACGCATCGCTGGCCAGGAACGGTTCCACCAAATCAGTGATGAGATCTGGATGGAGCAAAATTTCGTCTCCTTGCAAATCGACGAAGCAATCACCGGCCTGGGCGTTCGCAATCCCCGCCACCCGATCGGTTCCGGTACGATAGGACTCCGTCATCATGACGACTCGCCCTCCGAACCGCTCCACCGCCGCCTTGATGCGGTCATCATCGGTAGCCACCAAGACGTCATTCACCACGCGACAGGCCTTCGCCTGCTCATAGACGTGCTGAATCATCGGCTTGCCCAGCAGGTCAACCAGCGGTTTCCCAGGAAATCGAGAGGATCCGTACCGAGCGGGAATCACGACCGTGACCGACCGGGTCACGTCAGCCCTGTCCCAGAGAATCGGTCAGTTGTGCTGCCGTTACGGTGGCGGTTCCGATCATCCCGACCACGACACCTGCCGCTTGATTGGCGAGTACCGCGGCCTCCCGCATCGTGGCGCCGGTGGAGAGCGCCAGTGCCAGCGTACCCACGACGGTGTCGCCTGCCCCCGTCACGTCAAACACCTGTCGGGCTCGTGTCGGAATATGCCAGTGGTCGCCATGCCCTTGGTAGACGCTCATGCCTCGTTCGCCTCTGGTCACCAGGACGGTCTGGCATCCCAATCGCTGCCGAAGAATCGTACCGGCCTTGTTAACCGCCAGATCGTCGTCGCCATGCACACCGGCGGCTTGAGTGGCTTCCAAATGATTAGGGGTGACGACCGTCACGCCTCGGTAATAGCTGAAATGTTCGACCTTGGGATCCACCACGATGGGAATCTTGCGCTGTCCGGCCAGTCGAGTCAACTCGGTCATCAGAGAAGCTGTGACGACGCCTTTGGCATAGTCCGACACCACCAAGCAGGACAGTTCCTTTATTCTGGACTCCACATATCGGAGAATGCGGCGCTGCAGCAACGGGGTCAGTTCAGTCCGTTGCTCGACATCGTACCGAACGATTTGTTGATTGTGCGCCACCACGCGAGATTTGCGTGTCGTCGGTCGGCTGTGGTCGATGACGACCCCGCCCCGACCTTGCCGTCGTCCGCCCAGCTCCTTCAGGAGCAGCCGGCCGCTTTCATCGGCTCCGATGACGCCGCATAGATCGGCCTGTCCCCCCAGGGCGAGAATATTATTGAACACATTCGCGGCGCCCCCCAGCTTGAGCGATTCGGACTCCACATGGACCACCGGAACCGGCGCTTCCGGAGAGATCCGGTTCACGCGTCCCCATACATAGTGATCGAGGATGAGATCTCCGATGACCAACACGCTGGCCCGGGAGAAACGCTGGACGTAGGCGCGAAGGATCGCCGCGTCATCCGGCGCGCCCTCACCTGTCTGCGTGCTGGACGATCCGGTGTTCCCGGATCGCGCTACCGGATGGCTTTTCCTAACCTTTCCCATCGTACCCATTCGGTCCATGATCCTTGACCGCTCCACGACCAATAAATGCGAAAGGCTTTGCCCCGAACCTTCTCGGTTCGCACATAGCCCCAGAAACGACTATCGAGACTGTGGTCCCGATTGTCTCCCATCACAAAATAGGCATCGTCGGGAACCGTGACCGGACCGAAATTATCGCGCGGACTGATGCGGCCATCATGAACCGGAGGATCCGTGTGCTGCGTGAAGGCATGGTCTTCAAATGGCGTGCCGTTCACATGCACAATCTTGTTTCGAATCTGAATGGTGTCACCGGGCAGTCCAACGACTCGTTTGATGAAATCCTTGTCCTCATCCTCAGGAAACCGGAAAACGATGATATCGCCTCGCTGGATGGCGCCGAATGGAAGTACGGTTCGCGAGGAGTAACAGGTGATCGGCGGAAATCCTGGCTTGATCTGACAGTCGGTAGGCCATTGCAGGCCGTACGACAGTTTGCTCACCAAAATGTGGTCACCCACCAGCAGCGTGGGAATCATGGATCCGGAGGGAATTTTGAATGCTTGCACGACGAAGACACGGATGGCAAAGGCCAGCAGCATGGCGATCACGATCGCCTCTGCATACTCTCGTACGATTGATTTGTGGACGGGCCGTATCGCGCGCGCCGCGGCACCGGGCACAGCGGGGTCGGATGGGGTGGGTGTCACCACGGCGTCGGTCGGTGTAGAGGCCTCGTTAGGTCGCGGTGGATTGGGTTCGACGCTCATTCCTCGCTCACCTTGAGGATCGCCAAAAATGCCTCTTGCGGTACTTCCACTCTTCCGACCGCTTTCATGCGTTTTTTGCCTTCCTTCTGTTTATCCCAGAGTTTGCGCTTGCGGGAAATATCACCCCCGTAACACTTGGCCGTGACATTTTTCTTGATGGCGCCGATGGTCTCGCGAGCGACGATTTTGTTGCCGATGGCGGCCTGAATGGCGATCTCAAACATTTGCTTGGGGATCAGTTCTTTCATTTTCTCAGCAACCTGCCTGCCTCGCTGGTACGAACGATCCTTGTGGGTGATGAACGATAAGGCATCGACTGGCTCGCTATTGAGCAGAATGTCGAGGCGGACCAAGTCGGATTCGCGATACCCGAGCAGTTCGTAATCCAGCGAAGCATAGCCTTGCGTCTTGGATTTCAGTTTGTCATAAAAATCCAAGATGACTTCATTGAGCGGCAGCTCATAACTGATCATCACGCGCGTAGGGTCCAAATAATGAATGCTGCGTTGAATGCCGCGGCGTTCCTGGCACAGTTGCAAGAGCGTCCCGAGATATCGTTCAGGAGAAATGAGCGTGGCCAAAATAAACGGCTCTTCGAATGAGGCAATGGAACTGGGCTCCGGAAGATCAGCCGGATTGTTCACCTCCAGCACGTCTCCCTTGGTGGTGAGGACGCGGTAGATGACAGTCGGAGCGGTGGTGATAAGCGTCAGTTGGTATTCGCGTTCGAGCCGCTCCTGAATGATTTCCATGTGCAGGAGACCGAGGAAGCCGCAGCGGAATCCAAACCCGAGCGCCAAGGAGGTTTCCGGTTCATAGACAAATGACGAATCATTCAGCCGCAACTTCAGCAATGCATCCCGGAGATCTTCATAGCGCGCCGTGTCAGTCGAATAGAGGCCACAAAAGACCAGCGGCTTTACTTCCTTATAACCTGGAAACGCCTGTTCGGTCGGTTTCAGCGCGTCGGTCAGGGTATCACCGATTTTCACGTCGGCGACTTCCTTCATATTGGCGCAAAGATACCCGACCTCTCCTGTCAGCAGCTGTGTTCCCTTGGTCCGCTTCGGCGTGAATTGTCCCACCTCCGTGACTTCGAACAACCGGTCATTGGACATCACCTTGATTTTCATCCCCGGCCGCACGAACCCGTCGACGATGCGGGTCAGCACGATGACACCTTGGTAATTGTCAAACCAGGAATCGAAAATCAATGCTTTAAGGGGCAGGGCGGGATCACCCGACGGAGGGGGGATGCGTGTGACGATCGCCTCGAGCACGTCCGGCACGCCGCGTCCCTCCTTCGCGCTCACCAACATGGCGTCGCTAGCGTCCAGCGTGAGCACTTCTGAAATTTGCTGTTTCGTGCCCTCGACGTCGGCGCTGGCAAGGTCGATTTTGTTGATGACGGGAATAATCGTGTGACGATTGCCCATCGCCAAGTTCACATTGGCAATGGTCTGCGCTTGCACGCCTTGCGTCGCATCGACGAGGAGCAGCGAGCCTTCGCAAGCTGCCAGGCTGCGCGATACCTCATAGGTGAAGTCGACGTGTCCGGGCGTATCGATCAGATGCAGCAAATACGTCTTCCCATCACGAGCCTTATAACGAATGGCCACGGCGTGAGCTTTAATCGTGATACCACGCTCACGCTCCAGGTCCATCGCATCAAGGATTTGCTCTTTCGCTTCTCTGGCAGTGACTGCGCCAGTCGCGTCGAGGAGCCGGTCAGCGAGGGTCGATTTACCGTGATCGATATGGGCGATGATCGAGAAATTTCGGATGAGACTTTGCAAGTCCTGGCTCATGTTCCCCAAAATCGGTTCATTATAGTGACCGCTTCCAAGGTTGTCAAAGAAATCGCCTGCCGGTATAATCCGCGCGCGACGCAGCGTTTCACGCGCGCCGAACGTTCCTGCCGCACGATCATTTCACTCCGCGCGCACGTTCATGATGACGTCTTCCAAGACAGCCCGGCTTGCAGCATGGGACCATGCGTACCTCTGGCATCCGTTCACCCAGATGCAAGAGTGGGAACTGGATATGCCCGTCATCATCGAGAAGGGCAAAGGCTCCTACCTCGTCGATACGGAGGGGCGTACGTACCTCGACGGCACCTCTTCCATCTGGGTCAACTGTACATGGTCATCGGCATCCGCGACTCGACCGCGCCCTCAGGTCGCAACTTCAGCACATCGCCCATTCGACGTTGCTCGGGCTCTCCAATCCGCCGGCAATCCAATTGGCTCGTGAACTCATTCATCTCGCGCCCAAGGGATTGCGACGAGTATTCTATTCGGACAATGGCTCGACGGCCGTTGAAGTTGCGCTGAAGATGGCCGTGCAATACTGGCAGCAACGCCAGCCGGCAGTCGGCTCGAAGCATTCCTTCCTCCATTTAAAGCTGGCCTACCACGGGGACACGGTCGGCGCCGTGAGCGTGGGGAACATTGAGCTGTTTCACGCGAGGTTCAAGGAGCTCTTGTTTACTACCTATGAGGTGGACCCGCCCTATTGTTATCGGTGTCCGCTCAGCCTCACATACCCGTCCTGTGGCTTGGCCTGCCTCGATCCGCTCGAAGCGATGCTGAGAACACACGAACAAAAACTGGCCGGTGTCATCATTGAGCCGCTGGTCCAAGCTGCCGCGGGGATGCTCACGGCCCCGCCCGGATACCTTCGGCGAGTCCGCGAACTATGCACCAAGTACAACGTCCTGCTCATTGCCGATGAAGTGGCGACCGGGTTTGGTCGTACCGGAAAAATGTTCGCGTGCCAACATGAAGGCGTGACTCCGGATCTCATGGCGATCAGTAAGGGATTGACCGGGGGATATATGCCCCTTGCGGCCACGTTGACAACCGAAGAGATCTACCGCGCCTTCTTGGGCCGATATGAAGACTGGAGGACCTTCTTTCATGGGCATAGTTACACCGGCAATCCGCTCGGCTGTGCCGTGGCGCTTGCGAACATCGAGATCTTCCGGCAGGAGAAGACTCTCGCCCAGGTCCGAAGACAGACCACACTACTCGCCCGCCTGCTGCGTCCACTGGCCGCGCTGAATCATGTAGGCGACATTCGGCAATGTGGGCTAATGGTCGGCATTGAACTCGTGGAGGACCGGACGACGCGTCGTCCCTACCCCCTTGAACGACGGATCGGCCATCTCGTCGCCCAAGCGTGCCGGACGGATGGTCTGCTGCTGAGACCTCTCGGCAATATTCTCGCCCTGGTGCCTCCCCTCTCCACTAGCGCCAGGGAATTAACGAAGATGGTGGCAATTTTGCACAGGGCCATCGTCCAGACTACTGAAGGCAGCTCCCCTTCGTCCTAAATCTGCTCGCCATTGCTGCTGATTTCGCTTCGAGGAAAGATTCCATTCCGCGTTCGCGTTCGAACACCTCGCAAACACTTTTTGTGCATGTCCTTCAACGACCGAGAGGCTGATTATCGAGTGCTACACTTGATTTCATGCTATGTGACGACAGGATCTCGACGGACTTCGATTCATGACGTATCGTCGAGTGATTTGGATCTTGCTTGCAATCCTCGTCGCCCCGCTCGCATCTCAGGCTGAAGACGCGCAGCAGGCAGATCTCCTTCTCCAACGCATTCAGTTTACCGATCAGGCTCGCGAATCCGGCCCCTCGGCCATCCCCTTTTCGATCGCGACTCCGGTCCTGCATACCTCATTTCAAGCGACGTCCTTCGCTCCTCCAGCGACTTCGACGCGCCTGAAAGACCTTGTTCCTGATTCGGATCGGCCCCAGACAAAGGGTGTCGGTGCGGCCTCCAGCTGGCTGAAAGGGCAGCTGACAGCCGAAGGAGAAGTCGCCAACAATGCGACGAATGATGCGGGCATGTCCTCCGGATCGATCAGCGTGACGACGGCTCCAAGCGTATGGTGCGTATGGCGTTGACGGGAAACAACGGCCCATTTCGCTATGGCATCACCTATCGGTCGGCGGGAAAGGCTTTTTTCAATTCACCGGATCAAACGGTGCGGGAGATGTGGGGCGAATGGGGAGTTGGTATCGCCAAGCTTCGAAGTTCGTCCGGCCAAACCTGGAACAATGTGGACCTAGATTCTGCCCGTTCGCGCATTCAACAGAGCTTCAATCGTATCGGGATCGCGCTGGTCAAGCCGGACTGGCCTGAACTCAGCCTGACCTATTCCCGCAGCACCATGGCAAGCACCTTCGACCCCTCGGGAACCCTTCCACAGCGGAGCCAGAGCAACAGTATGGAAGCAGCATTGGCCTGTGCCGGGCTGACGTGGAACGCCCGTCTCTCGTCGAGCCTTATCCTGACGAACGATATTACGAGGGGCGGAGCCGAAGCGACGGCGCTGGCTCAGGCCTTGACCGCCGCGTTTCGTCCCATCAATACCTTGACGATCGCCCCCGCGGTGAGTTATCGGACGGAAACCCAGAGTTGGTCCGGTGCAAAAATTCAGACACCGATGGCGTCGGTCTCGTTGCTGTACAAACATAGCCAGCGCTTGTTAGTAAGCGCAACGGGAGGGTATACGCAGCACAACGTCCAGTGATGGATTGATCGAAACGGAAAGTATCGTGAGCCGGGGGATGTTTGCGGTTCACTTGGATCCCATCTATAAGCATCCGACCACGATTTCGCTGGAGGCCGCCTATGCCAACACCACCAACCGCGCAGTGGCCGGGTTAGACAGCCAGGACCTTTCCGGATTGGTGCGGATTCTGGTGGCGGCGTTGTAGTCTGGGAGCGGTTGCCGAATGCGTTTATGCTCCACCGGCTGATGGTTTGCCAGCAGCGATCCGGTTGAGCATTCCAGGTGTGAGGATGATCCGTTCTCCGGTAGTGAGACCCGCTCGAATCGTCACGTGATTGCCCGCCATGCCGTCGATAGTCACCTGACGCTCCTCAAAACGTCCCTTCTGAAGCTGTACCACGATCCAATGCTTGCCGGATCGTTCGACGACCGCCTGTTTGGGGATGACAATCTTCGGCGGCAGGCGGTGACCTGCAAGGGTCAAGCGGGCAAACATTTCCGGCTTGAGACGCCGGTCTGAATTAGCGACGGAGGCGCGAATTTTGATTGTGCGCGTCGCCGGATCGACCACATCGCCAATTACCGCAATCGCCGCTGGAAATTCAACTCCCGGGTAGGCCTCCACCGTCATCGTCGCAATCGCTCCGATCTGGATGCCTGACAGGTCGTGTTCGTACACATCGGCGACGACTTGGAGTCGTTCGAGATTGGCCACGGTAAACAGCGGAGTATCCGTGGCAGGCCCGACGATTTGTCCTGGCGTCACGGCGCGTTCGACCACCGTTCCCGTCAAGGGACTTCGCAGTTCGAATCGCGAGGTAATCTGTTGTTGTGCCAGTGGTTTGCTGAGCTCGGCAGCCGGTACGCGGAGTGACAGGAGCTGGCCTTTCGCCTGTTTGAATTCGGCCCGTTCACGGTTCAGATCATTTTCCGCATGTTCGAGATCTTTGCGGGACATGGCCTGCGCATCGTACAAATCCTTCGTCAGCTCGTAGTTGCGTTCGGCAAGATCTAACTCAGAAATCTCCTCGACGTAGGCGGCATAGGCCCGAGCGATATCAGCCGCATCGATCACCATCAAGACATCACCGGACTTGACCGCCTGGCCGAGCTTGACACGGACATCCAGTACCGGACCTTGCAGCGGAGAAGAAATCTTGGAGTACCCGTTCTCGGCATAGGTGATCCTGGCCGATAAGACTAATGCCGGAACGGAGGGGGGTGTTTCGATGAGCATCGTTTCGAGTTCTGCAGAGCGGTTCGCAGCCACTGGGGCGGGAAGGGCTTTGATCGGCGCAGGAGGATCGGGGCGTGTACAGGCTCCGAGAGCGACGCCTAGGCCAAGAATGATGGCTGGCAGCCGGCGCAGGGGTAGTTTCATGGCACTCGATTCCCTCTCGTATCGTCTCGTATCGGTCTTTGACCATCGGAAGTGAAGCCTGCAGAGAGGCCGGTGGCTTCAGGCTCCTCCTAGCAGTCTAGCTCCTATGGGTTCACTCCTCGGTAAGAGGCGTTATCGTGGAGAAGGCGGAGGCCTCGGGGTGAGGCGATACAGTGTGACGCGGGATTGACCCTGGGCAGCGGTGTTCTCCCTGCTAGGATCTGCTAGGAGCAACTCGTTGAAGTGACGACACCAGTTGCTGGGATAGCGCATCGTTGTGAGATGAAACAGAATGGTGGAGCGGGTCGCCCGAGTCACGTTCTTCCCCGTCCACGAACATATCCGAGGGAAGCGCTACGGGAGACAGGTCCTGAGCGAAAGTGATCTCTTCAAGGGAGGGCAGGAAACATAACAGGAGGGCGGCCACAAACACTGTGGCTCGTAAGATGTGTGTGTGGCGCTGCAGGGAAATTAACATGTTCCGGAACGGGAAGATGGTCATCCTACACGAGTCGATACCGATGTCATTAAAACATCGACGTCTTCGGCCTGTCAATCGCGGTGGGTGTACTTCCTGTATGATTGTCCGCTGCTCGCTCCACATGTGAAGCCAGCGCCTCACCTAACAGAGTTCGACGCGCGTTCCCCGAGCGGCCATCAAGCGTTCAACAGCCCGACCTTCTTTCAGGAACACTTCGACATAGCCATTACTATTCATCAGTGCCTGAGGCTGGTCGGGTGCGCCCTCGTCGTAGGTTCGCACCAAGCCTTCGATGGTGAGTCCGCCGATACGAATGTACGGCTCGGAGCGTTTGGTAAGCCCGCGAACTTCCTTGACGTGGTACGCGGTCAGATTGGAAATAAGGTTGCCGAAGCGATCGATGTACACAATCTGTCCCGCCATCACATGCTTGTCCCAGGCGGGATCGGGAATCGACAAACGCTCATAATTCGGCACGAGTCGGCCAAAGGAGCCAATGGGTTGGCCTTTGGTCAACCAGGCTGCCGCCGGAGCAAAGAGGTCGCGCCCATCAAACGTCGCTCCGTCGGAATCCAATCGATACTGGCGGTTTTCGATCTGACGCACCTCAATGCCGCTCTCCTCTTCGTACACATGGGTGAAGAGGCCATTGTCAGGGCCGATGAAGAAATACCGGGTTGAGCTGACGAGTAACGGTCGTCTTTGGCTGCCCACACCGGGGTCAACGACAGCCACATGGATGGTGCCGTCAGGAAAATATCGATAACAGGATTTCAGCAAGTATGCGGCGTCGGCCACATCATGCGCCGTAACATGGTGAGACAGGTCTACGATATGAGCCTGCGGATTGATGTTGAGGATGACGCCTTTCATGCTCGCCACGAAATAGTCGCGTTCGCCGAAATCCGTCAGCAAGGTGATAAGGGGAATGGCTAATGGCATGGGATGTGGGGACACCGGTATAGCCCGGGAACAGGGCGTCTACAGTTCTTCGAAGCGAATTTCAATCAATTCATACTCGACGACTTTGGTCGGTGTCGTCACCGAGACCATGTCGCCCACTCGCTTGCCGATAAGGGCACGGCCCACCGGCGATTGGACGGAGATACGGGAGAGTTTCAGATCGGCCTCGTCCTGTCCCACCAGGGTATATTGTTTTTTCTCCTGCGCTTCCTGCTCAATCAACACCACGGTGGCGCCGAAGACCACGGTCTCGCTGACCCGCCCCGCGATGTCGATGATGCGGGCGTCGGCGAGCTTGCCTTTCAACTCTCCCAGTCTCGCCTCGATGAAGCCTTGGCGTTCTTTGGCGGCATCGTATTCGGCATTCTCGCTCAGATCGCCATGCGCACGGGCTTCGGCAATGGCCTCAATGACCCGTGGACGCTCGACCTTATGCAATCGATCCAACTCGGCTTTCAACGCTTCATACCCTTTTCGCGTGATCGGTGTCGGCATGCCTCCCCCCAAGATGACCATGGAACTTGGTGTCCACCATTGTGCGCACTCGCGCGTCGACGGACGCGCTGGGCTTACTCATCTCCGTCGCTCAGTTTCGTCGGTGATACTCCTGCAAGGCTCGAATGGCAAGTCCCTTTTTCAGCAAGGCTTCAATCCCCATCACTGCGGCCAGAGCCCCTCGCATGGTGGTGTAGTAGGGGACCCCTTTATGTAAGGCCTCGCGGCGTATGGACAGCGAGTCGGTTTGAGCCGAGGCGGTTCGCACCGTATTGACGACCAAGGCGATCTCGCCATTCTTGATATGATCGACGATGTGCGGACGTCCTTCCTGCACCTTATTCACGATGTCTACGCACATTCCCAGCTCGCTCAGATGGACCGCTGTGCCGGATGTCGCGGTGATGCGAAACCCCAGCGCCACGAGCCGCCGAGCGACATCGTAGGCTCCGGCGCGGTCTTCACTCTTGACGCTGATAAAGGCGGTGCCGGAGGTCGGCAGAATGGCTCCGGCTCCGGCCTGGGCCTTGACGAAGGCCCATCCGAAATCGCTGTCGATCCCCATCACCTCTCCGGTCGATTTCATCTCAGGGCCCAACAGAACATCGACCCCGGCGAATTTCGTGAAGGGGAAGACCGCTTCTTTGACCGAAAGGTGTCCTGGGGATGGAGCCGTGGTGAAATTTAACTGTTGGAGCGTTCTCCCGACCATCACCTTCATCGCCAGTTTGGCGAGGGGAACACCGATCGCTTTGCTGACGAACGGAACGGTTCGCGACCCGCGTGGGTTGACCTCCAGGACATAGATGGTCCGATCCTGCACGGCAAATTGGGCATTCATGAGGCCAATGACGCCGAGTTCGAGCGCCAACGCGGTCATTTGGCGCCGAATCTCTTCGATGGTCGCTGCATCCAGCGTATAGGGAGGAAGCGAGCAGGCCGAATCGCCGGAGTGGACACCCGCTTCTTCGATGTGCTCCATGATTCCCGCCACCACCACGGTGGTACCGTCCGAGATGGCGTCGGCATCGATTTCAATCGCATCGCGTAAATATCTATCGATGAGCAGGGGGTGTGTGTCCGTCGGTTTGAGGGCGGTGTTCATGTAGGCGAGCAGCCCGGTTTCATCATACACGATTTGCATGGACCGTCCGCCGAGGACATACGACGGCCGCACCATGACCGGATAGGTAATGTCGGCGGCGATGCGCACCGCTTCTTCCGGGGAACGAGCCATGCCGCTTTCTGCCTGGCGCAAACCGAGCTTATCGAGCAGATCGCGGAAACGGGCTCGATCTTCCGCGCGGTCGATCGCATCCGGACTGGTGCCGAGAATCGTCACGCCGGCTCGAGACAAGGAGAGCGCCAACTTTAACGGAGTCTGTCCTCCGAATTGCAGCACGACGCCCATGGGCTGCTCCCGCTGCACGATGTTAAGCACGTCTTCTTCCGTCAGCGGCTCGAAATACAGACGGTCTGAGGTGTCGTAATCCGTACTGACCGTCTCGGGGTTGCAATTGACCATGATGGTTTCGATCTGTTCTTCTCGCAATGCCATGGCGGCGTGCACACAACAGTAGTCGAATTCGATCCCCTGCCCGATCCGGTTCGGGCCGCCGCCGAGGATGACGACTTTCCTCCCATTGGTGGGCCGGGCCTCGCACTCTCGCTCATACGTGGAGTAGAGATAGGGCGTATGGGCTTCAAACTCCGCCGCGCAGGTGTCCACCCGTTTATAGGTGACGCCGCGAGGGTGAGGGCCCTGACTCAGCGCCAATCTCCAACTGCGGACGTGATCCTGCTCCACGCCCATGAGCTGCGCCAGGCGCGCATCCGAAAATCCTAGGGCCTTCGCCTCCAGCAAGAGTTCCGGGTCAAGCCCCGACGGGATCCCTCTTCGCTCGTTCTGCGACGATCCGTTGCTCGAACTCCATGAGTTCACGTATCTGCTCCAGAAACCAAGGGTCGATTTTCGTCAGGGCAAAGAGTTCCTGGTTGGTCATCCCGAGCCGCATGCCGTCGGCGAGTCGCCAGAGCCGGTCCGGAAGCGGTGTACGCACGGCTTTCCGAACCTGTTCGATCGCTTCTTCCCGAAGCAGACTGGGCGGTATCCCGAGGTCGAGGCCCATCTTTGAGCTGAGCCCGAATTGATCAACTTCCATGGAACGGATCGCCTTCTGGAGCGACTCCTTGAACGTCCGTCCGATCGCCATCACTTCGCCGACGGATTTCATTTGTGTTGTCAGCGTGGGGTCGGCCCCGGGAAATTTCTGAAAGGCGAAGCGAGGAATCTTGACGACGACATAATCGATCGTCGGTTCGAATGAGGCTTTCGTGACTCCAGTAATGTCGTTGGTAATTTCGTCGAGCGTATATCCGACGGCCAGCTTGGCCGCAATTTTCGCGATAGGGAACCCTGTGGCTTTCGACGCAAGAGCCGAACTTCGAGATACTCGCGGATTCATTTCAATCACGACCATCTCGCCATTGACCGGATTCATGCCGAACTGAATGTTGGCCCCGCCGGTATCGACGCCGATTTCGCGAATGATACGCACGGCCGCGTCCCGCATCATCTGATATTCTTTGTCGGTCAACGTGAGGGCCGGCGCCACGGTGATGCTGTCTCCGGTGTGCACCCCCATCGGGTCCAAGTTTTCAATCGGGCAGATGATGACGACGTTGTCGTTCAGGTCGCGCATGACTTCGAGCTCGAATTCTTTCCACCCGATGACCGACTGCTCGACCAGCACTTGGCGGACCGGACTCATGGACAGCCCCCATTCCACCTGCGTGCGAAATTCCTCGATGTTGTACGCGATGTTGCCGCCGGTCCCGCCCATGGTAAACGACGGCCGGACGATCGCGGGAAACTGAACCCGTTTGACTTGTTCCTCGGCTTCCAGCAGAGAAGTCGCTACGCCGCTGTCGGGTACGCGCAGGCCAATTTTCCACATGGCCTGCCGAAAGGCGTCCCGATCTTCAGCCTTGTGGATGGCGTCGATCGAGGCGCCGATCAGCTTGACACCGTACTTCTCCAGCACGCCGCGTTTGGCCAATCCGATCGCCGTATTCAAGGCCGTTTGTCCGCCCATGGTCGGCAAGAGCGCGTCCGGCCGCTCGCACTCGATGACTTTTTCGACGACATCCAGCGTGATCGGTTCGATGTAGGTACGGTCGGCAAAATCCGGATCGGTCATAATGGTGGCGGGATTGCTGTTGATCAGGATGACGCGATAGCCCTCTTCCTTCAGTGCTTTGCACGCCTGCGTGCCCGAGTAGTCGAACTCGCACGCCTGGCCGATGACGATGGGGCCTGAACCGATCAGAAGAATGGAGCGGATGTCTGTCCGTCGTGGCACTATTGACCTCTACAGAAAAAGTTATCCAGTCGGCAGGGGCGCCTCAGGCATCGGCCCCACCGGCGGCCGGTAGGGCTGAATGGGACCGATCGGGAAAGCCGGGGTCGATCCCGACGGGTGATAGTGCTTCAGCGCCTCCGGGATCCAGGCTTCGATTTGATTGATACGAGTCACATCGGATGGATGAGTCGAGAGAAATTCCGGAATCGCTTGCTGCGAACGAAAGCAGAGTTTATTGATCATTGCCCGCGGACAGCCGCTCATCCGTTCCCAAAAGCCAACGGCTTCGCGAGGGTCATATCCTGCCTGCGCCATTAAGCGAAGTCCGATTTGGTCCGCCTCAGACTCCTGCCGGCGGTCGAACGGCAACGAGACGCCGACGCCGTACGCAGTCATCGCCGCCATCGCCGCATCGGGACGTCCCGTGGCCGCACCCGCTCCGAGCGCGGCAAGCTGTCCGATCTGTTCGAGAATGCCGCGACTCATCCGTTCCGCTCCATGGCGTTGCAGGGCATGCGCGACCTCGTGGCCCATCACCGTCGCCAGCCCATCCTCGTTCTTCGTCACTTTCAAGATGCCGGTAAACACGGCGACCTTGCCGCCAGGAAGCGCAAATGCGTTGATCGTCCGATCATCCTGGATCACGGCGAACTCCCACTGATATTCAGGCTTGTTCGCCGCCTTGGCGATACGATCCCCTACCCGATGAACCATTTCATTGAGCTCAGGATTGTCGCTTAACGGGGCTTGCCGCAGCACTTCCCGAAAGGCCGAGAGGCCCATCGCCATTTCTTTCTCTTCCGAAAAATAGATGAACTGTTCTCTGGCCGTGCCGGGAGCCCGCTGGCAGCCTGCAAGCGACTGCAGCAATCCTGTGGCCGCTCCAAGGCCCAACGTGGTCGTAAGGACGGAGGCCGCGCGCGCGCCCAGCGCGAGGACGGCCCGCCGACCGAGCGGACTGCTCAGAATGGTCTCCATGGAACGATTCGATGGTGGATGCATGGCCTGCCCTCCATTCAACCAGCACCGCGCGCAGGATGCAACGCGGCGCCTCAGGGCATCCACAGATACATAAATTGGGGCGACCCGCCTCTGACCATCGACAACAAGTCGATGGTCGCCAGATTAGCCAGACTCGGCGCCGGCGCGACGATACGCGAGTAGATGTTATTTTGGTATTCGCCGGGTCGGCGATAGGTGACGACGCGCGCGTCCGTCAAACCGGCCTTTTTCTTGGCGACTTCCACAGCGTCCTCAAGATACCCGATTTCGTCGACCAACCCTGACGCTTTTGCCTGCTCGCCGGAATAGATGCGGCCATCAGCGAGTTTTTTAATCGTGTCGCCGGACAAGTTGGGTCGTCCATCCTGCACGATCTGAAGAAAGCGCTGATAAAACCCATCGATCACACTTTGGAAAATTGCGCGCTCCTCCGGCAACATCGTTCGGAACGGTGACCCCATGTCTTTGCGTGGTCCCGAGGTCACGGCATTCGTCTCGACGCCGACCTTTTCCAAGAGTCCCTTGGCGTTGACGGTCAGCATGATGACGCCGATGCTGCCCGTGACGGAAGAGGGATGAGCCAGCACCGTGTCGGCTGCGGCCGCGATATAGTAACCGCCTGAGGCACCGACATCCATGATGGAGGCTACCACCGGAATCTTTCGAGTCGCCTTGAATGTTTTCAATTCATGGTAAATGATGTCGGACGCAGTCACCGTGCCGCCCGGACTGTTGATTCGGAGTACAATCGCCTTGACTCGCTCATCCTTTTCCGCGCGCTCCAATTCCTCCTTGACGGTCGACAGCATGCCAGGCGTGGTGTAAAAACCGTCCTTGTTGTCTGAACTGATCACACCGGAAATATCCATGAGTAGGACTTTGTCCTTGCCACTTCCACTGACCTTATGTTCTTCAAGCGTGCCCGGTCCCGGCGGCAGGTTGATGGTTACACAGGCTGCCTGCATCAGAGCGAGTGCCAGGACAAGGAACGCACTACAAAGGGGCCAAAGGCTACGCATGGTGTGTCTCCATCAAGTCGACAAATTGCTGAAAGAGATAGGCGGAATCGTGTGGGCCCGGCGAGGCTTCCGGATGATATTGCACGGAAAACACCGGGCGGTCGAGACACACCATCCCCTCGACGGATCCATCATTGAGGCTGACGTGAGTCAACTGCACCCGACCGAACGGCGTGTCTGCGATCGATGGTTGCTGTCCACCCTGAGATCGAGCGGTCGGAAAGCGGACGCCGAAGTTATGGTTCTGAGAGGTGATTTCGACTTTTCCCGTTCGGAGATCCATGACTGGGTGGTTCGCGCCATGATGACCGAACTTTAATTTATAGGTGGAGAAGCCTAGTGCCAGGCCGAGCAACTGATGCCCCAGGCAAATGCCAAAAATCGGTAAGCGGCCGATTAACCCGCGGAGTGCGGTCATGGCGTAGGGCACGCCTTCCGGATCGCCGGGACCATTCGACAGGAACACCCCGTGTGGGTGAAGGGCCAAGACATCCTGGGCGGCGGTGGCGGCCGGCACCACGGTCACGTCACAGCCGATATCCACCAGTCGGCGCAAAATATTCTGTTTGATTCCAAAATCGTAGGCCACGACACGCCAGGTAGACCGTGGTGTGGACGAGGCTGCGGCGGCGGGCATCTCCAGCTTCGGTGCCCAGTCACCGGTTCCAGTGGTCCAGGGGTAGCTCCGTTCGCAGGATACCGTGGTGGCTAGATCTCGGCCAATCATGCTTGGCATTTGCCGAGCCTTCTCCGCTACACGGTGAGGATCCATATCTATGTGCGAAATCACGCCTGCTTGCGCGCCTTTTTCTCGCAGGTGCGTGGTGAGCGCTCGGGTATCGATTCCTTCGATTGCGACGATGTTGGCCCTCTGCAAATATTCCTGCAGTGTCCCCCTACTACGCCAATTGCTCGCCACCCGGCTGGATTCCTTGACCACAAATCCTTCCGCCCAGATGCGACCTGACTCGACGTCTTCGGGGGTCACGCCATAGTTTCCGATGTGTGGAGAGGTCATGGTTACGATCTGACCGTGGTAGGACGGATCGGTCAGCACTTCCTGATATCCGGTCATGGCCGTGTTGAACACGACTTCGCCGCCGGTCTCGCCTTCCGCTCCCAAGGCTCGCCCTTCGAACCATGTCCCATCAGCGAGTGCTAGAATCGCTTTCTTCACCTTCACTCCTTAACGGGAAATCCATGATCGCACGCGCACGGTCAGCAATGCGATGCCGAGCCCCACATTTACGATATACAGAATTCGCATGGGTTTGTGCATCTGAAAGAACGCTTCGAAGGCCGCCTTCCTCACCGCCTCGCCTTTAGAGGCGAAGGCCTGAGCTTGCAACGCTGCGGCCTGGGGATGCAGCACAAACGTGATCACCCCGGCCGTGAAAAGCATTCCTCCAAGCAGCAGCCATTCCGTTCGGGAAATTTCACCGTCCCCCTTGCCTTGCTGAACGAGCCGGGCCCGCCACAGAATCCCCAAGGTCAACACCGCCGCCGCGCCCAGCACCAACCGATTATACCCGTCGAAGGCCCTTGTCAGGAAAAAGCCGCCCGTATCTTGTCCGCCGAAGGTATTGAATACCGCCGGAATCACGGCTGCGACGAGCACCACGAGGCCGCCGATCCAAATGGCCAGGGCGAGCAACTCGCAGGTGATGCAGGCGATCAGTCCTTGTCGCACAATCCGCGCTCCTGACATGATCTTGAAAAAGTCCGCCGGCTTTGTTCTCGCAAACATTGCCTCCCCACAATCTCTTCGGCGTTCACACATGTGACGCGCTTTATTTAATTGAGCGCGTCGTGAACCTCCGAGACTCCAGGTAGTGAACAAGCTCCAGTTTGCTTAGGATACTGCCCGCTCACCGGCTCGCACAAACGTGGCGCTCATTATTCCTCGCGCCGTGCGCCTCGCTGGACGGCCTTTGAACCTCTGCGGGCACACTAACTGTCGTCTCGAAATTACGAAGCTCTATTTCAATGGCCTCGCTAGGCCTGTCGGCCGGGCTGGTCAAGTTCGAAGACTACTCGGCCAGCCACGATCGTCGTCATCACTCGCCCCTTCACCTTCCACCCGGCGAAGGGCGTATTGCGACTTTTGGAGCGGAACCGTGAAGGGTCCACTTCCCACTGCCTGTGTTGATCGACAATGGCCACGTCGGCCGGAGCGCCGACCGCCAAGGTGCCGGCATCGAGGCTGAAAGCTTTGGCCGGTGCCGTCGCGAGTTTCTCAACGGCCGATTCGATCGTGAGCACACCTTCCTCGACCAGCGCGAGTGTCAGCGACAACGCGGTTTCCAACCCGACAATCCCGAACGGCGCCTCAGTAAACTCTTGCTGTTTTTCTTGTGTCGCATGCGGAGCATGGTCGGTGGCGATGACGTCGATGGTCCCGTCACGGAGTCCTTCCTTGATGGCCTGCACGTCTTGCCATGTCCTGAGCGGAGGATTCATTTTCGCGTGGGTGTTGTATCCGCGTGTGAGCTCTTCGGTAAGGGTAAAATGATGAGGACAGGCCTCAGCCGTGACCTTGAGGCCGCGTGATTTCGCCTCTCGCACCATGCGCACCGAACCAGCGGTGCTGATATGAGCCAGATGCAGCCGGGCTCCGGTGAGCTCGGCGAGTGACACATTACGCGCCACCATCACATCCTCCGCCGCTGAGGGAATCCCAGGCAAACCGAGCTCAGTCGAAAGCAACCCCTCATTCATGCAACCGCCCTCTGAGAGGTGCAAATCCTCGCAATGATCGACGACCGGCACATCGAAGGCGCGCGCATATTCCATAGCCCGCCGCATGACGAGACTGTTCATCACCGGTTTCCCGTCGTCTGAAATCGCGACACAACCGGCGCGGCGCAGGTCTCCGATCTCCGCCAGCTCTTTGCCTTCCGACCCCTTGGTGATGGCGCCGATCGGGTAGAGATGGGCCATTGCCGGCGGCTCGCGCTCGATCCAGCATAAATTCGGTGACCGACTGATTATCGTTCACGGGGTTGGTGTTGGGCATGGCGCAGACAGTCGTAAAGCCCCCTGCGACGGCCGCTGCGGTGCCCGACTGAATGGTTTCTTTGTATTCGAAACCTGGCTCTCGAAAGTGCACGTGGAGATCGACGAAGCCGGGAAGGACCAGCTGCCCGGCCGCTCGAATGACGGTCGCACCGGCCGGCGCCGGGAGGCTCGGCCCGACCGCTGAAATTTTCCCGTCCTCGATCAAGACATCCGCGATGCCGTTGAACCGTCCTGGGTCGATCACGTGCCCGCCTTGAATCAGTATGGTCATCGTTCACTCATGAGAGGAAAAAAGTTATGGAAAAAGAGAACATTTGTGCAGCCGTTCTTATCCCGATCCGGACATGAGATAGAGAATGCCCATGCGGACGGCAACGCCGTTCGCCACCTGATCCAGAATGACGGATGAAATGCTGTCCGCCACATCCGGGGCTATTTCGACGCCTCGATTGATCGGACCGGGATGCATGACGATGGCGCCCGGCTCCGCGAGTTTCACCCGGTCACTTGTCAATCCGTACTGCCGCGCATATTCACGGATCGTCGGAAACAGTGCCCGGCCCTGCCGCTCCAGTTGGAGGCGCAACATCATGATCACATGGACCCCTCGAAGGGCTTCGTCCAGGTTGTGGTAGACCCGCACGCCGAGCTGGTCGATGTGCAAGGGAATCATGGTCGGAGGACCCACCACCCGCACCTCTGCTCCGAGTTTCGTTAAAGCAAAGATGTTCGAACGGGCCACGCGGCTATGGGCCACATCGCCGACAATCGCCACGCGAAGGCCCGCGAACCCCATCCCCCGGCCGCGAATCGTGTACAGGTCCAGCAAGGCCTGTGTGGGATGTTCATGCCACCCGTCGCCGGCATTGATCACGGATGATTTCACGCCGCGCGCAAGGGTCTCGGCTGCGCCGGCCGAAGGATGCCGCAGGACGATGATGTCTGCCTGCATGGCTTCGATATTGCGAGCGGTGTCCAACAACGTTTCGCCCTTCACGACACTGCTGGAAGAGGGAGAAAAATTGATGACATCAGCGCTCAGCCGTTTGGCGGCCAATTCAAACGAGGTCCTGGTTCTCGTGCTGGGCTCGAAAAAGAGGTTCACGACGGTCTTGCCGCGCAATGCCGGCACCTTCTTGATTTCTCGTCCTGAGACTTCTTTGAAGGAGTCCGCCGTGTCCAGGATCAAGGTGATGTCGGCCGCCGACAGCACGGTCAAACTAAGCAGGTCTTTCCGCTTGAGCCCCACGGCAATGTCTCCGATTACGTTTTCAGAATCACGACGCGGTCTTCTTCCCCGTTCTCTTCGAGAGAGACGTGGATGGCTTCATCGCGGGACGTCGGTATATTTTTTCCGATATAGTTCGCCTTGATCGGCAACTGTCGATGGCCTCGATCGACCAGTACCGCCAATTGAATTTCAGCCGGCCGTCCCAGATCGATCAGACTATCCATGGCGGCGCGTATCGTCCGACCGGTGAAAAGCACATCATCGACCAGGACTACCTTAAGATCGGAGATCTTGAATGGCACTGATGTTTTCCGGAGGACCGGTTGGTCCTTTCGCAGCGAGAGGTCGTCTCGATACAACGTGATATCCAGTTCCCCGATGGGGATCTGAGAGCCTTCAATATCTTGTATGCGGCGTACCAGCCGGTGCGCCAAGTGCACGCCGCCTGTCCGGATGCCAACTAACGCCAGATCCTTGATGCCCTTGTTACGTTCCAAAATTTCATGCGCGATGCGGGTCAAGGCGCGCGCGACATCGCCGGCATCCATCACGACCCGTTCCTCTCGTTTGCTTGCGCTCGCCTGGTTCGTCATGACCGCTCCCTGGCCTGGCGACATAAAAAAACCTTCCCACCGGTTTGGATGAGAAGGTCCTGACAGTTCGACGGCTGGCTGCCGTGCACCATGATCATGAGCTCCTTACCCACCTCACAGGATGAGCATTAAAGGCGAGTGGATCTTAGCGAGTTGCCTCCACTCTGTCAAGAATTGCGGAACGCTCAAGCGGACGAATGCGGTGGAGGCCTTCATTGACTCCTCGCAGACCTTTTGTTAGCTTCACACGAGTGAGAGCCGTTCTGTTCTTCCTGTCGTTCACCCATCAGTTCCGACCTTGAAAGGATCGCGCATGACTTCCTCGACCGCCACTGCAGCCACGCCTGAGATCTTGACCGTGCTATCCAACAAGGCCACACAACTCCGCATCGAGAGTGTGAAGGCGACGAGCGAAGCCGGGAGCGGTCATCCGTCCAGTTGCTGCTCAGCTGCGGACATCGTCGCGGTCTTGTTTTTCTCGGTGATGCGGTATGACCCGAAGAATCCCAAGCTGCTCAATAGCGATCGATTCGTACTTTCAAAAGGTCATGCGGCGCCATTGCTGTATGCAGCGTGGGCGGAGGCCGGGCTATTTCCAAAGTCCGAGCTGCTCAAGCTGCGCACTCTTACCTCCGATCTCGAAGGGCATCCGACTCCCCGCCTGCCGTTCGTCGACATGGCGACCGGGTCGTTGGGGCAAGGGCTGCCCGCCGGAGTCGGTCTCGCCTTTAATGCCAAGTCAATCGATAAAACGGACTACCGAACCTATGTTTTGATGGGCGATGGTGAATCCGCGGAAGGGTCGGTCTGGGAGGCGGCTGAAGTGGCTCGCCACGCCGGTTTGGATAACCTCTGCGCGATTATCGACGTCAATCGATTGGGCCAGAGCGACCCCACCATGCTGCAACATGATATGGAAGCCTATCGCGCCCGTTGGGCTGGATTCGGTTGGCATGCCATCGTGGTGGATGGACATGACATCGGCGCACTCCTGGCGGCGTTCGAAGAGGCGGGACGAACCAAAGGGCGGCCGACGATCTTACTGGCGAAAACCTTTAAGGGGCACGGCATTTCATTCATTGAAAATCTGCCGGACTGGCACGGGAAGCCCTTGAAGAAGGGGGAAGAGACTCAGAAGGCCCTTGATGAATTGACGCGCCAGCTCAAGCCCACGTCGGCTCAGCTGGACATCATGCTGCCGACCACGGGCAAGGCTCCCGCCCCCTCCAAGGGAACGATGGCTCCAGCACCGTATAAGTTGGGAGATTCCGCGGCTACTCGCGAAGCCTTCGGCGCCGCGTTGCTGGCGATCGGCGAGGCAAATCCACTCGTCGTTGCCCTTGATGCCGACGTCAAGAATTCCACCTACAGTGAAAAGTTCGGGAAGCGCTTCCCTGACCGCTTTCTCGAAAACTTTATTGCCGAGCAAAATATGTTGGGCGCTGCGGCGGGCATCGCCGCCTGTGGAAAAATTCCGTTTGTCGCCACCTTTGCCGCATTCTTCACGCGCGCCTATGACTTCATCCGGATGGCGGCCATCAGCCAGTCGAACATCAAATTGGTCGGGACGCACGTCGGAGTCAGCATCGGTGAGGACGGTCCGTCACAGATGGGGCTGGAAGACTTGGCCATGATGTCGACGCAGCCAGGGGTCACGGTCCTCTATCCCTCGGATGCCCTCTCGATGTACAAGCTGGTCGAAATTGCCGCGGCCCACAAGGGAATGGTCTATCTTCGCGCCGGCCGACCGAAGACGGCAGTGATTTATGGTCCTGACGAAACCTTCCGCGTCGGCGGATCGAAGGTCGTGCGTCAGAGCGCTGATGATAAGTTGACGATCGTCGCGGCAGGCGTGACTCTCTTCGAAGCGCTGAAGGCGCACGACCAGTTGAAGGCCGCAGGAATTGCCACGCGCGTGGTCGACCTGTACAGCATTGTGCCGGTCGACCGTGAGACGCTCCTCACCTGTGCCCGGGCGACGGGTGGTCGCTTCTTGACGGTCGAGGATCATTACGCCCATGGTGGAATCGGCGATACGGTTCTCAGCGCGCTGGCGCTAGAGGGCGTGCGCGTTCAGAAGCTGGCCGTCCGCGAGATTCCGCGGAGCGGAAAACCGGATGAACTCGTTGATCATTTCGGAATCGGAGTACGCTCCATTGTCGAAGCCGTCAAAGCCATCCTCCGCTGATCAGCCCGACGGCGAGATCCCTCTGGGACTGAATCAGATTCCCCTCCTCAAAATCCTCAGCGCTCAGGATCGTCAACAGGTCCTGGGCGAAATGACGGAAACCCGATATGAGAAGGGCCAGTACATTTTCCGACAAGGCGACCCCACCGAATACTTCCATATCGTCAAGGAAGGGTCCGTCAAGTGTGTCAAATCCTCTCTCGACGGGAAGGAATGCACGCTGAAGGTACTCATGCCCGGCGATTTATTTTGTTGTGATGCCTCGGCTTTTGATGGGGCCTCTCATCCGGGAACGGCGCAGCCGATGGGCGACGTCAGTGTGCTACGGATGAAGAAAGAGGCCTATTTCAAGATGCTGCGGGCAAATCCCGATGCGGCGATGGAAGTGATCCGTTATCTGGGCAACCGTCTCAATGAAGCGCAAGAAAAAGCCAAGGTCTTGGCGCTGGACAGCGCAGACCAACGACTGGCGTCCCTATTGGTAGGCTTGGCCGAGCGCAGCGGCGTGCAGGACTCACAATGGAATCCGGTTGTCTGTCCGGCTCACGCGCCAAGATATGGCCAATATGGTGGGGGTGACCACCGAAACGGCCATCCGGATCATGGCGCGCTTCAAAAAAGATCGGCTGGTTTCCGGTACCGCCGCCCGCCTCGTCATTCGCGACCTTCCCCGACTCAAGCACCTCGCTTCCACGTAATTATTTTCACGACAGAGAGACTAATTCTGTAAAACATGACAATTGTCATGTTTTATTGCCTCAGTCCTGCGTATGGTGCAGACCTGGAGAAAGGCTTGGAACGTTGCCCAGACGACATCCGAAGACTTAGTTGCACAGACGCAGAGTGAGTCAATCGAATTACAGGAGGCGGGAATGGAAGAACAGACAAGTCTGCACGATCACAGACGCGGCCGATGTAGGTCAGCGTTGGTCCTCGCGGTGGCATTAGGAGTCATGGCCAGCATGGCATTGCCCATTCAGGCGAAGACCCACGATATCAAGATGACAGCCGTGGAGACGGACATTGTCATCGACGGCGGGGGTGAGAAGTATGCCGCATGGACCTTTAACGGACAGTTTCCGGGTCCGGTCGTGCGGGTGACGGAAGGCGATACCATCAATTTCACCTTGACGAATCCCGAAACTAACAAGAACCCACACGCGATGGATTTCCACGCAGCGGAAATTGATTTCCTGAAAAGTTACCGGGCGATCAATACGGGCGAATCGATCAGCTTCACGTTCGTTGCCAAAAGACCGGGAGTATTTTTCTATCATTGCGGTGCGCCTCCTATGATCCAACATGTGGCGCGCGGTATGTTCGGGGCCGTCATCGTCGATCCGAAGGACGCCAAAGTGTGGCCGAAGGCGGATCGGGAGTATGTCCTCGTGCAGTCCGAGTATTTTAAGAATCCGAATGATGTGCAGGCCATGTTCGATCGCAAATTCGACGGCATGTTGTTCAATGGCGGTATCTTCAAATACCACCCATTCGTGACCGGCGGAGGCAAGCTGGACGCCAAGCCGGGCGAACGGGTCCGCATCTATTTCGTCAATGCCGGGCCCAATGAATTTTCCGCCCTGCACCCGATTGGAGAGATTTGGGATAACGTGTATGAGAGCGGTAATCCCGCCAATAATCTGAAGGGTGTCCAAACCTACGTGGTCGGACCGGGCAGCGCCGCGACGTTCGACGTGGTAGTGGATTCCGCCGGAGCCTATCCGATCGTCACCCATTCGCTGACGGGCGCGCTACGCGGAGCCATCGCCGTGTTGCTGGCTGGGCCGGATGCGAAGCCGGCGCCATTGATGCCGATGGTGCCTTGGGAATTGAAAACGCCACAGACGGGAATCAGCGGAGTGAAGGAGCCTTAGGAGGTTCTCTGGCCAGCCGGCCCGTCAGGGCCGGCTGGCCGACCGGAGTCAGGAACACGAAAAAAAGATTTGCCCACGCGTGCTGGCTCTCGGAAGATGCCTATGCGATATCCTGTAATGAGACTGTGTTGCATGCTTCTGGCCGTGGAAGGTTTGTGAACTCGGCCGCTGCGGAAACCTCTCAAGAGCGCGTGGCGCTTTCGTTGTCAGGACCAGACTGTTCCTCTCAACGCCTGTCCATCCGCGCGGCACTGACGCAGGTTCCCGGCGTCAGCTATGTCGATCTGGAAAGCGTACCTGACCACGTGCTCGTGGATATCGCACAGGGAGACGTTACGCCGGAAGAACTGAGCGTCGCTGCGACAGGGACGGTGACGTCCGGGACCCAATGCCTCGTTGCCATCATGAAGTCCTGCATTTCCGCAAGCCTTCCCTCGCCACCGCATTGAACTGCGCTTGCGATTCTCTCTACATGGCGCTCACCCTATTGGCGATAGTATTCCTGGTGGGCCGAACCGTTCACCATTGACGCGGTGGACCGGGCAGAAGCGAGGGACTGGGATGGCGCCTCAACCTGGAACGTGAGTGCCGATTGAATTCAGGCTTGATTGGGCGCGACAAATACCAACACCTTGAGCCGTCCGTCTGTGTGGTTCATGACCCCATGTTCATCGCCGGCTGGAGCCATGGTACCCTGCCCTGGCCCTAAGATCTGCTTCTCTGACCCAACCTGAAATATGCCCTGCCCTTCCAGGACAAGGTAGACCTTATCTTGCTCGCCGTGAACATGGCCCTTCTGTTCCTGGCCAGGTTCAAAGCAGTAGATGTCGCAGAAAAACCTGGGCGTCTGAAAGAGGTTATTTTTCTTCATCTTCTCGGCACTGAATTGCTGAAAATCGGAGAGGGCAATCACCTTCATGTCTTCGGCTCCGCTGGCAAAAGGTTACTCTGAGTGTTGCGATGAAGCCGCGTGAGGACGCTGTCGACGGAAATGAGGTGCCGCGACAGTCCCAAATCCTGCGCCGGAATTCCCATCGCAAGACCAAGCAACTGCGGCAAATGGAGAATGGGCAGGTTCAGAGCGGTCTTGACGGCGTGTCCGGCCCGCTCCTGGTAGATATCCAAGCTCATATGGCAGAGCGGACAGGGGGTCACCATGAAGTCGGCGCCGTGGTCCCGTGCGTCTTTCATATTGGCCCCGGCCATGGCGACGGCGATGGCCTCCTTTTCAAGGATAATAGGGAACCCGCAACACTTGGTCCGGCCCGCATAGGCGACCGGCTCCCCGCCGACTGCCCGAATGATCTGTTCCAATGAGGTGGGATTTTCGGGATCATCAAACCCCAGTTCCCAGGATGGCCGAAGCATGTAACAGCCGTAAAACGGGGCGATGCGAAAGTCGCGGAACGGAGATCGGACCGTCTCTGCCACGCGGGTGAGACCGAGGTCCCGAACCGCAATCCAGAGGAGATGCTTGACCTGTACCCCGCCGTGGTAATTGATCCCGTCCTGCGCGAGAATCTTATTGATTCGATCAAGTGTGGCTGGTTCATTTTTCAGGCGCCGGTTCGCTGCGCTCATCACCCCCTGGCAGGTGCCGCAGATCGTCATGACATCGAGACCAAGCCGTTCCGCCTGCGCAAAGTTCCTGGCGTTCAATGCGAGTGCCAGGTCTGGATCGGCTTCGCCGATTACGCCGGCGCCGCAACAGGAAGACGCGGCGAGTTCGACGACCTCGATGCCTAACCGGCCGATGATGGCCATGGTGGATTGATAGAGCTCAGGGGTGGCGCCTTTGGCTGCGCAACCGGGATAGAGAGCAAATTTTAGCGGCATCGATTCGGTCGCCTCACACTCAAGCTCTGTGTATCAACATAACCCATTTTGCCTCTCGATGAACAGTATGAGCAGGGGTGAGCGGGATGGACGGCAATCTATGTGCTGCAAACCCAGTCATCTTGAAACATCCTGTCGTGGGCTGGAGACGGATGGAATGTCTATCGACAGTTTTGGATGGCTCATCGAAAACAATGGCTAGCGAGCCGGCAGGCCCTATGGAAGTTTTGACACCGCTTCTTGGTAACTCTTCTTCAGATCTTCCACCGCGGCGGTCATACCGTCTTTGAACAAGCTCCAAGCCGAGCTGGATGATTCGTTGACTTCTTCGAGCTTTCTCCGGGCCTCGTCCCTCTTTTTTTCAAGATCCTGAATGGCCTTCTGCAAATCCTTTCGGGCTTCCGCGGAGGCGGCGCTTGTCCTCTTTTGGAGCTCCGCGATCTTGGGCTGCAACTCGTTCAGTTCGACCTGAACCGTCTTCTCGAAGGCCTCTTTCTGCTGGAGCGTGTATTGCTTAGTGGCCTCAAGAGCCTCTTTGGCCTCCCGCAGAACCTTGTCGGTCGTCGAGGTCTGCTGGTCGCCGGCGGCTACCGGACCGTCCGCCATCGTCAGCAGGACGTTCATGGCACAAAGTAGAAGCATGATTCGTACTAGGGTCATCGTCCCTCTCTTCCCTCCTTCGCTGGGCGCCAGACGCTACGCTCTGCCGCAGTCGGCAGTATACCTTCATCACCATGCGGTTGTCCTTTGCCTCATCAGTCCACCGGTCGTTAAGGTTTTCTATCGAATGAGCCGAAAAGGATCTACAACGCAGACATCCAACCACCCTCCTATGTGTGTGAGCCTATGAGCGCTGAATTTCCCCAGGCGACAGACGCGGCATCGACCGGGCCATTGGAACAGCTCTTGATCGAACGCATTCAAAAGGGGGCGATTGAGCTGCCGCTCCTCCCCCAGGTGGCCAGCAGGATTCTGGGCATGGTCTACGATCCGAATGCCGAGGCGGCCAAACTTGCCGCCCTCATCCACCAGGATCAAGCCTTGGCTGCGCATGTCATTCGAATCGCGAACTCCCCGGCCTATATGACCCGCAATCCGGTGGTTTCGCTCCAACATGCCGTATCGATGCTGGGTATGAACCTGATGTCCGAATTGGCATTTTCCGCTTCGATCAAAGGGAGCGCATTCAAGGTGCCGGGATGGGATGCGGATGTGAAGCGCCTCTGGCAGCATTCGCTCGCCAGCGGGGCCTATGCAAAAGAGATTGCGCGCATGCGCCGATTCAACGTCGAAAGCGCCTATCTCTGCGGACTGCTGCACGGGATCGGGAAGCCTGTCGTGTTGCAGACCTTGGTCGTGCTGGCGAAGGAAAAAGGCATTCCCATGTCACGAGAGCTGCTGCATCAATTGTTGGAGGGCTATTACACTCAAGTGGGCCTCCTCGTGGCTGAAGATTGGGGACTTCCGCCTCCGGTGGTGGAATCGATTGGTTTTCATGCCGACTATCAACATTCCAAAACGGCGAAACAAGAATGCATGACGACCTGTCTGGCCGATCGGTTGGCACGGCATTTTCTCGATCCTGAGGGCTTCACGGAGGAAGCGGTGCGCGATCATGGGGTCTTCGCCGACCTGAACCTGTACCCGAAAGATATTGAGGCGCTGTTGGCGCTCAAGGACCAGGTTAAAAAAGTGGTGGAGGCGATGCCGTTATGAAGTCCGCCCACGCCTATGACATTGTCGTAATCGGCAGCGGTCCGGCAGGACAGAAGGCGGCGATTCAGGGCGCGAAGGCCGGCAAGCGCGTGGTCTTGATCGAGCAGGAACAGGGCGTCGGCGGCAACTGCGTCTATCGCGGAACGATTCCCAGCAAGACACTCCGTGAAACGGCCGTCCAGTTCGAGCGTCTCAAGCGATCGACCGAGGTGTTCGAAGGGCGCTTGCGCATGGATTTGCCCATGTCCGTGTTGCTGCATCGACTGGACGAGGTGGTGAAGGCGCACGAGTGTTACATGACCAATCAATTGGCGCGTAACGGCGTGACCTATCGGCACGGCCGCGCCCGCCTGCTTTCGCCGCATGAAGTGCAGCTGGAAGCGGTGGACGGCGCCTGTCAGACGCTGTGGGCCGATACCATTGTGCTGGCGACAGGTTCACGCCCCCGTTCGATTCCTGAGATTCCGATCGATCATGAGCATGTGCTCGATAGTGATTCGATCCTCTCGATGATTTACCTCCCGCAGTCCTTGACGGTCTTAGGTGGCGGCGTCATCGCCTGTGAATATGCCGCGATGTTTGCCCTGTTAGGGGTTGAAGTCACAATTATCGACAGGGCCAAACGGCCACTCGCCTTCCTGGACAAGGAGGTCGTGGACGTGTTTCAGCGTAGCCTCGAACGACAAGGCGGACGGTTTTATGCCGGGCACACCGTCAAAGAGGTCTCGTGGGATGGCGTGTCCTCCGTCGTCGCAAGACTCGACAACGGGATGGCGGTCAAGAGTGAAAAAATGTTGGTGGCATTGGGCCGGCAGCCGAACGTAGAAGACTTGAATCTTGAGGCGGCAGGATTGTCTTTGGATTCCAAGGGCTACCTTCCCGTCAACGAATCCGGGCAAACCCTGGTGCCGCACATTTATGCGGCCGGCGACATGTTGGGCAGGCCTCCGGCCCTGGCGTCTCAGGCGATGGAGGAAGGCCGTCGCGCCGTGAGTTTCGCGCTGGGTCTGCCGGTGGGAGACTCCAGCCACCAGGTGCCGATCGGGATCTATACCATTCCTGAGCTCGCGTCCATCGGGCTGGATGAGGAGCAGGCGGGCGCGCGTTATCATCATCCTCTGGTAGGCCGCGCGCCTTTTATGGAAATTGCCAAAGGGCAAATCACAGGCGCCTGCGATGGACTCCTCAAGCTCGTCGCCGACCCTTCGGGAGAGCGTTTGCTGGGGGTGCAGATTGTGGGCGAGGATGCGACCGAGTTGATTCATCTCGGGCAGATGGCGTTGCAAGATGGCGCGACCATCGATCGGTTTATCGAGACCATATTCAGCTTTCCCACCTTTGCCGAAGCCTACCGCGTGGCCGCCCTCGATATTCTTGGGCAACGCCGTAAGCTGAATAATACGACGCAGGCTGCCTAGGCTCGTCGCCTCTCTCCATCTTTGACCCCGACCACGCATGTACGCTACTCTCTCAGCCGGCTGGTTACGCCGTTGCTGGAGGAGCTGTTGTGAATCGTGAAGAGCGCCGGCGCGAAGAAAAAATCCATGCTCGCAAAGCCGGGAGCATGGATCGCTCGGCCGCCTCATCGGTCCTGCTTCGCGAGGCGCAGATGCATCATCAGTCCGGTCGGCTCGATGAGGCCGAACGGGCGTATCGTTTGATGCTGGACCACGCGCCGGCTCAACCGGATGCCCTGCATGGGTTGGGTCTTCTTACCTATCGGCGAGGCAACGTGAAAGAGGCCATCGGGTGGCTGTCTCGTGCCTGTGCCGCCGATCCACATAATCCGGTCTATCAGTTCAACCACGGGGTCGTGCTGCAACGCGCCGGCCTGCCTGCCGAGGCTGTCCAAGCTTACACCGAGGCCATCCGGCTGAATCCACGCTACCTCGAACCCCGCACCAATCTCGGGAATGCCTACCAAGACATGGGACGACCGGCGGAGGCGCAGGCGGCGTATGAGCAGGCGCTCGCGATCAACCCGAATCATGCGGAAGCGCACAACAATCTCGGCGTCGTCCTCAAGGCGCAGGGTCGGCTGGAGGCCGCCGCAGAGGCGTACCGGCGGGCCATCGTGCTGAAGCCCACCCATGCCGAGGCCCAGAATAATCTAGGGCTGGTTTTGATGGATCAAGGTCACCTGGATGAAGCCATCCGTTGCTTCGAACGGGCGCTTGAGATTCTCCCTGGCTATGGGACAGCACTCTATAACCTCGGGATTGCCGCGATCTGGCATGGGGACATGCCTCGTGCGCTGCGTTGTTTTGCCGACACGGCTCGGATCAAACATGATCATGGGCGTCCGGTCACCGACAGCACGGTCTTTCGCTCCCGGCTCAAGCATGATGCCGAGCAGGTCCACTACCTGCTTGAGTCGCGTCTGGTCGGCCAGGAATGCCGCCCCTACTCTGACGCATTGCGTCACGCGCAGACGAACATGGAGTCGTCGCCCGCAGGCATCACGGCGTCCGCAAATCGTTTGACGTTGCTCGCCTGCCGATGTTCAACCCATCGCGACGTCGTTCAACCGATTGCTGTACGTCGCGCCCTGCGAGGCCATTGCAGAAGGCGCCTTGAGCCCCGGCCTGGATGTCGCGGAGATCGAATCTCGCTATTATGCGAAACGGCCTGAAGTCACCTACATTGATGGACTGCTGACAGAGGAGGCCTTGCGGCGGTTGCGGCACTTCTGCTGGACCTCGACGATTTGGAAGAAAGACTATGAAAACGGATATATCGGCGCTTTTCTCGGCGATGGGTTCGCCTCTCCCCTGCTGCTGCAAATCGCGGAGGAGCTGCGGACTCGGCTGCCGCGTATCTTCGGCGACCATCGCCTGACGCAGGCCTGGGCCTTCAAACACGATAGCGCCAGGCGAGGGTTGAATATCCATGCCGATGCCGCTGCGGTCAATGTGAACTTCTGGATCACGCCGGACGACGCGAATCTGAATCCTGACAGCGGCGGTCTGGTGGTCTGGGATAAGGAAGCGCCAAGGGAGTGGGATTTCAAAACGTACAACAGCGACAGAAACCGCGGCAAGATTTACGAGTGGTTGAAAGAGCAGACGGCGCAGGAAATCAAGATTCCATATCGCGCTAACAGGGCGGTGTTATTCAACTCAGATTTGTTTCACGAAACCGATGACATCGCATTCAAGGAGGGGCTCTCCAACCGGCGCATCAATATCACGCTGCTGTACGGGCACCGGCATCGATCCTGAGCAAGGCTTCAAACTCTGAGGCGCATACAGGGCGGCTGAATAAATATCCCTGAACCTCATCACATCCTTCTTCCCGCAAACGAGTGAGCTGCGCATCCGTTTCCACCCCTTCTGCTAACACCGAGAGATTCAGGCTGTGCGCCATGGCGATGATGGCTCGGGTGATCTTGGCGTTGTTCTCGTTCGTGAGTAGGTCTCGGACGAACGACTGATCGATTTTCAGCCGGCTGAGCGGAAATCGCTGCAAGTAACTAAGAGAGGAATAGCCGGTCCCGAAGTCGTCGATGGAGAGGCGCACGCCCATCGTGCGGAGACCTTCGAGCATCGTCACGGAGGCCTCGACGTCTCGCATGGCAATGGATTCAGTCAATTCCAATTCGAGCTGCGAGGGATGGAGGCCGGAGTCGCGGAGAGCGTCGGCCACGGTTCCCGGTAACGTCCGTCCGTGGAATAATGAGTTGGAGACATTGGCGGATACCGTTATGGCCGGAAGACCGGCCTGTTCCCACGCCTTCACTTGCCGGCAGGCCTCGCGAAGCACCCACTCATCCATTGGGCGGATAAGTCCCGTATCAATCGCGGCATTTAAGAAGACCCCGGGTGGCACGAGCCCGCGCTTCGGGTGTTTCCATCGCACCAAGGCTTCCGCCCCCAATATATGTCGGGAATGAATGTTCAGTTTGGGTTGGTAATAGACGACGAATTCCTCGCGTTCCAGTGCGCGCCGCAGGTCACTTTCGAGGTCCAGCCTTGTAGCCGCTGCGGCATTCAATCCCGAGGAATAAAATTGACAGTTGTTCCGGCCTTGCTCCTTCGCGTGGTACATCGCGGAGTCGGCATTTTTCAGCAGGGCCTCGACGGTCGTGCCGTCCGATGGATAAATAGAAATGCCGATGCTCGCCGAGACAAAGATTTCGTGACCGTCGATGATGAACGGATTAGCCAGTAGGTCGAAAATTCGACGCGCCACCCGGCCGGCGTCCTCCGGCTGCGGCAGCGTGGTCAGAAGAATGGTGAATTCATCCCCTCCAAGACGGGCAAGCGCATGGGACGGCTCGTGGTCGGCGTGCCGGCTGACTGAGTCGCTGTGGCGAACGGATTCACTCAGCCGTTCCGCAACTTGGGTGAGCAAAAGATCTCCCACGGTATGTCCCAGCGTATCATTGATGACTTTGAATCGATCCAAGTCGATAAACAGCGTCGCCAGGTGCAAGTGATGTCGTTCGGCATAGGCGAGCGCATTGGACAATCGATCTTTGAACAACACACGATTAGCGAGCCCGGTCAGACTGTCGTAATAGGCCAGGCGGTGGATCGCGTTTTCAGCCTGTTTCCGTTCAGTAATATCTTGCGTCGTGCCGATGATCGTCAACTCCTCGCTTTCCTCTTCGCGCACTCCCTCAGCCTGCAAATGGACGGTGAAGTCCGTTCCGTTGGGCAACACGATCCGATGGTCGATATCGCAGGGGGTCCGGTGGCTGATCAGTTTTTGCAGCGCCTCGTTCACCTTCACGCGGTCGTCGAGATGAACGAACTGCAGAAACGCCTCGAAGGTCCCGGAAAATTCAGACGGACGGATGCCGACCAGGCGACACAGCTCATTCGACATGGCGAACCGATTCGTTCTGGGGTTCCAGTCCCAATTGCCGATACGCGCGATGCGTTGGGCTAGTTCCAGGCGGGATTCGCTTCGGAGGAGCGCCTGCAAGACGTTGCTGGTCCTAAGCATGTATCGGATATGATGGCAGAGGATCGTGGCGTTGACCGGTTTCTGGATGAAGTTTGTGGCTCCGTGTTCACAGGCTTGAGTGATGGAGTTGGCGTCAGCCGATCCCGTGAGAATCAAAATAGGGACTCGCTTTCCGCCAGGCATCGAGCGGATCCGGGAGCAGGTCAGGTAGCCATCCATGTCGGGCATCAGGAGATCCAGCACAAGAAGGTCGGGGCTCAAGCGGTCGAATAATGGCAGCGCTTCGCGCCCCCCGCCGGCTTCTTCCACCACCATACCGGCTGGTTCCAACGCGTTGCGGACAAACAGCCGCGCGACAGGGTCGTCGTCGATGACCAGGATAACGGGGCGAGCTTGGCTCATAGAGTTATTGTCGGCCGAATGCGAACGATCATGATCATCGCAGGGTGGGGCCTGATTGAAGTGCGTGACAATGCAGGCGAAGGCAACGTCCTGGGCCTGCGACGCTTTGGCATGAGAGTATCAAACTTCAGGAGAAGCGCTAGATAAATAGTACTTAATGAATGGCGGTCATGGGTCTATGCCATCGTCCATGGATCCTATCGGGCCACGCCTACCGGCGGACGTGATAAGGATCGGCGCTGAAAAGCAATCAACTCGCTTCTGACAGCTCCGCGACCCGTGCCACGCGGTCGTGCTGCTCATCCATCGCCTCTAGAAGAATGCCTCCGATAAGCGATCGGACCTGACTCATAATTCCGCGAAGGGTCAGGATCAGCAGCGTCGCGAGGAGCAAGAAGAGCGGCACGACGGCGAGTGCGACATCCCGCGCCAAGTCTTCATTCGATCTTACGGCGACCTCTTGCGGTGCGGGGAAGACGAGTCGAATCCACCCGATGATGCGGTCCTGCTGCCGCAGCGGTTCGACGACGATCAGTGCCTGGCGTCCCTTCTCGAGGCCGAATGACACGGATCCTGTCTGGCTCTTGCGCGCACGCCTGCCACCCCGGATCCTGAAGCTGTCGACCGATGCTGGCAGGATTGCGGGCTGCCACGATGAGATTGTCCTCCGTAATCACGGCGGCGTCGAGGATGTCGGTCGGTGGAGTCTGTCCTTCCAAGGCCTGCTGGACGGTGCCTAGATGTTCGCTGAGCAGCGACTCACTGAACCAGGCGAAGGTTCGCGCCATAGCCCGCCCGCTCTGGTCCACTGCGGCGATGGCGGCGGCATTGCGGTGAGCAACCAATGAGCGATCATGTTGTGCCAAGATGAAATAGAGCGCTCCAGCGCAGAGCAATGACACGACACCACTGATCAGCATCACAGGAAGCCATATGTGAGGCAAGCGGGATGTGTTGACAGACGCATGAGCCATTCTGAATCTCCCCACTACGCAGAGGGTTGTTTAGGTGTCGGCGCCCTGCCGATCCTCGCCGGTTCGTTCGAATGGTTGGCGGTCGAGTTCCTTCACGACGTGCTGAAGGCGCGCCCATTCACCCGGTTGCATCGTAAGGAATTCGAGACCGACTCGACTGTCTCGGCACCAACGAACCACCGCCTCACCGATTGCGAGGGGCCCCTCATTACCGGATAGATACATGCGGAGCTCAAGGATCGTGCCAGGCAGGACGTCGATAGAACTGAGGATGCCGCAGCCCTGTAAGGATAAATCGACTACGAGCCCGTCACCTGAGACCAGGTTGCCGGAGCTGAATGAACTGTGGAATCGAACGGGAAAACGAGGATGTTGGCGTTGTTCCATAGTAGACGGTGTCGGTCTCATCTCAGCCCTTTATATTGCCGATTGATTTCAGTTCCGCCACTTTTTTTGCGATTCCCGCGCGATCCAGGGCAAGACCATATAGGACAGGCTCTTTCGCGATGGTCCCGTTGCTTGCGCCAAGCCGGACATCGAGACAGCCATGCGGACGACTCGGAGAGGGTTCCCGATAGGCAGAGCAAAGCGGCGGAGACGCACGTCCATAGGTATCTTTCAGATCACTCAGTCGTCCGAGCCATGGAAGGGAAATGCGGGAATGTGGGCTTTTTCATCTCGATGTCCTACCGCCAGGTTTGGCGAGGCAGGCCGGACCAGCCGGACTTGTCAGAAGGGCGCCTCTGTCGTGGCGGTCAACAGGCCTGGGAGAGAATCTCACCTCGGCATCCAAGGCGATGTCGGTCAGCGCGATAGCGTCCGGATCGGAATGTGTCAGACATCCCTATCAGGCGCGGCGAGTCAGACGGCGGGCGGCGGCAAAGATGGCGCGAACCTGTTCGATTCCCGGGATAGATGTGGCCGAAGGGTGATGGGACCTTGCCTTTCAGCCACATACGTATTCCCAACGGAAGTACGCTTACAAGACGCCGCATATCCATGCCAAGAACTTTGAGCGGCATCAGCGCTTCATTCAGGCGCCCTTCATGTCTGACAAGATCGAGGAAGCCAGTGATGTGGCGAGCCCCTTCGGTTTCGGTCAGGCCATGCTGGAGCGCTGAACGGCGCAATCGAATAATCGCCTCCATCGGCTGGACATCTTTAGGGCACACTTGAACGCACATGTTGCAGCGTGTGCAATCCCAGATGCCATGGCTCTCTTGAAGGGCCGTCAGTCTGGCCTGTTAGCGCCGGCTGGCTCCCGAGGATCTGCGACGAAGCGTTCCGCTTTCGCAAGCGCCGCGGGGCCCAAGAATCCTCGCGACACCTCATGCGACGTGCAGGCGGCGACGCAAGCTCCGCACATGATGCAGGCATCGACATTGTGAAATTGGTACGTGTCCGGCAGCAAGCGAAGTTGCCCGGATGAACCATACCGTTTCGTGGGATGCGTGATGGGCGTCAGCCATGGCGTGACGGCGCGAATCTTGTCCCAGAATGGGGACATGTCTACGACCAAATCCTTGATGACGGGGAAGTTCGGGAGAGGGTCGATCGAAATTCTACCGTGGCGTTCGAATTCCTTCCGAATCGATGTGCGGCAGGCTAGTTTCTCCGTGCCATTGATAGTCATGGCGCAGGATCCGCAAATGGCGGAGCGGCATGAATAGCGCAAGGAGAGAGTGCCGTCGAGTTCGTTCTTGATACGGATCAGCGCTTCCAGAACGGTCGTCCCTCGTCCGATGTCCAGGCGATAGTCTTCCTGGTGAGGATGGCGGTCCGTTTCGGGATTGAAGCGCTGGATGGTGAAGGAGAGACGCATTACCTCTGAAAATCATTCACCAAGTTCGAATACTTTTGGAAAGTTGGTGAGATTTCGGCAACCGTCTTTCGTGACGAGCACCATGTCTTCGATGCGGACGGCGCCGAGCCCCGGATAATACAGTCCCGGTTCAACGGTGACCACATGCCCCTCCTGGAGCAGCGAGCCGGTTCGGCTGATCCGAGGGGACTCATGAATGTCCAGTCCGACGCCATGGCCGGTGCCGTGAAAATAGCCTTGCATGCGACCATTCACCAGAGCCGGTTTTGTAGCCGGCTTTCTCAAAACGATCACAGATGCCTTGATGGATCACCGCGCCGTCAGCCCCGTCGCGGATCTTGGTGATGGCTTCTTCCTGTGCATCCTTCACCGCGTGATACAGCCGCGTCAATTCCGGAGAGGGCTTCCCGCGCACCACTGTGCGGGACATATCGGCAAAGTAGCGTGAGCCGGCGGATCGAGGAAACACATCGAAAATAATACTGCGATGGGCCGGCAGCGGGCCGCTGCCTTCGTCGTGCGGATCGCAGGCCTGCTCTCCACCGGCCACGATGGTGTGTTGGGCGACGCAATCGCATTCCATGAGCGCGACGTTGATCAATTTCTTGACGCGCTCCGAGGTGAGGCGTTCGCCGTCCAACCAGAGGTAGTTGTCCCGAATGTCGGCGCGACGCAGGCTCTCGTGCGCGGAGGCGACGGCCGTTTCGGTGGCCCGCTGCGCGGCTTCGATATGCCGAACTTCCTCGTCCGATTTCACGACACGGCATTCATAAAAAGGCTCGCGTTTGGTGCGCAGCGCATAGCCGAGCTCCTGCAGACGGTTGGCGTGGATAAATGGAAACGTGGAAGGCACCAGGATTTCCTTCACGCCAGCGTCCTGCAGGACCAGATGAACCACGTCGATGGTGCCGGGATCCTTTACTCCCATCGCTTTCGCTCGGCGTTCCAGTTCTGAATAGGACAACACGCGATCGACGGTCGCCTGATGGCGCGCCCGGTCGACTTCCAGGTCGCTCATGATCATGAGGCGCTCGCCCTTCACCTCGAGATAAATGAACGGATCAGGCGCGATAAATCGCGTGGCGTAATAGAGATTTGAATCTGTTTCGCTGGCCGCGACAAAGACCGTCGCCGTCTGGTCGGGATGGCTGTTCTGCCCAGTGGAATGACTCATGGAATAGATTTATCACGCGTTCGATACGTAATCAAGGCGCGGGCGAAACCGGCGCGGGCGGCGGTTCGGCCGGGAGAGGTACAGAGGGTGTTTGGATTTCCAGCGACGGGTCGAACATCGGATCCTTCTCCTCTTGCGGGGTCAGAATATCGATCGGCAGCATGACCGTGTTTTTGAGCAGGTCGAACGCAAGTTGCGCGACCCCGGTCAGGCCGGTGGTGAACGACTTCATCGGCATGTAGGTGACTTGCGGATCGTCGATCGACCCTTTCACTTGAAACAAGGCGGTGGCGAGACCCTTGCGGTCTCCCGCAACCAGTCGTCCGAAGAGTGGAATCGATTTCAAGAACTGCGAGTACGAACCGAAGGGACTGACGGCCCAGATCATATCCAGCTGATCGGTGGGCATGTCATAACTGCCGACGGCCGAGATTTTGAGCACGGGGCTATCAAGCAGGAAGTTCTGAGTCTTCATCAGTCCGTTTTGGACGGTCACGGTCGCGGTGATTCGATTGTACTGCAACCCTTCCTTGTCCAAATCCACTTTGCCTTGTAACACGGCAGGAAGATTCAAAATGGAGAGAATCTTCCAGATGGCCTGCGTTTCTGTCTTGAGAATACGGCCTTCCTGGGCGACGAGTTCGGTCTTGCCGTTCAAGGTCGGCAAGACACCGTGAGGATTGCGTCCATGCCCGCGCAACACGCCGGTGAGCTTCAGGTCGCCGGTGAGCGGACGGTCATGCGCGCCCAGTAGCGGCAGCACGGCGTCGAAGGGAATGCCCGTCATCCTGACAGAGGTTTCCGTGTCGGCCGGCTCTCCCTTGGGAAGGCGGACGACCATGCGTCCAGCCACATGCCCGGTTCCGGACTGACCGACGATGCGGTCGAGATCCAATACACCATCCTGAATCGTCAACCGTCCGGAGAGCCCTCCCAACCGCACATGTTTGTAGAGGCCCCTCTCAATGGTGGCGGTCGCGCTGACTTGGCTGGTCGAGGCCAAAGTTTCAAGGAATTCCCTGATGGGCGATCGGTGCCCTTTCGGAATGAGCAGGTCGAGGTCCATTTGAGACGATTCGAGCTTGACTGCGATGACCGGCTTGGTGGTCCAGTTCTTCAGGGCTCCCGACAGGCTGACATCGCTGTCCTTGATACGAAACGAGAGCTGCTTGATATCGGCGATGTTTTTAGAAAACTTCAAGCGTAGGTACACATCTTCGACGGGCCCTTCCACGCCCTTGACCGTCATCAAGCCGTTCGTGAGTGCCAGCCATCCGCTCGCGCGCCAGTTTTTCCACTCGGCGTCCGTGCCTTTGACATCCATGGAGACTTCGAGATTGCCCGCTTCGAAACCACTTTTATAGATCCATTCGGGCAGACTTGATATCGAGACGGTGCCCGAGGCGAGCGACGCGTCGATGGCAAACTGATCGCCGAGAGTGATGCGGCCCTTCAGCGGCAGCCGCAGCGGAGGCACCACCAGTTCCAACCGCGAAATGGTCAGACCCACTCCGCGCGTGACATGGGCGTCGAGCTCCAAGGAGGCCGGTGAGCCCAGCGGCTTTTCCCCCACCGTCGGGAGCACGAGTTTGGCGTCATTCAAGCCGATCTCACCCCGCAGATGCGGGGCGCTGGAGGGGCCGGACAGCTGCATCTTGGCATTGATGATACCGGAGAGCAGATCATCCGGGAACGCGCCCGCGGACAGCATCTGGCGAAGCTGGGCGGCATTGCCCTTCGCGCGGATGACGAAGTCTTGAAAAAGGTTCGGTGTGCCGCCGCTGATCTGTCCGTTGAATTGGAGCTGCGCATCTCCCAAATTGGCCGTGACCTGATCAAATTGCGCGCCGCCGTTTTGCGAAAAGACGATGCGGCCTCGCACGGCGGTGAGCCGCTGCGGCAGCGAAGGATTCATGAGGCTGACCTGCTCGGCCAGCACCTCCCCGCCTGCGAACGTAATGCCCTCCGGCTGGTCCAGTGGTCCGACCAGCCGGAAAGTCGGATGCGTCTGCCCCTCGATGTCGTGGGATTGCGCCAGCAGCGAGGTGAGCCGGTCTGCGCGGATGGTCTTGGTCAAAAACTTGACCAGATCGGCCGCAGTCATGTTGCCGCTGACATCCAGCTCCATCCAGGGACCGGCCTCGAGGAAGGACACGACGGCCTTACCGTCCGTCATCTGCAACGTTCCGTAGGTGCCGGTCACCTTACCGACCCTGATACGGCCTGGCTCCACTGAGACGGTAGCGGTCAAATCCTGCGTCGGCACACGATCGTTTCCGATCAGGGCGGCGCCCTTCTCAATGCGGAAATCACCGGTGAGTGACAATTGCGGGCTTGGCTCCGTCGCTCCGGTCAACGTGGCGGAGAGGATCTCCACCGTTCCTCCCAGCCTGCCGCTGCTCGATGATTGCCGGCAATTGCGCATGAATCCACTGCGCCGGAATACGCGCGAAGAGTTTCTTGAGATCGATGGATGGCGAGGCGAACGTGATGGAGAACGTGGGTTGTGACGTGAGGAGTCCTGCGAGATTGGCTTTGCCGGTCACCGCCAGCTGATCGACGTTGGCGGCGATCTCCGTCAGGACCATGTCGTAGCCGGCGACACCGGGCGCCACGCGGATGCGGCTCTTCAAGTTTGCGCCGCCTTGCAGTTGATCAGGCACGGGCCGGGGTCCGAAGAAGTCGGCGGCCTCGCGGAGGCGTAGATTCGCGGTTTCGATCTCCCCCTCGAATTGAAATGCGGGCCTGACTGAGTAAGGCTCCTCCGCCGCCAGGGAGGAGGAGGATTCGCTCAAGCCGATGGTTCCGGTCAACGAGATGGCTGAAGGGGCGTCCCCGCCCGGTAAGGTCGCGGAGATATGCAGATCGCCTTCCGCTTTTCCCGGATAGACCTTCAAGGCCATTTCAACTGATTCGAGGACGGCTGTTCGGATGCCGTCGGACCGCGCTTCATCCGTAATGGTCACATGGCCTTGCTGAATGGTCGCTTCACGGATCTGCAGGAGGCGGCTGAACATCTGGTAGGCCGATTCGTCTTTGGCCGCGGAGGGAAGTCCGGCGAGAATGTTCCAATGGCCGGAGCGATTGCGTATCAATGTGACGGTCGGCTCGTTGAGAAACAGCCGTTTGGCCACGACCTGCTTCTTCAACAGCGGCAGGAGGCGCAACACGATGTCCATTTCCTTGGCCTTGAAAGACGACGTGTGTCGGGTCGTCGTGGCCATAGACGCTGACGTTGGTCAGTTCAAGCCGGATGCTCGGCAGCACCACGAGCTTGATCCGATCGACCTCGATCTTGCGCCGGAGACTCGCTTCGAGCTGTTGGAGGAAGAAATTCTTGATGACGTCGACGCCGAACAGCTCTCGGGAATACAGCAGCAGGAGCGCACCCACGACGAGGAGGCCGAGCAAAGACAGCACGACTGCGCGCGGACGAACCTTCACTCCACCTCCATGGACCAGCTCAAAAATATGAGTGTACTGGATGAGCCAGCGGGAAATCCATACAGGGCATCGACTAGTTTCACGGAACGCTCGGTTCGTCGCGCAGAGTCATCGAGTTCTCGCTTCGCCCGTCTTTGCTGTCGATTCCGCCGCGCATGGTTCGCAACCGCATTCATGAATAATATCCGGCGGATATAATGCGCAGCTTTTGCGTGGTGAGAGATTCGGAGAAAACTGTGGACTCTGGCATGTCAGTGCGACGGCCGCGATGGGGCATTCTCGGCCTGCTGTTCGCGATCAGCGCGGTGACCTACATGGATCGGGTCAATATCTCCGTGACGGCGCGACAGATGATGCCGGCCTACGGCCTGTCCGATCAGGAAATGGGGTACGTCTTTTCCGCCTTCGTGTTCGGCTATGCGCTGTGCCAGATTCCCGGCGGTTGGCTGGGCGATCGCTGGGGCGCTCGGGTGGTGCTGGGCGGCGCGCTCGTCTGGTGGTCGTTCTTCACCGCCTTGACGGCGGTGGCGGCCACCCTTTCGTTGGCCGCCATGGTCGGGACGGTCGGCGCGCTCATCATCGTGCGCTTTCTTCTCGGAGTCGGTGAGGCCGTGGCCCTCCCGAATTTCAATCGTGCCGTGGCCGATTGGATGCCGCCTGGCCAACGGGGCCTCGGAATCGGCATTGCCATCGGCGGCATCGGCGTCGGCGCCGCGATCACTCCCCCCCTCGCCTCCTGGGTCATGGTGAACTACCACTGGCAAACCGTGTTCTACCTATCCGCCTTGATCGGTCTCGTGGTCGCGTTGCTGTGGGTGCTCTGTTCCCGCGAGCAGCCGGCGGCCGGTGACGCGGCGTCATTACAGCCGCCTGTGACAGTTCCGTGGCGGCAATTCGCTCGTTCCTCATCCCTGCGTTGGCTGGTGTCGAGTTATGCCTGCCTCGGATACGTCGCCTACATTTACATGTCCTGGTTTTATCTCTACCTCGTGAACGTGCGCGGGATCGATCTGTTGCGCGGCGGCTGGCTGGCAGCCGGACCATTCCTGGCGATATTGGTCTTTTGCCCGCTCGGCGGCTGGACGACCGATTGGCTGGTGCCGACGCTTGGCCTGAAACGGGCGCGGCTGTCGATCGGCGTGATCGGCATGGTGCTGGCCGGCGGCCTCATTGCCGTCGGAGCGTGGGTCGAGTCGCAGACCCTGGCCATCGTTTGTCTATCGCTTGGGGCGGGCTGGTTGTACTTCACCGTCGGCGCCTATTGGAGCGTGACGACCGATCTCTCCAAGACCCATGCGGGCACCTTGTCCGGCGTGATGAATACGGGCGCCAATGCGGGCGGCGTGATTTCACCTATCCTCACGCCCTGGCTGGCCGATCACTGGGGCTGGACCGCGTCGCTGCTGTTCGCCGCATTCATCGCCCTCGGCGGCGGGCTGATGTGGCTGAAGATTGATGCGACGGAGGGGCTGAGGGAGTAGAAGGATGTGAGGTGCGTGAAGGATATGAGATGCAGTGGCCGTCGCCGCCCGCGAGCACAATCGACCACACCGATTCCCGTTTTCGCGGAACGGCTCGTTCATCTCGCTGTCCGCTACGGTGAGCAGGTCGTCCTCCAGTCCCGTGATGTAGAGTGTGCCCCCACGGTCTTGGTCGGCCCCAGCAGCTTCGTGTCGGGAACGGTTGTGTTGTTCATTTTGCCGGGACGCTTCACGATCCCGTTGTGATAGATCCTCTTGGGTGGCATGAAGAGGCGTTTGCGCTTCACCTTGTTCGTTTCCGATTTGAGAATCTCGCTGAGGCCGGCGAAGTGATCGGCATCCCCATGCGTGACCACGATGCATTCGACATCCTTGGGGCTCTGCGCGCTGGTGTCCCGAAACCGCCCGGCCAGGTACCGCGCGAACAGTTGGTTGTCACCCCCGTCGACCAGGATATCTTGCCGTCCGGCGTTTCGATCACTGAGCCGTCGCCCTGCTGCACATCGACGAAATTCACCTTCAAGACCCGATTCTCTTGGACGGGGGCCTGACCAGCTCGGCGACTTTGATGCCGGAAGATTTGGCTCGGTTCGATATAGCCGGTGATGGATTCGGGAAGGAGGCTGCCGTCGGGCTTTTGGCGAAAGACGGTGATCGACCTCGAGGTGCGTGCTGAGTTGTTTCAACAGGGTGACTTCGTCGCCCCACGCTATCGTCCGGATGAACTTTTTTCGGCCCCGTTCACTCCCAGACATCCGCCAGATCAACATTCAGAACGGCTTGTTCAGGCATAAGTCCTCCCCGAGGCTGTTGATAAAAACTGCCGGAGATATCCCAGTCGGACCTTCCCGGCTCGTACTGCAAGGTACGCCTCTGTCTTTGTTCTCGCCGCGCCTGACTATCCGCTGAGCTCGGTCATCGGCGGCCGGATGGTTGTGCATAGGATACGCTGCTGCCCATGAGGAACCACGCCGCTTAAAACGGAGGCCCTCGCTTGCACGCGCCGTCCGGTGCATGCAGGCTGGCCCCTTGCCGTTGGAATCCCCGCCCTGTTAGATTTGCTCCTATGACTATGCAATTTCAGAAAAAAGATCCGCGCGCCACGATAACCACCAAATTCGGGGAAATCAGGATAAAGTTCTACCCGGACGATGCGCCGCGCCATGTGGAGAACTTCATCAACCTGGCGAAGATGGGTTTCTACGACGACACCACGTTTCACCGGGTAGTGCCGGGCTTCATCATCCAGGGCGGCGATCCCTTGAGCAAAACGCCCGACCGCATGTCGCACGGGACCGGTGGCCCCGGCTTCTTCCTCAATCCCGAGCCTAACGACCGGCCGCATAAGCGCGGTGCCATCTCCATGGCGAAGATGCCGCGCGACGGCAACAGCACCCGCGACTTCAACGACAACGGCTCGCAGTTCTTCATTTCACTCCAGGACAACGGCGGACTCGACCGTCGTTATTCGATCTTCGGAGAAATCATCCGAGGGATCGAAATCATCGACATGATCGCCAAGCTGCCTTGCGACGAGCGCGACAATCCGCTGGAACCGATCCGCATGAAGGTGACGGTCAAAGAGTGAAAGCCTGTGGGATAATTTGGTGCTCTGCTGCTCTCGTGAGTGGGAGCCCGCAGAAGGACCTCGCTTGATGGCCGTCGTGAATCCACACGGGTATCATTCCAGAGGAAAGAGCGAGGCGCAATCCTGCATCCGCTCACGATTAGCCTCGCCTCACTGTTCATTGCTTGTTCAGATCCTGTGACCGTCCACGCTGTTCATTTTTCCCGTAGCTGTTCGGCAGTCTGCGCCATTGCGCGCTGGATGAAGGAGAATGCTGGTGGCGCCGTGCGATTCGTACTGCTGACGAGCTGTATGCTCGCTGCGACGGTGTTGCCGGGGTGCGACACGGAGCGCCATCGCCTGCTGAAAGACCAGTATCCGTCCTACCCTGAAGGCGTGCGGCGGACGATCGATCGCGGAACGATCATTCGAGGCATGAATCAAGACCAGGTGTATCTTGCCCTCGGAGCGCCCGCCTGTAAGACTGAGATACAAGATCAAGGCAGGCCGGTGCAGGTGTGGCTCTACCCGCCCATCGGGAGAGATGCCTGCGTCACCGCCGACTTTCGGGTGTACTTCGAAGCAGGCGTCGTCACGACCTGGGATCACTTCACCACCCCCACCAGATATACCGATCCTCCCGGCGGCGCGCCGGCCTTATTAGCACAGTGTTGAAACGCCTCCAGCGGCGTTCTTGCATCATTCTGGTCCGTAGCCTACTGCAGCGGGTACGCCTCAATGCTTCATTCACGACGGCGTTGCCGAGCGGACGGCCTGATAGATCCCGAACGAGCGCCTGCTTGCATGCCGATCATTTATTGATCAGCGGGCAGTGTGCCATGCACGGCTAGCATGACAAGTGTCGGCAGGGTCAAAGATGACTGCATCGTGTCTAGGGGAAGCCTCATCTGACACTGTTGCGAGGCATGGCTGTTCATGCTTGACGGATAAGGTGTATGACGATACGATGATCGATCATTATTGGTAAGGAGGCGATGTCATGTCCATGACCACCATTTCACCGAAATTCCAAATCGTGATTCCTAAGGACGTGCGAGACAAGCTTCGTCTGAGTCCTTCCCAGCGCTTGCAGGTCCTGGAAAAAGGTGGCGTGATTACCTTGGTGCCAGAAGTGCCACTCAAGTCGTTGAAGGGCGCACTCAAGGGCATGTCCAAGACAGGTCTCCGAGAGAAGAAGGATCGTTTGTGAAGATTCTGTTGGATTCCAGCGGATGGATCGAATTCTTTACAGGCGGACCGTTGGCCGATCGCTACGCTGCATATTTCGCTTCCCGATACGATATCATCACGCCGACGATTGTGTTGTATGAGGTGTATAAGAAAATTAAACGCGAGCGCGGTGAGGAGACCGCCATATTATTCTCTGGACGACTTCATGCTACCCAGGTGGTGCCACTGACGGAATCTATCGCTTATGTGGCTGCGGATATCAGCCTTCGGCACGGTTTGGCAATGGCTGATGCAATCGTCTATGCGACGGCACAAGACCAGAATGCGGAGGTGATTACGGGTGACGCTGATCTGAAGGATCTAGCTAGAGTGATATACGTGAAGTAGCCCTTCGCCTTCCGCGGGTTTCTGAAATGCATTCTGTCAGCAGAACGGTCGAAGACGACCGACGTCAAGGCCGCAGCGAGCGAAGGAGCGAGGCGTTCTTTTGCGGTACGTTGAGCGAGCTTGAGCGACGCGAGAACACGGCGGACTGGTTCCGAATGTCGCAGGCTGCTCAAAAAGCCGTCCACCGAGGCCGCAGGCAAGGCAAACACCGGAGGCGTAGCCTTGCGCTACGTTGAGGATTTTGTCGAGCTGAGAACGAAGGTGGGCGGCTTGTTTCAGCAGCCTGCTCAGAAGAAGGCCATGCTGGCATACGTCACCGTCGAATTGTATTGATCGGTGATGCCGCGGTCGTAACGTAACACCTGCCCTGTTTCCGCCTGAATCAAACGCAGCAACGAGTAGATCGGTGAGAAGCCGGAGATGCGGCGCTGATCGTTTTCTTTCTGAATGAATTTCGCAAATTCTTCGGGGTCACGATTCTCGACATGTTTGAGCATTTCGAGATCGGTTTGCATGCAGCGGTGGAAGGAAAAATCTGTTGGCGGAGCGGAATCGCCGTAGCGCATGCCGATATGGGCCAGTTCCGCCCCGACGAGCACGCAATACTGTTTGCCAGAGGCGACCAAGGCGTCCTTCAATGTCTGAAGAAACGTCTCGACCTGTGCCCGGATTTGCGGATCGCGCAGGCTGTCCGCTGAAAACGACGTAAGGATCGGGACAATCGTGAAGGGCTTCTCTTGGCCGAGGCTCTCCTGCAGGAATGGCAGCTGAAATTCCAGTGCATGTTCATTTTGGTGTGCCAGTTCTTCGGTGAAGGCGGAAGGAATCTTCGCGCGCAGCTGATCGGTGATGCTTCGTTCGACCTTGACGATCCCCAAGGGGGTTTCGAAGTCTTTGTCGGTCACCGTGACCAATTGTTCGAGCCCGGAATGGGCGGTGCCGATGAGGACATACAGGTCCGGCTGCTGAGCTTCCTGCAGCTCCTTATAGGCCCAGGCATAGATCGGCCCCGCATGCTTGAGTTCGTAGGTCGGTGCGACGAGGCCCTTGATGGGTGTGCCCGCATGTTCGGACGCTTTGATCTCCGGGCCCTTCCTTCGAAGTAAAGAACCCCTTGATCTGGGCGCGAAGCTTGGCGGCGTCGGCTTCATAACTCCGGCCGGCAAACTGAGGAGGCCTCGAAGGCGCTTGGCGATATGTCTCCAGCGCCTGTTGTTTGGCCTGTTCGGTCCTCTCCCCCTCCAGGAATAATTTCGTATTCAGATCGGCGAGCAATTGCTCGACTTTATTCGGCATGAGGAATTCGCCGAACCGCTTCAGATAGATGGCGCCGATGTCCTGCAGGGTATGTTCGCCATCCAGATGCTGCACGATGAAAAAATAATTCAACGGCAGGACCAGACGTTCCTTGCTCAAGCCGGTCGGGTCCCAGAGCACGACGTACTGCTCTTCCCCTTCCTTGATCGGTGAAAATTGAAGGTTGCGCAGCAGCGGATACTGCGCGGGATCTTTGGCGGCGATTGTGGTGGTGGATTCCATAATGGAAGGCATTGTAGCGGAGCGAACTTCTCAGGCGCAACGGTCTTGGCAGGTTGGAAAAAATACCGTCAGCGGCGTTCTCGCTCGTTCAGAGCCGCACCGTACCGCTCAGCGGTACGGCTGCGGCTCTTCATTCGCTGCGGCCTTGCTGGAATGAATTTCTTGCAGCCTACGCGCTGTTCCGATACGAGACGGAATTGTCTCGGCGTACACGGATACTAATCAGAGAGGAACGACCCGGCTGAATGCCGGCCGCAGACTAGCGTTCTGGTGGATGGGCGCCACCGCGTCGGCTCAATATAATCAGGGTGGCGATGGTCAGCAGCGTGAGCCAGAGCGTGGGACGGCCGTAGGAGGCGTCGGAGAATTCGATCAGGTCGGTGAGCCGGCCTATCAAGAGCGACATGCGGGCCATGACGGTATAGCCGAAGGCCGCTCCGAACGAGATCATCAAGAACAGGATGCCTGCGCGTGCGACCATTTTCCCTGGCCCGGAATGTTCCACGGAGAAAAAGAAGTAAAACAGTACCGAGACGACGCCGATCAGAATGATGATGCCGTTCAAATGGCTCGCGGGATTCAGGAGCGAATAGGTCGAACGTCACGCCGCCACCCGGCAGATCAGACCCAGGAGCGGGCGGACGGTATCCTCAACCTGTTTCAGAATGAACGAGGAAATCGTGCGGGGAATGGCCAGCCCTGCTCCGACCCCGACGATGAACGCAAAAGCATACCGTGAGAGCCAGGCGGCTTTGGGGACATACCGCGTCAACATCAGGGTGCCGATGGCGACAGGAATCAGCAACGACCATTGCCCTTTGTCGAGCATCGGACGCAGGATCAGGGTCATGACAACCGTGTCATAGGTTTTGACGATCGTGTAGCCGAGCGAGACGCCCACGTACAGATGCTCGGCGAGTTTAAACAGCGGATTGTCTTCATACAGGAACGACAGGATGAAGAGAGTCAATCCTGTGGCGAGCCACCCGCCGAGTATGACTTCAAGAGGAAGATCCATCGTGGCTACGACCCCATCTGTTCTTGTCGGCGCTGCTGCCGCCGCATCGTAAAATAAAAAATATTGCAGATCGCCACGAGCACGATGATGGCGAGGTGGGTGGCTGATTGGGCGTCCATTCCAGCGACGGCTTTGCCCTTGTGGCCGATGAGAGTTTCATACTCCGCCGCCCCGCGCAGGCCGCCGATCAATCCGTTGATCTGTCCGCTCCGCAACAACGGATAGAGGCCGGGTGCCATGACGCCGGTACAGCCACCGCCAAGTTCGAATTTATACTTGTCCTTGCCGAAGACGTACCAGGCTTCGACTCCTGGATTGCCTGCGCCGAGGCTCACGGCATAAGTCACATCCCGGAGGCTCTGCACGCCAGCCAGGACTGGAAGGCCTTTCGTGGACTTGTTCCCATAGTCGGTTGGGAACGCGTTGTAGAGGTCTTGCCCCATGTTCAGAATAACGGCGCTGCCGCCTGGGCTCCAACCCAGGAAGACGTAGTCCTTGCCGTTTTCCTTGCCCGCCTCCTTGGCGGTTTGAGACACGATTTGATCGGCCAACCCGGTTCCGGATACCCACAGTGTCATGGCGACAACTCGCAAGTTCTTGTGGAAGGCATGGCGCAGAATCGCGATGGCCTGGGGATACAGTTCAGGTTTCGAGGCAGGGTCGAAATCCAGGGACAGCAAAAAGACAGACCCTTCAGGCAAATTGTCGATATAGTCGTAGACGCCTCGCACCTCGGATGAAATTCGGATGGGCAATCCCACCGGAAATAACAGAGGAAACAGCGTGCAGAGCCCAATCACCAGAAAGATGATCCGCCGGTCGATCCGTAACATGCGCTCAGCAAAACTCATCGGACTATTCCTTGCCTCCGCCCAGGTACGACCGTTCCACGCCGAAGATGATCTTAAACGACAGGGCCACGGCGCCCAGGCTCACACCAATCAAAATCGCTCGCCGGACGGATGCATTCAGGACATTCAAAATCCAACTCGATAAATCGCCACTGATGGGTAGGAGGTATTCACCCAGCGGTACCCGGCCTATCATGACGATCACGGCGGCGATCAGTAACACGGCGGCTTCCCGGCTCCGAGCGCGAAACGAGCGATAGGCCGCAGAGGCAATGAAGAACGCCAGAATGGCGAACATGGTGCCTTGCAGCGGCACGAGGGTATAGGAATAGACCCAGCCGAACGAGGTCATGGCTCCCTCGATGCTTTCTTTCCCGCCGTTCCAAAGCCCCACCACGGTGGTGCCGAACATGCCGGCATAGAGCACGAGGCTGTACCCCCACCCCGGCTTCCTTGCGCCGGATTTTTGCGGCATGCACATGGAACAGGCTGGTAATGCCAAGAACGAGCGCGAACCCACCGATGATCTGGAGCCATTTGGTGACGGTGGTGAGGAGGTGCTCTGAAGCCGGATGGGGCACGTAGTATTGCGCGGCCATGACCAATCCGGTCACCATCGTAATGAGAAGCGGCAACTGCCGGCGAAGAAAAATCATTTCAGATCCTTGAAGAGGTCGAGGAGCAGCTGCGGCCAGGTGGCCCCGGTGACGACGGCGATGGTGGCGAGTACGGTCCCTAGGCCGATGACGCCGAGGATGAAGGCCTTGCCAAGGTCTTGTCCGCGCAGGGTGCCGACTTGGATCGGCTCTTTCGAGAGATAGGCGCTGGCCGCATACAGCTCTTCCCCGATCAGGGTGTAGTCGCAGGTGGTGACGAAGAACGGGAGTTGATGGTCTGAGTCGGTGCCCGCGATTTGAATGGCCCCCGTGCTCGCGCCGGTTTCGGTGAGTAAAAGGGATTCCGCGAAGTACGACCCCATGAAAAAATTCGCCGCTGGTTTTCGACGGAGCATGATGCCGTCTACGGCGGCGGTGTAGCTGAATTGGTCGCTGGTAATGAAAAAATTGGCGTCGTCCTTGAACAGATCCGGCTTGCCTGCTTCCAGATAGGCTTGCTTCGTAATCTCCTGGCAGACGGCCATGGTGATGGGTTCGCGATGCGGGACCAGCAATTCCGTTTCGTAGGAGGCGGCCTTCTTGGCTACGCGGCCCAGAATGATCGCGGCGGCAATCGTTGCGGGGTCGTTCATATCGTGCGCCCCGGTCATGTACAGCACCGGTTTGCCCAATTCCGTGGCGCGGCCGATCGCTTCATCGACGGCATCGAGGCCGGGAATGCGTCGCAGAAAGATGTCTTTTCGTTTTGCCAAACTGATGGCGTAAAACACTACCGCGCCGAACAGGAGCGCCAGGATCAGATTGTTCAGTTGGTTCCAATTCATCCAGTTCGGTTCTGGCGATGTTATGACCGGCTGGGCGATAGACCGCTCCTGACCCGTCACAGCCGCCACGGTCACGGCATATGCCTCGCCCGGTTTTAATTCGATGCCCTTGCCGTTCTTGAGAAGATAGACGTGATCCCCCGGCTCCCCTGGTCTCGTCCACCACGCGCCCTTGATTTCACGGACGTAGTGACTGTTGGCGGGAAATTCGGCGACCATTTTCCATCCCGCGGGGTCCGGAGGCGCTCCTCCTTCGTGCATCAACACCTGATATTTGGCCGTGGCACTTTCGGAATGAAACGCGGCCCAGGTGGCGGTGAGGCTGCCTCCCCCGTCGCTGGGCGTATCGAATACTTGCAGCTGTTGCGGAGAGGGCAAGAGTGCTTGGGCACAAAGGAGCTGCGGCGCAAGTGTGACAAGAGCGGTGATGAAAGAGGCCATGCGCAAGAAGGAAGGCATGGGGCTCAGGCTCCTTCGATCACTTCGATATTGGTGCGGGGGACCACGGTCTTTGTCCCGTCCGGAAACCGCACTTCGAGCGACCCGGACTTCGCTTTCGGTCGGAATCGCCCTGAGTTCCGCGGGCAAGCCGGATACGGTCCCGATTTTGCCGAACAGCGGATCGCGAATGATTCGCACCGGATCACCGAGTTGAATCCCTTCGCGTTCGACAGGATCCGGTCCTGAGCCGGCGGACTGTGAGGCCTGAGGAATGATGATCTCCGGGCGAATGACGCCGGCGCGGATTTGAGTGGCGCCTGAAATAGACGCTTTGTGCCCAGTATGGGCCGACAGCAAGGAGAATGTTTTCGGAGCCATCGGGATGGTCCCGAAGCCTTCCGTCAAAATCAAGGTAAACCCCACCTGTTCCGCGCCGGTAATGGCCACGCCAAGGTCATACCCAAGAAGCGCCCGCAGGTCTTTATCGTGAATGCCGCCAACGACCAAGCCGGCGACCTCGATTTCTTTGGCGCGTGCGAGTGTCGCCGCAGACAGAAAGGCCCCGCCGACCACGATTTTCCCCTTCATGGATGGAGTCAGCTGCTCGGGCAGTAACGGTTGGTCAGGGGCCGTCACCCCCATGACTAATTCACCGCTGACTTCTCCACCGATGCCGAAAATGCCTTGCACCAGGCTACAACCTACCTCAACCGTGACGCCCTGCTCCGGCTGCACCTCGGCAATGGCACCGTCGATATAGCCGCGAAGTTCAAGCACCCTGGGAGGCTCCCGTAACAGGATCTGACCGGTAATGGTAGAAATCGATTCTAGTCTGCCGGTGATCGGCGAGCGGACTTCAGTCTTAAACCATTTGATGAAGGGTTTGTTTTCCGCGAGCACGTCGTCTTTGTGTATGAGGTCTTGTTCTTTCTTGATGAGGTAGTCCTTGATCTCGTCCGGGGAAATGCCCAACTGGTTGGCGAGGTTCAGCGGAATGACCTTGCCGGGTAATTCCGCGCGAGCGACGACCGTATCCGCATGCACCATGTCTCCCACCTTCACCAGGACCATTCCGGGTAAGGGGAGGATGCGTCGACGGCGAACGATGGTCCGTTCGGCGACCGTGAGTCCTGGTGTATAGGAATGCGCCATGAGTCGCCGGTTGCTGAAAACGTCCTACCGCTTCGTTCTCAGTTGCTCGTTCCCCTCGCCGTACCGCAAGGGGACGACTCGGGGCTTTCTCGCCTCGCGGCCTCGCCGTAAGGCGTTTTGAGCAACCTCTAAGGTCGATTCGAAAGTATCCACTCTCAACTAGGCATTCACTTTGGGTACAAATTAACCGCCTGGTACCATCGCATGAGGGTTGTGGCTCGCGCTGCCGGGTCGCTCGGCAGTAGCAGCGGACGACCTCGTCCGTCGAGCATCAGGCCGACGACGCCGCCCTGGACGGTCCTGGTCAAGGATTGCCCGGGACCATTTCCAAGATCGATCTGTTTGATTGGTTGCAGCATGACCTGAGCCTGTTGTTCTCGAGTCAGAGTAAATAGCTTGAGGTCGCCGAAGTTCAGCGTGCCCTTCTCGATGCGTCCGTCTGGCAGCGCGATTTCATAATCCGTACAGCGCTCTCCGTCCCTGCCCTGTCCGACTGGGGGCGATGCAGGTGCCGAGGTAGACCATGCAATCGCGCACGAAGACGTCGGTGGCGGCCTGTTCATTGACCGTGGAGAGCACGCCCAGATGGGGCATCATGAAAATGCTGTCGACCGACAGCGTCGTGACACCGAGCGGTTCATAGGCGTCGACCATCATCAGCATGGATTGGATGCGGCGCGGCGCATGCGACAAGATGCCGCCGCTGCCGACGATCAGATCCAGGGTCAGCATGTCGATGAGTGTCTTGCCGGACCGGCGCTGTTCGAACACATCGGAAATGGTGCGCTCCTGCTGGACGCCCTTGAGTCCCGTGGCGAGAGAGGTATGGTGAATCAACGCCAACCGCAACGCCTCGCGCGCGATGGCATGTTCGATTTGCAGTTCGTCGAGGGATTGCGGGATGGTGGTGGGCCGCACCATCTTGTTCTTGATCCGATTCCGCAGTGCTTGTTCATCGATCGTGAAGGGCACCCAGCGCATGATGTTGTCGAGGCCGGCTTCCGCCAGCACGTTGGAGATGCTGTAGGACATGCCGAGGTTGGCGCTCACCGTGCGGTTGAAGATACCGTTGAAGACCGAGAAGACGTCGGTGGTGGCACCGCCGATGTCGACGCCGATCAGGTTGATCCCTTCGCGTTTGGCGATCTTTTCCATGATGACGCCGACCGCCGCCGGGGTCGGCATGATGGGCGCACCGGCCATATCGATGAGCTTTTTGTAACCCGGCGCCTGCTGCATGACGTGTTCGAGAAAGAGATCGTGAATTTTGTTGCGAGCCGGCGTCAGATTTTCTCGCTCGAGCACCGGCCTGATGTTATCCGCGAATTCCAGCGCGGTCTTCTCGCCTAGAATCGTGTTGATTTGCGGTCGGGCGTCTTTGTTTCCGGCATACACGAGCGGGAGCCGGTAGGTGCTGCCGAAGCGTGGTCGTGGCTCCGCGGCCGAAATGTATTCCGCCATTTCCACCACATGCGTCACAGCGCCGCCGTCGGTTCCGCCGGACATCAAGATCATGTCGGGCCGCATCGTGCGAATCCGTTCGATTTTTTCGTACGGCAGCCGTCCATCGTTGGAGGCCAGCACGTCGATGACGATGGCGCCTGCGCCTAGCGCGGCTCGCTGGGCGCTCTCACCCGTCATGTTCTGCACCACACCGGTGACCATCATCTGTAGTCCCCCGCCCGCGCTGCTGGTGGAGACGTAGATGTCCACGCCTGTGTTCGGCTCGCCCTGCGCCGCCTGATTGGGGGTGATGATGTGGTCGCCATCCAGAATAGTCCGTCCGGACAGTTCTTCGATTTCAGCGATGGCGTTGAGCACGCCGCGAGTGACATCTTCGAACGGCGCTTCGACCGTGGTCGGCGCTTCGCCACGATAGGTTTGGCGATACTCGCCTCCGACCTTTTCGATCAAGATGGCCTTTGTCGTGGTACTGCCGCAGTCGGTGGCGACGATGATGTTCAAGGGCCGGTCGACCTGTGGCTTATCGGAGACATGAGAGGCCGTCATCGAGCCGAGACTCCTGGTGGAGGAGCGGATTGTGCCTCGATGAGGGAGACAAGACGGGCAGTAGAATCCCGCCGCTCCAGCAAACGGGCGATATGCGCGAGCTCAGTTCCACTGAGGGCGCATTCAATGATAGGCGAGAGAAAATGCAGCGCTTGGCTGCCGAGAAAATTCATCGGACCCATTGAGTCAAGAAACAGCGTGGCCGGAGTCGCCATGCCCCGCGTGACGATGGCCCGGGCGACGCGATCGAGCAAGGCGAGGTCCGCCGGCGTGAAGTCCTGTTGTTCCGGGCGAACGGCGAAGGCGTGCTTCAATCCGTCTCGAAGATCCTGTGCGCGCCAGGATAAAAATGGAGCGGAGAAAAAATGCATAAGTGCTTGTCGAATCAGCTTAAACGGTTAGGTTTTGCATTATATGAAGGGACCGCAGGAGAGTCAATCGAGCGCGAGAGGCGTGCTCCCTTGTGTGCACTAAGGGTTTTTGTTCTCGTCCGTAGTGCTGTTTGGGCGCGGCGAGCAATTCAGTCCTGCAAATGGATTGAGCGGGTTCACTCGCGGCGAGCAACGTTGCGCTTCAGGGGCTGCCGAAGCCTGGGGGGCCGCTGATGCCTGAGATTGTGGACTGAGCTGGTCGCCTGGAATGGTTTGGCGCGGCTGCATCAGTGATGTGGGTGGAGGCATGGCGGCAGGCGGGAGGTCAGTTTGAACAGGCTGTATGGGATCCTCTGGGGGGGTGTAGCCGCCGGGCGGCGACGGCGAGGCCGTGTTCATCACCACGCAACCGCGTTTTCCTTTTGGTTGGTCCGTCAGAATAGTAGTTCCGCCGGCTCCTTCGCACCGGTAGACCTTCGCCTCTATCGGCGCCGGCATCAGCAGCGCGACGAAGCTGAGAGGCAGGATGATGGCCCACATGATGGTCGGTTCCCGTGCAATCGCGATGTGACCGCGTGCTGCTGCGGTTTCTCCGAGACTATAGGCGTAGGGGGAAGGAGAGTCAATGCGAGGGAGAAATCCTGGGCTGAGTCGCTACGCTGCGGCTTTGTCAGCCACCTACGCGCCCGAACCATTTCTTCAGCAGCCCAAAGATTCCAACCTCCGGTGCGGGGGAACGGTCCGGATATTCCACCCAGCGCTCCTGAGAACCTAAGTAGACGCCATCTCGGTAACTTTGTTGGCTACGCAGCTGGGTATAGCCCGCTTCCTGTAAGATCATGATCAACTGCTTCAGGGCCTCTGCCGGTGTCCCGGCCTCCGGAGTGACGATGCGCGTCGCTTCATAACGTAACGTAGCTTGATAGCCGGTCGCAGTCTGAAGAAATTCGACAGGACGGTTGAAGCCTCGTTCCTGAGCATCGAAGCCGGCGAGTTGATGTTTCTCTCCAACCGGACCTGGCATGGAACTCTACAATGCGCGATAGACGGCCAAAAGATCGCTCAATGCGATGGTCTTATTCTTGAGGATGACCCGCTCCGCCCCCAACACGTCGAGTGCGGCGACTTTCTCGGTTCCTCCCATCAGGCACTTTGCACCGAGGGTAAGAACCCTCTCGCATTCCTTTTCCACCTTACCCTGGACGACGGGATTCACCTTGAGGATATCCATCATCTTGGCACGGGTGGTCGTGAGGTGTTTCTGAAGCTCGGCTTCGGGATATTCTTTACGCGCGGCTTCATCTTCACAGCGGTCGATGTATTGCGCCAAAAAGACGTAGAGGCGTACGAACGTTTCGGCGATTTCGATGTGCTTTGGCGTTAGGGTGTTGTCTACCATCGGTGCCTCCATCATTCACTGCTGCGTCGAAACCCTTCGTTCGATGTCGGGGACGAGCGACAGGGTTCGAACTGGATTGTAGGATTACAGCTGGACTTTAATATCGGTACCCTCGACGGTCACTTGGTACGAGGTCACCTTCGCCGAGGGATTATTCACGCAGCCGCCAGTTTTCACGCTGAACTGCCAGTTATGCCAGGGGCAGGTCACGATATCTCCCTCGACCTCACCTTCACCCAGCGGACCGCCGCGATGGACACAGGTGTTATCGATGGCAAAAAATGCGCCGTCGACGTTGAAGACCGCGATGGTCTTGCCGTTGACTTCCGCCACCATGCCGCTGCCGGGCTTTATATCCGTCGTTCCTGCGATTCTGATCAACTCGCCCATACATCCTCCCTGAATGCGCGATGCGTGCCCTGGCCGGTTCCTAGTCAGTTGCCGGGTGCGGGCCGCTTTATCTTTTGCAAGAGACTTTCAATGCGACTCTTTGCCGCCCCTGCCTCGCCCTTTTGAAGCGCGGCGGCGAGTTTCGCGGCAATCTCGCGAAATGCCTTGGCTTGCGGGGAATCCGGTGTGGCGATCACGACCGGGTTGCCTGTATCCCCGCCGATGCGAATGGCTGGATCGATGGGAATCCGTCCGAGAAAGGGAATGCCGAGTTTTTCCGCGGCACGTTCCCCACCGCCATGGGAGAAAATCTCAGTGCGTTCCCCGCAGTGGCCACACACGTAAAAGCTCATGTTCTCAATGATGCCAAGCAATGGCACATTGACCTTCTGGAACATCATCATGCCCTTGCGCACGTCGTGGAGCGCCACTTCCTGCGGGGTGGTGACGGTCACAGCGCCCGCCAGGGACACCAACTGAGTCAGGGTCAATTGCGCGTCGCCGGTTCCAGGGGGAAGGTCGATCAGGAGGTAATCCAATTCCCCCCATAGGACGTCTCGAAACAATTGTTGAATCGCCGTGTGGACCATCGGACCGCGCCACACCACCGCCGTATCTTCCGGAACAAAAAATCCCATGGAGATGAGTTTGACTCCATGACTTTCGGCCGGGGTAATTTTGCCCTCTTGTTGTTCGGGCGCTTTCTCGACGCCCATCATCATGGGTATGTTGGGGCCATAGATGTCAGCATCGAGCAATCCGACCTTGGCGCCGTTCAGACTCAAGGCGACGGCCAAGTTGACGGCCACTGTGGATTTGCCCACTCCGCCCTTGCCGCTGCTGACTGCAATCACGTATTTGACGCCGGGAATGATATTGGGTTTGGCGGCTGCGTCTTCTTGCTGCGGCGTGCCGCCTTGTTGATCTGCCATAGTCGTGCCTCCTCCACCTCACGGTTCCGGATGGAATTCGTGGGCTCACGGCCATCTTAAGCTATCGAGTCGACGAAAAGAAATGGGCCTGTAGACTCAGTCTGCCACTAGACAGCGAACGTGAGATGGCTGCCGCAGAATTCGCAGGCTTGACGAATGATTGATTGATCTTTGAGCACTGATCGTTTCCTCACGGCATGAGATCCGCCTGACCTGTGTCGGGTGGACGGAGCGATATCAGAACCACGCGACGAGTTGCCTCACACATCTGTTACGAGCGTTCCGGATGGAGGTTATCGGTCCATCCCCAAAGCGAGAGCATATAGATCAACCATTCGGACGGTCAAAGTTTTTCCACTTCGAACCATTGCGATAGTCGCGCGAATAGGTATGGTGATAGTTGTGATATCCCTCTCCAAAACTGAGGAACGAGATCCACCAACTGTCGCACTGCTGCTGTCCTGACGGCCGTGCAGCTGACTGCCGAAGATGTGGCGGAGTGAATTGATCGTAATGTAGAGTTCAATACCAGCACAGTGCGAGGCAGGCCGGCCAGCAGGAAACAGCGAGCCCGCCGGTGAAACCACTGTTCAGATATCCGACCGCAAACGGCAGCAACAGGGCTGAAGCCACGATCATCCAATAATACCGATGTTGCCATCCGACCACAGGATCGGCGCGCAAGTTTGCGGCAAAACGATCATCAGGATAGGGCGTCTTGAGGAACAGCCGCCCGACATGGCTGTGCCAAAATCCCTTCGTCGCATTGTACGGGTCGGCGTCTTCATCGGTATGCGCATGATGACGAAGAGGGTCGGCGCACCAGATCAAGCCGGAATTTTGCATGGCCCACCCGCCCATGATCAAAGGAAAGACCGTGACCCAGGAACGGCTTTCGAAGCTGCCATGGGCCATCATGCGATGATACCCCACCGTGATCCCCATCCCCGTCACCACATAGAGGACGCCGAGGAGGATCCAATCCAGGCGGATAGATATAGAAATAGCGAAGAGAGGCACGCCGATGAAGGTGAATAGTGCCAGCAGGGAAAAGAGAGCGACGGTGCGTCGACAGCCAGGCTGCGCGGACGAGTCGGCCATCGAGCTCCTTCGAATTGTGTGCGCAACTCATGGTCGCCGTCCGCTGCCATGCGAGTGTTGTAGGTCAAGGCAAACGGCGCATGCTGCCCGAGGGGCAGGCGGATTTTCAGGATAGAAGTGTCGTAAGGTGACACAACGGCCGATGAGTCGGGCGTCATAAAGAGATCCCTCGCCGGGAAGAGGTCCCATCGTTCCCAGCAATCGCGAAGATCGGGCCCGGATAATTCATGAAGGCCGTCGCGATGCGTTCACGACGACGGCTGGTGAGGCTGCTCGCGCAGTACTCCTGCAGGCAATCGTCGTCAAATATTCAAGTTCTGCGGGGCGGTGTATACTGCAGAAAGGAGCTCTTGGCTGACGCCTGGGGAAAACAATGACTCTCGATACTGCCCTGCTCGAACCTCGTATCCGTGCCATTGGAGAAGATTTGGCGCGTCGTTCCGGCGGCCGGGCGCCTGGTCTGTTTGATACCCGTTGGTGGTCGCAGGCGGCCATCAACTTGGCGATGAAAGATCCTGCCTTCAAGGCGCAGCTCTTTCGTTTTATCGATGTCCTGCCATCGTTGCAGGATGATGCGCAGGTCGTACGCCTTGCCGAGGAATACTTCGGCGACATGAGCGCCCACCTATTCGGGGCACAGTGGGGACTCAAAGCGCTCGCCTCCACCAAGCTCGGCGCGGCGCTCAGTGGAAAGGCCATCCGGCATCAGGTGGAACACATGGCGTCCGGCTTTATCGCCGGCGCGTCCGTTGAGCAGGCTGTGCCGACCCTTCGTAAGTTTATGGGGAGACGGTCGGGCATTTTCGGTGGACCTGCTGGGCGAAGCCAGTGTGAGTGAACGGGAAGCGGATGCCTATCGTGATCGATGCCTGGCGGCCTTGCGCAGGCTGGGAGAGGTCTGCCCGACCTGGTCCTCCTCGCCTCTGCTTGAACGGGATCATCTGGGCCAGCTCCCTCGCGTGCAATTGTCGATCAAGATTTCGGCCCTTTATTCGCAACTTGATTCGATCGATCCGGAAGGCAGCTACCGCGCGCTCGCGGCGCGCTTGCGACCGCTTTTGAATCTGGCCGGCACTCTTCCCGCCTCGATCGTATTCGATATGGAGCAGGCGGACACGAAGGACCTGATTCTCACCACCTTTATGCGATTATTTTCCGAGGAGCCCTACCGGACCTTTCCCCATGCGGGGATTGCGTTGCAGGCTTACCGAACCGATACGCAGGAGGACGTGCGGAAGCTCTTGGCATGGGTGGCGGAGCGGCAAGCGCCGATCACCATCCGGCTGGTGAAGGGCGCCTATTGGGATTCGGATGCGATTCGGTATCGCCAGCGCGGATGGCCGTTACCACTCTTTGAACAGAAAGCGCACACCGATGTGAATTACGAGTTTCTCGTTCGTCTTCTGCTGGAGCACGGTCATATTGTGCGGCCCGCATTCGGCACGCACAATCTTCGCAGTCTGGCGGTCATCGAAGCGGTAGCCGAGGCGCTCGAATTGCCGCCTGATGCATGGGAATATCAGATGATCTACGGCATGGCAGAGCCCTTCCAATATGCGGTGACCGACCGAGGCCGACGCCTGCGCCTGTATGCGCCGGTGGGAGAACTGCTTCCGGGTATGGCCTACCTCGTTCGCCGTCTACTGGAAAACACGTCGAATGAATCGTTCTTACGGAAGGAATATGTGGAGTCGCAACCGCTGGCTCTCCTGCTGTCTCCGCCGGATGCCTTCTCCATGCCCACTTTACCTGTGAAAATAGAGGCAGCGTCTTCCTCCACCCTCGATCGCTCGAAGTTTCTGAATGAGCCGGTGGCAGACTTTTCGCGTTCGCAGTTCCGTGAAGCTATGGAGAAAGGCCTCGACCAGGTGCGCAAAAAGTTGGGGCAGCGACTGGATGCGTCGACACTGGCATCGCATCCTCCGACAGGCCCCGACTTGCGCTCCTTCAATCCCAGTCAACCTGATCAACTCGTGGCGGTGATGCAGAGTTATCAGCCTTCCGATGTGGCAGGCCTCATGACAGCGACTGAAGCCCATGTCGCAGAATGGAAAGACCGAACGGTCGCGGAACGTGTCTCTATCATGCGCAAGGCAGCCGCCCTCATGCGAGTGCACCGTTGGGAGTTAGCGGCATGGGAAGTGTACGAGGAAGGCAAACCTTGGCGTGAGGCTGATGGCGATGTGGCCGAGGCCATTGATTTCTTGGAGTACTACGCGACAGACATGGATCAATTGGCGATTCCCAGTCGCTTGGGCCAGTACCCCGGAGAATTGAATGAGCTGCTCTGGAGTCCCCGCGGTATCGCCGTGGTGATCTCACCGTGGAATTTTCCACTTGCGATTCCCACCGGCATGGTGGCTGCCGCGTTGGTAACCGGCAATGCGGTCTTGTTCAAACCCTCCGAACGCGCATCGGTGATGGGCTATCGACTTGCCGAGATCATGAAGAACGCCGGGGTGCCGGTGGGCGCCCTGCAATATGTGCCGGGCGGTCCTGATGTGGGGCGCGAGTTGGTCACGCAGGCGTCTGTCGCAACGATTGCGTTTACCGGATCAAAGGATGTGGGACTGGGGATGCTACAGACCGCAGTCGGTTGCGCGGGCAGATCAGCGGTTCGTGAAACGGGTCGTTGCCGAAATGGGCGGAAAAAATGCGATCATCGTCGATGACACGGCAGATCTGGACGAAGCGGTGACAGGCGTCGTGCAATCTTTCACGGGGTACGCGGGACAGAAGTGTTCCGCCTGTTCGCGGTTGATCGTATTAGCGCCGATTTATGAAACGTTCACTCAACGGCTGGCCGATGCAGTGACGAGTCTGCGCATCGGATCAGCCACCGATCCGGCCACGCAAGTGGGCCCGGTGATCGATGAGCGCGCACAGAAACGAATCCTCGAATATCTTGAGATCGGCCGACGTGAGGGACGTGTGCTGGTCGAACGGTCGTCGGAAGGTTCTGGATACACGGTCGGCCCGGTGGTATTTGTCGATATTGAGCCTGCGCACAGGATGGCGCAGGAAGAAATTTTCGGCCCGGTGCTGGCCGTCATGCGGGCCTCATCGTTTGAGCAGGCGCTGCGGCTCGCAAACGGGACTGACTATGCGCTCACGGGAGGCCTGTACTCACGGAGTCCACGCCATATTGAGCAGGCGCGCCGGGCGTTCGATGTTGGGAATCTCTACATCAACCGACCGATCACGGGGGCATTGGTCGGTCGTCAGCCATTCGGCGGGCACCGCTTATCAGGGGTAGGTGCAAAGGCCGGCGGGGAAGAGTACCTAAAACAATTCATGACCTCGCGTGTCGTCAGCGAACACACTCTGCGGCGTGGATTCGCACCGACCCTATAGCGCCGGTGCGGGTTTCACGTCGGCTGTTTCAAGTTCTTCCGTGATGTCGGTAATGCTGCCACGGTCATCCTTCAGGGCGGCCAACTCCTGCCGTTCGACGTATTTTACCAGTCCCACGCCCTTCGCAAACCATGCAGTCATCACGTCCGTGCCGACTGCCGTCCGATCGACGGAAGAGAGCCGAATGCGAAGCGTCATTCGTGCTTCCACTCGTATGGCATCAGCATAGGTGCCGGCAGGCACGCTGATCGATTCACGGCTGACTACCGTCGAGTGCCCTTCGACATCGACATGTTCGTTGGTTCCGTCTCCGTCGATATCGCTTCCGAAATCGATATCTGTACGGCTGAACTGCTGAAATGCCTGCGACACGGTCATCGGAAACCGGATGATCTGATACGGCACAAGTTGTTTCTCAAGCGGAGTTCCCGGCTCGGAGCCGTAATAGACGATGCCGGCTGCATCTCGCCGATAGAAACTATCGGAGGGGCCATGATTGCCGGGATTGGTATCGTGAAAGACATTGACGACCAGTCCGCCCTTTAACGTGCGGGTTCCGGTGACGGACGAGATGTTGCTGAAATACTTATTTTCGATGGTCTGCAGGGGGCCTTCTGAGATCTGGCCGCGGTACTGCCAACTCGAGCCGACCGTATCAGGAAAGTAGTCTACGGATTGAGGGATGTTATCCGCCGGCGCGGCTGCCTGAGCGTGACCATCGGTCAGCATGATGCCCGCGCATCCCCACATTCCTATTCCCCACAGCAATGAACGAAGCACGTTTTGAACGGTCACGGGTGTCCTCCAGTCAAAAAAATACGGTACCATACCGACTGAACCGCATCAAGAGCGCCATGCGTCTTGCCTTCTCCCCAGTCACCTCGCATAATCGCTTCCCGTTATGCCTGGTTTATCTCCATCCATTCAGGACTCTCATACAAGCCGGACCGTACTGGTCACCGGCGGGTCCGGTGGGATCGGGCGTCACCTATGTCTGGCGTTTGCCCGCGCCGGCTGGTGGGTTGGGGTGCACTATTTCTCCCAGGTCTCAGAGGCTGAACTCACGCTGTCGCTGGTATCGAAAGCCGGTGGACAGGGAGCGCTCTTTTACGCAGACATACGGTCGAGTGTAGATGTGCACGGCATGGTTGAAGCCATCGAATGCCAACGTGGGAGGCTCGATAGCCTGATCTGTAATGCGGGGATTGCCGGTGGGCAGTTAGTTGTGAGGTGCCAGGAAGAGGAATGGCTGCGGATCATCGACACGAATCTCACCGGCGCCTACCATTGCCTGCAAGTCCGCCGGGAATTCGATGGTGACGCATGGGGGCGGGTCCATCATGCTGATCGGTTCCTATGCGGGATTGCAGGGCGCGACTGGGCAAGGCGCCTATGCGGCCTCAAAGGCGGGCCTGACTGGTCTCATGAAGACGGCCGCCCGAGAATGGGGGCCGCATAACATTCGTGTGAATCTCGCTTGTCCCGGCTGGCAGCAAACCGGAATGGCCGGCGATGTATTTCCTTCGGCGCAGCAGCTCTGCGATCACATGTTGGGTCGGGCGTCGAATCTGGATGAGGTAGCCAGGACCATCTGCCAGCTCGCACAACTCTCCGACGTGTCGGGACAAATGTGGAATTTGGATAGCCGTATTCTCTAATTGTGATGTCATCGACGATGAACAGCGGAATCTTCGTCACGGGAACCGATACCGGCGTGGGGAAGACCGTCGTATCCGCCGCGCTCACCCGAAGGCTCCTGCAGATGCGGTGCTCCGTTGGGGTTATGAAACCGGTCGAAACCGGCGTGCGATTTGATTCGCCTGATGAGTCCGACACCGCTCGATTGATCATTGCGGCAGGAGCTCCACGATGCGCTGGAACTGGTATGTCCCTACCGGTTCCGTGCTCCGTTGGCCCCAGCCGCGGCTGCGCGGTTGGAGGGGGTCAGCATCGAGCTGGAAGGGATTCTACGGCCGTATAGGCAACTGGCGGAGCGGCATGCATTCATGGTGATCGAAGGCGCCGGCGGCGTCCTCGTTCCGATGGGACAGGATTGGACAATGCGTGACTTGATCGCCAAGTTAGGTCTCCCGGTGGTGCTTGTCGGGCGAGCCGGACTCGGCGGGATCAACCATGCGCTCCTCACACTGGAATCCCTCGGGCGCGAAGGCATCGTGACCAAGGCGCTGGTGCTGAATGAGACGGTCGTTTCCAGAACTTCCTTTGAACGAGAGCAGGTGGCGTCAACGGTATCTTTCTTGCGGGAACAGGCGGGCATTCCGGTGCTAGGACCTCTTCCCTATCAACCAGAACTTAATTGTAACTGGTTCGCTGCGATCGAAGACTTGGCTCAAAGCGGTCCCATCATGAATCTTGCCGATCTGGTATGGCGAGCGACGCCTGAAAGCTCCGGATCGCCGTTCCGAGATCAGGAGCCTTAAGGATGGCAGAGATCACAGCCACGCCATCCGCACCCCGCCGCCATCGCCTCTCGCGATGTCTCCGCGGTCAGGCCTCCGATTGCAAACAACGGCAGCGTGGTCAGCGCCCGCACTGCGCGTAGTCCTTCCAAACCCACCATCGGGTCGTGATCAGCTTTGGTTGCCGTGCGGTAGATCGGTCCGAATCCAATATAGTCTGGCTGGTCTCGTCACCGCGTCATGGACCTGCGCTACCGTATGAGTCGACAGTCCGATGATCTTGTCAGGTCCCAATAGTTGCCGTGCGTAGTTGATGGGAAGGTCTTCCTGCCCCAGATGCACCCCATCCGCATTCACAGCCATGGCCAAATCACACCGATCGTTGACGATGAAGAGGGCGCCGACCTCCGTGGCAACGTGCCGCAGCGCGTTCGCTTGGAGATACGCCTCCTTCATCGTGGCGCATTTGTCACGATATTGAAAGAGGCGAACGCCGTATCCGGCGGCTTCCCGAAGGAGGTCAGTCAGCGGTCGGTTTGAACACACCGCCGGGTCAAGTATGAGATACAGACCCTTCAGGAATCGTTGTCTGGTGACGTGAGACATGACGCGATCCCGGGTGCCCTGTGTGGACTAGGAAGTCTGGCTGGCAAGAAATCGGTCGAGGAACGTGGTGGAGACATGCCCCTTTTGAAAATCGGGATCGTTGAAGATTTTCCGATGGAGGGGAATGGTCGTCTTGATGCCTTCGATCACAAATTCATCCAACGCGCGTCGCATCCGGGCCATGGCTTCCTGACGATCTCGACCGTGCGTAATCAACTTGGCGATTAAGGAATCGTAGTAGGGCACCACGACGGCATTCGGTTCCATTGCGGAATCGACCCGGATGCCGAATCCTCCGGGAGCCGAATATTTTGTGATCTGGCCGGGACATGGGGTGAACTTTTCCGGATCTTCCGCATTGATTCGGCACTCGAAGCTGTGCCCGGTCAGCTTAATGTCGGGCTGCTTGAATGAGAGCGTCATGCCTGAGGCGATTCGGATTTGTTCTTTGACCAGATCGATACCGGTCACCATCTCCGTGATGGGGTGTTCGACTTGAATGCGCGTGTTGACTTCCATGAAGAAGAAGTTGCGGTCTTTATCGAGGAGGAATTCCACGGTGCCGAGGTTGCAGTAACGAATGGCTTTGACGGCTTCAACAGCCACTCGGCCGATTTCACGCCGCAATCGCTCATCGATCGCCGGCGAGGGAGTTTCTTCCACCAATTTTTGGTGCCGACGCTGAATCGAGCAGTCCCGCTCTCCGAGATGCACCACATGGCCGCGATTATCGGCCACGATCTGCACCTCGATATGCCGAGGTTCGAGAAAGTACCGTTCGAGATAGACCCCGTCATGACCGAAGGTGGATTTGGCCTCGGCTTGCGCGGCTTGAAACGCTCGCGCCAATTCCTCGGGCTTGTTCACGACGCGCATGCCACGTCCTCCGCCGCCGGCCGACGCTTTGATAATAACTGGGAAGCCGATCATTTTTGCGGCCTCCAGGGCATCCTGTTCGCTCCTGAGTTCGCCGGGGCTGCCGGGTGTCACCGGGAGCCCTCGCTTCGCCACGACCTCGCGCGCCTTGGATTTATCGCCCATCAACGCGATGTTCTCCGAGGTGGGACCGATAAACTTTACGCCGATCGATTCGCAGACTTCCGCAAAGTGCGCATTCTCTGACAAGAATCCGTAGCCCGGATGGATGGCGTCGGCTCCGGTCACCTCGGCAGCGCTCAGAACATTAGGAATATTCCGATAACTCAACGCCGCTTCCGGCGGACCGACGCAGACATGTTCGTCCGCTGCGCGCACATGCAAGCTGGACGCATCGGCTTCAGAGTGGATCGCCACGGTCCTGATGCCGAGTTCCTTGCAGGCTCGGATGACCCGAAGGGCAATTTCACCGCGGTTGGCGACTAAAACTTTTTTAAACACGACCTGCTCCGACGTAGATCACACCGACACTCCGCTGTTCATGATGGTGGTTGCTTGCGACTACCGAAGGCCTGCCGAAACCTGTTTCATCGCCCGGCAGTCGCCTTTCGCATTGTCTGCGAATTTCATGAGGATCGCCCGCCCAAGCGGTTAGGGCGTGGCGTTGGGGTCGACCAAAAAAAGAGGTTGTCCGTATTCGACAGGCTTGGTGCTCTCCACCAAAATTTTCGTGATTCTTCCGTCAGCCTCGGACTCGATCTCATTCATCAGCTTCATGGCCTCCACGATACACAGGACCTGGCCCTTCTTCACGTAATCTCCCTCCTCTACGTATGGATCCGCATCGGGTGAGGGCGAGCGATAGAAGGTACCCACGATGGGGGACGTGATCGTGACCTGGCCTTCGGTGTCTGCCGGGGGATGCGCTTGCGCGGTCGGTGCAGTACCGGCAGCGGTCGTCTGGACCAGAGAGGTTTCCATCGCCTGGGGCGGCGCCAGTCTGACTGCCGGCTCCTGCGTGATGCGGATACGGGTCCCGCTCCGTTCGATCTCTAATTCAGTGAGGTGATTACGCTTCAGCAGATCGGCCAATTGCTGAATCTGAGAGGCCTGGTCTGGGGACAGCAGCGTCTCCGAGCCCGGCGATCGAGGCGCGAACGCGCTCGGCAGCACGATTGGTTTGCCTGCAGGCTTGCGTTTTGCGCCTTGTTTGCGTTGTGAGCTCAACGCACGCGCTCCACAAACTCACGAGTTCTGGTATCGATGCGAATGGTCACGCCGATTTCCAGGTAGAGGGGAACCTTGATGGTCGCGCCGGTTTCGACGACGACCGGTTTACTGCCGCCTGAGGCCGTATCGCCACGCACACCGGGCTCGCCGTCGACAACCTTCAACTCAATAAAGTTCGGCAACACGACGGCAATCGGCCGATGTTCATAGATGAGGATCTTAGCGACCATGTTTTCTTTGAGGAGATCCGCATTGTCACCCAGTTGGCTCTTTTCATAGGTCGATTGCTCGTACGAAGCCGTATCCATGAAGGTGTAGGAGTCATTGGTAGCATAGAGGAATTGCATGTCGCATTCCTCCAGATCGGGATCCTCGAACCGTTCACCAGAGCGGAAGGTTCGGTCCAGGACGTTGCCCGTGAGATAACTTTTGAGTTTCGTCCGTACGAATGCCCCGCCCTTTCCGGGTTTCACATGCTGAAACTCCACGATGTAGAAGGGCTGTCCCTCCACCATTAAACGACTGCCGTTTCGAAATTCTGCGGTCGAAATCACAACAACACTCCTTAATAGGGCAAAGGTCAACGGCGCGAGGCCGTGGTTTTTCGATTCGATGCGAGGCGCGAACGCAATGGCTTCCGGTGGCTGTTGAGATGCGCGAGAAGTCCATCCAAAGCCAAGAGATACCCAGTCGGGCCGAAACCGGAAATCTGTCCAATGGCCACGCCTGCGATGTAGGAGTGATGGCGAAACTCTTCCCGCTGATGAATGTTCGACAGGTGCACTTCGACTGTCGGTAGCGCGACGGCGGCAATCGCATCTCGAATTGCGATACTGGTATGTGTGTAACCGGCCGGATTCACCACAATTCCATCGAAGTGACCCCTGGCGTTCTGAATCCAGGTCACCAAGTCTCCTTCCACGTTCGACTGTTTGCTTTGTACCGCAATCCCTAGGGTGGCGGCATGACGGGCGATGGACTTATCGATCTCTGGCAGCGACAGGTTACCGTAGACGGATGGTTCTCGCGTCCCCAGGAGGTTGAGATTAGGACCATGAAGCACAAGTAGCCGCAGCATGTTTCGATCGCACGTCTGGTTAACAGTCAGCTGCAATGGATAGAAAGGTCAGCAGCGGCGCATTCTAACAGGCTGTCCGGGATGGGTCAAACGCTGTATAGGGGATGAAATGGCCAGTGCCGTACACTAGATGCGATGGGAATCGGTTTCACGATGTGATTGAATAGTTCGTAGCCAGGCCTCTAGGCGCGCGATGGTGGCCGCATGCTTGATGCTGGGAGGTTCAGGGGTCACTTCCGGTGACCGTGCTGACGCCGGAGTGGAAGACGCCGACATCGTGACAGGAGACGCGGATTGTTTCACGGGGGCTGCTCTAGTTTCCCTGCCGATGCGTTTTTTGTCACGCTTGGATTGCGGGTGCTCATCGGGGTTGCCGGTGATGCTTCGTTTGATGGCGAGCGCCTCTTCATCGGAAGGATTGGCGCTTAAGATCACAGCGCAGGACTGCATCGCCAAGTCCGCCTTGCCTTCGGCTTGATAGAGTTTGGCCAGAATGCGATGCCCGCGCAAATTGTCCGGGCGTTGCTTGACAACTTCTTCGAGAATGACCTTCGCCTTCACCGACTGACCCAATTGGTCGTACACTCGACCGAGCGCTGCCATGGCGGTGACAAAACCCGGATAGGCTTTGAGACCGTCTTCAAGCACGGCCGCCGCTTCTTGCCACATGCCGGCTTTAATGTATTCATCCGCGAGGGGAACGAACTCTTTCGAGCGGGGGTTTTTGGCGACGGCGGTGGCCAGACGATCGATTTGAAGAGCGATGGCCGGATCGATACGCGGTGATGAAGCCACGCTCACTCCTTGCGAGACGTTCGCGCTCGCGACGACTTTGCCGATACCCGCGGAACGGTTCTCAGCGTCAGCATACGGTCCAGAATTCGGTCGGCCACATCTCGTTTGGATAACAACGGCAGCTCCTCCGTGTGTCCAACACGATCCAAGAGTATCACGCGGTTGGTGTCTGACCCAAAGCCGGATCCGGCACCGGCGACATTATTGGCGACTAGCATATCAACGCCCTTAGCATGCAGCTTTTTTTGTGCGTGGACAAGAAGATCCTCAGTTTCTGCGGCAAATCCGACGAGCAATTGAGTCGTTCGGCACCGGGAGAGTTCCATGAGAATGTCATCGGTCGGCTCTAACGAAAGGCTGGTAATCGGGCCCTGTTGTTTTTTGAGTTTTTGGAGAGACGGCCGTATGGGACGAAAGTCGGCGACCGCAGCGGCCATGATCACGGCATGGCTCCACGTCAACCGGCTGAGAATCGCCTTCCTCATTTCCTCGGCCGTCGTCACGGCGTGCACTTCGACACCTCTAGGTGGCTGAAGAGCCGTGGGGCCAGAGACTAAGCACACGTCAGCTCCCCGCTTCTTCGCCGCGTCGGCGAGGGCATAACCCATTTTGCCTGAGGATCGGTTGGAGATATACCGCACGGGGTCGATGGCTTCCTGCGTGGGTCCGGCTGAAATCAGCACATGGCGGCCGCTCCAATCTCCGTGTGGACGTACGGCCAGCTGGAGCTCCGCAAGGATGTTTTGCTCCCCGGCCAATCGTCCCTGCCCTATGCAGCCGGATGCTAGGGGGCCTTCTTCCGGCTCGACGATGACGGCTCCGCGACTTCGGAGAGTGGCAACATGCTCCACGACGGTTGGGTGTCGCCACATATCCCCGTCCATCGCTGGAGCGATGATGAGCGGGCATTGTGTCGTCAAGAGCATCGTGGACAAGAGATCATCCGCAAGTCCGAGCGCGGCCTTGGCCAGACAATTCGCAGTGGCCGGCGCGATGAGAATCGCATCGGCCTGCTCCGGAAGAGATAGGTGCAGCATTTCCTGATGAGCTTCGAAGAGATCCGTCGCCGACATGGGCACCGGAGAGTACCTCAAAGGTCAGCGGGGTGACGAATCGACGGGCGCCCGTCGTCATCACGACGCTGACATCGGCCCCTTCACGGCGAAGCAGCCGCAGGATCCCTACGGCTTTATAGGCCGCAATACTCCCGGAGACACCGAGCACGATGCGAAGACCGGTGAGAGAGGGGCCGCCAGTCTGCACGGAGGGAGACTACTCTTCGCCTTGTGGCGGGGCAGGTTTGACGCTATCGTCAACGTAGACGCTCAATTCTTTCTTAATTTCTTTGGCATCTTCTCCGGTCATCATGGCTAAGCGCTCCGTCTCGCCTTCTTTCACGCGTTTCGATTCCTTGATGGCGTCGCGGGCCTCCTTGCCGATGAGAAACTTCACTTTATGTCGCAAGACCTCATCGAGCGCAATGCTGGTTTCTTTCGTAAATTTGGATGCGCCGGCGGAACGGGCGCCTTGCACCAACTGCTTGGCACGTTGAGCCGCGATGATGACCAGCCGGTGTCGTGAATCGAACTCGCCGGTGGCGTATTGCGGTAGCAGCGTTAACATTTCACCCATGGTGCATGTGCTCCTTTGATACGGGGGCGGAGGAAGAATTCCCCTGCTTTCCCTCTTTGTCGAGAATAAACTTTTCTTCCAGCCAAGTCATGTTCAACCGTTTGGTCTTGATGCGTTCCGCCAGAAAAATGCTTTCGAGCTCTTTTAAGGATTGTTTCAGGTCGTCGTTTCGAACGATGTAGTAATACTCCCGGTAACTCCACACTTCTTCTTTCGCCTTGTGCAGGCGACGTTGAATTTCATCCGGTGAGTCCCCCGCCCTGTTTTGAAGCCTCGTCCGTAGCGTGTCAAACGATGGCGGGAGAATGAAAATGTAGACGGCATCCTCGAATTTCTTCTTGACCGAACGCGCGCCTTGCACGTCGATTTCAAGCAGGACATCGATGCCTTGTTCCAGTTTATCGGACAAAACCTTGCGTGGAGTGCCGTATAAATTCCCGTACACGTGTGCCCACTCGACGAATTCGTTGCGATCGATCATATGCCGAAAGGTCGTCTCATCGAGAAAGTAATAATCCTGTCCTTCCACTTCACCGGGGCGTGGCTTGCGGGTCGTGTATGAGATCGAGTGCCAGAGAGCCGGGCACCTGGGCTGTGATCTGTTTGCACAGCGTCGTCTTTCCGCTGCCTGATGGAGCGGAAATCACAAACAGGATGCCGCGGCGAACTTGAGCAGGTTTGTCGTGAGAGGAAATGGGTGGGGTGCTCATAGATTATTCGGCGTCGGCGCTACAGCCGATCCTATTCCACATTTTGAACTTGTTCGCGTAATTTTTCTAGTTCGGCCTTCATGCGGACGACCAAGGCGGCAATATCGGCGTCATTCGCTTTCGAGCCGATCGTGTTCACTTCGCGCCCCATTTCCTGCAAGATGAACTCCAAGCGTCTTCCCCACTGACTCCTTACTTCTGAGCGTCTGGTCGAACTGTAGCATATGTGACTCAAGTCTGACCAATTCTTCTGATAGATCGGAACGATCGGCATATACCGCCAGTTCCTGCAGAAGTCGGGCTTGATCTGGGACCTCGCCGTGCAACAAGGCCTGAACCCTCGTTTTCATGCGATCGAACGCCTCTTGAGCCAATACCGGCGCCTTCTTTGCTACGGCGGTCTTGGCCGTTCGGATGGCTTCTAAATGGATAGCAAGGTCCTTGGCGAGCGCCTCCCCCTCCCGTCGGCGCATGCCGTCTAAATCCTTCACGGCTCCTCCGAGCACGCGCAGGACGGTTTTGCTCACCTGATCAGCATCGACTGGTTGATCGGTTAAGGACATGATGTCGCGAAATCCAGCGAGCAGCGAAATGTCCAGAGTCCCACGCATTCCGAGTGTTTTTTGAAGTTTCTTGAGGGCGATATGGTATTGCTTCGCCAGCGCGTGATCAATCGTCACGGCTTTAAGTCCGTTCCCACTGTTATGTACGGAGACGGATACGTCGACACGGCCGCGGAGGCAATGCTGCTGCACGGCCTTTCGAATCTGGTCCTCCAGCTGGGCAAGGGACCGCGGAACTCTGACGGATACTTCCAGGAATCGGTGGTTGACCGAGCGAATTTCCACGGTGACCCCCGCCTGTTTTGACGTGTCATCTTTCTTGCCATATCCAGTCATGCTTCGAATCATCGTGCGATTTTCCCTTCCCAATGGCAATCGGTATACACACAGCACTGGCGGCATTTCGGCGCGCGTGCCAAGCAGATATATCGTCCATGCAGCAGCAGTCGTTGCGAGGCTTCGGTCCACTGCTCTTCAGGAAGTAACTGCCGGAGATCCATTTCGACTTTGGTCGGATCCACATGACGCGTCAGCTGGAGCCGCCAGGCCACTCGTTTCACATGGGTATCGACCACCACACCAGGTTTTCCGAATGCGTTCCCTAGTATGACGTTCGCGGTTTTTCTCCCTACCCCCGGTAGAGTGATCAGTGCTTCCATCGTCGCGGGAACCTTTCCCTCGAAGCACTCGGTCAGCACCTTCGCACATTGCATGAGGTTCCTGGCTTTCGCTTTGAAAAACCCGGTCGGCCGTATGAGGGCTTCCAATTCCTTGGGATCGGCTGTGGCATAGTCGTGGGGCTCTTGGTAGCGACGAAACAAATTCGGCGTAACTTGGTTGACACGCTGATCGGTGCATTGCGCGGACAGGATGGTGGCGACGAGAAGCTCCCACGGCGTGCGATGATCGAGCTCGATTTCCCTCGCCGGTGAGGTCGCGCGTAGCGCGGTCAACATCCGTGCGAGGCGGCGCTTGGCCGTGGCGCCCGCCGGTCGATCTGTTCTGGCTACGTTCATGAATGCAGTGTGGTGACGGTCAATTCTGCAGCGGGTCAGGACTGAGATGCAAGCACCAGGTCCTGAGGTGGCTGGTCCGGGTCTTCCTCATGCCCCGGAGGTGTCGGGACAGCAGGTAACAGGGCTTCGAGGTGCGAGATCAAGGGGCGTAGTGTTTCACGGTGCAGGCGCCGAGATCCCGATCGCGTGATACCGTTCACAGAGGACGGCCGACTCGTGTACCGAGAGTCGATCACATTTATTCAGGACCATGACGCGAGGAATTGTGTCGAGGCTGAGTGATTGCAAGACGGTTTCGACGGCGGTGATCTGTTGATCGACGTTGGCAGCAGAGGCATCGACCACGTGCAGAAGTATGTCGGCATCCCGCAATTCGTCCAGTGTGGTGCGAAAGGCTCCAACGAGGTCTTTGGGGAGGTCCCGGATGAACCCCACTGTATCGGTCACGATGACTTCGCGGTCATGCGGAAAACGAAGTCGGCGGCTCGTCGTGTCGAGCGTTTCAAAAAGGCGATCCTGCGCCGGAATCTGGCTGTGAGTCAGAGTGTTGAGCAAGGTCGATTTGCCGGCATTGGTGTAGCCGACAATGGAGAGGATCGGAAGCCCCTGGCGCACTCGTCTGGATCGGCGTTGGTCCTGGTGGCGGGCCACATCATCGATCTCCCGCTCCAGATGCGCGATGCGGTCACGGATGCGGCGGCGATCGGTCTCCAGCTTGGTTTCACCAGGACCGCGCGAGCCGATTCCGCCTCCAAGGCGCGACAACGAAACGCCGTGTCCGGACAGTCGCGGCAGAAGATACCGAAGCTGAGCCAGCTCCACTTGAACCTTGCCTTCACGGGTATGCGCGCGTCGGGCGAAAATATCCAGAATGAGCTGCGTGCGATCGATGACCTTGAGATCCGTCACCTCGGAAATGGCGCGGGCTTGCGCCGGCGCGAGATCCTGGTCAAAGATCACGAGGTCGGCTCCCTTCTGAAGCGCGCGCATCACCACTTCTTTGAGTTTTCCCTTCCCGAGCAAATACCGCTCATATCCCTCGTGGGTGCGCTGTGCAATTCGGTCAAGTACGCGGACCCCGGCGGATTCGGCAAGTTCATTCAACTCTTCCAGATGCTCTTCCTGTTCGGCATGACTTTTCGGTGCGGCGCTGACCAGAATGGCCGATTCGTTCCCGCCGGCGACGTCATGCTTGGTATCCGCTCGCTGCAGATCGCTTTCGAGGGCATGCAGGAAGGTATCCAGTTGAAGGTCCAGTTCATGAAACGAGACGGGCTTCAGAAGATCGGCAAACTTCTCCCTGCTGATTCGGCGGGAGCAGATGCGCTAGATGCAGCAGGCTGGGTTCGCCTTTTTCGTCCACGCCCAGCACTCCGATCAGATCTAGTCGCAGGAGCGCCAGATGGGTCAAATCGTCCTGGCTCAACGGGTCGTCTTGGAGATGGGTGCGGATCAGCCGGAGACCGCGGAGAGAATGAGATCCGACCCGAAACTTTGTCAGCGATTCGAACGTGGGTGCGCAGCCGTTTCCTACCAGCACCTGTTCGATGTCGCCGCGGCGAGTGATCAAGAGACCGATGGGGCGACGAATCTCTCGCGTCAGTTGACTGGTCGTGCGCGCCAGCTCGGCCGTGAGCACCGCGGAGGGAGGCACGCGTCGTCGATACAATCGCTCTAACGCCGAGAGATGACTGGCTTTGAGTCCGCTGACTTGTCCGTAGATTGTTGGGATGGCCGCGCTCCTTGGTAATCGAATGTCACAATCTGATGCTGCCACTGTTGGTAGTGCGTGGGCGAAGAGAGCGCAAAAGTGGGCATGGCTTCGCAATCGAACGCTGCCAGTTTTCCGCATAGAATGGCTCGTTGGCCTGCCGCTGCAATCATGGCCGCGTTGTCCGTGCAAAAGGACAGGGCCGGCAGGCTTAACTCAATCCCCTCTTCCGACGCCCGTGCCGCCAACCTGGCCCGCAGTCGGGAATTTGCCGACACGCCTCCCACGACAGCGAGCGCCGATACTCCGGCTTGTTCCACAGCTGCGAATGCCTGGCGGACGAGGATATCCACGATGGCTTCTTGATAGGCTGCCGCAAGGTCGGCTTGTTGCTCAGCGATGGCCTGGGGAGACATACGTTGAACGTGATAAAGCAAGGCGGTTTTGAGCCCGCTGAAGCTGAAGTCAAGTTGTCCCGTTCGCACGCGTGAACGGGGAAAACGCACCGATGCGGGACGGCCGTTGCGGGCGACCTTGTCGATGAGAGGTCCGCCAGGATATCCGAGACCCAGCATCTGCGCGCCCTTATCGAACGCCTCGCCTGCGGCGTCGTCGATGGTTCTTCCCATCAGGCGGAAACCGCCTTCTTCCAAGGCTTGAAAGAGGTGGGTGTGTCCACCGGAGGCGATCAGCACCACGCAAGCTCGGGGAAAGGAGGGCCGGTCGATCCATGCCGAAGCGATATGACCTTCAAGGTGGTTCACGCCGACCAGAGGAATCTCCAGCGCATAGGCCAGCGATTTGGCGTAACTGATCCCCACAAGCAGCGCGCCGGCTAAACCAGGTCCCTGGGTAACAGCGATGGCGCTGAGATCGTGCCAGCCGAATGCCGCCTGTTTGAGGGCGCTCGCTTGTGACCTCGTCAACATTTTGAATATGGGCGCGCGAGGCCAGTTCCGGTACCACGCCGCCGAATCTCTCATGGACGGTTTGCTGAGAGGAAATGACATTGGCCAGCACATGACCGTTCGCGTCCAGAATGGCTGCGGCGGTTTCATCACAGGAGGTTTCGATCCCGAGAATCGGCCCGAGGACATCGGCAGGGCTCTCGGGTTACTCATAGAGAAGACGGCATGACGTGGGTGGCTGCGCTATGGGTCATGCAGGACGCACTACGGACTGCGCAACGTTGATACGATCAGCGTTGGGAGCCTCCTGGGCACCGGCGCAGAGATGAATGGATCCAGCACGTCGATTCCGTTATGAAAATGCGACAACCCCCGGATCCGAGTTGGACCTCGGGGGTTGTCGGGCGCTTGAAAGGATCTCATGTACGATATGGATCCTTGAATAACGGCAATTTCTCGGGCTATACGCCCGCCATAGCTTCCTGCTCGATGAAGGCCGGCGCGCCATCGCGCAGCACCACCTTGATTTTCCTGTTTTCCTTAAACCGGCCCTTGATCAGTTCTTCTGATAGCGGATCACCGATGGCCCGTTGAATGATGCGGCGCATCGGACGGGCTCCGTAGAGCGGCTCGTAACCTTCCTTGATGAGCCACTGTTTGACTTCATCCTCCACCTCGATCGTAACACTTTTCTCGATGAGACGAAGATTAAGTTCGTGCAGCAGGATATCCAAAATATGGATCAAGTGCTCCTTCTCAAGGGAGTGGAAGATCACGATTTCATCGATCCGGTTCAAGAACTCCGGACTAAATGATCGTTTGAGTTCTCCCATCACTTCTTCTTTTCGGCGCAGGAGCTGCCCGCCCTTTTCGTCGTTTTGAAAGCCGAGCGAAACACCTTTCTGGATCAACTTGGTCCCGATGTTCGACGTCATAATCACGACCGTATTTTTGAAATCGACTTTCCGGCCCAAGCTGTCCGTCAGGACGCCATCGTCCAGGACTTGGAGCAGGACGTTGAACACGTCGGGATGTGCCTTTTCGATTTCGTCGAACAGCACGACTGAATAGGGGCGACGACGCACTTTCTCTGTGAGTTGTCCGCCTTCCTCATACCCGACATACCCGGGAGGAGCGCCAAACAACCGCGAACTGGTGAACTTCTCCTGGTACTCCGACATATCGATACGAATGAGCGCGTCCTCGCTGTTGAAGAGAAATTCTGCGAGGGTTCGAGCCAATTCCGTTTTTCCGACACCGGTCGGTCCGAGGAAAATAAAGGAACCGATGGGTTTCTTCGCTTCCTTGAGGCCCGCTCGAGATCGACGAATGGCACGAGCCACTGCCGAAATGGCCTCGTTCTGCCCGATGACTCGCTTGTGAAGAAACTCCTCCATCCGGAGCAGCTTATTGGATTCCTCTTCCTCCAACTTGAAGAGCGGAATACCGGTCATCTTGGACACGACATAGGCGACTTCTTCTTTGCCGATGGTTGGCTTGTGCTTCTCCTGGTTCTTCTTCCACTCACGCTTGGATTCATCAAGCAATTTTCGCAAACGCTCTTCTTCTTCTCGATGACGGACGGCTTCTTCGAAGTTTTGCATCGAGATCGCCAGCTCTTTGTCACGCGAGATTTTTTTCAGTTCCTGTTCCAGTGCTTTGAGCTCAGACGGCAGCGCATAGGTCTGCAACTTCGCGCGGGAGCCCGTTTCATCGATAAGGTCGATCGCCTTGTCAGGCAGGAACCGGTCAGTGATGTAACGATCGGCCAACTTGACTGCTTCCACGATCGCGTCTTCGGTAATTTCAACCCCGTGGTGCTCTTCATAGCGATCCCGCAGGCCCTGGATGATGAGAACCGTTTCATCGGTGCTGGGCGGCTGTACGTGGATCGGCTGGAAACGACGTTTTAAAGCGCCGTCCTTCTCGATGTGCTTACGGTACTCGTCCAGCGTGGTGGCACCGATACATTGAATTTCTCCGCGCGACAATGCCGGCTTGAGCATATTGGATGCATCGATGGACCCCTCGGCGGCTCCGGCACCGACGAACGTGTGCAATTCGTCAATGAAGATGATGATGTTTCCGGCCTGCACGATCTCCTTCATCACGACCTTCAAGCGCTCTTCAAACTGGCCGCGGTATTTCGTGCCGGCTACGAGCGAGCCCAGATCGAGCGCGATCACGCGCCGAGACAATAAATTGTCCGGGACTTCAGAGGCGACGATACGTTGCGCAAGGCCCTCGACGATGGCGGTTTTTCCAACGCCCGATTCGCCGATGAGCACCGGATTGTTCTTCGAACGACGACTCAGAATCTGGAGTACCCGCTCAATTTCGTCGGCACGCCCGATAACTGGATCCAACTGCCCTTCTTGGGCGAGTTGAGTGAGGTCGCGGCCGAATTCATCGAGCGCCGGTGTGTTGCTCTTACGATCACGCTCGCGTGGCGCAGATTTTCTCAGGAAGGTGACGGTGAGCTGCCGGGCCGTGAGAAGGTTCGCCCCGAGGCTTCGGAGGATTTTCCCCCCGATCCCCTCTTCTTCACGAAGCAGACCCAGCAACAAATGTTCGCTGCCGATGTGGTTATGACCGAGTAATCGGGCCTCTTCGACTCCGTACTCGATGACTTTCTTGACCCTGGGGCTGAATGGAATTTCCCCAAAGGTCATCGTTGTGCCTCCGCCCGGAAGATTCCGCTCGATCTCAAGCCGAATTTGTTCCGTTGAGAGCCCCATTTTTTTGAGGATCATTAGCGCGATTCCATCCGTCTCGCGAAGGATGGCCAACACCAAGTGTTCGGTGCCCAGATAGTCGTTCTGATGGCGCTCGGCTTCTTCACGTGCCAGGATGATGATCTTGCGACCCTTGTCCGTGAACCGTTCGAACATCCCGCCTCCTTATGGTGATGGGGTCTGTAAGAGAAGCCTTAGGTAAATGAATAAATGCGCGTCAAAAGGCTCAAAAACTCTGATGTGTGATTCTAACTAGCGCAATATGGGGTGTCAAGGTATTGAACGAAATCGCAGAGCCTGTGGAGGCCTGCTCAAATAGTTTCGGCTCTGCGACGGTGATGGTTTCTCTGTCTCAGGTCGTCTTGTTTGACAGCCAAAGAATCATCCCGATACAATCCTCCACCTTTCAGCCACCTCTCATCTGATCAGTCACGCCGCAGTTCATCAATTATGAAAAGCAAAAGCATCGGCATTCTGACGAAACCCAAATTCCCTGAAGTCAAGTCGACTGTGCAGGCGGTGGTTACTTGGCTACGTTCTCGCAACATTGATGTACTCCTCGACACCACGGCGACGACCTTGCTCGGCGAGCAGGGGGGATTCCAGAAGACTCAATTGGCGAGCAAGGCTGATGTGTTGCTTGTGCTTGGGCGGCGACGGCACGATGCTCAACGCCGCGCGATTGGCTGGAGAGCGAGGGATTCCTATTCTCGGTGTAAACATGGGCGGCCTTGGGTTCCTGACCGAAGTCCTGCTTGAGAATTTATATCCGTCGCTCGAACGCGTGTTCGCCAACGACTATGTGCTCGACGAGCGGCTCATGCTGAAGACCCACGTGCATCGACATGGCGAGACTGTGGCGCGCGGCGTAGTCCTGAATGACGTGGTGATCAGCAAGGGCACGCTCGCTCGCATGATCGAATTAAAAATTGCCCTTCAGGGACAGTTCGTGACGAACCTTCGAGGAGACGGGCTGATCATCAGTACCCCAACCGGATCGACGGCGTACTCCCTTTCCGCGGGCGGCCCCATCATTAATCCGGCCGTTCAGTCTTTGATCCTTACGCCTGTCTGTCCGCATACTCTGACGCACCGTCCGTTGATAGTCCCTGCCAATGCCGAAATTGAGGTGGTGTTGACAAGCAAAGATGACGGGGCTATGGCCACACTGGATGGCCAGGTCGGGGTTGCGATGTCGCAGGGGGACACCGTCGAAATCAAGGCATCCGAACACTCGACTCGGCTAATCCGTTTTCCTGAGAGCAGTTATTATGAAGTGTTGCGTGAGAAGTTAAAATGGGGAGACGGGTGAAAGTGCGCCAGCGGCTATCTGCGCCCGCTCTCAATATGGGTCAGCATGTCGGCGTTCGAGGCGAACTTAAATTCGCCGATCGCGTCCGGTGAACCGGCATGCGTTTTCTCGACGGCATCCAAAACCTTGAGGCCGTCTAGGTCCACAGGCTGACTCTTGGATTCCCTGAGGAGCGTCTGCAGTTTGGAGACGACGTCTGTCATCTTCGCGCAAGGTCGTGATGTGCTGGTTGCCAGGTAACGGCCGATCACTTCGGCGCACCAGTCCCCATCGCGCTTCGCGATACCCACGAGCCCTTCGCTCGCCTTGCGGGCCCAGCCTGTCAGAAACAGGCCATCGATGACCTTGCCGGACTTTTCATCGTAGGCTTGAAAGAGCGCGTCATCAGGATCGTTGCCGGTCTTGTTGGGATTGGTGACATACACCCCGTTCTTGTAAGGCAGACCGACGGTCTCATCGACCCGATCGCCTACGGCAAAGATGACGCTGTCGATCGGGAAACTCATACAATTGTTTGAGTCCAACTGCGGCGGTGTCGTCACCTTTCGGTTCCAATTTGTTCTCTTCCATCTCGAGTGCGCGCACGCGATTGTTAGCGTCGACCACGACCCGCTTCGGCGAGGCCAAGAATCGAAACCCCATCTTGGATGGGCTTCCCGTCGACTTCGCACTTGGTAAATTCAGCGGTCATGCTTGCCAGCACTTCGTCGGCATTCTGACCGACTGCGGCCAGCCGGTCCTTGATGCGGGCAAATTCTGCGGCAATGCCTTCCTGATCCATGTTGGCGCAGACGGCTCGGATTTCTTTCGGGTTGTACTTGCGCTCGACCGGCCCGCGGCGGGCGATGGCGGTGACGCGCTCCACTTTCTTATACCTGATCAACCAATGAGCAATGTCGACCATCACGTCGCCCACCCCGATGATCCCCACATGTTTTCCCATGTCGAAGGGACGGTCGCCGAAGCCCGGCAAGCGATTGAAGTGATACACGACATCCTTGGCGTGGAACACGCCCTTGGCGGAATCCCCTTCGACGCCGATGGCTTTCGTGCCTTGGGCGCCGATTGAAAATGCAATGGCGCTTGCGCCGAGTCCACGTAGTTGTTCGACGGTGAGATCTTTTCCTTCCCCGACCGAGACATTGCCGAAGTAATGCACGTTCGGTTGCTCAAGCATGTCCCAATACTGCTTCTTCAAACCGCCGCGCAGTTTGAGTTTGCTGGGGAAAATTCCATACTCGGCTAATCCGCCGAACTTGATATCGCGATTAAGGATGATCACCTCATGGCCGGCGTCTGTCAGTTTCTTGGCCAATGCCATTCCGGCTGGACCGGCGCCCACTACGATTACGACATGCCCGCTTCTATCCGAACCCGTTGCACTCATTATCTATCCTTTTATCTATCCTTCAATCTGTCTCTATAAACAGATGCCGTCAGACGGCACAGGTATCCAAAATTTTGCGCACGTTAGCACAGGGGTCCTCAGACTGTCAAAAACCAGGCCAGTCCGGCGGCATCGAATGACAGGGTAAAACACGCCGTGCCCGCGGCCGTATTTCGATGGAGACTACCCCCCTGCGCTTCCGACCGGCCCACCGGCCTGGGTCATGCGCCAGGGATCCAGGAGTTGGCTAAGTCGCTTCTCCGGCAGAACGTTCTGTTCGCGCGCAACCTCCCGGACAGTCTTGCCGGACTTATACGCGTCCTTGGCAAGCTTGGCGGCGGCTTCATAGCCGATGACGGGAGCGAGGGCCGTGCACATCGCGAGACTTTCTTCGATGAGGCTTTTGCATCGCTCTTCATTCGCCTTGATCCCGTCGATGCATTTCACCGCAAAATTCGTGGACGCCGTCGCCAGCAGCTCAATGGACTGCAACAGGTTATAGGCCATCACGGGCAGCATGACGATCAGTTCGAAGTTCGCAGCCTGGCCGCCGACGGTAATGGTGACATCGTTGCCGATCACATGCGCGCAGACCATCGTGACGGATTCCGCGATGACCGGATTGACCTTGCCCGGCATGATGGATGACCCCGGCTGGGTTTCCGGCAGATTGATCTCGCCTAAGCCACAGCGAGGGCCGGATCCGAGCCAACGAATGTCGTTCGCGATCTTCATGAGACTGACCGCCAACGTCCGCAATGCTCCGCTGGCCTCCACGAGGGAGTCCTGCGCTGATTGAGCTTCAAAGTGGTTTACCGGCTTCCTGGAAGTGACATCCGGTTTCTTTCGAGATGAGGGCCATAACCTTGGAGGCGAACTTTGGATGGCAATTGAGTCCGGTCCCGACCGCCGTACCGCCGAGCGCGACTTCACTCAGGGCGGCTTGCGCGCGTTTCATCCGGGCGATGCCCAACTCGATTTGTCTGGCGTAGCCGCTGAATTCTTGTCCTAACCGAACCGGTGTCGCGTCTTGCAAGTGAGTACGCCCGATCTTGACGATCTTGTCGAACTCCCTGGCTTTGCCGTTCAGCGCCTTCTGAAGTCGTGTCAGGGCGGGAAGTAATTCCCGCTGAATCATTTCTGAGGCAGCAATGTGGATGGCGGTCGGAATGACGTCATTGCTTGACTGGCCTAAATTCACGTGATCATTCGGGTGCACCAGCTTACTGCCTCTCGCGCCGCCGAGAAGTTCAGTTGCGCGATTGGAAATGACCTCATTTGTATTCATGTTGGTGGAGGTGCCCGATCCGGTTTGAAAAATATCCACCGGGAATTCGGCGTCCAGGTGTCCATCCACCACTTCGGTGGCAGCGCGTTTGATAGCTTCAGCAGGCTTTTTGTCGAGGAGATTCAGCGAGTGATTTACACCTGCGGCGGCCCGCTTGATGAGTCCCATAGCCCGGATCATGGCGCGTGGGAAACGTAGCGAGCTAATAGGGAAATTTTCGATCGCCCGCGCCGTCTGCACGCCATAATACGCGTCCGAGGGAACCGGCAGTTCGCCCATTGTATCCCGCTCCATGCGGGTAGATGTCGTCATCGATGCGGAGGGAATTGGGCGTGCGCGAAGCTTTCTTCATCGTCGGGTCTCCTCGAATGGCCGCGGTGGACGTAGACGTGCTGGAGCCGCGCATCTTAAACGGTCATGTGGCGGAAGCACAAGCAGGTCGCAGCGTTGTCAGGCGGGTAAGGTGCAGACCGATCTGCGGAGGTGCGACGGAGAATGATGTGTGAGTTGGACGTCTCACAGGCTCGTTGTTGAACCTGCCACTCGTCAGGTAAGCGTGTTGCAGAATGATCTGGAATATGGGTGGCAAAGAAAGCAACGGCCCGCTGCGAGCGGGCCGTTGTTCGCGTTAAGCCGATTCGATCAACCGATCTTTACATCGATCTGTTTCGGTTTGGCCTTCTCCGATTTCGGAAGATGCAAGTGCAGAACACCATCGGTATACTCCGCCTTCACCTTGCTTTCATCGACCGTATCGGGAAGCGTGAAGCTCCGCGCAAATCGTCCGTAGGAACGCTCGATCCGGTGATACTTTTTCCCCTTCTCTTCCTTCTCCTGTTTCCGGTCGCCCTGAATGGTCAGGACGCCATCTTCCACAGTGACCTTCACGTCTTCTTTCTTGACCTCAGGCAGTTCTGCCTTAATCGCATACTCCGTCTCCGATTCACTGATATCGACCGTGGGGGTCCAGTCTGCGACTGTCATGACTTCCTTTGCCGATCCTACGGCCGAGCTGCCTGCCGGCCTGGCAACCATGCGATTCAACCGCTCGGACATCTCTTCCAATTCGCGAAACGGATCCCATCTTACGACTGCCATAGTCCTACCTCCTTGTGGATGTGCTGAGTGGAATCAGCTACGGAACATCCTGTGCAATAGTAAGTAGGTAATCTTGGCGCCGACGAAGTCAATGGCAATGGTTGAAGAGATTTGCTTGGAAGAGGGCCTTGACATTGGAGGGCCCGGCATTATTTAGTAGCCCCCTTGGGATAGGAAGGAGTCGGTCTATGTTGGAATTCATGTCCTATGGGTTGCTTGGCGGGATCCTGTTTATGACGTCTCTCGTGTTGTGGTGGTTCATCGGTCGTACCGAATAACGGCTACCGACGCTCGATCGGGACGTACGTTCGATTATGCTCCCCCGAATAAATTTGATCAGGCCGGTAGAGTTTATTTTCCCGTAACTGCTCCAGCCAATGCGCCAGCCAGCCGCTCACCCGCGCCATGGCAAATAGCGGCGTGAACAGATCCACCTCGATGCCCATCTTGTCATAGACAATGCCCGAGTAAAAATCGACGTTGGGGTAAATGCCCTTGCCTTGGAGACGCTCATTCGCCAGTTGCTCCACCGCCACCGCCACTTCATAGAGCGGCGAGGTTCCGCAAACGTTGAAGAGTCGCATGGAAAGTTCCTGCAGCACGGTCGCGCGGGGGTCCTTTACCTTATAGACCCGATGTCCGAAGCCCATAAGTTTCTGTTTGGTCTGCAGCTTGGCCTCCACCGCCTCACGCGCATGTGCCGACGTGCCGATTTCCCTGAGCATGATGACGACTTCCTCGTTCGCGCCTCCGTGTAACGGCCCCTTCAAGGCTCCGATCGACGAAGCCACGACGGTGTACGGATCGGCCAGGGTCGAGGCTGTGACCATGCCGGCAAAGGTCGAAGCATTCATGGTGTGTTCGGCGTGCAGAATCAAACAGTCATCGAACACCTCGCTCCACAGGGGATGCGGAACGGGTCTCGGTCAGCATGTACAGAAAGTTGTCGGCGAACGGAAGATCGTCCCGTGGAGGAATGTACTCATCCCCTCGTCTCAGACGAGCCCACGCTGCTACGATCGTCGGCAGTTTGGCGATGAGTCGCACCGCCGACCAGTAATTGTTTTCCACGTCTTTCACATTGCGTCCTGGGTAAAACATGCCCAATGCCGCGACGGCCGCCTGCAAGGCATCCATGGGATGCCCATGCTCGGGCAGCACCTTCAACAAATCGACGATGCGAAATTTAATGCGGCGATGGTGCGTCACATCCTGAACCCATTGAGCGAGCTCGGTCACCGTCGGTAGGCGGCCAAAAAGCAACAGGTAGCTGGTTTCCAGAAATGACGACTGCTGGCACAGCTCTTCCACCCGGATCCCTCGATACTCGAGCACGCCCCGCTCTCCGTCGACATCACTGATCGCCGATTTTGCGGCTGGAACACCGGCCAGGCCGGGCATAAAATCATGCGGCATTACGTTTCTCCCCTCTCCCTCTGTGTACTCGTGGCGATCACGACTGAGGTACTTCTGCACGAGTCGGTGGCAGTTACCCTGATGCCAGCTTACCATGATCTTGGATAACGACTCAGCCGTCGCCTTGAATTGATCAGATTCCCTTGGCATACTGACCTACACACGGCATGTGTGCATATGAGGTGAAAGTGACGGGATTGGCGAGGATCCTTCTCGTGTTCGGATTGTTGGTTCTGGTCGTGGGCCTCTTGATACTTTGGAGAGAGGATCGCCCGGCGAATCCGGAGCAGTCGGGTGTTTCATCGGGAGCGCCGCGGCCGGGCAACAGTACGCTCAGCCATGGGGGGCCGACTGTGAACGGTCCTCTGGATTCGCAAGGCCGTTCCCTACAGCCTGTCGAGAACATCCCTCCCGGCCAATATCCTCAAGCGACCAAGAGGTAATGAATGACTCTGTTGCGTGCGCTGGCAATCGGAACGCTGGCCATGCTGTATTTCGCTGTACCTTTATGGGCCGAGCTAGACGTGACGGTCTTTGCCGTTATCAGCGATTCACCCAAAGACAAGACGCGTATCGCGGCCAAGACCCTGCTCGATGGTGTGGTATCGGATATGAAACTGGTGCCGGCCGAATCAGTCCTTGGCAATCCGGTATGGCGTAGCCTTGAGGTCTGTCATGCGCTCAAACTGGAAGGTTTGAAATCAGGAGATGGCTTTAAGGTGAACTCTGCGCGGGCGCTCGACGCCTCCATGCTACCCATGGCGTTGCAGGGGTATGCGGGAGATTGCCTGATCAAAAAAGCTGTAGAGATGGCCCCAATGGCGGATTAATCGGGGTGTCGGGGTCGCTCCACGAATCCTGCTCCCCGTTGCCAAAACATCCGGATCGAGGGAGTTAATGACTATAGTCTTATCAAGATTCCATGGGGGTCTATTATTCATCTTGCTTTAAGCCGAGTGTTATCACAAATCTAGCACAAGGATTTCGCATAGGGACAACTCCGCCTAAATTCAATCGGAGGAATCGGTCCTCGGCCTATGCCGAGGACCGGACACCGTTCGTCGCTTCCATAACACATCTCACCGAAGCTCCTTTTTCTCGACCTGCTCCCTTTCAGGCGAAGCTCCAGTCATCTTATTCCGAATCTCTTTTTCGTTGGAATTGGCTGACAAACTCTGCATCACATGCCTATCTTCGAAGGCCGCCGCTTCCCTCAGAGCTTTGTCTCCTGTGGCGTTGCTCTGACCGGGATCATTCGCGAGCGACTGACCAGCCACCGGATCGGTGGCTTTACCCATGGGATAGCCGGGATGCTGGGGCAAGGTCGCAGGGTTGGCTGCGGCAGGCGCACTGGTCAACATCAGGACAGCTAGTATGCTGAACAGGATAAAAGAAGTTTTCATGATAGGACCTCCTTGGTGAAGAAAGAGAGCACGCGGCTCATCACACCAGAATGCAAGGGAGAGGAGGGCGAGAGAAATACGGAAGCGAGAACGACGCGAACTCAGTCCCCGGGTTTCATACGAGACCTCGGCGTCACATTTACTGTGCGTGCCGCTCCGGTCGATAGTCAAGCTAGGCAGAATTGGCTCAGGGCGCTGGTTAGGAAGGCAGCCGGACCGTATGACTGGACATATACGTCAGCTTCCATCTCATTGGTGTGCCATCATGCCGCAGAGGCAAAAGGACATGAGCGAGGCAGTGGCCTGCGGTTTACAAAACCATATCCAGCAAAGCCCATTTCCCCCACCCCCTACTCCAGCAATGGAACCCGAAGAGCAAGCGCGACAACTAGTCAACTCGCGACATTGCACCGAATTGCGTTTTGCGTGACGGTTCGGTGCTGACGCGGGGCACACCTCTAGGCACACCCGACGAACTCTCACTAACTATCCCGATACCTGACCTGTCCCCCCCGGCGGGGTAGCCTTGCGCCGTCACCGCGCCTCCAAAACAGGCATCCATGGGACCCGCGTGTGGGGGGCGAGATTCTTTTCTGAAAATCAAAAATGGCTCACCTCGCGTGAGCTAGCTCATGCTAGCCTAACCTTATCCTTGCACGCGTCCATTCCGCGCTGGTTGCCTTGAACTTCACCGACCACGAGGCTACCGTCCCGTTTACTTCCCAACGAGGAGGCAGCTATAAGGAGTAGCCTCACGGCACCACCTTCTTCGGTGCGAACGCCGGGGGAGGAAGCCCTGTTGCAAATTCCAAGCAACTGCGGGGGGGCTTGGCACGCTAATGAGGAGCGTTGAAGCAGCGCGTTCTCGCATTCACTCTATTCTTTTGACCAATGGATACCGCCACTCTTTGGTTCATCCTCGTCGGCTCTCTTTTCCTCGGCGTCGCAGTAGTCGGCTCCTATGTGCGGCGTCTTCCGCTATCGACTGCGTTGCTCTATCTGGCCGTGGGCTTGGCCCTAGGTCCCATTGGCCTGGGAGTGATCCGGCTTGACCCTTTCGAGGATGCCGCTTTTCTCGAACGGGTCAGCGAGGTGGCAGTTATCATCTCGCTGTTTACCGCCGGGCTAAAACTTCGCATTCCCCTGTCGGATTACCGATGGAGGCCGCCGCTGCGGCTTGCGTTCGTTTCCATGACCGCGACTGTATTTGCCCTTGCGTTCGCAGGCGTGTATTGGATCGGGTTGTCCTGGGGCGCGGCAGTTGTGCTTGGCGCCGTGCTGGCGCCTACGGACCCGGTTCTCGCCAGTGACGTGCAAGTGGAACATCCGTTTGATTACGACCCCCTTCGATTCTCTCTGACAGGGGAAGCCGGACTCAACGATGGCACGGCCTTCCCGTTCGTCATGCTGGGTTTAGGTCTCCTCGGACTGCACCCGACCGGAGACTGGGGCGTCCGCTGGTTCTTAGTAGACGTAGTCTGGGCCATCGTCGGGGGCCTTCTTATCGGCACCCTATTAGGGACGGCAGTTGCCCGAGGAGTTCTTTACTTGCGGCGGGTTCATCGTGAGGCAGTCGGACTGGATGACTTTCTGGCGTTGGCCTTGATAGGACTTTCATACGGGGTAGCACTGCTCTGCTCGACCTACGGCTTTCTCGCAGTGTTCGCCGCTGGCTTGGCCCTGCGTCGTATCGAACGCCATCAGAGGCCGGAGGAGGAGAACGCCTCGGAATCGGTCTTTGAGGCCGGCCAGTCAGAAGAGGAGGCCGCAACCGATCCGGACAAGGCGCCCGCCGCCATGGCGGAAGTCGTGCTCCACTTCACCGAGCAACTGGAACGGATAGGCGAACTCGTTATCGTGGTGCTGATCGGATCAATGTTGTCGTGGAAGTTGATGCCCTGGCAGGCAATCTGGTTTGTTCCTGTTTTGCTGCTGATCATCAGGCCCGTGTCAGTGTATGTGGGGCTCCTCGGAAGTGGAGTGCCCGCGCTCGAAAAACGGTTTACCGGCTGGTTCGGAATCCGAGGCATCGGATCTATCTATTACTTGATGTACGCAGTGGTTCACAAGATTCCGGAGGGAGAAGCCCGGGCGCTGATCGGATTGACGTTCGCTACCATCGTGGTGTCCGCGCTAGCGCACGGTATCACGGTCACACCTTTGATGAAATTCTACGCAAAGAGGACCTCCGAAGCTTCGTCGGCACCTTGAGTATGCCGGGGAGTGTGCCGCGACAAGGGTGGGTAGGTAGGCCAACCATGGATAGTAATGCACCGGCGGGGCGCAATGGAAGTCGAAATGACCCGTATCGCCTTTCCCGGAGAGGGCGGGACATCATACTCATATTCGTCCAGATACCAGGCCGAGAATTTTTTTAGGGTGGGAATCTCAGGAGGCGCAATCCGGGCAGCACGTCGGTTCTTCTTCCGAGTCGCATTCGTCGGCTGTGAGGGGAAAGAGTTGTTCACACAGCCGGCAGGCGCGAATTTCGAAATAGGCCACCCCTTGCTCATCGATATCGGTCGGTAACAAAAGTTCCAGAGGATCGTAGCCCAGCCGATCATTGTCCTCGAAACGAATGATTGCCAGCCGGTCGTTGAAGAGCTCGAACGTGGCTTCCTTGCCCTTCCGATCCAGCCTGTGACCCAGCACGAAGACCGGTTGCCCCTTGCGTTTGGTACGCAGATCTTTCAAGGTACGTTGCGCCGCTGAGGCGCAGGAGAATTTTCCTGCCTGGTCGCTGGTGTCGGTTCCGTAGGTCGGCATAGAGAATCGATTCTGTGCTGATGGCTAAAGGACTGATGTAACACAGGTGAAAAAATTGCGTCAAGCAAGCCTACGCGGAAGGAGAGACGAAGGATATGTCGGAAATCACGATTTATCAAAAACCCACCTGCTCAACATGTCGTGAGGCGGTTCGTCTGGTGCGGCAAAGCGGACAGCCGTTTACGGCCGTCAATTATTATGAGCAGCCGTTTACCAAGGGCCTCCTGAAATCGGTCATCAGAAAGGCGGGGCTTGCGGTACGGGATGTTCTGCGCACCAAGGAAGATCTGTACAAGTCACTGAAGCTTGCGAACGAAACGCTGAGCGATGATGAACTGCTCGATCTGATGATCAAGCACCCGGACCTGATTCAGCGCCCTCTCGTGGAAAAGGGAGACCTGGCCATGTTGGCGAGACCGGCCGATACGATCAGGAAGCTGCTATGAAGACGGCGAGGCTGGAGTGTCGGCGCAAAAGAATGGAGAATGGAGTTGAGGCCTACGTTTAGTTCTGTGAATCGGGTGTCTTTCGTCGGGCGCGTGCTCAATCGACTCAATCTGCGGTTTCCTTCGCTCTTTGTCATTTTCGCCACGCTCACCCTGGCCGATATCGTCATTCCGGACGTCATTCCCTTGGCCGATGAAATCGGCCTGGCGTTACTCACCCTCCTGCTGGGATTGTGGAAGGATCGTCGCAATTATCGCCGAGCAGGATTTCCTCGCGATGCCGGGCGCTGAGCCGGTCGTATGATGCCCTGCAGGGGTCGTGAGGGGCTGTGAGAAGTTAGGCAGGACGATCGGGGCGACCGAATCGAACTTTGCCTAATTGCGGGTCGATCCACACTTTCAAATCGCCCGCCAGCACGCTGAGCAGCGTTTCCCCCACGAGCTGACGGCGCCATCCACGTAACACCGGAATCTCGAGTTCTGGATCCGGCGAGGTGCGTTCGACCAGGGCTTGCAGGTCGCCGGTGGTAGCGATCAAGGTCGGAGCGATGTTTTCCACGGCGGCCCTGGACTTTAACACGGACTGAAGGAGCTCCAATACGCCGGTCGATTCAGGATCTGGTTTTCGATCGCGGGGAACCTCAGGCCATTCGGATTCGGGTCGCGCCAACGCCTGCTGCATGGTGATGAGCAGAGCCTGACCATTGCGTTCCACCTCAGACGAATACATACCGCGGATACTACGGAGCTGATCGAGCGTGCGGGGCGTCTGCCTGGCTAACTGCACCAGCACTTCGTCACGCATGACGCGTCCCCTCGGCACATTCCGCCGCCGGGCTTCCCCTTCCCGCCAGGCTGCAAGATCGCGCAGGACACCGGCGGCGCGGGGCTTGAGACTTTCCCATCCGCGGATCCGTTGATACCGTTCCAGAGGGTCGCGGGCTTGCGCCCCCAGCGAGACCTCCAGTCTCGAAAACTCCTCATCCACCCAATCCAGCCGCCCCATCACGGTCAGTTTTTGACGAAGATGCTGGTGGATAGGAAGGAGGTAGGTCACGTCATCCAGGGCATAGACCAGCTGTTCCTGGCTTAATGGACGCTGACTCCAATTCGTAAACGTATGGGCCTTGTCGAGTTTAACGCCCTGGACGCGCTGCACCAGGTTGGCATAGGCAGCTTGCGCGCCATAACCGACCATGGCCGCCGCGATCTGGGTATCAAAAAATGGTTTCGGCAAGCGTTCGGCATGATGAGCGAACAGTTCAAGGTCCTGGCGCCCTGCATGCAGCACTTTTTCGATGCGGCTGTCACAGAGGATTTCCCAGAAGCGGGTGATGTGCGTGGTGTCCTGCACAGCGGGAAAGTCGATGACCGCCCCCACGCCCTTTGCGGCGACTTGGATCAATTCCAAGCGTGGAATGAAGTGTTCTTCGCCCATGAATTCGGTATCGATGGCGATGACCGAGCTGTCCTCAAGGCGGTCGCAGAGGGCATCCAGAGATTCGTCTGAGGTAATCAAAGTCTGATCAGGTTGCCCAGTCGGCATAGCTTACTCAGTGGGTCGATATTCAGTGCCGCGCGAAATCGGCGGTTCGGTATTGCTCAAGCTCAAATATTCCTTCAAGAACTGATAGGCTTCGAGAATCCGCCGGAGCTCCGGTTCTGAACTCCGGTCTCCATTGCGTGAATCAGGGTGCAGCTCCTTGGCGCGCTGGCGAAAGGACGTGGTCACATCGGCGAGCGGGGTGCCGAACTCCAGACCCAGAATTTGGTAGGCGTCGTACGCATTGGTGACTTCGCTGGATGCGCCGGTCGAACCTCCCTCGCCTCCTGCCGCTTTCAAGAAATCCGCGAGATTGATTTTCCGCCGCCGCCGCCGCGGCCGCTCCCGCACTTCACTGTCGAGCTCATCCCAACGATCCTCCACGAACTCCAGCCGGGATTCCAATCGAATGGCTCCCGACACATCCCGTACTTGCTCTAATTCCTCTTCGATTTGCTGCAGAGATAATTCGACTTCTTCGAGTCCTGGTTCGATACGGAAATAGCTGTCGACCCGCTCCTGCATCATGAAGTCGACGGCAAAATCAATGCTGTCCACGTTTTTGGCGCGGAGCATGCCGATTCGTCGACGCATACCGCGCTGGTACTTGAACAGTCGATTGGTTGAAAAGGCCACGGATCCTCTAATGGGTCCTCGATTGAGCGCGATCCAGAGGGCGATTCGCGGCAGGTTGGTCGCATCTTAGCACAAGGCTCTGCGCTTCGATAAGGGTTGCTTACCAAGCCTGAGCAGCCTCGCGGATAGCTCACAAGTACCAGAATGCGACAACGAGGTCGCGAAGGTATGCAGAATGGCGATGGCTGAGAGCGCTACGCCGATAACTTGGATGGTTCTTGCCTCACCCGATTGTGCGTACTATCGCTGAATCCGCTGCCCCACCATACATGGCTCGCGCACAGTAAGCCAAGCGGGAAAGCAACACGATGGGGAAGGGGTGCGGAACTTGGCTAGTGCAGCTCGTCGTCGATTTTGGTGCGGCGTCTTGCGACGCCGGTCGCGCGTGCCGCAGCCGCCACAGCCTTTGCCACGCGCGGCACGACGTCCCGATCGAACAGGCTGGGAATGATGTAGTCTTCTGAAAGGGCCGCGGCCGGCACACACTCGGCGATCGCCTGCGCCGCCGCCAGCTTCATGGCTTCGTTGATCTCGCAGGCTTGGACATCAAGTGCCCCGCGAAAAATTCCCGGAAACGCCAGCGCATTATTGATCTGATTGGGGAAGTCCGAACGACCGGTGGCAAAAATTCTCGAGGCCTCGTCACCGACCTTGGGATCGATCTCGGGGTCGGGATTCGCCATGGCGAAAACGATGCGATCCTGATTCATGCGTTCAAGGTCGTCTTTGTCCAGTACATTGCCCACGGAGAGGCCGATAAATACGTCGGCCCCCTTCAAGGCGTCATGCAGCGTTCCGCGAGGGTGGTTTCGCCGGATACAAGCCTGCAGGTCGGTACGGCAGGCGCGCAGCTCCTCGGCCTCCCCCATCAAAACGATCCCTTCCTTATCGCACCCGACAAGATGGCACGCGCCCGCTGCGAGCAGAATACGGCAACAGGCGGTTCCGGCTGCGCCAAGGCCGTTCACTACAATGCGGACGTCATCCATCCGCTTGCCGACGACCTTCAATGCGTTCGTCAGCGCGGCCAGCAACACCACAGCCGTGCCGTGCTGGTCGTCGTGCATGACGGGAATGTCGAGCGAGGCTTTGAGCGCCCGTTCAATCTCGAAACAGCGCGGCGCGCTGATGTCCTCCAGATTGATGCCGCCGAAACCGGGAGCGATGCCGCGGACGACGCGAATGATTTCCTCCGCATCTTGGGTCGCGACGCAGATGGGCCAGGCATCAATACCGGCCAACTCTTTGAAGAGCATGACCTTGCCTTCCATCACCGGTAGTGCCGCCGCGGGACCAAGGTTGCCCAGTCCGAGCACGGCGGAGCCGTCGGTGACGACCGCCACACTGTTGCTCTTGATGGTGAAGGCATAGGCCTTACTCGGGTCCTTGGCGATGGCCTGGCAGACGCGGCCGACGCCGGGTGTATAAATCATGGAGAGCACATTGCGGGTATTGACCGGCACCTTGGTCTGAACCCTGATTTTTCCGCCTAGGTGGAGTAAGAAAATCCGGTCGGAGGCGGACAGTACATTCACTTCCGGGAGGCTTTCCAAACGTTCGAGGACCCGCTCGCCGTGGGTGTCGTTTTGCACGTCAAACGTGATGTCGCGGATCATGCGTTCGGCATTGGCCGACACGATGTCCACGGCGCCCAGGTTTGCCCCTTCCTCCGCCAGCAGGGCCGCGACCTTAGCGAAGATGCCTGGCTTGTTAAGGAGCGCGAGGCGGACGGTCAGGCGGTAGTTTGAATAGGGGCCGATGTCGTCAGTTGTCATAACGTGATCCACAGCGGTGAGGTGTTCTAAATTCTATCACAGCCGTTGTGGTGAAGAGGCTCAGCATGTGAAGCGAGCGGGGGCTCGCAGGTACCGGCGTTCCTTCCCAGTTTCAAACTGGCACGCGAGTTCGGATGTCGGCGCGAGCCAATTTTCTGTCTGCTGCTGTCTCTTCGTTAGCGTGCGGTCTGTTTCATTGACCCATTTGCTCGGCGCGTGCTACGGTTCGCGTATGACAGATACACTCGCAGAGCGCCAGCCGAATCGTCTTATTCATCAAACGAGTCCCTACCTTCTCCAGCATGCGTACAACCCGGTTGACTGGTATCCCTGGGGGCCGGAGGCGCTGGCCCAGGCGGCGCTGCTAAAGCGCCCGATTCTCCTCTCCATCGGCTATTCCTCCTGTCACTGGTGTCATGTCATGGAGCGGGAATCGTTTGAGAATGAATCCATCGCCGAGCTGATGAATCAGCATTTCATCTGCGTCAAGGTCGATCGCGAAGAACGGCCCGATCTTGACGAGATTTACATGCAGGCCACGTTGGCGCTCAACCGCAATCAAGGCGGCTGGCCCATGACGGTATTTCTCACTCCGGATCAGAAACCATTCTTTGCCGGCACGTATTTCCCCCCGGAAGATCGCTGGGGCCGGCCGGGGTTTCCGACCCTCTTGAAGAAGATTGCGGACTATTGGAAGCAAGACCAGGCGGGAGTGCTGTCGCAAGCGGCGACGCTGACGGCCCGGTTGCAAGATGGCGCTCATGCCCCGTCGCCGACTACGGTCGGCGAAGCGGAGCTCGATACGGCCGTCACTCAATTTGCGGAAGATTTCGATGCCAAGCACGGCGGGTTCGGCGGGGCGCCGAAGTTTCCACCCGCGACGGGCCTGTCGTTGTTGCTCCACTGCTACCAGCGCACAAAAGATGCCCACACACTTACCATGGTGCGGAAAACGTTGGACGCCATGGCGGCCGGCGGCATTTACGATCATGTCGGGGGCGGTTTTGCCCGCTACTCCACCGACGAACGCTGGCTCGTGCCGCATTTCGAGAAAATGCTGTACGACAATGCGTTGTTGGCTCGTGTCTATGTCGAAGCGTTTCAGGTGACCGGTGATCCGAATTATCGTCGTGTGGCCTGCGAGACATTGGATTACGTCCTCAATGAAATGACGTCGTCTGAAGGAGGGTTTTACTCCGCAACGGATGCCGACTCCGAAGGGGTCGAAGGAAAGTTCTTCGTCTGGTCTCCCGAGGAAATCCGCGCGGCCGTTCAAACCGATGAAGACGCGCGTCGCTTCTGCGCCTACTACGATGTCACGCCGGCCGGAAACTGGGAACACCAGAATGTGCTGCATACGCCCAAGCCCATCGATGCGGTTGCCCAGGAGCTAGGGATCACGGTCGGCGAGTTGCAAGAGACGATTGCCCGGACCAAGCCGATGGTCTATGCCGCGCGCGCCAAACGAATTCCTCCCGGGCTTGACGACAAGGTCATTACGGCATGGAACGGGATGATGATCAGCGCCATGGCTGAAGCCGGACGCGTGTTTGACATGCCACGGTACCGTGATGCGGCCCAGCGCGCCTCGGATTTCCTTCTCGGCAGACTTTCGAAACCGGACGGCCGGCTCCTGCGGACCTATCGGGCAGGCACGGCCCATCTGGATGCCTATCTCGAAGACTATGCGTATTTCGCCGAGGGTTTGATCGAGACCTATGAAGCCGGCGGCGCAGAGCATTACTTACTGGCGGCTGTCCGTCTAGCGGAGCGGATGTTGGCGGATTTTGGGGACGGCAAGCATGGCGGATTCTTCACCACGGCCACGGGCCACGAATCCTTGATCATGCGCAGCCGCGAAGGACCCGACGGAGCCACGCCGAGCGGGAACGCGGTGGCCGCCTCGGTGTTGGCCAGACTCTCGTACCACTTCGACCGCGATGACTTCCGTCAAGCAGCCACCGCAGCCGTTCGAGCCTATGGCAGGCAGATTGCGCGATATCCGAGAGCCTTTGCCAAGAGCCTTTTGGTGGTGGATCTGCTGATAAGCGGTCCTGTGGAGATCGCCTTGGTCGGCTCGCCCAATGATTCCGGCACGGCCTCTCTGCGCGCCGCGGTGGGTCGCTTCTATCTTCCCAATCGTATGCTGGCGCACCGCATTCCGTCGCACACCGAGACTACCCATCCCCTATTGCAAGGCAAAACCTTGGTGGACGGTAAAGCGGCGCTCTACGTGTGTCGCAACTTTGCCTGTCGACAGCCAATCACCGATCCGGCGGCTCTCCCTGCCCTCCTCGCTCCTCATGAACCTGGATCTTCACCGACCGTCTCAGAGCAGAAAGTGTTGGGCGGAACGTTGTTACCTGGCGCAGCGACCATCCAAGGCACAGCAGCCTATGCGGCCCGCAAGATACATGAGACATCGGCGACCGGTTCCCTCGCAAAAGGTTTCGGTCCATTCGGCGCGAGTGGTCTCACGGTGAGCCGCCTTGGATTCGGCACCTATCGAGTGGGACAACGTGAAGCCGAACAGCGCGAAGCGTTGGTGAAGGCACTGCGCATGGGCTGCAATCTGATCGACACGTCGACCAATTATATGGACGGTGAGAGCGAGCAACTCGTGGGGACGGTGCTGCAAGAGATGATCAGGACCGGCGAGATAGCCCGGGAGGAAGTCGTTGTCGTGTCGAAGATTGGTTATGTGCAGGGCCAGAATCTCGCTCAGGCCCAAGCCCGTGAAAAATCCGGCAAGCCCTATCCGGATATGGTGAAATATGGCGAGGACATTTGGCATTGCATCCACCCTGACTTTCTAGCCGACCAACTGACGCAATCGCTGGATCGGCTGGGGCTGGCCACCTTGGATGTGTGCCTGCTCCACAATCCGGAATACTTTCTCTCGCACGCCACCCGTCTCGGCAGCGCGGACGCGCCTGATCTGTCTGCGTTGCGCGACCAATTCTATTCGCGCCTCCAGCTGGCTTTTGAGTATTGCGAGACCCAGGTGCAAGCCGGCCGAATCCGCGCCTATGGGGTGTCGTCGAATACGTCCACCGCAGCTCCGGAGGATTCCGGCGCCACGTCGTTGTCGCGCATGGTCGCCGCGGCCCGGGCGGCTGCCAAGAAGGTCGCAAGCCCTACGCATCACTTTACCCTGTTGCAATGCCCCATGAATCTGTACGAATCCGGCGCCGCCCTCATGCGCAATACCGGCCCTGGCCAAGGCCGTACGCTGTTGGAGGAAGCCGTGCATGAAGGCATCGCGGTCGTCGTCAATCGCCCGCTGAATGCCATGCCCTCGCAACGAGGCGGCGTCGTGCGTCTGGCAGATGTGCCCGCGCAGTCACGGGACGTGGAATTCGATGCGCAGCGGCAGAAGGTCGCGCGGTTGGAGGAGGAATATCGGAAGGATCTCGCGCCGGCGGTGGCCCATAGCGGACAGGGCATGGTGCCGGGCGACTTCTTTCGATGGGCTGAGGAGCTGGGTCGCATCCGCACGCAGGTGCAAGGATTGGAACACTGGGAACAGATCGAGCAACAGATGATCGCGCCCCACGTCAACCAGGTCATGAGGGCACTCTCCGAAGCCTTCACCGGAACCGTGGCTGAACAGTGGGAGTCTTGGCGTGATCGTTATGTGCCGGAACTGCTGGCCCTTCTCAAGGCGTTGCAGTGGGAAGCCGCCGAGCGAAGCCGCCTGCGCGCCGAGGAGTTACATCGGACATTGAATCCCTTGCTGCCTGAAGGAAAGCGACACATCTCATTGTCGCAAAAGGCCCTATGGATTCTTGCCAGTACGTCAGGCGTCACTTCCGTGCTGAATGGTATGCGGTCACCAACCTACGTGAATGATGCGCTGGAGATCCTTGCGTTGGGACCCTTTGCCGAATCCTCGATCGATCTACGAGTTGTGCGCCGCGAAGAAGTAACTTGCCTCGTTCCTACGATTTGATTATTCTGTGCCCGTAGAATCCACGAACCCCACTTTCCCTTGGAGGTCTTCATGATTCGTTTGCGCCCCTGTGTCCTGCTCGGACTCCTTGCCGTCGTCGGGCCTGTGCTGCTTGACGGCTGTGCAAGCAAATCAGGAACCAGCGGAGGGAACAATGCGACGGTTCCCAAGCCGCGCGTGGAAGAGCGCATTGTTGCGGCCCCGGTGCAAGAAACGGCTCCTCCGCCGGAGGCAGCTCCGGTCCCTCTCCGATCAACTGAAATGGCCGCTCGCAATGCCACGGGGCAGCAGAATATTCCCTTTCCCGACGTGCTGTTCGATTTCGATCAATACGTGCTGCGAGACGACGCCCTCACGGCGGTCGAGGATAATGCCAAACGGCTGAAAGATCACCAGGTAACCAGAGTGGTCTTAGAAGGTCGCTGTGACGAAATCGGTACGGCGGAATACAATCTTGTGCTGGGAGAACGGCGGGCCCTCTCAGTGAAACGGTATCTCGAATCGTTGGGGTTCAGCAAACTGCAGGTGGACGTCACGAGTTACGGCAAGGATCGTCCGTTGTGCCTACAACATAACCCTGTCTGCTGGCAAAAAAATCGCAGTGTGCATTTCCTCGTAAAAGACTAGCCTGCTTCGGTCCTCCCCGACTGCTGTGGCACGGGCCATCTCGCCCGTGCCGCGCGTTCCTCGACGAAACTCCCGATTTTCGCATCTCGATCTCACGACGTAACACATAATTTACCGAATCGTGACGCTGACGGAATTCTGCTGCAGTAGTTTGGAAAGCAGGAAGTCCTGAACATCCGGACGGCATAAAGGAGTGTGAGAACATGGTGCGACCGGCTAGTCTCCTGTCAGGGTTTGCGTTATTGACGCTCGCGTGCATGCCCGTCATGTATGCGATTCGGACGCTCATTGGCATGAAAAGAAAGGAGCTCTATCCGCTGCTACGAATCCGTCTCGCCGACGGCTCCCACCAATCTGTCACCAAGACCGGCACAAACGTGGGGTGTTGGGAGCTAGGAAAAATGATGGCCGGTGGCATTTCAGCCGCCTGTGTCGGTGGACACAGGCTCACATAATTTTGACATAATTAGGAGGCGCACATGATCACGATCAGTCAACTGATGACCCGAGATCTCGTCAAGGTTCAAGCCGGTACATCCGTAGACAAGGCCGCGAGGGTGATGAGTGAATGTAAAGTCGGCAGCGTGTTTGTGGAGCGTAACGAGCAACTCGTGGGAATCGTGACGGAACCCGACATCGTGAGGAAAGTGGTGGGAGAAAGGCTTCAGGCCTACCACATCCAGGTCGAATCCATCATGAGCACGCCGGTCATCGGGATCGACGGAAGCCGCCCCATCACCGAGGCCGCCGATCTCATGCAGCAGCACGGAACGCGGCATCTCGCGGTCATGAAAAGCGGGGCGATCGTCGGAGTGTTATCAGTGCGCGATCTGTTGCAGCCGGTTTCGGTGGATGAATTTTAGGGCTGTCTCAAAAAACCTCTTCTCCCCCTCGCCCATTGACGAAGCCAATCCGACTACGCCTGTGAAAACACCTGTTCTCCACCCAAGCGCGCTGATCATCATGATGATCAACGCGGTTCCGGCTGAGGCCCGGATATGCCGACAGACCTCCAGGCCAGACCCTCCTCCGCAACTGAAGGTGGAACAGAACGAGAGAAGGATTGGGCCCTCCACATCAGCCGGACCTGTCACATCATCATTCGCGGCGTTCGTACGGAACAAACTTAAGGCAAGGACCGAGTCAATAGCTGAGAATAGAAGAATTCCTCGTCAATGATTCTCACGATTTCAATAAAAGTCATGATTCACAGATAGCCATGCTTTGGCGGGAAAGCCTGAGGAGTGACGAAACGGCATGCGTAATGTAGCTTCAGGCGGCTGAGGTCCGTGATTAAGATTGCTGGAGTTTATACCCAATGCCCCGAAGGGTAATGACCAGGGCTGGATTTGAGGAATCGGACTCAATCTTCCGGCGCAGCGAATGAATGTGCACGTCCAGCGCATGTTCCTCGAGAGCGTACTCCTCTCCCCACACCCGGTTGAGTAGTTCTTGACGAGACAAGACGATGCCGGGCGAAAGCAAAAACTGCTGAAGGATCTTGAACTCCTTCGGCGTCAATTCAACGATCGCTCCCGCGACTGTGACTTCGTGGCGTGCGATATCCATCACTAGAACACCGACACGTAGTTGTGAACGAGCCGCTTCCATGTGACGTCGGCGACTCATGGCCCGGATGTGGGCAAGCAACTCTCGGTTGTGGGACGAACAAAAGACCAAATCAAATCCCGCATCGAGTTCCGCGACGCAATCATCCGGACCACAGGACTGCTCAAGCGGTCGTAGGAGGATGACCGGGATCGTGAAGGGCAGTTGCTGTCTGTGTATAGCCTCCTTCCTCACCAGTGCTCGATCCAGCAGGATCACAACCGGGGGTACGCAGCGGATTTCGTGCTGCGCCTCTGAAAGTGTTGCTGCCACACTGAGAACATAGCCGTTGCTCCTCAGCATTTTCTCTAAATTGTGCTGAGCGACACTCTCGGCGGTCACTAGCAGAATCGGGTTCGTTGCGCCTGTCATCGTGATGCCTCAGGGTTGGATGCCATACCCTAGAGCCCGCATGTTGTTGATGGCTTTCGACGCCGTTACAACCACGTAAATTCTTCCTCCGGGCGTTTAACGCACCTACGCGTTTACAGAGTCTTAACAAGGCTGTGATCGCTTCGTCACGTCACGATTCGATACTCCTCGCGTGAAACTGGCTAAGCCACATTCGTGAGGCGCGAAGCTCACGTATCTTCAGGCCTAGGTGAGTGAGGAACCGATCAGTTTGATTGCGAATTAGCTCAGTGCGGATTATCAGCATCACACCATAAGGAGGATTGGATGGAATACAGCGCGAGATTTGTTTTGAAATGGTCTGCAGCGGCATTCTGCGTCGGAGGTGTACTCCTGACGTTGCCGTTGCAAGTGTCGGCAGGTGCTCCGGAGCCACCGCCACGGCTGTTGGCTCAGGCGCCATCTCAGTCCAGTTCCGGCACCTATTCCACTGAAACTGTTCCACAAGCTAATCCCGGTTGCGGATACGCTCGAGCGGCAGACCTCAGGCCAACGCCTCTCGATCGAGAGCACGTCTCTGGAGAATCTCTTGCTTGATAAAGGTGTGATCACCCAGGAAGACTGGATTCGGCTGAAAGCCGAGGAAGAACGCCGCGTGTTTGAACAGTCGGCCGAACTGCAGATGGCTGGTAACCCCCGCTGGTACGAGCGGATACGCATCACGGGCTACATGCAGTTTAAGTACAATATGGGCGCGACGGATAGACGGTTTGATTTGCCATTAAATGACAGCTTCGGTGATCAGCAGGGGAACGAATTTTATGCAAGGCGACTCCGGTTGGTCTTTCAGGGGCAGGTGTCTGAGCGCGTGGCGTTCTTCACGCAGTTCGCGCTGGAGGGTAATCAGCAACAGTTATCCGCCGCAGAAATCATCGACGCCTATTCGGACTTTTATATCACTAAAGATAAAGTAAACCGGATTCGATGGGGTCTCCATCGTGTCCCCAATTCCTTCGATACCTACCGATCGAGCACCAACCGGCAGGAAATGGACCGACACGAATCGGTGCAGAGCGGGGCGCCGGGTGAACGAGATCTGGGTATTGCCTATTACTGGAGCCCAAAAGTGGCACAAGAGCGATTCTCGCAACTCGCGGCCTACCATAACGGGCCGGGTGATTACGGTGTCTTCGGCATCATGGTCTACAATGGTCAAACTCGGAATCGATTGGAACTCAATCATGACAAACATATCGGAGCCAAGCTGGCCTATCCGTTTCAGTTTCCGAACGGGCGACTGCTCGAAACCGGCGTCCTAGCGTTTCACGGGGTGTTTGGCGTGCAGGGAGCCAGTCGAGCCGAACGTGGTCAGTGCCGCCCGGTGCATCAGCCCATTGACCTCGGAAGGGGGGTGCGATATCAAGGATCAGCGGGTGACTGCGTATGTCTGGACCCCTCCTCAGCCCTGGGGGCTCTGGCGGAGTTCACTGTCGGACGAGGGCCTAAGCGGAACGCCCAAACGAATTTTATTGAAGAGAGCAGCGTGGTGGGCGGCTATGTTCAAGGGTATTACACCTGGCGGTACTCGGATGTCGGCATGTTGACTCCCTATGTCCGTTACGGTGAGTATTACGGAGGATTCAAATCATTGAACGGGGCTCCGGACGGACAATCCCGAACCTGGAATCTTGGGTTGGTGTGGGAACCTGATACTCACTGGCGTTTTGTCGGCGGACTGGGTCTTTAAGGATGGTCTGAATAGCACGTTGGTGACCAACCGTGCACAGGACGCCTTCGATGCGTCACAATTGCGACTCCAGGCGCAATGGTTCTGGAACTGAAATAGGCCTGCCTTCGATTCCAGGGAGTCCGGAGTCATTCACTCCGGACTCCCCTGTGCTTCGCCCGCTCCCCGGTGAATAAGTGTTTCTGCCAACCTCCGAACCCTCCCTTGGCCTTTTTCCCCTACCCTCTTTCCTCCGTCGATCAACCGTAAGGGTAGTTTCTTTCTCTGACTGCGCGGGGCACGGGCCTTGCAGTTCCCCAGAGCTGCGTGATGAAGACGCCTGCCGTATCGCGAGGCTGTGGCAGATCTTCCTTCGAGGAGCTGACGCATCGTCAGGCCGCTCCGCCTTTGTAGGCGAACGGCTGTGGAGTAGAGCTTCGTTCGAGCGAAACCGACCGGTGAGGAGAAACGAAGGACGTACTTAGGGATTGGCGGGTGGCGGCGTCGAGCTCAAATCGTGGTTGAGTTGCTGCAGGTCGATGGCCAGTATGCGTCCTTCGTCGATGTAGGGCCAGGACTGACGCTGATCTGCAGGCACGATGGCTGTTGCAGGGGTGAACTCGACGCGGAAGCTCGTGCGCGAGATAGGAATGAGGGGGCTATCAATGGGATCGAACTCCGTGACCATATTCTGATTCATCCCTTCCGTCGGAAGATTCCGGTTATTCGCTAATATCACAAATAAATGGCCGCCCTGCACGAACATGCCCCCGGAGGTGATGGCCAAGCCGACGCTCGCATTCGTAAATCGACGGTAAAATGTGACCACCTCCTGCGGGGTGGCCTCGGCCAGGGCACGGCTCAATCTCGGCGCCAGGCTCCTGATTTCGCTGGATGAGAAGGCGGGATTGGCCTGCGGTTGCCCAGTAATCAACGAGCTGATATATCCCGATCGAGGTACTATCCGCATGCCGCTGAGGGCGCGAGCCAATTGATCGGCGGTGACGTGGGCGGGGTGACTGTATACGGCATCGGCACGCGTATCGACGTACAGGCGGATGGAGGTAATGGGGTCTTGATAGGACGTTCGAGGCGGCGGTGGGCTGCTGCATCCGAACTGAAGTCCCACTGTCATTGCCGCACAACTGAGCAGAGCCCAGGCAAATCCGAGTTTCATGGATTTCATCTCCGTTGATTGCCTCATGCTACGAGGACTCGTGGTAGGTTCATTCGAATGTGCATACCGCCGAAACGGTAGCAGACAGGCACGAGAAAAAGGAGCGTCCTTTTGACAAGGACGCTCCTCTGGGCTAAAGCCATCCAAACGATAGCCCAGCGCCCACTTCAGCGGTTTCTCTGTCCGGCGAATTGAAGACCCTGGTGCTCCGCAGGTGTTTCGGCCATCGCAGCTTTCAGTAGCCCCAAGTCTTGTAAGTTTTTGGCCACCTGATCGCCTGTCAGCGGATAGAAGCTAGCCCTGGCCACAGTCTCTTGCCCCTGCCGGCTATTGATGAAGGAGAGAAACTCCGCCACGATCGGATCCAGTTTATCTTTTGGATTCTTTTTGACGTAGAGATATAAGGACCGTCCCAGGGGATAAGCGCCGGACTTAACGGTATCTACCGAGGGCAAGACCGATGTTTGATCAAGCTGTGAGACAATCGGTACCTGGCGCACGGCTGAAATGTTGAACCCCGCCCCTGCATAACCGATTGCCAATGGATCGTGCGCGATGGCGATGATCTCGGAGGCGGATCCTGGTTGTTCCACGACGGTGTCGAGCAAGTCTCCGTCCTTCAGGGCGATATGTTTGAAAAATTCCCTGGTGCCTGATCGCTTGTCACGGCCGTACAGGTGGATGGGTTTTTGCGCCAGTGAGGAATCCAATAGCCCAGCCTGGCTCCAATTGTTGATAGCGTCTTGTCCCGGCGTATGGTCCTTGCCGAAGATGCCCTCGACTTGCGCCAAGGTCAGGCGTTGAAGGGGATTGTCTTTATGCACATAGATCGCGACGGCGTCCATCGCAATCGGCACTTCAAGGGCTCGGTAGCCATAGTTGAACTCAAACCCCTTCTGCTCTTCTTTCGTCAGCTGACGAGAGGAGGCCAGCAAATCTACGGCGTTCGATCCAGCCGTCCCTCGACTTTGAACTTTATCGCCCCGGCGCTGATAGGACAGACCTAACAAAAACTCCCGGATGGCCGCACTCGACCCAGTCCCTTCGACTGCAATCTGGGTCTTGGGGTGCAGGCTCATGAATTGAGCGGACAGCTTCGAGACTAACGGCCTCATGGTGTCTGATCCGGCGATGCTCAGTTTCCCTTCCAGACCATTGCGATTGGTATAGGGTTCGATTGCAGAATCGATCGACGGCCCTCCTCCTCCGTTTAGACCTGCATGTTCTGCTTCGGCATAGCCTCCGAATAGGGCCAATATGGCCGTGGCGGCAAGCGCGGCGAGAACCGTACGAGCGCCCGAGTGTTGTTGGAAACTTGTCTGCTGCTGTCTCGTCATTACGATACCTCCCTCTTAATTAATTGAGGCCCCTAGGGTGACGCTCCAGGTCATGAGAACAATGGAAATTTTGTTTTCTTCTGGAGGCAGAATACGAGAGGTGAATTGCTGGCCGATTAGCGAGATGTTAACTCCGTGTTAACTCTTGAGCACTTTGTTGTCAGGCCGCAACAGGAACCATCTGAGGAAGGAAATTCTGAGGTCTGACAATCGACCACGGTTTGATCGACCCCAACCTGATGCCTCGCTGGAAGTAACAATGCTCTAACAAAACTGTGACGCTTCTGGAACAGCGTAGCCATATACTCTAGAAAGAGTTTCTACCCGAGGTGCAAATTTATCCATATTTGGGAGATTTCCTTGTGTTGGTCGCCGACTTTTTGATGTCGTCATCCTCAAACGACGCGTTCTACCTCGCAATGCTTCTGCTGGTCGCACTCATTTTTGGCTTATGGTTTGTCATGATCAAAACATATGAGTAGTCGCCCACCTAGCCAATACGAAGTGAATCCTCACAACAAGGAGTTCTTACAAATGACTTTCACGAGTTTAGAGCCCCGCGCGCATCCTCTCTCGGAATTCATGGGGCGTGTCATCGAGATGGACCTGACCGAGCTGTGGATGAAGGCCATCAAGAGCGTGCTGAGTTTGCTGATTCTCACGATCCTCATTGCCCTCACCGGCGGAGTGATCAAGACCTTCCTGGATATCAGACTACTGTTGAGCGCCCGGTCGAAGTCGGTCTTCGGCAGATCATCGTCGATACGTTGATTCTTCTCGCGGTGGTGGAAGTGTTCAAAACGACGCTGACCTACTTTTCAGAAGGTCGCGTCAAGGTGACGTTCATCGTCGATACGATTCTCGTGGTGATGCTGACGGAAATCATTTCTCTCTGGTTCAAGGAGGCCGATCAAGGCAAGTTGCTTCTGCTCGGGGCGATACTGCTCACGCTCGGGGCGGTTCGGGTGGTGGCGGTGCGCTGCTCGCCGGCCTTCGGAGAAAGAAGTGAAAGAGAGCACCGTATCGGGCCGCGAGGAATTCTAGCGCCACGTCCAGGTCTATCGGTACAGCGAGTTACGTGGATTTAACGAGGCGTTGATGTCGAAGTCATAAATCCAAAGCAAGCTGGCACCGGAGAATGCCTCTGTTGTTTAGCGCTTCAGGAGATAGCACGCCCTAGAGAGTCTCGGATACCCCAACCAGGAGGAGCGCCATGGTCTATCAAGCCATCCACCTCACTAGTGAGTTCTTGATTCTCGATTTGTTCGCGCGAAAAAGTCTCTGACGCTGGAGCAAGTCGTCACCTCGCTGCCGGGACTTAGCTGGAACCAAGTCTTCAAAACCGTCGATGAGCTGGGCCGTCGCGGAGAAATCATCTTGGACCGGAGAGGATTTGAGTACGAAGTATGGGCTGCTGCCGGTTTCCAAGACACCGAGTTAGGTGTATGAATGAAACCGGAGGTAGGTCATGGAGCGACGCAAGTTTATGCGAGAGTTCAAGCGTGAGGCGGTGAAGTTGATTCAGGAACGGGGGGTGACGGTGGCACAAGCCGCGCGGGATTGGGGCGTGCATGGCACAGTATTGCGCCGATGGGTGCAGGACGTGGCCGCCGATTTACAGCAAGTCTTTCCGGGTCAGGGGCAAATGCAACCCGAGCAGGCGGAGCTCACGCAGCTCCGTCGTGAAGTCGTCAAGCTGAAGGCGGAACGCGATATCTTTAAAAAAGCCGCGGTGGGTTCAACCAGTGAGGGCAACACCTGCCGCGAGTAAAGCCGCTGGGGTTTGAAATCCCAACGTCTTCCGTGGGCGTTGATTCGGTCGTAACGCGATCGCATTTAATTCTGTTTGCGAATAGGGCGACAGATCCATGCCTTTCGGAAGGTACTGAGGCAGCAAGCGGTTCGTATTTTCATTAGTGCCCCGCTGCCAGGGGCTTTGTGGGTCGGAAAAATACACCTGGGGCTTCGTTGCGAGGGTGAATTGTTTATGCTGCGCCAATTTCATGCCGCGATCCCAGGTCAAAGATCGACGCAAGGCCGCAGGCAGGGTGCGTACGTGCTGGCTCATCGCCGTCACGACACTCGCCGTGTCTTTCCCTGGTACTTTCACGAGCATCGTGAATCGTGACCGCCGTTCTACTAACGTGGCAATGTGGGAATTATGTGAGCCCGCCAGCAAATCCCCTTCCCAATGGCCGGGAATTGCTCGATCGTCCACGTCAGCGGGACGGTCACGGATCGAGACCCCATCAATGATCTGTCCGCGCGGCTGGCCTTCCGTGCTCGCGTGGAATGCCCGCCGCATCCTGCGCCGGGATCGGAGATGCCCCAGCAATTCTTTCTTTAGCACGCCGCGGGCCTGAATGAATAAGCTGCGATAGATTGTTTCGTGAGACACCCGCATCGTGTCCTGATCGGGGAATGCCCGTTTGAGCCACTCCGCAATTTGTTCAGCGACCACTCGCACATCAATTTCCCTGCGACAATTCGCTGGAGCGGGCGGTGGGTCGCAAGCCGGCAGAGTTTAGGGCGCCAGGCATGCGCCCGAGCCCGCGCATCGGCGGCGGTGGCGCGATACCTACAGAGCCCACCATGGCGTTTGATTCCCGACTGACTGTCGAGGGCGCACGACCGAGCGAGGCGGCGATCTGCCGGATTGAGAGCTTCCTCGCCATGCCTCGCGAAATCTCTTCTCGCTCCGCCAACGTCAGGGCGTCGGGGAGGCCCGAGGCCTTGTTGCATCACCCTGATCGGGGCAGTCAGTACACCAGTGAGCCCTTTCAGAGGCTCCTGGCCGACCACGGCGTGACCTGCAGCATGAGCCGGGCTGGCAACGTCTGGGACAATGCCGCGATGGAGCGCTTCTTCTCCTCGCTCAAGACCGAACGGACGGCGAGCAAGATGCACCGCACGCGAGACCAAGCTAAAGCCGAGGTGTTCGATGACATCGAACGCTTCTACAATCCCGCGCGACGGCACTCGACATGGGGCTATCTCAGTCCGATGGAGTTCGAAGGGCAGGCGAAATGAGCGTAGGCTGGTGTCAACGAAACCGGCAGCAGCCGAGCTGGAGGAATGGAACCTGGCGAAGCTCAGAGCGGTGCAGGACCGTTAGAATGTTACAGCGGACGATAGGTTTGACGACACTCCGTCGCCGAGTCGGCCTTGAAGCCTGCTTCCCGGCCTCCACTGAAGAGGCGCTCCCTTCGTCTCCTACGAAGGGACCCTTCCCTTAGAAACCCGTTGCCATGATTGAAAAATGCTGAAATTATTCGGGGTGTTTGGAGCGGGCGATGGGATTTGAACCCACGACAACTTGCTTGGGAAGCAAGGACTCTACCACTGAGCTACGCCCGCCCCTCAATACTGAGGGCTGGAATTCTACGCGGGCGTCGGAACTAAGTCAAGGCAACTGACCAGAAGCAGCCTAACCTTCGTACTCCGCCACAGCAAACTTGCGACGGCCTATACGCAAACGGAGCACCTTCCCTGCAGCCAACATGACTTGGGCATTTGAATCGGTCATTTTGTGCTCATCGATCTCGACTCCACCCTGCACGATCAGCCGCCGCGCTTCACTCTTGCTCGGTACCAAGCCGGTCTTCGCGATCAAGTCAACAAGGCCGATCGATGGCGCGGCGGGATCCTTCACGTCGGATGGCCTAAAAACAACATGGGCATCAGGTTGTTCGGGAAACTCGCGCGCTTGGAACTTGTGCTGAAATGCAGCCCGAGCCTCACGGCCAGCCTCAGCCCCATGGTACCGCGCCACAATCTGCTCAGCCAACGTTTGCTTGGCATCCATCGGATGACTCGCCTTCACGTTCGTCAGGTCTTCGGTCGTCAACAACTCATAGTATCGATGCATGAGCGTATCGCTGATGGACATGAGCTTGCCGAACATGTCGGCCGGCTTGTCTTCCAGCGCAATATAGTTACCCAGACTCTTGCTCATTTTGCGGACGCCGTCGGTCCCTTCCAGGAGCGGCATCGTGATGACCACCTGCGGCTCCTGCCCATAATCCCGCTGCAGATCGCGCCCCATCAGGAGATTGAACTTCTGGTCCGTGCCGCCCAATTCTACATCGGCCTTTAGCGCCACTGAGTCGTAGCCCTGAATCAAGGGATACATGAACTCGTGAATACTGATCGGCTTTTCATCGGTATATCGCTTGCGAAAGTCTTCCCGCTCCAGCATGCGGGCTACCGTGTAGTGAGCGCTCAGCTCGATCAGTCCGTCGGCCGTCATGGTGCTCATCCAGCGGCTATTGAATTCCACCTGGGTCTTCTGAGGATCCAAGATTTTAAAAATCTGACGCTCATAGGTCTTCGCATTTTCCAGTACCTTTTCCTTCGAAAGGGCCACCCGCGTCTCCGACTGGCCGGTTGGGTCGCCGATCATCCCTGTGAAGTCGCCGATGAGAAAGATTACCTGATGGCCAAGGTCTTGAAAATGCTTGAGCTTGTGAATGAGTACCGTATGACCCAAATGGAGGTCCGGCGCCGTAGGATCGAAACCTGCCTTAACACGGAGCGGTCGCTGCTCCTTGATTGCACGACCCAGCTTCGTCTCCAGCTCGGCAGGCTGAATAAGTTCAACAATACCTCGAAGTATAAGATCAAGCTGCTGAGAGAGCGGTGTCACAAGGTCCCTTTATGTCGTGAGGGTGACCTGGTACCAGTCACGAGAACATATGGACGGAGACGGTCAAACTTTTTATGACCGATACCTTTCACCTGACGCAGGTCTTCCACTTTGGTAAAAGGACCGTGCGACGCACGATGCTCGATCACCCGTTGCGCTAACTTGGGACCAATTCCTGGCAATGCTTCGAGATCGGATGCGGTAGCGTGATTTAAATCGACGCGTGGCGAGTCATGGATTGCCGGGCGGCGAGCTGCCGATCGGTGCTGAAGGATGTGGGCTCCTCCTTCGGAGAAGCGTGAGTGAGTGCGCTGTCAGATGCGCCGCTCGCTTGCGACAACGGAAGGACTCATCACTGACGCAACAATCGGCGGTTGACGGACAGTACCAGAGATCGGAGCGGGGGTTGCCGGCTGGACTTGATGTGGCGTCACCTGTCGTATCGGGGTGACCGAGCCGATCCAGATCAAGGACCCCAGGGTGACCGCCAACATCGCAAGCTTGATCAGCAGCGAACGCATCATCCTATGAGGTCCTCCGTGCAAGGTCGATGGCTCGGCCATGGACGTCTTCCACCGCCTCCATGAGACCTTCGGCAAATGCCGGGTGCGCGTGAATCATTTCATGCCACGGTTGAGGCGGTGGAGCCCAGATGCATGGCCAATGCGGCTTCATGAGTGAGATCAGTGGCATGATGTCGGCGTCAATGTTTCTGTTTACTCAGAAACTCTTCGTATTGAGCTGCCGTCATGAGCCGTTCCACTTCAGCGGGAGCCGTGAGGTCGACCACGGCCATCCAGCCTTTGCCGTAGGGGTCGGAATTGACGACTTCGGGATGATCCTTCAGGTCGCCATTGACCTTCGCGATCGTGCCGCTGACCGGAGTGTAGATGGTGGAGGTGGTTTTGGTCGATTCCACCTCGCCGATTTGCTGGCCGGCCGTGATTGTGGCACCCGTCTTCGGGAGGTCGATGAAGACGATGTCCCCCAATGCATCCTGAGCGAAATGACTGATGCCGATTGTCGCCTGCGTGCCTTCGACGCGGACCCATTCATGTTGTTCGTGGTAACGGAGATTGGACGGTATCATGACACTCCTCTTCGCGGCCGCCGCACGAGCGACCTACATGAAACCATAACGTTCAAGAAACGGGTGGCGCGATCGTAAAAGGTGACGGCAGCTTTGTCAAGGAAGCAGCCTTTGCGAATCCGGCACGAACACGAGGTGACGAATATCCGGGGTGCGTAGTTCATCCGCCTGCTGCGCAAGCCCCGTAAACATACCGGCGCCATACTCAGCCGGCGTGTGAAGCAATACCCATCCTTGCGGGAGCGTCTGAGGTTCGCCTTTCGCCGATTGTATGACTTCGCGGCTCCATCCTTTGAATGAGCCTGCGAACGCCCGAACATCCGACGCCTCGCGAGAAGGTCCACCCAAGAGAAGATCAAACCCCCGACGACGCGCCTCTGCAGCATCCTCTCCATAGTTGACTAGCGCGGAGGTCGGATTCGACAAGGCCTCCGCATGGAGTTCGAGCACCAGACGCAGCCGCGGCACCATCTTTTGTAAGTGTTTCCTCAGGAGGGCCATAACCTCCAGTTCCTGACGCGCCTTCCAACCCACCCATCGCCAGAGCGTCTTGTCGGACACCGGAGCGGCCGCGTCCGGACGAGGGGCCATTCGGTCACGCAGGGCCTGGGCCACCTCGGATGACGACTGATGGAACTGCAATTCGAATTGGCGCAGCACGCCATCGCTCACTTCATAGGCGAAACTGTTCTCCGACCTGGCGCGGAATACCACTCCATCGATTCCAGTCCTAATCAGATCGGTCAACAACTGGGCCATCACCGGTTGAACCGCCGACGACAACAGGTCGAACTGTGTCCAGGGATGAACTTTACGCCGGGTCGGATCGTAGAGGAGCATCCGGGTGTTCGGGCGGCTGTCAGACAGAGGGGCGCGAAAAAGATCCATGACGGCGTACACAGAAATGCCCAATTCATGGGCTTGCGGCACAATCACACTGTACCAATCAGCGAACACCGGCCCTCGTGATGTGGGAAACAACGCGCCCTTTGGCACTCCTTGGTGATGGGCCGGCCGAGACAGCGCCGCTCGAGGTGGAGGGCCTGGTGAAGGACGATTCCGGACTGGCATCCAACAAAATGGCGCTGATCCCTTGGGCACTATAACTGACGCATCCAGGTTTCGACATGAGACTGCAGGGGAAGATTATTAAATGAGACATACAGTGCGGTGTGGCCGGACCGAGTGCCGGCCGATAAGGCCGGTTGAATCCTTCAACCCTTCAATGCGGTGCAACGCCCGCTCAGCGTAGGAATTCTGCGTCACCGCCGGACGCCCCTTCAGGTCCGGCCAACGCACGATACTCCTTGACGGCCGCCGTGACCTCGCCCATTTGTTCATACGCTTGCCCGAGATCCCAATGGGCTTCCATCGCCCGACGTGACTTAGGATAGGCGGTGAGATACCGTTCGTACAGATGGATGGCGGCGGAATAGCGTCCATCTGAAAACGCAGTCGACGCTTGATACCAGAGGCGTGTCTCAGCTTCAATGGCCGGATCGCTGATCGACTGTGCCACGGGGGCAGACGGCGCGACCGTACACGCCGCAATGAGCAGAGTGAACAGCGTCAACGCAAGTGGGGGTGCAGGCGCTCGGCGGTCACGGTGAGACCGTCGGGCATCGATCGCGTAAAAATAGTCCGGGCTCAACGCGCGCCTACCCGACCAACTCCATTTCCGAAAAGAAATAGCCGATCTCAAACTTGGCCGTGTCCGCAGCATCGGAACCGTGCACGGCGTTAAATTCGATATTCGCACCATGCGCCGCCCGGATCGTCCCGTGCTCCGCCTTCGCCGGATCGGTGGCCCCCATCAACTCGCGGTTCTTCTTGATCGCGTTATCACCCTCCAGCACCAGCACTACGCAAGGGCCGGAGGACATGAACGTGCACAGGCTATCGAAAAATGGCCGGGATTTATGCACGGCATAAAAACCTTGGGCCGTGTCTTTCGACATGTGCATCAGCCGCATGGCCACAGGGCGTAAGTCGGCCTTCTCGTAACGGGTGATAATGTCACCGATCGCATTCTTCTTCACGGCATCTGGCTTCACAATTGCAAGTGTTCGTTCACTCATGAGTCGTCGGGCTCCTTCGGCTAGAAATCATGACAACGGCTTCACCAAAACTCTTGCGGCATTATAAAGAAGCAGCGGAAGAACTGGCAAGGCAAACGGCTCATAAGGAGATGGAATGGTCAAAAGCTTTCACGCGGTCACACGCAGTGAACACGTGTACGCCGGTGAAGGTCATGCTCAGGATCTGATGGTCAGGATGGAGATTTCCGGTGGCACACGAAAACGAACCGGCAAAATACTTGTGCCCAGCCCTGTGCTCACAAACATGTGCCGGCCGCCCTCCACAATATGCCCGGCGGCAAAGCGTTCTCCGTAGTGAGACGGTACCACCGGCCGGCCAAAGAAGGGCACCCGCACTTGACCTCCATGCGTATGTCCCGCGATGGTAAGCGCCACCCGTGAGGAAATTTCGGGAAAGACATCAGGGTTGTGCGTAAACGCAATAATGGGCATCTGATGTGGAATCTTCTTGAGAGCCTCCTGCACATTGTGAGGACCTTCCCAGAAGTCACTGATGCCCGCAAGCCACCAAGAATCGCCGCCTCCGCCCAACTCTATTGCCTCGTCTTCCAGCACTGGAATATGCACCCGCTCCAATGCCTTTCGAACTCGATCGGCATCCAGCCACCAGTCATGGTTCCCGAGCACCGCATACACACCGAGCGGGGCGGAGAGGTCTTTCAGTATTTCCGCAGACTCTTCGGGTGGGACGAACGTTCCGGCTACGTACGCCTTGTATGACGATGTCTCCGGCAAGGAGCACGAGATCGCAGTGGGCGCTGTTCGTGCGGTCGACGATCTCTCTCAGCTTGTGCACTCCATTGAATGGTGATCCGGTATGCAGGTCCGCGAGGACGGCGATCGTAATGCCGTTGAGATGATGCGGCCACGCCGGAATGCTGATGGAATAGCGATTGCAACGCGCAGAGAGGCCGGTTCGACCACAAATGCCCATGTGCCAAGGCCTAGCAGGAAGAGGGCAAGGGACCAAGTTAGTGTCTTGGTCACTGATGGCGCCATGCTATAAAACGATTTCTGCACACACAGAAAGATCACTATCCCTATTAGGACCTAAAGTGCGCGGCCAGCTCGCCCGGCTCGAACACCCCTCGCTCGGTGATGATGCCGGTGATCAAGTCTGCGGGTGTGACATCGAAGGCCGGATTGAACACTTCGATGCCTTCCGGAGCGATACGATGACTGCCGTGGATAGAAGTGACTTCGAGCGGATTGCGTTGCTCGATAGGAATGTCGTCGCCTGACTTGGTGTTGAGATCGATCGTGGAGTATGGCGCGGCCACGTAAAAGGGGATGTTGTGCGCTCGCGCGAGCACGGCGACCGAGTAGGTGCCGATCTTATTGGCGACGTCGCCGTTCGCGGCGATGCGATCGGCACCGACTATGCAGAGATGAATTTTACCCTGCCTCATCAATGCGCCGGCCATATTGTCTGTAATCAGTGTGACCGGAATCTTATCCTGCATCAGTTCCCAGGCGGTGAGTCGTGCGCCCTGTAAGACGGGCCTGGTTTCGTCGGCAATGACACGAATGTCCTTTCCCTGCGCCCAGGCCGCCCGAATGACGCCCAGCGCGGTGCCATATCCCGCGGTCGCCAGTGCGCCGGCGTTGCAGTGGGTCAACACCGTCTGACCGTGCTGGATCACGCTCGCTCCCTGTGCGCCCATCGCTTTGCACAGCGCAATGTCCTCGTCCAAAATGACCTGAGATTCCTTCACCAGCTCAGCCTTAATGGCGGATATAGGCATTCCGCGGAGCAGCGCCAACTTTCTTTTCATTCTGTCGATGGCCCAGAACAAATTGACAGCCGTGGGCCTTGAGGCCGCGAGGTGCTCGCAGATCATCTCGAGTTCTCTTTGAAATCTGGCATGGTCTGTGGTCTGAATTGCTTGGGCGCCAAGAGCCACACCCATGGCCGCCGTGACCCCAATGACAGGAGCTCCACGCACCTTTAATTCCCGAATGGCCTGCGCCACCGATTGATAATCGCGGCAGTCTATGAACTCAACAGCGGTCGGGAAGCCGGCTCTGATCCAGTAGACGAACCGCTCCGTCTTTCCACTCGACGGTGGGCACCATGGAGAGATTCTCCTCATTGAATTGAGAGAAACGCTACCGCGTCATGCACGGCACAAAAATCTCGCCCATCATGACGATCAGGCAAGCGCGGGTCAAGAGCGGGCGCGCCATGGCGCGAGCCCACAGATCGCTCAGAACCAGCGACGATATTTTCAGCAGCCATCGAGCAGCCTTCAGCCTCACCCGGAGTTCGTGCTGTAAGGTCTGCGCGGCATGATCTCCGCCTCAGTTAAGGATGGATAGATGAGTAGCCAGATGGCCGCTCACTTGGCCCCATCACTGGGGGGAAAATCATGCGGCTTAAAATAGCGATGCAAAGGGTGGAACACGGGTTTTCGCGCACTGCAATCCGCGATACGCCATTCGAGACAATTAAGCCGTAAACTCACTGGATGATTGCAGTCGTTTGCCACTGCAGTCCGCTATTCGAGGATTGTTCCAAGTGGATTCAGCTGTATCATCCCCATCGCGGCCTCCAGATCGGTCATCTCTTGTAGAACCGCAGACTGTTTGGATCCTGCGGGTGAGAGGATCATGTCTCTTCCTTGCGGTCGAGGCATTCAGCATGCCACCGCCTTCGAATCCAGGATCTCTTGATAGAGCGGCTCCAACGGTCGAGGGGAGCTTTCCCAGCCAAACCAGAGGGATAGTGACGAAGATGCTGAGGTTAGATCCAATTCCAGCGGTGCCATAAACGTCGGATATTATCTAGTTCGACCGTCCAGGGATTCGCGGATTGAAGAGCGGATTGAAGAACCCATTCTCTGGCATTGTGGACAGTGAGCCTGGACTGCTTCACATCCAGATCCACCCAGATTGCTCCATCCTGATCCGTTCTCCATACCTGTGTTCCCAGTGCCCGGTAGGCTCGCCAACACTTCACCGACCGGGTGACCGTAAGGATTACGCCGGCCGGCTGACACCACGGCGATCTGCGGACGAATCAGCTCAAGCCAGTCATACTCCAAAGAACTTTTTGCTCCATGATGCGGAACCTTCAACAACGTAATGGGGCCAAGCGTGCCTGATCGCGTCAGTCGAGCCAGCACCTCCCGCTCAATGTCGCCCGTGAATAGGATGCGCCGATCGCCACAGCGGAGTTCGGTGACCACTGACAAATTATTGAGCGATTCGCTTTTCGTAGCGGTGGACGACCCTCGATCTGCGCGCGGGCTTAGGACCGTCATGAGGCAATCAGTTCCCGTCAAAATCAATTCTCCTTCCGCCGCAAGTTTTGCCTGAAGGTGTTGTTGCGCCAGAGCTCTCTCGATCTTGCGCCAGAAGTCCTCATGCCGTACGACGCCGTTGCTCCAGAAATTCTCGACATGCACATGCGCGAGGATCCAAGCCAATCCTCCGACATGGTCGAGTTGCGGATGGGTGCCGATGACATGATCGATCTTTCGAATCCCTCGATTCCAGAGAAAGGGAGCCACGACACTGCGCCCCATATCAAATCGCTCATAGGCGGCGCCTCCATCGATCAGAATCACCTCTCCCGTCGGCAATTCGATGACGGCGCTATCACCTTGCCCGACATCGAGAAAGGTGACGCGTACCTGGCCCTCCCTGCTAAACGACCGCGGAGACCACAACCACCAAACGACAATACAGAGCAATCCTGTCAGCATGGCGCCCCTCAATAACGGAGTGGCATCAGTAGGCCTGCCGGTCATCACTGCCCAGCCGAGAAGGTAAAAGAGCGCCATCATCGGAACGGTCGGAGCGGCCACAAACCATTCCGCGCCAGGAAGACCGGATAACGCATGGGTCGCAGAAATCAGACCTTGGCCAAGGCCGTCAATCAAGCCAGCACCCGGGAGCATAGTACTGTGCGCCACGATGACCCAAAGAGCCGAGAGCAGACTGAGGGGCAAAAAAATAAACCCCACGAAGGGCACCATGAGGAGATTGGCAAAAAGCCCCATCCATGACACTTGATTAAAATAACAGGCGACAAGGGGCATGGTCGCCAGCGAAACCAACGCCGAGAGTCGAACGGACTCCCGTAGCCAATAGACAGTCCCGTCCGCTAACCGGCGCCGGAAGCTTCCGCCAGCTCCTCCTCACGAACTTCTCGTTCAATTGCGAGGGCAAGGGCCCAGACTGAAATGTAGGACAGCTGAAATGAGATGTCGTACAGCGCCTGCGGATGCGCCAGCAACGTGAGGCCAGCAGCAGCGGCAAGAGCATGGAGGAGATAATGCGTCGCGCCGAGCCATACCGTCCAGAGGCCGACAGCAATCATGATCGACGACCGAATCGTTGCCGTTTCAGCTCCGGCCAGCACCGTATAGGCCATCACGGGGAAGAGGGTCAGAAGCGCCGCCAGTCGAGTGGGAGTCAGCCATCGAGAAAGGCTCAACAATATCATCGAAGGAAGGAAGAGGCATCCTTTCCTGATGATCGCAAAGGATAACAAGGCAATGAGCCCAAGATGTGATCCGGAGATGGAGAGAATATGGACTGTGCCTGTGGTCATGAACCACTCGCGGACATCCGGCGCAAGGAAACCCTGTTCACCGATGGTCAGGCTGAGAAATAACCCGCGGCTGGTCGGTGAAAGCGATTCCGCGGCCGCCCGTACTCGGCTCCGCCATCCTTCGATCAGAGGCGAGAAGAATGGTGCCGGCGTTCCCGGCTCAAAATCCAACACCTCCACGGCGCCGGCTCCGGAGACCGATCCAACGGCATCAACGCCCTGTGCATCCAAGTACGCCGCATAGTCAAATCCCCTTGGATTGAGGGTCCCCGACGGGGCGTGGAGATGGGTCCGGGCTCGAATACGTAAGCCTCGGTGGAGATCGCGGCCAGGATCACGCCAAGTGAGCTTCAGATGAAAGGGGACCACAAACGCGGGATCGTCAATAATCGTGACCTCTACCACGGCAGTCAGCTGCCCCGGCGAGTGACGGACGGGCTCGCTAATAACTCCCTCAAAGCGAGGAGGAAGCACGCTCATCGTCGTTAGGAACTGTCGCGTGAGGAGTGATCCACGCCATTATCGTCCAGTAGAGACATCCGCCGACGACACAAGCGAACAATACCTGGCTGCGTCGCGGGTCCACCACGCGTTGGGATTCCAGATGCGTGAGCAAGCCTCCAGAACCAACCAATAAGGCTGCCACGCTCAGTGGGAAATACGATAGGTAGGAACCAAGAATCAGGCCAAAAATGAAGGTGAGTGTGAAGACTGGCAGCATCCGGCGCCTGCGCTGAGGGCTCGATGCTACCCGATGCGGGCACGAACGATCTCGGCGAGGTGATCAGCCACCTCTCGGATCGTCGAATCGCGTTCGCCTTCGACCATGATTCGCAACAGCGCTTCAGTGCCAGAATACCGCACCAGGACGCGGCCGCTTCCATTGAGCGTCGTTTCCGCGGCCTTGATCGCCTGCTGAATATCCGGAATCTGATTCAAGTCAGGCTTGTGTTTCACCCGCACGTTGAGGAGGATCTGAGGGACAGCCGTCATCGCCTTCGCGAGTTCGGAGAGCGGTTTACGCGTTCGTTTCATGAGCGAGAGAATCTGCAGCGCCGAGATCAAGCCATCACCCGTCGTATTATGGTCGAGAAAAATAAAATGGCCTGATTGCTCGCCGCCGAAGTTATACCCGTCGGCCAGCATGCGCTCCATTAAGTACCGATCACCTACCGGCGTTCGCATCAATTGAATACCGGCCTTCTTCATGGCGATTTCCAACCCGAAGTTGCTCATGACCGTCCCCACGACCGTCTGACAGGCGAGTTGGCCTTGCGCCTGCAGATCCAGACCCAGCGCCGCCATCACATGGTCGCCATCAATGATCTTGCGCCTGCTCGCAGACGAAGATGGCCCGATCGGCGTCACCGTCCAAGGCTATGCCGATATGCGCGCCGGTTCGACGGACAGTCTCCTGCAGTCGTGCCGGATGCACGGCCCCGCATCCATCATTGATATTCATCCCGTCGGGCTGGTGCTCGCAATGACCTCGATCTCAGCTCCCAGTTCCCGTAGTACCGCAGGTGCAACCTTGTAGGCCGCGCCGTTGGCGCAATCCACTACTAGCTTGATCCCCTGAAGGTCGAGATCCTTAGGAAGCGAACGTTTGACGAATTCGATATACCGCCCTTCGGCATCGCCAATACGATAGGCTTTTCCAATGGCATCCGCCGTCGGGCGAAGGTGCTTGATCTCATCGGAAATGATCAATTGCTCAATACGCGCCTCGAGTTCGTCAGGCAGTTTGAATCCCTCGTTCGAGAAGAATTTGATGCCGTTATCCTGATAGGGGTTGTGCGAGGCTGAAATGACGACGCCGGCATCCGCCCGCAAACTACGCGTGAGAAATGCGATGGCCGGGGTCGGCATCGGACCGACGAGCAATACGTCTACTCCCATGGAGCAGATGCCTGAGGTCAACGCCGACTCAAGCATATATCCGGATAAACGCGTGTCTTTCCCGATGACGACCTGATGACGGCCGGCGCGCCGCATAAAAATATGGGCGGCGGCACGTCCCAACTGCATAGCGATTTCGCTGGTCATCGGTTCCAGATTTGCCACTCCACGAACGCCGTCTGTGCCGAACAATTTACGCATGAGATCCCTCTACACCAGAACGCGCGTGACGGCCAATGGCTGACACGACTGAAGCCGTGTCTCGCATGGATCGGACATCATGCACACGAATAATATGCGCGCCTTTAAGGACGGCGACTGCGACCGCGCCGGCCGTGCCATATCCGCGCTCCTGTACTGGTTGTTGCACCAACGCGCCAATGAACTGTTTGCGAGACAGTCCGACGAGTATCGGATACCCAAGGTCCGTCAGCAAGTCGAAATCAGCCAGCAATCGAAGATTATGCTCTTGAAGCTTACCAAAACCAAACCCCGGGTCAAGAATGATCTGACTTCGGCTGATGCCCTGCTCAATCGCCGTCTGCGCCCGTTCGCATAGGAACGCAGACACTTCTTGAACGACGTTCTGGTACTGGGGTGATTTCTGCATCGTTTGCGGCGTTCCCTGCATATGCATCAGCACGACCGCAGCGCCGGTTTCCGCCGCCACCGTTGCCATCAGCGGATCGCCGCGCAATGCGCTGATGTCATTGATAATGGTAGCGCCTGCTTGAATCGCCCGACGGGCAACGACGGCTTTTGTGGTGTCAACGGAAATGGGCAGCGGTACCGCGGCATGGACTGCTTCCAATACAGGAATGAGGCGTCGGAGCTCCTCGGAATCCATCGATAGGTTGAGCGCCAGGCCTCGAAGATTCGGCGCCAATGTCTATGATGTCGGCGCCTTCCTCATGCATCTGCTTCGCATGGCGAAGCGCCTGTTCGACCGTAACATAGCTACCGCCATCTGAAAATGAATCTGGCGTGACGTTGAGAATCCCCATGATGAGAGGGCGGGAGTCCAAACGGAGCGCCTGAGATCCCGCCCGCACCACGTAAGATCGTGCGGAAGTCGCAGTAGTTATGGCCAAGACTTATCACCTCGGTGATGAAATCAGAATGGAACACCAGAAAGCGGGATGAGTGTACTACGGGAGGTCAACCGAGGCTACCACCAATATGTGAAGGGCTTTCTTCAACCTCTAGCGGGGAACTCACTGGGTAGACTAGGCTCGCAGGGGGCATTACCATAAGCCCCCTGCGAAGACAGACGTATATTTTAGGCGGGCACCGCTTGCGATGAGGAGCCTTGAATCAGAATTTGATCGATCTCCAGCGCGTCCAACACTTCTTTCTCCAACAACGCCTCGGCGAGCGCCTTAAGACTGGTCATGTTGTCGGTCAGGATACGCTTCGCCCGCTCGTAATTTTCCGTGACCAGACGCCTGACCTCGTGATCGATTTCAAGCGCCACCTGCTCGCTGAAGTCGCGCTTCGTGGCAATCTCTCGGCCAAGAAAAATTTCCTCTTCCTTTCTGCCGAACGTCAGAGGGCCCAGCTTCTCACTCATGCCCCACTCGCACACCATCTTCCTGGCAAGGTCTGTGGCCCGCTCCAGATCATTCCCTGCTCCAGTCGTCACATCGTGCAGCACCAGCTCTTCAGCGACTCGCCCGCCCATGAGGATCGCGAGATTGTTGTACAGAAAGTCCTTGGAATAGTTATGACGATCGTCCGTCGGAAGCTGCATGGTCACGCCTAGCGCTCGACCACGGGGAATAATTGTCACTTTATGGACGGGATCCGTTCCGGGCAACAGCTTCGCCATGAGTGCGTGACCGGCTTCATGATAGGCTGTCGTGCGTTTCTCTTCGTCGCTGAGCACCATGCTCTTCCGTTCCGCGCCCATCAATACCTTGTCTTTCGCCATTTCAAAATCAATCAGCTCAACCTCTTTTTTGTTCCATCGAGCCGCCCAGAGCGCGGCTTCGTTCACCAGATTCTCGAGATCGGCGCCCGAGAAGCCAGGCGTCCCACGGGCAATCTTCTCCAGTTCCACATCCGTTGCCAGCGGCACCTTCTTCGTGTGAACCTTCAGAATCTCAGACCGACCGCGAAGATCAGGCCGATTTACTACGACCTGGCGATCGAAACGGCCAGGGCGCAACAACGCAGGATCCAGCACATCCGGGCGGTTTGTGGCCGCGATCAGGATGACGCCTTCAGTGGTATCGAACCCATCCATCTCGACTAGCAACTGGTTCAGCGTTTGCTCACGTTCATCGTGACCTCCGCCGAGACCAGCGCCACGCAGCCGACCGACGGCATCGATCTCATCAATAAAGATGATGCAAGGGGCATGCTTTTTCCCCTGCTCGAAGAGATCTCGCACTCTGGACGCGCCCACGCCGACAAACATTTCTACGAAATCCGACCCGCTGATGCTGAAGAAGGGCACTCCGGCCTCCCCTGCAATGGCCTTGGCCAGCAAAGTTTTTCCGGTGCCCGGAGGTCCGACGATAAGAACGCCTTTTGGAATTCGCCCACCCAGCTTCTGAAATTTTCTCGGATCTTTCAGAAACTCTATGATTTCCAGTACTTCTTCCTTCGCTTCTTCAATGCCTGCGACGTCGGAAAAGGTGACCTTTTTCCGCTCCTCGGTCAGCATCCTGGCGCGGCTCTTCCCGAAAGACAGAGCTTTATTGCCGCCGATTTGCATCTGCCGCATGAGGAAGAACCAAAGTCCGAGGAACAGCACGAAGGGGCCCCATGTCACCAAAAACGTGATGTACCAGGGACTCTCGTCAGGCGGTCTGGCTTCGATCTGCACATCCTTTTCGCGCAAATGCTTGACCAATTCCGGATACTCGGCCGTATAGGTCCGAATCCGGCTCTGGTCTTTCAGAATCGCGCTGATGTGGTTAGCTTTGATCGTCACCTTCATGACTTCGCCTTTATCCAGCTTGGCCATGAAGTCGCTGAATATGACTTCGTCTTCCGGCGCGTGGGTCGGCACACTAAACAGATTGAACAACAAAATCATGAACAGGCCGACGACGACCCAGAACAACAGATTCTTTACCCGTGAATTCATCCACCTCTCCTTTGAGGAAATTAGGCAGACTGCACAATCTAATTACCCTGCGTGAATGTTACCATAGGTTCCGCAGGGGTAACAACCTTTCATGCAGACTCTTGCTCGCTTTCATCGGCCTGGTCGAGTGCAGCCAGGTACGGAAGGTTGCGGTACTTCTGTTGGTAGTCGAGACCATACCCGACGACGAACCGATTCGGGATCTTGAAACCCACGTACTCCAGATCCACCTCGACCGTCCGGCGTTCAGGCTTGCTGAGCAGCGTACAGACCTTGAGCGTTCGAGGCTTTCGCCTGGACATGATCTTGATGAGATGTTGAATGGTGAGCCCGGAATCGACGATATCCTCAACCAGCAACACGTCTTTTCCGGCAATGGGCTCCGTCAGGTCGGACACCAGTTTTACCTTGCCTGAGCTTCGTTTGCCGGATCCATAACTCGTCACGACGATAAACTCCACCCGCATCGGAATTCGGATCGCCCGTGCCAAGTCGGCATAAAAGGCATAGGCCCCCTTCAGCACACCCACCAGCACCAAATCCTTTCCGGCATAGTCGGACGCAATCTGACGTGCCGAGTTCGCGAATCCGAGTCCTCATCTGCTCCTGCGTCACGATAGGACGACCAAAAATGCGTTCCATTCCTAGATGGCTCCTTTCCGTCGCGAGGAGGGCGTCACACGAGCCACGATAAACCGGGTCGTCGAGGTGGTGGCGGCGAATCGGTCATCAACTCGCTGTCCCACAATCCACACGATGCTGCCATCGCGAGAGCACCAGTGGCATCCGTTCTCGCATAGACCGACCCAGTTTTGCATCTGTGAAGTAATCTTGCAATTTCTTTCGTCGCCCGTTCATGCCAGTGGGGCAAAACCAATCCCCCGAGCGCCAGGCTCGAATCTGCAACGGCAAAGCCAACTGCTCGGCATCCAACAGGGCCAGCCATCGGCGATTTGCGTTTCAGCAGGAGCAAGACCCCGTTCACAGGTCACCGCCCGGATACGAATCGACTGCCCGGTCAAGCGCCATGAAGCCATTGATGGCAGGGAGGTAATCGTCAGCTCTCCGTGACGAGCAACTTGACGCTTCCTCTTTCACTGCAATGACTTCACGTCCGCGACCGCTCGGCGGCGATGCAATAGTCATCCGCAGTCTGATCATGTTCACACGCAACCGATACGGCGCCGATCTTCCAGGCGCCTCCCGACCGGGTGGAAATCAGGGACGCCAACAATGACATCAGCTGATCACTTCGGGGTGCGCCGGATGACGGCAACAGAGCCTGCAGGGCCTGTCGCAGCATTCGGCGTTGCAGCGCAACCGGTTGTTCACGCAATGCCGTGCGATCAAGCATCAAGGTGGTCGGAATCGTGCAGACCGAATGATTCGCTTCAGCCTGCAGCGCAGCCAGAGCGTCCAGGAGACGGTCATCATCCCGCAAGAGATCGGCCTGGCGCGCCAATATCCGAATTGCCGCGGGAGCCAGCGATTGCACGACCGGAAGGAGTTCATGGCGCACACGGTTACGAAGATAAATGGGCTTGGCATTGCTGGAGTCGGTCCGATAAGACAATCTGCGCGGTCTTCAGATAGGAAAGGATTTCTTGGCGCGAGATACTCAAGAGTGGCCGCACGAAGAACCGCTCACGAATGTGCGGCATACCGGCCAATCCGCGCAATCCAGCGCCGCGTAACATTCGCAGTAGCACGGTTTCGGCTTGATCATCCGCGTTGTGCCCGAGAGCCACTCGCTCTGCCCCAAGCTCGCCGGCCAGCTCACGAAACAAGGCATAGCGGGCCTCCCGCGCACGTTCTTGAAGTGAGCTTGAAGACCCAGACTCGCGGTGAGTCATGTTGAGGGGTGCGACCAAGCAAGGAATGGCAAGCCGCCGGCAGAGCGTCGTGACAAAGCGCGCATCGCCATCGGATTCGTGCGCCCCGCAGGCCATAGTGACAATGCACCACTGTCAGCGAGAGATCCCAGGTCAGGAGCCAGCAGCGTGCAGAACTGACAGCAACGCCACAGAATCGGGTCCGCCGGACACGGCCACCAGTACCTTCTGTCCTGGTTGCAGCAGTCCTCGCGCACGAATGGTCTTGGCGACCCGCTTATGGAGCGGGTGATGGAAGGCTGTCGGAGAAACCTTCATGGCTCATGACCGAGGTAGCGTCGTCGAGAGAGGGATCGACGCACCGCCTCCCGAAGCTGTGCCCGAGCCATTTCCACATCCACTGCAATCTGACGCGTGAGGTCGTCCGCTGAAGCAAAGACCTTATCCTCACGGATAAAACTGATGAGCTGCACCCGAATCGATTCCCCGTAAAGATCAAGCCGCTCGTCGAGAATCGACACTTCCAACAACCGTTCGCCTGCGCCGAATGTGGGCCTGGTGCCGATGTATACGACGGAATTCCAGGTCCGATGATTCCAGAGGAGTTGCGCGGCATAGACGCCATCTGGTGGGGTGACGCGTCCCGAAGGAAGGCGCAGATTGGCGGTCGGCCAACCGAGCTCAGTGCCCCGGTGCGCACCTGGAATGACCACTCCCCTCAATGCTATAGGGCCGCCCCAAAAAGCGGATGGCTTTCCGCAGATCACCCGTCTGAATGAGCTGGCGAATGCGAGTAGAACTGACCACCTCGCCCTCGATGACGACAGGGGACACCGGATGGACACGGAACCCGAATTGGGCGCCGAATTCCAACAGGTCCGCAATGCGCCCGACTCGGCCTTTTCCAAAAGCAAAGTGCTCTCCGACAAAGAGTTCTCGCGTGCCGATGCCATCACACAGCACCTGCTTCGCAAATTCGGCCGGGCTTAACGCGGCAAAGGCCGGCGTAAACTCGAGAAACACCACTTCATCGATGCCAGCTGCCTCAAAGTGGGCCAGCTTCTCCTCCGGCGTGGTCAAAAACATGGAGATTCACGTGCGGAGCCAGGATCTTGACGGGATGAGGATCGAAGGTCAGCACCAGCGCCGTACCGGCCTTCCGACGAGCCGTCTCCACAACCTGGCTTAAAAGGGCTCGGTGGCCGTGATGATGCCCATCGAAATTCCCGATAGTGACGGCGGCGTAGGGTCTGGGTGTGGAGGGGGTGAGGCCGCGAGAAATCTTCATACGTGCCGTGACTGCAGCAGCCTGGCCGCCTCTTTTGCAAAATACGTCAGGATGATCTCGGCGCCCGGCTCGCTTGATCGACAGCAACGATTCCAACATGGCGCGGTTCTCGTCCAACCATCCGGCTTGGGCGGCCGCTTTGATCATGCTGTATTCTCCGCTCACCTGATAGGCGGCGATCGGCAGGAGCGTTCGTTCGCGCGCGGCGCTGATCACATCCAGATATGGCATGGCGGGTTTCACCATGATGATGTCGGCCCCCTCCTCGATATCCAGGTCGATCTCCCGCAAGGCTTCGCGCTTGTTGGCCGGATCCATTTGATAGGACTGCCGGTCTCCGAATTGCGGGCTGGAATGGGCCGCGTCACGAAAGGGCGCATAGAAACAGGAGGCGAATTTCGCCGCATAGGCCATGATAGGAATGTCCACAAATCCGGCGCGATCCAACTCGTCACGAATCGCGGCTACCCGCCCGTCCATCATATCGGACGGTGCTACCATGTCGGCGCCCGCCTGCGCATGAGTCGTTGCCATAGCCCTGAGACAATCCAGCGTCTCGTCATTGAGAATCTTGCCCTCACGAACAATGCCGCAATGGCCATGACTCGTATACTCGTCGATGCAGACATCGGTGATCAGCACGAGGTCAGGCACTTCTTTCTTGAGCCGTGCGCAGCGCACGCTGCACAATTCCGTCCGGATCAAAGCCCGAACTGCCCCGTTCGTCTTTCTTCTCCGGAATTCCGAAGAGAATCATGGCCGGAATGCCCAGAGCCTGAACCTCGAGCGCTTCCTTCACCAAGAGATCGATCGACAGTCGTGACTGTCCCGGCATGGAGGCGATCGGCTCGCGACGCCCCTCCCCTTCAGTAACGAAAGACCGGATAAATAAAATCGCTCGGCGTCAGCGCCGTTTCACGCACCATCCGTCGAAGCGGTTCCTTCTCGCGCAGACGGCGCAAACGCTGAATCGGAAAGGCCATGTTCGCTCACTTCCTCGGAAGATTGGTCAGAAACACCACAAGTCGCGCACCGAAATCATGCCGACGAGATGCCCATCTTTCGTCACGCCAAGATGCCGCAAATGAGTCTGCGCCATGAGATCATTCGCATCCAACAACGTCTTGTGTTCCTCAATGGTGACGAGCGGCGCAGACATGATCTGTTCGACGGTCGTCTTGGTCGTGTCGGCTCCGGTGGCCACGACCCGCCGCACCATGTCGGTGTCCGTGATGATGCCGATGACTTCTTTGCTATTCGTGACAAACAGGCTGCCGATATTACGGTCGCGCATGAGCCGTCCGGCCGTGCGCACATCGATATCCCGCTCGACGGTGATGAACTTATCTTTGGGAACCATGAATGACTTGACTGGAACCATGCAGTGTCCTCCTTCTAGGTAACGAACAATTTCCGCTCAACGCGCTCCGTTCAAGGGCGTACAGAGTGGCGGTCGGGCTGTGGCGAATTCGCGACATGAGTCCACAATGGCGTCTGCCAGTGCCGGAATTGTATTCTGGCCGGCCATCACATGCACCTGAGCCCGGCCTCACGAGCGGTCGCCGCGGTGATGGGCCCGATACAGGCAATGATGGTGTCTCCCGACCAGCCGCACCATTTCATCCGGCGACGAAAACAAGCTCCACAAAGTTCCGTACCGTTGACGAGCTCGTGAAGGAGATGATGTCGATGGCATGCGTCCGAAGTTGCTCAATGAGGCGATCCGTCGCGACCGCGGGACGTATCGTCCGGTAGACCGGGACGACATCCACCGTGGCGCCGCGCGTGCGCAATTGCTCCGGCAAGTATTTCCCGCGCCACCAGCGCGCGAGGGATCAGGACGCTCATGCCGCGCACAGGCCTTCCATCGAGCGCCGTCCAGAATCCCTTCCGCCTGAAATTGTTCGGGAATCACATCGGCACGCAGACCATAGGCCGACAGAGCCTCGGCTGTGCGTGGCCCGATACAACACATGTGTGAGACCGGCCAATGCGCGCACATCACGCTGTGATTCCATCAGTCGGGTCATGAACGGAGCAATCCCATTCACACTGGTAAAGATCAGCCAATTGTACGTCGACAGCCGTTCCAGCGCTCGATCGAGGGGACCCCAATCTTCAGGGGGGACGATCTCGATCGTCGGGCATTCCACTGCCTCCCCACCGGCGGCCGTAATCAGATCAGAGAATGCCGGTGCCTGCAATCTGGGTCGCGTCACCAGGATGCGTTTACCAAACAGGGGCCGGCACTCAAACCAGTTCAGCTGCTCCCTGAGACGCACTACTTCTCCGACGACGATGACGGTGGGCGGTTCCATGTGGGCCGCTAGTCGCTTTCTCCACGATATCGTCCAGGGTTCCGACGATGGTCTGTTGTGACACGCGCGTGCCCCATCGAATGACCGCCGCGGGTGTGGAGCCAGCCTTGCCTTCTGCACGCAGGCATTGGACAATCTTCGGCAAATTCGTCATGCCCATGAGAAATACGAGTGTACCCTGCGCGGTGGCCAAGCGCGGCCATTCGACTACGCTACGATCTTTCGTGGGATCTTCATGCCCAGTGACGAACGTCACGGTGGACGCCAAGGTGCGATGGGTCACAGGAATACCCGCATAGGCGGGCGCCGCCACCGCAGCGGTCACTCCCGGTACCACTTCAAATTCCAGCCCTGCGGCCGCGACTGCTTCCGCCTCTTCTCCGCCTCGTCCGAATACAAATGGATCGCCGCCTTTCAGACGAACGACGCGCTTTCCTGCCTGAGCATGGTCGATCAGCAACCGATTGATTTCCGTCTGATCTCGATACTGCCCCCGGCCACGGCGACCCACATACAAACGTTCCGCCCGCGGTGAAACATGCCCCAATAGGGCTTCATTCGCGAGGTAGTCGTACAGGACCACATCGGCCTGCTCAAGACACTCCTTGCCGCGCAATGTCAGCAACTTGGGGTCTCCGGGGCCCGCGCCGACCAAATAGACTATGCCTTTTTGCATGAGCATGGGTATCAGGCCTGCCCGTAGATTTCCTTGAGAATCACGTCCGCGCACCTCCGCCAGTAAGCGTTCCGCCAGACGTGGTTCCGAGTTGAAAGGCCTCAGCGGCGGCGCCCGTGATCTGATGGCGAATGATGCGCCGGCCATCCACGCTGGCCACCAACCCGTCAAGCCTCAAGATATCTCCCTCAAGGACCGCATGCGCGGCGATGGGCACCTGACATCCTCCTTCCAGGCGGTGGAGCAGCGCGCGTTCCGCCGTCACGGTGATGCGTGTCGCGGGGTGCTCGAAGCGGGCCAACAGTTCGCGCACGAAGGTATCGTCGCTGCGGGCTTCAATGCCCAGGGCTCCCTGGGCGATCGCAGGAAGGCTGACGTCTACCGGCAGATACTGTGTGATTTCCTGTTCCCAGGCAAGTCGCCGCAGTCCCGCCGACGCCAGCACAATGGCATCGAACTGTCCGTCGTGAAGCTTTCTTAAGCGGGTATCCAGATTGCCACGAAGCATTGCAATGATGAAGTCTGGCCGATAGTGCAGAAGTTGGGCTTGCCGGCGCAAACTACTGGTGCCAATTCGAGCGCCCGGTTTTAACTGATCCAGCCCGCATCCATCACGCGTGATCAAAGCATCCCGCGGATCTTCGCGCGAAGGCACGCACAAGATCTCGAGGCCCTCCGGCAAGGCTGTCGGCACATCTTTCATGCTGTGCACGGCCAGATCGATCTCTCTGCTCAGCAACGCGTCTTCAATTTCCTTGACGAATAGGCCTTTACCGCCGATTTTCGCCAATGGGACATCTAGAATCTTGTCGCCTGACGTTTGGATGCGCGTAAGGGATATCGTAAGGTCCGGCGCCAATTCCTGCAGACGTGCCTGCACCCATTGGCTTTGATGCACAGCCAGTTTACTGCCACGAGTCCCGAGGATGAGAGTCGAGCGACTCATAGCAAAGTACGACTCGGTCGCTCAGCAATAGTATGCGAGAGAGAATTGGTGATTTGTCGGCTCATACACATTCGACTTTCTGAAGGAGCGTTAGCTGACACGTCGACCTTGTCCCTTGATCGTGTTCGGTATCAATGACGCATCAACATGCCGGCCTGTCCCATTACTTGCCGTACTTCTCTCCGGCTGCTCTGAACCCTCTGCATGGTCGTCCGGGCATCCGGTCGTTGCCGATGCGAGGTTAAAGAACCGGCGCGCCGCATCCACATAGGCCGCCCCGTCAGCGGAGGTCGCCTCGGCCTTCAAGGTCACCATCGTGCCATGCACCAACTTGTTGATGATGGCGGAGGCCATTGTCTCCACAGCAGCGCGATCGTCGGCTGATAGGTGCCCTAAACGCGCCATGATTTTATCCACTTCACGACGCTTGATCTCTTCTGACCGGCTCCGTAAGGCTACAATGGTCGGCGTGACCTCCAACGATTGGAGCCACTGTCCCAGAATGGCAACTTCTTCGACCACCATCTGCTCGGCTTTTGCCGCTTCCCGCAATCGATCCTCACGGTTTTGTTCCACGCGCATATGCAGGTCGTCGATATCGAAGAGAAATGCGTCATCGATAGGTCGAACGGCAGGATCGATATTACGCGGCACGGAGATGTCGATCAAAAACATCGGTCGGCTCATTCGCTGTCTCATGGCGCGCTGAACATCATCGGGGCTAATGAGGTAGTGCGATGCGCCTGTGGACACGAGCACGATGTCGGCACCCGCCAATTCCGATTTGTAGTCATCAAACGGCACAGCGGTTCCATTAAATCGTTGAGCCAGTTCCAAGCCATGTTGAAAATTACGAGTTGTGATTCGGACCTGGCGCACCCCATTAGCGATTAAATGACGAGCTGCCAATTTGGCCATCTCCCCAGCCCCAATCAACAACACCGTTTTCTCAGTCAAGTTGGAGAAAATTTTCTTGGCGAGCTCCACGGCCGCATAACTGACAGATACGGCCGTTTCCGAGATCTTGGTTTCAGTACGCACACGTTTCGCGACCGAGATCGCTTTCTTCACGACTTTATTCAGTAGCAAGCCGGAGGCCTTATGCGTCAAGGCAACCTCGAACGCATCTTTGATCTGCCCGAGAATTTGAGACTCGCCGATGATCATCGAATCGAGACTGGAGGCGACCCGAAAGAGATGGCCAATGGCGCGATCGCCGGCATGCCAATAGAGATGCGGCAGTTAAATGTTCAGAGGAGAGGGAGAGGTGTGTATCAGCCAAAAATTCCTGTACTCGTCCGTATCCGCTTTCTAGCTCCTCAACAACGGCATACACTTCCACTCGATTGCAGGTCGAGAGGAGCAAACCTTCGCGGACCCCAGGATAGGCACAGAGCCGAGTCAGCGCTTCTCTGAGCCGACTTTCCGGCACGGCGAGTTTTTCGCGAATCTCAACCGGCGCGGTCTTGTGGCTCAGTCCGACGACGATGATATGCATGTCAGGACACCGACCCGTGACTTTTCAGTACCACTCCAATCAGAGTAAGGATCACGCCGGCGAAACCGATGATCGTGAGATACGCGGCTCGCTTGGCGCGCCATCCGATGGTGAGCCGACCGACTAGAACGGCGAAGTAGAACCCCCACGTGACCATAGCCCACGTCTGTTCAGGGTTCCAATTCACGTAAGTGCCACGAACGATCTCCGCGGAAAAAGCGCCGCTGATGATCCCAAGCGTCAACAGTGGAAAGCCCATCACGATAGACTGTTGATTCAGGTGATCAAGATAGTCGAGCGCAGGCAGTTTGGCATAGAGCACGTTGAAACGCTTAGACTTGAGAAGGCCATCCTGAATGAGATACATCACTCCCGCGACAAAGGCGACCGCAAAGCCTACCGTGCCTAACATGCTGAGAGTCACGTGGACCCAGAGGGTTTTGAATACGGGCTGGAGACTTGAAGCCTCGTCTGAGCGGAATGCGGCGGCAGTAACCAGCGATATCAGAGCGAGCGGAACCATAAATGAACCAAGGACGTGGAGTTGGCGGCGAAATTCGACGGCGAGAAATACCAGAATGAGCATCCAGGAAAAAAAAGACAGGGCCTCATGAAACGTGGGAAGCTGCGTCGGTCCCGTATCCGCCATTCTTGCGGCCAGTGCCGCAGTATGACTCACGAACCCTACGGCGGTAATTCCTAGCGACACCTTTGATAGGGTTTCAGCCCGCCGCAGCAAGTAGGCAAGATAGCAAACCGTGCTCGCAAAATAGAGCCCTATCGTGAGCAGAAAAAAGACTGAAGACATTTCGCCCTATCCTCGCAACATTCCAGGAGCAAACCTGGTCTTTTTGAACTGGAAATTATATCGATGCGACCAGAACAGAGTCAAGGAAAGCGCGTTTCATTAAGCAGTCAGCCTGCAACACTTTTCATTGTCGGCGTCCCCATCGGACATCCTGATGATCTGACGATCCGCGCCCTCGCGACATTTCAACGCGTAGGCCTGATTGCGACCAAAAATCCTCGTGCGACGCAGGCGCTGCTCATTCATCACCGCATTCATACCACGTTGACCACATATGATCGAGTCCACGCCGCCGAAAAGGTGCCGATTTTGTTGGATCAACTGAAACAAGGAACCGACATTGCGTTGGTATCCGACTGTGGGATGCCCGTGGTCTATGATCCCGGGCGACTGCTCATTACCGCGGCAGCGCGCTCAAAGATTCCCGTCGAAATCATCCCGGGCACTTCCGCGGTCGTCACTGCTGCTGCTGTCGCTGGGATGGACGGAGATGCGTTCGTCTTCGAAGGACGGTGGTCCGGTGGAGTTCGTGAGCTCGAACATCGCCTCGGGTCGCTGAAGGCTGAGTCTCGCACGATGATCTTCTTTCCGCCGGCACAGGCACTTCGACAGATTCTCAGACTCCTACTGGTCATCTTTGGAAACCGACAAATCGTCGTGGCTGCTGACCTCACCTGCAAGACGCAGCAAATCGTGCGGGGACGAGTTCAAAAAATCCTATCCAACTGTCCGTTTGAAAACGGGCCTGTGAAAGTGACCCTGATCGTGGAGGGTACACGAACGAAACGAAAGCAGGGACAGGTAGAGCGGTAGTACTTAACCGTCAATCCGTTTCCTGATCATCACTCGGTAGGAATGATCTGCCCGTTCCTGCGATAGCACCTCATGGCCATCATCGCTGACGCTGCGTGGTACATTGCGGATAGGATCGCCGTCATCGAGATGAACCAATAGCAATTGCCCTGCGGACATAGTTTCAAGTTTCAGTTTAGTTTTCACGAAATTGTACGGACAAATGACTCCGCGAAGATCTAACTCTTCATCTGGATCGTGCGGGGAGTGGACATTCGAGGGCAATTCAGACATGTAAGCTATTCCTATTAATGACGCCCTAGCTGATGACCAGAGAGAGCAGGAGAATGTTACCAAGCGACCAGCCGACCTGCAATGAACATATAGCGCGTCTGGTCAAACGGAAAGCGGGGTGCTTCTTCCGAAGCACCCCGCTCAAGATCCAGACCCTGACGAAACCCTAAAAATTAATTGGTCAAACCCTTTTGCAAGTTTGGCTTGGCGCCATCGGTTCCATAGTCAGATTTATTCTGAACTTTGGTTTCCGGTGCCACCGTCTGATAACCCCATCCTGGCTGAGGTTCACAGTTCCAGCAAGGTGCCTGCCCGGTAAATTCGCCGACGCTGGTTGTGACCACACCCGTCGTCACCGTTCCGGGAAATACTCCACCAACTAATCCACCGGTCAACGGTACCGGAAGCCGTCTCGATTCCACGCTCGGTCGTCGGGGCCGGACGCTGTCCGAGGCCGCCAAACCCTGCCAAGCTTTTCGTTACCGCGGAACAGATAGATTTCACGGACGAGCTTGCGGCCACTTCCATACACGCCCACATCCGCCCTCTCGTTCGGCACTTCAACCACTTGTACTGAGATATCGTCGCCGGCATTAAGTACTTTGATTTGATCCATATTGGTCTGTCCGTCGAAATACAGCGTCAACGACGACATGGCGCCCGTACCCGCACGACCTTCATCATGTGAACTCCCGCCGGTTTCCAAATGCAATTTGTGTCCTGGCACGTCGATGGCCAAAACGCGACCGAACACCGTTTCAGCTTGACCAAGCCGGTCGATGAATGCGTTCCGATCAAATGCAGCGGTACGACCGGAGTTACCCGAAACGTCTCCGACTCCGGTGCCGACACCGAATCCGGATCCTGATGAGGACTGCGGTAAACGCTCCTGAGCGCCTGCTACACCAACGGAGCTGACCAAAAGCACCGCAGCTCCAAGTGCCAACACCTTACGCATGTGCTGCCTCCTTAGTGAGATGGAATTGATAAGAGAATGATGATGGACGGCGATAAACTGGTCATACGCATTCCTAGACAAATTCGGGCGGACTATAGGCCAACAACCACATTATGTCAAGATGTTTTCGGGCGGCCCATCCACTATATAGTGTTGGCCTGGGTTCCGCCATTTCATCAGCTCTGATTGTCTTGATTCATCGGTTCAAATTGATGGTGCCCAGAGGGAGGGTCGAACTCCCACTCTCTTGCGAGAACCGGATTTTGAGTCCGGCGCGTCTGCCAGTTCCGCCATCCGGGCACAGAACCATCGCCACTTGATCCCCCTCACTGCAGCCCTATCCACTGAGGGGGACTTTTTTACCATGAAGCGGGATAAGCGTCAATCTGAAGGCGTACTCTTTTTTTCTGCAAATATCAGATGCTAGAATGATCCGAAAGATATGCAAGGAACCGATAAGGATTTTATGGAGGCAACCATGGCGGATGTGCAATGTGTCACCTGCGGCCAAGCGGGCGAAGCAATTACCGATATGTTATTTCTCGGAAAGCTCGAGGCTGAGATCAAGGCCAAAGTTTGTAAGCCCTGCTGGCAAAAGTGGGAAGGCATGCGTGTGATGGTCATCAATGAGTACCAGGTAAACCTAGGGGACGAGAGCGGCCGGGAGCTCGTGAAAAAACAAATGAAGGCCTTTCTCAAACTAGGTGAGCAAACTGATACGTCCAAATTGGAACAGAACTTCCGACCAGCCGGTTCTTAGGCGGGAGAAAGTGGTGGACGTGACCGAGATGGTGCGGCTAAATATCAGTAAGCCGTCAACCATGCGACGCAGGAAAGTCGTTTGAACTTTATCCTGCGATTTGCAGAGTTACCTCCACAATTTCATAATTGAATTCGTTGACAGGCCGATTTCGGAAATGCTAAATTCCCCAATTGTCGATGTATTAGGCTGAAGTCTGGAAGGACAGTCCCGCCGTGATTACACAAATGCGGGTTAAGGGGTTGATTTTTGATCCCTATAACAACGCCTACATCGTAGTGTTGCGAGACGAAGAGAAATCGGACATGCTTCCCATATGGGTGGGCAAATCAGAAGCCAGCGCGATCGGTCTGGCGCTTGAGAGCGTCACCGCTCCGCGTCCCATGACGCACGATTTGATGAAATCATTTCTGGAAACCTTCGATGCGAAAATCATCAGTGTGGTCATCACAGACTTGAACGAAAACACCTATTTCGCAACGATTCATTTAATGTATGAGGACTCCGAATACACGGTCGATTCTCGCCCCAGCGATGCAATCGCATTGGCGCTGCGCACCAGCGCGCCCATCTTTGCGAGCGAGAAAGTCATTAAGAAACAGTCTTCTGAAGAACTCGAACAGTGGCTGGAAAATTTAAAGCCGGAAGATTTTGGCAAACTGGATACCTAGCCGTGGAACTAGTCACCCACAACCAGGCACCGCAACTCGTGGCATTGACCGTCAAACAAGTATTGGAAGACGGTAATACCGATACTCGTATCGTTGTCCTCAAGAGTGCGGACGCGAGTGTCACGCTTCCGATCTGGGTCGGGTCCGCCGAAGGCAATGCGATTCGCCTCGCTATGGAACATGTGGTGACGCCCCGGCCAATGAGCCATGACCTCATTCGGAGTTTCGCGGATCACTTGGGCATTCGCATTGAAAGAGTCGTGATTACGGATGTGAAGAGCAGCACCTATTATGCGAATGTGGCATTTGCGTCAAAGGGAGTGCACCGGACACTCGACGCGAGACCGAGCGATGCCATTGCCCTCGCCCTCCGCGCAGATTGCCCGATCTATGCCACACAAGACGTACTTAATCGCCGAACCGCCGTTCACTTGGACGCATGGATCAACAAACTCGACGCAGAAAATATTGAACCCCAACAAGCCTGAGGCCATACGCCTCACAGCAAAAGCCTATCCCTGCAGGAGTAGATGGAGACCATGACAAAAACGTATCTCGAAAAGCCAGCTGATGTGAAACGCAAGTGGTTCTTAGTGGATGCCGACGGAAAAACGCTCGGCCGCTTGGCGGCGAAAGTTGCCACGTTGCTGCGAGGCAAGCACAAACCCACATTCACGCCGCATGTTGATACCGGGGATCATGTCGTGATCGTGAATGCGGAGAAGATTCGCCTGACAGGAAATAAGATGGAATCCAAGACCTATTCCTATCACACCGGATATCCAGGCGGACTCAAAACCTTGACCGCAGAACACATCCATCGGAAACAACCGACAGAGCTCTTGACGAGAGCCATTGAAGGCATGATGCCTAAGAATCCCTTAGGAAATCAAATGTCAAAGAAATTGAGGGTCTATGCGGGACCGACCCACCCGCATCATGCGCAGCAGCTGGAATCACTCTCACTCTGACCATTATTGTTTGAACTGGATCTGTGAAGGAGACGGCCTGATATGGCAGCATTGACGCAGTATGCAACCGGAAAAAGAAAGAGCGCGATCGCTCGTGCATGGGTTACCGCCGCCGCCGGCGATATCGTTGTGAATGAGAAGCCACTGGACAAAGCATTCCCCCGCATGACGCTGCGGAATGTCATTCAATTCCCGTTCGAGTTGGCTGGGGTCGCCGGCAAATATTCAGTGCGCGCCACGGTCTATGGCGGTGGTCCGGCCGGCCAGGCGGGAGCCCTCCGGCATGCGATCTCCAAAGCACTGGTCATCATGAGTGCGGCATTTCGTGGTCCCCTGAAGAAGGAAGGCCTTCTCACCCGGGATTCACGAGTGAAAGAGCGCAAAAAGTACGGCCAAAAGGGCGCAAGAAAGCGGTTCCAGTACTCGAAGCGATAAGAAAACGCCTGGAGCGACATATGTCAAAAAAGGGAAGGCTCCGCGGCCTTCCCTTTTTTTATATGCGACATATTCTACCCATAAGTAGCATATGCTAATGCAGGAGAAGTGACATGACGTCGGTACGAGTCGCAGTGGCGGGCGCCAGTGGATACACGGGCGCGGAATTGTTACGGTTGCTTTCTCAACATCCCCAAGTCAACTTGACTGCGGTGACCTCTGAGAAATCCGCGGGGATGGCAGTTTCGTCTATCTATCCCCATTTGCAGAACGTGATACCCCTGACGTTTGAAGCCTTAGCGCCTGAAGTCCTGGCGGAGCGCGCCGATGTTCTTTTTCTTGCCTTGCCACATACTAAGTCCATGGGCCCAGTGGCGAGCTGCATGAAAGCCGGTAAGCGCGTCATTGACCTGAGCGCCGACTTCAGGCTCAAGGATCCCCAAACATACGAGACATGGTATCAGACTTCGCATGCGCATCCCGATCTGATCGAATGCGCAGTGTATGGACTACCTGAGCTGCATCGAACCGCCATCGCACAGTCGCGCCTGGTCGCCTCACCTGGCTGCTACCCCACCGCCGCAATTCTACAGTTGGCGCCGTTGCTCGCGCATGGTCTGATTGTACCCGATACGATTGTGATCGATGCCAAGTCGGGTGTGTCCGGAGCCGGAAGAAGTCCGGCCTTGCCCTACCACTTTCCAGAAGCCCACGAATCGCTAGAGCCCTATAAGATCGGCCAACATCGACATATTCCTGAAATAGAGCAGGAACTTTCCAGGCTGGCCAGGAAGCACGGACGAAGGACCGACGGACAGGAACCCACCGTCACCATCGCCTTCACGCCACATCTCGTGCCTATGAATCGGGGCATTTTGAGCACCGCATACGCGCGAGTGAAAGGATCGCTGGACGTCGTCGAATTAAGAGCCCTCTATCGGGATTTTTACAAGGGCGAACGATTTGTGCGATTACTCGAAGCCGCCATGCCGAATCCACGACATGTGCGAGGCGCCAACTATTGCGATCTTGCGGTGCATACCGACACACATGCCGGATGGGTCGTGACCGTCGCCGCTATCGACAATCTCATTAAGGGAGCGGCTGGACAAGCCATCCAGGCCATGAACCTCATGCTCGGATATCCTGAAGAGATGGGCTTAGCCGCACCCGGCATCTATCCATAAGTTCGCTGAATGAGTGAGCCCACATACCACGCATCCCCACTCCACACCCAGGACAACAAATGAAAACCATTCCAGGAGGCGTCACGGCCCCGCTTGGGTTTCGGGCTGCCGGAATCTATTGCGGAATTAAGAAAAAGAAGCAGCTCGATTTGGCATTGCTGGTGTCTGAAAAAGAAGGACCTGTTGCAGGTGTCTTCACGACGAATCGTATCGTGGCAGCCCCGGTGGTTCTCGATCGCCTACATCTGAAAAAAGGGATTGGCCGTGCCATCCTCGTCAATAGCGGCAATGCCAACGCGTGCACCGGACCCGAAGGGATGAGGACAGCTGTAGACATGGCGCAGCTGGTCGCCACGGCGCTACAGACACCTCTTCACACTATCTTCGTCGGATCGACCGGCGTCATAGGCCAACCGCTCCCGCTGACCTGTATCAAACGAGGGATGCCTACCCTACTCGCTCGGATCAGTCGCCACGGAGGCCGCGAGGCGGCGCAGGCTATTATGACGACCGACCTTAAGCCAAAAAAGGTGGCAGTACGCGCTCGATTAGGCGGACACATGGTGACGGTCGGCGGGATGGCCAAAGGATCCGGAATGATCCATCCCAACATGGCCACCATGCTGGCCTATCTGACAACCGATGTGGCCATTAGTCGACGTACCCTCCAACTGGCGCTTCGTCAGGCCGTCGATCAATCGTTCAATTGCATCACCGTTGATGGGGATACCAGCACGAACGATACGGTCCTATGTCTCGCCAATGGAATGGCCGGAAATGAGACAATCAAACCAGGCTCTTCAGACTTTACGAACTTTTGCGCGATGGTTCAAACGGTCTGCCAGACGCTGGCGTTGAAAATATGCTGGGACGGCGAAGGGGTTACCAAGGTGGTGCGCATCCAAGTCCAAGGGGCCAAGACTGCACAATCAGCCCGACAGGTCGCGCAAACGATTGCGACATCGAGCTTGGTAAAAACGGCACTGTTCGGTGGGGACGCAAACTGGGGGCGCGTCATGGCCGCCCTTGGGCGTGCGGGAGTTCCCATCGATCCCATGCGCGTAAGTCTTCAATTTGGAGATGTCGCAATGGTACGGCGGGGGCAAAGTCTTGGACCTGGGGCTGAACGACGGCTGACCAAAGTCTTCCAAAAACGAGACTTTACTATCCTTGTGGATCTCGGCCTTGGGAAATCGGGGTCACACATGTGGACCACGGATTTATCCTACGAATACGTCCGCATCAACGCGAGTTATCGTTCGTGACGGGGCTTGGTTGCAAAGCAGAGGCGAGTATGCTAGCGTTCGGGCGTTTTCGTGCAGTGAAGGGTCTGTCCCATCGTTCACCGCTTGAGCCACACAATCAGGGACGTCTTATTTAAATCCAAACCAGCGTGATGCGCACGCTGCGCAGCCTGAGAATAAGGGGGACTACCCCCTCGCCGTTGGCGTTCGCCAGGCGCTCTGCAGGCTTCGGAGGGAGGTGAAGGTATGGGAGTCGTTGCGATTAAAGAATTACTGGAAGCCGGAGTCCATTTCGGCCACCAGACGAATCGTTGGAATCCAAAGATGAAGCGATTCCTGTTCGGTGAGCGAAACGGCGTGTACATCATCGATTTGCAGCAGACGGTCGCGCGCATGGAACAGGCCTATGCCTTCGCACGCGACACCGTGGCAGCCGGAGAATCCGTCTTATTCGTCGGCACCAAGCGCCAAGCTGCGGAGATTTTAGAAGAGGAAGCCAAGCGCGCCAATCAATTTTTCATCAACCAGCGATGGTTGGGCGGTATGTTGACCAATTTTCAGACCATCCGTCGCAGCATCGACAAAATGAAAAAAATGGAAACGACCCTCGCCGACCCGACTCATCAGGGCCATACCAAGAAAGAGCTGGGGCAGATGCAGAAGGAAGTCGTCAAGCTTCAGAAAAACCTGTCGGGCATCCGCAACTTGCGTGGGCTTGCCTGGTGCGGTATTCGTCTTGGATACGCGGATCGAGCACATTGCGATCCTCGAGGCCAGCCGGCTCGAAATTCCAGTTATTGCGATCCTCGACTCGAACTGTGATCCCGACCATATTCAGTATCCCATTCCCGGCAACGACGATGCGATTCGTTCCATCAAGTTGATTATTTCCCGCATCGCGGACGCCTGCCTCGAAGGGGCGCATCTCCGGACACAGCATGAGGAAACTGAATTTGCGGCGGCACCAGCGGGAGGCGGCTCCAAACCAACCGCACGCCTGGCTGGCGTGTCAGCCTCGTAAACGCCGCACCCTGCAGGACGGCATTTGTTCTACTCGACCAACTGAGGAGCCCATGGCAAGTCTGAGTGATCTCGTAAAAGAGCTGCGTGAAAAAACTGGGGCCGGCATTCTGGATTGCCAAAAGGCCTTGTCCGAAAATGGAAACAGCATCGACAAAGCCATCGATTATCTCCGGCAAAAGGGATTGGCCGCGGCCCAGAAAAAAGCCGGTCGCGAAACCAACCAGGGATTGGTCCACGCCTATATCCACGCCGGTGGAAAAATCGGAGTGCTCATCGAAGTCAATTGCGAAACTGATTTCGTGGCGCGGAACGAACAGTTCAAAGCCTTCGTAAATGATTTAGCCCTGCAGGTGGCGGCATCGAATCCCTCCTGTGTCAGACGGGAAGAAATTCCTGCAGACGTCGTCGCGAAGGAACGAAGCATCTACGAAGGACAGGCCAAAGAATTGGGCAAGCCTCCCGCAGCCTGGCCAAAAATCATCGAGGGCAAGCTGGAAAAGTTTTACCAGGAGAACTGCTTGCTCGAACAGGGCTTCATCAAAGATCCCTCGGTCACCATCAAAGATCTGCTCGCACAGCAAATTGGTAAAATCGGCGAGAACATGAACATTCGCCGCTTCACCCGGTATCAATTAGGCCAGACATGAGCGCTGCGCAGTACCGCCGCATCCTGCTGAAGGTCAGCGGAGAAATGCTGGCCGGGGAGCAGGGCTATGGCATCCAACCCTCGATTCTCGAAGATCTGGCGGACGAAATTGCCGACGTCGTCGCGATGGATGTTGAAGTCGCCGTCGTGATCGGCGGCGGCAATATCTTCCGTGGTCTGGCTGCCAGCGCGCGCGGCATGGAACGGGCTTCGGCTGACTACATGGGCATGCTGGCGACTGTATTGAACGCGCTCGCTCTCCAAAATTCGCTGGAAAGCAAAGGGATTTCGACCCGCGTGCAGTCGGCGATCGAGATGCGCCAGTTGGCGGAAGGCTATATTCGTCGTCGCGCCATCCGGCATTTGGAAAAAAAGCGTGTGGTGATTTTTGCCGGCGGGACGGGAAATCCCTATTTCTCGACCGACACGGCCGCGTCGCTCCGAGCCATGGAAATCGGCGCGGAGGTCATCATGAAAGGCACCAAAGTCGATGGCATCTATGACAGCGACCCCGTCAAAAATCCGCAAGCCAAGAGATATACCGAAATCCCCTTCTTGTCGATTCTGACCCAGAATCTGAAAGTCATGGACTCGACGGCCATCAGCCTTTGTATGGATAACCGGCTGCCGTTGATCGTCTTTAACTTATCCGAGAAGGGAAACTTTAAACGGGTCGTCCAAGGTGATCCCATCGGAACCGTGGTCACCGTAGGAAGCCGCTAAGGAGAGAGGCTGATGTCGACGGCGCAGGAAGTGAAACAACGCGTAACGGAGAAAATGGATCACGCGATCGAACATATGAAACGCGATTTGGCTGGGCTCCGCACCGGTCGCGCCTCGGTGGCGTTGGTGGACGGCATCAAGGTCGACTATTATGGCACCCTGACTCCGCTGAAACAGGTCGCGAACGTCGCCACTCCTGAAGCACGGCTCATTACGATTCAGCCCTGGGAACAAAATCTGATCAGAGAAATCGAAAAAGCCATTCAAATCTCCGATCTCGGACTGACGCCCTCCAACGATGGAAAGCTCATCCGCATTCCCCTTCCGCCCCTGACCGAAGAACGCCGGAAAGAACTCATCAAGGTGTGCAAGAAACACGGCGAAGAAGTGAAAGTTCAAATTCGCGGTTTCCGACGGGATGGGAATGAAGAGCTGAAGAAACTCCAGAAAGACACCAAGTTGACCGAAGACGAATTGCGCAAGTCGGAGACTGAGATTCAGAAACTGACCGATCAATACATACAAAAGATCGACGACGTGATGAAGAAAAAAGAAGGCGAGATTCTCGAGGTCTGACGCCTTCCGGCACGACAAGCTCCGTGTACACGCCCTCTCATTTTCCCCCAACTATCGCCGTAGTGGATCTGGGTGCGCTTGCGCAGAATCTTGCGCACATACGCCGTCTCGCCTCCGCGCTCCGAGGTGCTGGCGATCGTAAAAGCCAACGCCTATGGGCATGGCGCCGTCGAGATGACCCGTGCCCTTCAACGGCTGGCCGTACACCGATTTGGCGTCGCCACTGTCGATGAGGGCATCGCCCTTCGCCAAGCAGGCATCAACGATGCCATTCTGGTGATGGGCGCGACGATGCCTGCGCAGTTTGCGGAACTGGTGGCTCACCAGCTGACACCCGTGCTCTATCGACTCGATATGGTGCAGGCCTTCGCCGATAAGGTGCCTCCCGCTGCTCGGCCCTACCCCGTGCACATCAAAATCGAAACCGGCATGGGTCGCCTCGGCCTCTCTCCGCAAGAGATGCCTGATTTCCTCAGCATGCTGGACTATCAAACGGTGCTGCGGCTGGAAGGACTGATGACCCATCTCGCCGATGCCGACAATCACGATACCCGGCATACCGAGGCACAACTTGCGCGATTCCAGCAATCCATTGACATGCTGCAGCAGCGCGGGCTCGTCCTTCCGCTCGTGCATGCGGCGAACAGCGCGGCTCTCGCCACCTATCCCGCGAGCCATTATTCACTCGTGCGCCCAGGCATTATGCTCTATGGGTATCACACCCTGGCGCAGGAGAACCCGACAGCGGAAGTAAAGCCAATCCTTACCTGGAAAACGACCCTCGCACACCTTCACACTGTACGGCCCGGAGATAGCGTCAGCTACAATCGCACCTTCGTCGCGTCACGTCCGTCCCGCATTGCGGTGCTGCCGATCGGGTATGCGGATGGTTACAACCGTCTCCTGTCGAATCGGGGCGTCGTGTTGATCGGCGGGCGGCGCGCGCCGGTGGTCGGACGTGTCTGCATGGACATGACCATGGTCGATGTGACCGACGTGCCCGGCGTGGAAATCGGGCATGAAGCCATCCTGATTGGGCAACAGGGACAGGAACGCATCACGGCAGCACGATTTGGCCGCATGGCAACACACCATTCCCTATGAAATTCTTTGCGCCATCGGCTCCCGCGTACCTCGACAATACATTCCCCTTCCACCAGACAGCGCGGCCTCTTCAAGCGTGCCTGACCGTTCTTCATGAGATGCTCTGGTCGAGACTGTCCCCTTGCCTTACGTTTCCGGTTCCCCCATATTCCTACAAGATGCTTCGCTATAGATTCAGGCAACAAATTTCCATCCATGGATGGAAGGAGGAGAGCCAATGGATGGAGCGAATCTGTTCAGTTTCACTCGAGTGATGTGGCTCTGCATGTTCGTTCTGGCCGCTCACCTCACAGGCTCGGGCCCGGCGTCAGCGGCAATGAAAGAGAGCGCTCAACACGGTCGAGACCAAGTTTCCCATATCACCATTCATGTGCCGATCCCGGTGGTTGCCCTCAGCGAGGTATACCAGGGAATCCACCAGCATATTGCCTCGCAGCAGGCTACCGGGCGTGAGTGGATTACATTGGGCGGAGGCACGGGATTTTTGAAATACCGAGTCTGGCCGGGACAGCAGGATTCCACGACAGCAGAAGGTCGACTCATATCTCGCACGACCTTTCCCTTTGGAGTGGAGTATGCAAAACGCCTTGACGGCTCGATCACGAAGGTAGCCGAATGCGGTCAGCGCGGCGCGACGGCAGGAACAGGTCGGCTGTCGGTACAAGTTGCGACCGCGTTGGCGCAGGGTCGCGGCTATACCCTCCTGCCCGCGAGCACGGTTGCTGCCGTGGAGCCGGCGGCGTCATGCCTGCTGTCCGATCAACAGGTGGATGCCGCGCCATTGATGGCTCAAGTCTACCGGAGCGAACTTCTACGAGTTCTGCCTGTCATGGACCGTAAGGCGGCTGGGCTCATCGCATTGAAACCTGTCGTTGCCAGAATCTGGAAGGACCTTGAGGACCCGATTCTTCTCGACGAAGCAGAAGCGCTCTGGCTCTTGGTCAACCCGGAATCTGTCAATGCCGGAGGCGTTGTGACGACCTCTGAAAAACCCGCGGCCGTATTTGGCGTCATGGCCAGACCCACACTCATTCGAGGGACCAAGCCTGTTGCGCGACGTCATCCCCTCCCTGAGGCGCACGATCATGTCCAAGCAGATGGTTTTCACGTCACCTTCACCTTGGAGGTTCCTTTTGAGGAGGCCAACCAACGTCTACGTGAAGCGGTGGTAGGCCAGGAATGGTCGCTTGGGGTCGGCCGGATCAAGATTGCCGGAGCGACGCTCTACCCATTGGGAAAACAGGTCGGGGTCGAACTGAGTTCTCAGAGGGCTCCTGCCGTTGACACTCCGCCTCAAGGGCACACCAGCCTACGATGAGCGTACCGGAAGAATTCTGTTCCGAGAGGTCGACTACACGATCAAGGAACGCACGCCCGCGACCGATTTAGCGGATGAGTGGCTCCATGAACCGCTACGTGAGGAACTCGCTAGGCGGCTGGTGCTACCCATTCGAGATGAACTGGACTTGATGCGAACCGCGATGCAAACCGGTCTGAACCGCAATCTGTCTGGAGGGCGGTTGAACGGAGCAGTCGAAGAGTTATCGCTTAAAGATCTGGCCGTGCAACCCAACGGCTTCTCGGCGACGTTCAAAACCGACGGCACGCTGCTCTACGAAGCCCATTCCGAGGGCGTCGGCCCGTAAGACTCACACCTTCAACTTCCGCTTCAACTGCGACTCCACGCTGGTGACTTTGCTCGCCAAGCGCCCTTTCGGTCCTTTGCGATAATCGATTTTGATCGTGCAGGAGACGCGGTTACAGTCCTTGCGCATGCGCAAGTAGCATTTCTTGACCACCGCCATGACCTCGTCCCACTCCCCTTCCAGCACCGTGCCCATCGGATTCAACCGATAGGGCACACCGCTGCGATCAATGATGTCCAGAGAACGCGACACATATTTGCTCACACTCTCGCCCTGGCCCAGCGGCGACATACTGAATTCTAATAACACCATGCTGTCGACGTCCTCTCTACGTGGTGGTTGCGGGTGATACGGTGGCCTGCTGGCTGGCGCGCTGATCAAGCCACACCTTGGGGTACTGCACTTTCCCTAAGAGACGAAAACCGTCCAATGCCTCACGTAGGAGCGCGCGGCGTTTTTCCGCATCCGGTTCGTTCGCCTTGGCCTGCTCACGAAGCTCCGCGAGCCAATCGACAAACGCCGCAAACTCATTGTCCAAAATACGTTCTAAATCTTCCTTCATGAATCCGGATAACGCAGGCGCCTGACCGCTGGTGCTGACGGCCAGGCGAAGATGACCGCTCCTGACGACGGCCGGCATCACCACGTTCGAGACGTCGGGTTGGTCGACGGACCAAACCAGGAATTTCTGTTCGCGAGCCAACCGCATCAGCGCATGCGAAAGTTCACGATCATCCCGCATCGTGTTCAACACCAGAATGGCGCTCTCCAGATCATTCGCGCGAAAATGCCGGCCACGGTGAATGATCTTGGCCGAGGCCGCCAACTTGCGGAGCGATTCGTTCATCGTGGGACTGATGACGGTTACCTTTGCGCCCGCGTCCAATAACCGTTGAACCTTTTCAGCCGCCTCCTCATCGCCACCGATAACCAGGACCGGCCAACCACGCACATCGAGTGAAATTTGAAAACCCGAATTTGCAGCCATGGTGATCATCCTCCAACAAGTCGTCAACAACGTAAGGGCGTATCATACAACAGGCGATTTCACAGGGTAAACCTGCTTCGGCATTCCCCTTTCCGCCAAGAGCCGGGTATAATGCGGCCGCAGAATGATGGAGAGCCCTCGCTCTCCCGGTGAGTACAATCAAGGAGCATAATGTGGCTGGATATACAGGACGAGCCCTCGCGATGGCCGGGGGCATCATCGGCATTGCGGCCCTGGCGGCCTATTTCGGCATTGCGCACGTCGGAGAACCGGAACAGGGCGGCGGGTCGATCGCGGGGCAGGTACAGATTGCGCCCCACTTGGCCGATCAGGTCAAACAGACGGACGTGCTGTTCGTGATCGTGCGGCGTCCGACAGGCCAACCACGCCCCATCGCTGCTAAACGGATCGACGGTCCAAAATTTCCGGTGCAGTTCGAAATTACCAACGCCGACGTCATGGTGCAGGGCAGCGAACTGAAGGGCATGGTGGACGTGATTGCCCGCTTGGACCGCGATGGTCAAGCCGGCCAACCGCAACCGGGAGATATGGAAGGACGATATGCAAAGAACCCGACCCTGCCTGGTGGACGTGATCTGGTAATTACGATCGATAAGGTCTACTAGCCGGGAGGGAGTTGGCGAGCAGGCTATTCAAAGGGTGATCGGATCTCCCGTGTCAGCACCAGCTAAATTTCGGCCTGGTCCGCGTCCAATTCAAGGTTCCAATACAGATAGTCTCGCCAGCTTTCCGGCGTGTTGCGAATTCCTATGGTGATCGTCACCGTAGGACTCCAGCGGGGTTTCACGGGTTTCTTGATAAGACGCATATTCGCTTCTTCCGGTGTCCGGCCGCTTTTCCGGTTGTTGCACCGCCAGCAGGCCGTCACGATATTTTCCCAGGTCTTCCGCCCGCCCTTCGCGATGGGGACGACATGGTCGAACGTCAACTCTTCGGTCCGGAACTTGTGTTTGCAATACTGGCAGCAATAACTGTCTCGCGTAAAAATATTGATGCGGGAAAATTTGACGGCGCGGTGACTGTCCTTCAGCTTGACGAGCTTGAGAAGACGCATCACTGCCGGAAGTTTGATCGAAATGGAAATGCCGTGGATCTGGCGGTCGTAGACTTCGAGGACTTCTACCTTCCCTTGCCACAGCAAGGTAATGGCCTTCTGCCAATGCAGCACACGCAAAGGTTCATAGGTGGAGTTGAGCAACAAGGTCATTTCCATAGTAGCTCCCAGAGGTCTCCCATGAGTGCACTACTTTAAGGATAGCAAAATGACGACGGCGTTGGATCCTTTCCTGAATGCATGTGCTCAATCTATGCCATATGTCAGTAATGAAATCAAGCGCTTAGGGCATAGCGTTCTAAATGTGACCCAATCCTAATCGTCGCCCACCTTCTTATCATCAGAAAAGGGACCGCATGAATTCGCTCCCCCTGTATGTCACCGTGGCTCAAGTGGATCAAATCCCGCCTGGAACCTGTCGAACCGTGGAGGTTGAAGGCATCTATCTCGCTCTCTGCAATGTGGATGGAATATTCCTCGCCGTCGACAACACCTGCCCGCATGCCGGCGGGCCGCTGGGTGAAGGCGCGCTGGAGGGAGACGTGCTCGAATGCCCATGGCACGGATGGCGCTTCAATGTGCGCACCGGCGAGCGTCCCGAAAACTCTGAGATCCGAGTGGCCTGCGTCGAAGTGCGGGTACATGGCGCGAACGTGCAAGTAAAAACGCCGTTCACATTGTAGGCGGTAATGGCGGGGCATCGGCGCTTGGACTGCGCGGACGTCCGTCTTCCGGTCGTTCCGGCATCAGACCATCGGCAGGCAACGAAGCAGCATTCACGCGCTTCGTGGCGAGGTCCACGTGCCAGATGAAATCCCGTTCGAACCACTGGTTCGTCCCCTGCTCGCGCATGTAGATGCGAACTTCATAGCGCTGGCCCTCTTGCTTGAGTACCTGCCACTCCCCCAAACGCAATCCCAGCTTCCGAGTCTCCTGAATGCGGGCCCGTTCATTAAACGCCTGAAGAATAGTCGGATAGCCGACCGCCCGATGGGTCTGCACCAAAGCCAGAGCCTGGGCGGCTTGAGGGTCGGTCATGGGATTGAGGGTCGGGGGTTTCATCCACCAGTAGATGACCCCTCCGACAACGAGAGCAGCACCACCGCATAATGAATCGCTTTACTCATACGTGTAAGACCATAGGCTGAAAAAATTCATGATGAGTCATCAATATATGTGGCACCCGATTTCACTGTCAATCACCGACGCAACCAGGCAGCATGGCCATGAGCCGCGCGGCGTGAGAGTCGTTCGGCTTGACAAGGCCGCGCAACGCTATGGTACAAGTATCGGTCAACGGACGACACCTAATGGGAGCATCATGGTTCAATGAAGTTCTTCTTCTATGCGGACAACTTAAATCCGTCACAACTTAAACGCCGCGCCCCCGAACACAAATTCCTCTTTAATGCGTATCTTCCGGACCACAGTATTCAATTTTGCCGCTGGTCCACGCAGTGGCGATGCGGTCTGGCCAGTGTCGTGCCTTCTCCAGGGGAAAAAGTCTGGGGATCCGTCTTCGAGATCACCGACGAAGACCTGAAGATTCTGGATGATTTCGAAGACGATGTCCCGCAAGGAGCCTACCGGCATCTTCCGGTGAGCGTGATCAGCGCAGAGGATGAAAAGCTGCTGGTCACCACCCACGCGGCCAATCCGATCGGCAAGTTCAAGCCCAAGGAACATTATATCGATTGGGTGGTCAAAGGACTCAAACAATGGAAATTGCCGGAAGAATACATCGCACAATGGCAGGCCTATAAACCACACTGACCGCACCGCACGTCATCAAACATCCTAATCGCCTAACGAGAGGTCGCTATGCCAAAACCGAAATATCATATCCTCGTCTGCACCAATGCCCGTCCACCCGGCCATCCCAAGCCCTCCTGCGGCGGCCAGGGGTCGGCTCAACTGCTCATGACCTTCAACATGGGATTGATGCAACGCGGGATCATGCCGGGAGAAGTCCTGGTAACCGGGTCCTCGTGTCTCGGGCCCTGCGAACAAGGACCGACTGTCGTGGTGTACCCAGACAATACCTGGTATTCAAAAGTCACCGAAGCAGATGTCGCCACTATCCTAGATGAGCACATCAAGGGCGGCAAGCCCGCAGAGAAGCTGAAGCCAGATTCCGTCTGGGGTTGAGCGATCGCAAGGCGCATCACTACCGTGGGACATTCCACTCCTCACGAACACAAAGCCCATGCACCCAGAAGCGTCGGGTGCATGGTCGTGACCTGCAGCGACACCCGGACACCCGAGACCGACACCAGCGGCCAACTCATCATGCGGCTGCTGAAGGAACAGGGGCACCAAGTGGCGACGTATCACTTGGTTAAAGACGAGCCGCTGCTGATCAAGAACTGTATCGGCGAGGCGTTGCGAACCGAGGGGGTTCAGGCCATCATCGTCAATGGCGGAACAGGTATCTCTCGACGGGATTCGACATTTGAAGCCGTCGATGCGATGCTGGAAAAACGGTTGGACGGGTTTGGTGAGATCTTTCGGGCGCTCACCTACCAGGAGATCGGCTCGCCGGCCATCATGACCCGCGCCACCGCTGGTATCGTTCACGGCTGTATACTCTTCTCGACTCCAGGCTCAGAAAATGCCGTGCGCCTGGCCATGGAGAAACTCATCCTGCCCGAACTCGGCCACCTCGTCAAAGAACTTACCAAGTAGACTTGCCTGCAAAGCACCGCTCAGGAGCCTTCGGCAGAGTACTGGCGCGGAGAAGGTCTCACCGAGTTGGCAGAAGGCAAATCAATCTTCTACTTCAGGCAGGATGTTCAGCGACGCCGCAGGAGAGCCACCCGAGGCGCACCCACAAGGGTACGTTGAGGAATTTGACAAGCTGAGAGGCGAAGCTAGAAGCCGGTTTAACATCCGGCTATTCAAGGATGTTCAAAACGGCCTTCCAGCAAGGCCGCAGGCGAGGCAAAACCGGAGGCGTACCCTCAGGGGTACGTGGAGGATTTTGATGAACCGAGAACGCCTGCTGGAGGCCGTTTTCAACATCCGCTTAGTCTTGCCCGATTTTCGGTTCCGAATACACCTGCTTGTCCGCAAGTTTCGATTGCGCGTACCGCTTGTAGAACATCAAAAGATCGCGGACCGACACGACGCCCACGATCGAGCCACCTTTGGTCACGCCCAGGTGGCGCACGCCGAGATCGCCCATCATATCTTGCGCCTCATCGACTGCCCTGCTGCTTTCGATCGTGCAGACGGGTGACGTCATGACCTTATCAACGGTCAGCTTCGACACATCCTGGCTACCGGCCAGGGCCTTGCGCACTAAATCGGTCTCAGTCACGATTCCGACATGGTTTTTCCCCTTCTTGATGAGGAGAGAGCCCACTCGCAACTCCCGCATTTTTTTCGCAGCGCCGCGAATGGAGGTGGTCGGACCGATACTTTGAGGATGTTTGTTCATGATCTGCGCCACAGTCGCCATGTCACTATACCTTTCCGCCCAATGGGACGAGAGAGTCGATTAGAGGCTGCATTACGGGATCGTCAGCACGATCTTACCAAAAAACTTTCGATTCAGAAGATATTCTTGGGCGCCTTTAGCATCCGACAGAGGAAAGGTCCGATCGATCACAGGACGTAACTTTCCCTGCCCGACCAATCCAGCAGCCCTGAGCAATTCGCTCTGCGACCCCATGTACGACCCCTTGATCGTGAGCTGGCGCGAATAGACGTACCGAAGGTCAAGCTGTCACCTCCGCGCCAGTCGTGGCCCCGCAGGTAATCAACCGTCCTCCCTTGGCCAGCGAATCGATACACTGCCCCACACCTCCGGACCGACATGCTCGATGACCACATTCACCCCTCGGCGGTGCGTGAGTTCGCGCACCCGCTGGTTGAGCTTCTCGCGGCTGTGGTTGATCACCTCGTCGGCGCCCAACGCCTTGGCCTTGTCGATTTTGTCGTCGCTGCCGACCGTGGTGATGACCCTGGCGCCGGCCAGCTTGGCCATTTGGATCGCCATGTGTCCCACCCCGCTGCCCGCCCCCATGATCAACACCTCTTCGCCCATCCGCAAATCAGCGAGTGTAAACAACATGTGCCATGCGGTGACGGACACCAGCGGAAACGCTGCCGCCTGTTCGAAGGTTAACGTGCCTGGAATAGGAAACACATTCCGCGCCGGAACTTTGACATACTCCGCATAGCCGCCATGACACATCGCGCCGATCAGGCCATACGAGCGGCACATATTGTCGCGACCAGCTAAACATTGCTCGCAATGTCCGCAACCGACGCCAGGAGACACATACACGCGCTCCCCTTCGGCAACCCCCTCTACCTGTGAGCCGATTTGTTCTACCGTGCCGGCGACATCCGAACCGGAGATATGTGGAAGCGGCATCGGGTAGGCCGGACTGCCTTGTCGGATCCAGATGTCGAGGTGATTCAATGCGCAGGCCTTCACCCGAACGAGCACCTCATTAGGGCCGATCGTCGGGGCCGGCATTTCTTGATACTGCAACTTGCCTGGTCCGCCATGTTCGTGAAACACGACAGCGTTCATGTCACTCCTCACGCGCGATTCTCGGCCATCTTGCGTTTTCGCCTCAATGCACCCTTTCCCGGATGGTAGCGAGACAAAGCTTTCTCGCAAGATGATCAAAACCCCATCTACAAGGCCGCAGGGAGCCCGGCGACTGAGTCGTACCTTGTGGTACATCGCAGGGAGGCGGGAGACTGAGAACGCGGTGAGATGGGCTTTTCATCATCTTGCTAGAAGGTGAGCGTCCCCTCAACCACCATCATGGCTTGCCCACCGACCGTCACGGATTGAATAATTTCCTCGTCCGAATCGACCTGAATGAGAATACGCGAGGGCCGATCGATCTCATACCCTTGCTCAGCCGTAATGGTCGTGATCGGACCGATGTCCACGGCACCGTGCTGCACCAAATAGGCGCCCAAGGCGCCACTCGCGCTGCCCGTCGCCGGATCTTCCACGATGCCGATCAACGGCGCGAACATCCTCGTATGCACCGTCGAGGACTGCTCGACGGTCATCGTACTGAACACCATGAGGCCATTGGCGCCGTATTGCTGAGAGAGGTCCGCGATAGCAGACACATCCGGAATGATCGAGCGAACCGCCGTGAGCGTCCGCACCGGCACGATGATGACCGGCAACCCCGTGGAGACCACCTGGACCGGAAACTTCGTCTCGGTGATGAGCGCCTTCGTGATACCCAAGGAGCGGGCAATGGCGAATAGCGTCTCCTGTTCGTCGATGACATCCAAAAATTGCGGGCTTGGTTGCGACATCACCACACGCTCGATCACGCCGTCTCTGGAATGGATGTCGACGGGAAACAGTCCGAGGTTGCACTCTTGAAGCACTCTGGTCACCGGTTCCTTAAGCGAGAGTCGTCTCAATGTCCCCAGCACAAAGAAGGTCCCGATCACCGGATGCCCGGCGAAGGGAATTTCTTGCGTCGGGGTGAAAATACGCATCTTGACCACCGCCGCTTTGTCGGTCGGCGGAAAGACAAACACGGTTTCAGACAAATTCATTTCGCGGGCGATTTGCTGGAGTTCGACATCGGTCAATCCATCGGCATCGGGGAACACGGCGACAGGATTTCCACCGAACGGTTCGTCGGTAAATACATCCGCATGGTAGAACTGCAATTTGCGCTGCTCGGCCATAGGGTCCTCACGAAAGTAACTGGCGGCATGTTGCCCCGAGCCGATGTTTTTTTGCAAGGGGCGATCGGCATCGCGCGGCTCGTCGCATGGGAAGTTCTCTGCCTCAATATCAGTGCGCACTCGAACTCTGCGCATGGCATGCGCACACCTAATTAGCGTTGCGCGACTTTCGTTTCACTTCCCGCAGGATGGCAACAAACCGCGACTGATTCCTAATGATCTTTATTGTTTGACGCAGGCAGTGCAACGTCCCGGAGTCATGCCCTAACAGGCTGCTGAGCCCATTGGCCTGAGGCAACCCGTTACAACTGCATCAAGCGATGCTTGAAGTATTGCTCGGTGAGAGCGAATGGTCCCCCGCGGCATTCTAGGACCACTTGTTGATAGCTCATGCGATCCATGAAGATCTGCATGGGCTGAAAAGACTGGAGTGAAGCAGATATGGGTCGAAACACTTGCTCTGCTACTGCTGCCGCGAAGGCACTGCTGCTAGATTGACAACGTCAGGATGGACTTGCCAGACTCGCTCGAATGACCGATGAACGCGTCACCCAGGCCCTGGAGCTGTTCACACTGTCACCTCCCTTTTCACGCGAGCAACTGGAGCAGAGACGTGAGCAACTCCTCCACACGTGGAATCCCCAGCGGTATGCCAATCTGACGAACAATCCAAAAAAATATATGCAGGCCTACAAGCAAGCTGAGGAGATGACCCGATTGATCGAATCCTCATATGCCCTGCTCTCCACAATAGCCATGCCGCGACACGTGCCAGGCGATCGCATTCCTGTTGAATGAAGCGATCCGGATCAAGAGACGGCGGGATGCTCAAAACGGCGTCCACTAGGCCGCAGGTAAGGCAAAACCGGAGGCGTACCCTGAGGGCTGAGGATAGGTGAAGGATTTTGACGAGCCGAGAACGAAGTGGAGCGTGTTCAGCTTCCAGTTATCCGAGGCCGTGCGAAACCACCCGGGACATAGACGTTTCGCCGTCCTTTTCCCCGGTCCCTTCGGCGATGGCCATAGGCCAGGTCACCAGACCTGACACCCCGTCCGTCGCGGTTGCGCCTTCTTTCGTCGCCGCATAGATCTGCGGCAAGCGATTGGTGCCGAACTTGGAGATGTAGAGGAAGACATGCTCGCGGCTGTTCACCCGCACCGCCCAAGGGCTGAAGTCGTTCTTATAGAATTCTTCGCACAGCTGCATGGCGTCAAGGCAGGTAATACCCACCGGCTCGTTTAGCGTGTAGTAGTAGTCCAGCGGCAGGTCGTACTCCTCCTGCTTGTGGATCGTGATGCCGAACTTATCCGGGTTGCGCACCATCGGCGTATGCCGATAGGCCACGAAGTAGAACAACTCCACGGAATGGATCACCGGCTGGTTCTCGATGACGAACTGCCTGGTCTCCAGCGCCTCATCACGCGTCTCGCCGGGAAAGCCGTAAAACGCCATCACATGATTCCAGATGCCCGCCTTCGCCGCCAGGTGCAGGTTGTTTTGAATCACGCTCTTCTTCGCGTGTTTGTCCATGAGGTTCAAGACCCGCTCGTTCGCCGACTCCATACCATAATAGAGCGTGCAACAGCCGGCCTTCGCCGCCATATCCCACACCGCCTGGTCCTGGAGCGTCTCTTCGAACCGGATCAGCGTCGTCCACTTGATGCCCACGTTGCGGTCCACCAGCAGCTGCGACACCTTCTTGAACAGGGCCGGCGGATAGGATTCGTCGGAAAACAGGAAATGTTTGCACTGGTACTTATCCCGTAGCGCCGTCACCTGCTCGACCACATGCTGCGCCGTCATCCCTCGATATTGATCGAAATAGCCCTGCCCGTGATCGCAAAATGTGCAGCGGCCCCAATAACAGCCGCGCGTGGCGAGGTAGGGAATGATCCGTTCGGGGACGAAATAATGATCCAGCGGCAGGCCGTCGAAATCGGGCAACGGCAGCGCCGCCGTTTTTTCCGTATAGACTTCCTTGCTCTGCTGCACCGCGCCGGAGTCGTAATACATGAGGTTCGGCACCGACTCGATCGCCCGCTGCCCGTTCATCGCCTCGATGTACCAGAGCAGCGCATGTTCGCCCTCGTACAAGATGGCCGCGTCAAAGACGTCGGTAAAAAAGCGCGTATGATTCGCCCATTCTTCCTGCAGCCGCGTAACGACGTTGCCGCCGACTACTACATGAATGTCGGGAAACGTTTCCTTGATCATTTTGCAGAACGTGAGACCCGCCATCAGCTGCATCTGCGTGCCGATCGAAATGCCGATCACCGTTGGCTTCTCTCTGCTCACGCTCGGCAACACGAGCTGAGTGCAGATATCGCGGTAGACGTTCACCTGTTCGTCATCAAGGCAGGCAAAGACTTCCTTGGAGACCCCGGGCCGATAGCCCAGGTTGCTTTCCATCGGATAGAACACCAGCGAGGCCGGATAGTAGGCGGCGGAGATGTACTGCATCGCTTCGCGAAACGTGTTCAGCGCCCGCTCCAGTTTTTCGGCTTGGTAAAACCGCTCACCGCGCACAATGAGCTTGGCGTCCTCCGACCGTTGCGCCAGGTCGAACACGTCCACCGCATAGGCCTGCTCCAGCACGGCTTTCTGACTGGCTTCCTGGTCCGTCAGCGTCCCGGCCTTCTCCTTGTCTTGAAGCGGCTTCAGCTGCATGCCCAGGCGGCCCTTCACCCAGATCAAAAACTCCATGGTGAAGAAGTGGTCGTACATCTCGATGTTGATGTCGCGCTGCACCACGGTATGCCCGGCTTCGCGCAACACGGCGGTCAAGGAGGGCAAGGCGAGATAGGGCGCCGTCGGGACCCACTCTGGCGGAAACAGCAGCATGATCTTGGACGGTCTTCCGTTCCTCTTTCTTGATCGGAGACAGACCGTCGATCTGGACGAGACCTGAGGCAGACATTACATCTTCCCCGCGAGTGACGGCGGTACCGTGGCAATACTCGCCGATCGGAATTGTAGATCAGGCAGCTTCTGCAACCCAAACTGCGCAATGTAGAGAAAGATATATTCGCGAATGAAGAGCCGCAGGTCCCAGCCGGGATTGTGGTTCCGCTCGAATTCTTGGAACACCCGCTCGGCCTCTTCAATGCTCAACCCCTGCTTCACGGTGAAGTAGTAGTCGAGCGCCAGATCCCATTCGGGATTCTTGTAGGCGGTCACACCAAACTTCTCCGGATGTTTCGCGACCGGGTTATGCCGGCCGAGATCGAACGTGCCGAATCCGAGCGAATGCACGTAATCCTTGTTCTGCTCCAGAAACTCCACCGACGACCAGGCTTCATCCCGCGTTTCGCCTGGAAACCCGAAAAAGCCCATGCAGTGGTTCCAGATGCCGGCCTCGGCGGTGTACTTCAAGTGTTTCGTCATGATTTCCGTCGTCGTCGCCTTGTCCATCAGCTTCAGCACGCGCTCGTTTCCCGACTCGTATCCGAAGTGGAGATACTTGCAGCCCGAGGCCTTCGCATCCTGCCAGACCTGATCTTCCAGCAGGCTCTTCTCGAACCGCATGTGCGTCGTCCAGGCGATGCCCATGTTGCTCTCGATGAGCCCTCGCGTCAGTTTGCGAAACAGGGCCGGCGGGTACGACTCGTCGGTAAAGTGAAAATGCCGCGACGCCGTACTTGTCGCGCAGATAGGTCACCTCGGCCAGAATGTCCTGGATCTTCTTCGTGCGGTAGCCCGCCGTGTAGCCTTCGCCGTGGTCGCAGAACTCGCAGCGGCCCCAGTAACACCCGCGCGTCGCCAGATAGGGCAGAATTTTGGTCGGCACGAAATACTTGTCCAGCGGCAAGCCGTCGAAGTCCGGCGGCGGCAGCGCGGACATATCTTCGGCAAAACTCGTGGCCGACACATGCACTCCGGTTTCGTCCTTAAAGATGGTATTCGGCACATCGGCCAGGCTTCGCTTCGCTCCCACCGCCGACACCAGCTGCACGAACGCCGTCTCCCCTTCATAGACCACGGCGCTGTCGAAGTATTGAAACAACGGCGACTGCGGCAGCACATCGCGCAGACGCGTCACCGTGTTGCCGCCGATGGTCACATGGATGTTGGGGAAGTGCTGCTTGATGAGGGCGCAGAACGTCATGGAGGAAAACATCTGCTGCTGCAGGACGATCGAGATGCCGACCACGTCCGGCTTTTCCGCCTCGATCGCCGGCTTCACCAAATGCTCGAACACGTCGCGATAGATGTTCACCTGGGTGTCGTTCACCGCATCCATCACTTCATGCGACACGAAGACTTTATATGAGAGGTCCGTCTCCATCGGCGGCATGCAGATCCGTGCCGGCGCATAGACCATCGAGATCACCGATGTGACTTCACGGAATACATGAATGGCCCACTCCAACTGGTCGATTTCGTAAAAGACTTCCCCGCGAATGATCGCCTTGGCCTTCTCCGCCTTCTTGATCAGATCGTCGATCCGCTGGCGCGTCAGGTCGCAGAGCGTGAGCTGGAGATCCTGCTCCCATTCCTCCAGCTCGCGTTTCTTGGCCAGCTTCCGGAGCCGGTCGAGCTGCTGCGGCACCCGGCGCAGAACTTTCTTCAAAAAGTCCTCGCTGAAGTACCAATCCCACATCTCGAGATTGACGTCTTTTTGAATGACCGTATGGCCGGCCTGGCGGAGGACTGCGGTGAGGGAAGGGAGACTGAAATAGGGTTCGGAAGGGAACCAGTCGGGCGGGAAGATCAGCATGACCTTCATCTTCCGGCCGCTAGTGGCTTCGGAGGACTCGCGCTGAACCATCAGCAGTTCGCGCGACGCCCGTTCGCCTTTTGTATATTCGATCTTCATACGAGCCGAGAGCGGTTCATCGGTGGCTCCTCGAAACCGTGTATCCACAACCAGTTAGCTGAGAATGACTGCATTTTACGAGGCGGTGGGAGGAAGGGTCAAGAGGGAGGAGGAAAGGGACCGGCCAGTTGTCCCTCTTGCTCGCGGAACGCGCGGCCTACGAAGGCCCTCGTCCGACGCGCGCAGTCGAGAGACAACCGACCGCTCCCTGGCAGACAGGGAAAAGATTTGAATGCGGTCGGAGACTCCCCTCGTTGGACGCGCAGTGGGAGACCAGCCAAGACGTCCTTCGCGGGAGAGTGAGTAAGCCAGCTTGGCTAGAACATTATGACGAGGTCAGATCCTGAGCAGGAAGATTGGGTCAGCTCTTAAAATCCCAATTGCACCGCGGACCACTCCTTCGCATTGATCCCATTCAGCCTAGTTGACCAATTGACTCAATTGGCATTGGGAAGTAGGGTTTCCACCGCTCTCACTCAAGACCTGTTCATCATTCCACATCTTGATTGGGTGAGCTTGCGTTCAAGTGATGCATGGTCGAATCCACAGCCGTCGAGGTGGCACAGACCTATGTGGAGATCACTTGCAGAATCTGGCCACGCAATGAGTGAGGAATCGTGGAGAAATGCTGCCGCGTCTTATTTCGGGCGACGGCTGACTCGTTCGGCCTTGCGTAAGGTCGCCTTCAGAGTCCCCAGGACGGTGACGTGTAATGACTCTCCACTTTCTTGAACACAACTCTCAGCCTGTGACTCGGGAAGGTGGATCTGATCATGGCCACTATCAATCTTGAGATTTTATTCCCGCTTCTTATCCTTCCCCTCCTCAATGAACAAATCCCGATAGCGGCTCGGCTGGCTGCGCAAATATTGGTTTGGCGCCTTCACCTGCGCGCCCGAGGTGCGCCGCTGCGTGCCACGGCCAACGTGGGTTGTAGAGCAGGGCTCGGGCGAGCGCGATCATGTCCGCGTCCCCGCTGCTCTACGAATTCCTTCGGCCTGGTCGTAACTCGGTGATCAGGCCGACGGCAATCACCGGCATCGAGACGGCCTGCTTGACCGCCCGGGCGAGCGGCACCTGATAGCTGGGGCCAACAGGAATCTGCTGGCGCGGATCGAGCCCGCCGCTGGAGATATGGATCGCGGCACAGCCGTGCGCTTCTAGGGCCTTGGCGAATGCGATGGTCTGCTCGATGTCCCAGCCGCCCTCGATCCAGTCGGTGCCGGACACGCGCACGGTCACCGGCCGATTGGCCGGGAACGCGGCGCGCACCGCGTCGAAAATCTCGAGCGGAAACCGCATGCGATTCTCCAGGGTTCCGCCATACTCGTCCTCTCGCCGGTTCGAAAGCGGCGAGAGGAATTCATGCAGGAGGTAGCCATGCGCGACGTGCAGCTGTACCGCGTCGAGCCCTAGCCGCGCGGCGCGCCGGGCGGAGGCAGCGAAGCGATTCGCGAAGGCGAGTCAGCGCTGAATGATCCAGCGCGACCGGAGCATGTTGGCCTGCTGCAAAAGGGATTGCCGACGGGGCGACCGCCTGCCAGCCATGCTCGTGATCGATGGGAAGTTGGGCGCCGCCTTTCCACGGCACTTCGGTCGAAGCCTTCCGGCCCGCATGGGCCAGCTGGATCGCGATGGGAATGTCTGACCAGCGACGGATACTTTCAAGCGTGCGCGCCATAGCCGCCTCGGTTTCATCGTTCCAGAGCCCGACGTCGGCGTAGGTGATACGGCCTTCCGGCTCGACCGCGGTTGCCTCGATGGTCAGCACCGCCGCCCCCGACAGAGCGAGATGGCCCAGGTGTATCAGGTGCCAGTCGGTCATCCGGCCATCGACCGCCGAATACTGGCACATCGGCGCAATCACGATGCGGTTGCGAAGTGTGTGTCCGCCGACTGTGATCGGCTCAAAGAGTTTAGGTGTTGCCATGGTGCGAGTGGGGCTTGATCTTTGTTGCTGTGAAGGAAGTGTACCGGAAGGCTACTTGTGATCGGTCTGCTTGGCAGGGTGGCTTCAAGCCCCGACGGTCACCCCGTTTTGCTGGAGTACCTCCACCACCTTGGGAATGTCTGGTGGTCCGGGTGGAATCTCCCTGCTCGAGGGCAGTGAACATTTGGGATGCCAGGCTGCCTGGGCCGGTGAATTCCAGCATCTGGCCGCCGCCGACCCCATAGCGAAAGCCGTGCTTCGTACCCGCGGGTACATGCACGAGCGTGCCGGGCATGCAGAGTTTGGTTTGTCAGCACAGGAAAACTCGATTTGGCCCTTGAGGACAAAGAACGATTCGTCCCAGTTATGGCTATGAAGCGGCGGACCCATGCCTTCGTCGCCCTGCTGCAGGGTGATCTCATAGGATTGGGTCGCCGCTTTGGAGGCGAGCAGGGTCACCTGGGTGCCGAGCACATTTAAAGCGGGGTCGTAATCCTGTGGCGTCACAACGAACGGTATCATCTGGGTGGAAGCGCGAAGGCTCATGGGTGAAATCTCCCTTTCATAGTTGGCGCGCGATTGTCCCGTTTGGTTGATGCCTTGTCAACAGCTCACGCCCCTTCCCTCTCGGGTTAGGTCTTGCAATCAAATATTTCTTGAACCGGCGCAGAAACTGCCGGGAAAGTTGGTGCTCCGCCTCTTAGGTGCCCTCGCGCCGCCACTGATCCTTGCGGCGATCGTGCACACGTTCATGACGACGCGCCTCGGAGGTCCGCTTGCGGCACGGCTTGGATGGCTGTTGTTGTTGAACACGCTGGTTGCCATCACCGTGGGGCTGACTGTCGCCAACGTGATCCAACCGGGACAAGGCGCGGGACTGACGCCGTTGCCATCATCCACGGAAACCACGCAGGAGACGAATCCGCTCGCCGCATTTTTCGAGAATGTGCCCAAAAGCCTGCTTGGGCCGCTGGGTGACGATGGGAAGGTCATTGGCGTCATCTTCGTCGCCGTGGCATTTGGGATGGCGTTGCGCAACGAGCGGCACCGTCCTCTCGGCACGGTCGAGCACATGGTCGAACTCTTTCTGGAATCCCTGATCAAGATTTTGCATTGGATTATCGCCGTCGTGCCGTTGCCGTCTTCGGCATCGTGGCCAGCATCGTGGGAACGGAAGGCTTCGCGCAGTTCCAGGCGCTGGGGATCTTTGTGCTGAGCGTGCTGCTCGCGCTGGCGATCCAGGCGGCGTATTACCTCGTGCGCATCCGCTTCGGGTCTTGGGTGCGACCGGGTGAGCTGATTCGCGGCGGGCGCGATGCGCTTGTCATGGCTTTCTCCACGGCGAGCTCGACCGCCACGATGCCGGTGACCTACGTCGCGCTGAAAGACCGCGTGGGCTTGCGCGAGCAATCCGCTAGAATGGGGGCGCTGGTCGGCGCGAATTTCAACAACGACGGTACCGCACTCTACGAAGCCATGGCGGCGTTATTTATCGCGCAAATGATCGGGATGGACTCAGCGTCTATCAGCAATTCATGGTGGTGCTGACCAGCGTCATTGCGTCAGTCGGCGCCGCCGGGATCCCAGAAGCGGGCCTCGTCACGATGACCATGGTGTTTACCGCCGTGGGACTGCCCCTGCACTTCATTCCTGTCCTGCTCACCGTCGATTGGTTCCTCGATCGCTGCCGTACGGCCATCAACGTCATGGGCGATATGAATGTCAGTTGTCTGTTGGATGGAAAGCAGAAGGAAGGAACCTAGATCACCTTCTCTCCGCGCACTTCCAATGAGATCCGCCAATCCGAATGTACAGACATCGGGCAGGATGAACGGACGGCATCGGTCAGAAGCGTAACCTCACCTTCTGCAGCGACCCCCAGACCATCAAGCACTCCCTGTCCTCCTTAGCGTCTTGACTCGGACAGTGCCGAGGCATCGACAAGGTGGGGCAGAAGCTTAGTGAGAACTGTGGTCAGGTTAGGAGACAGAGCCAGCTTATAGCATGTACGACGGAGTCAGAACCCCGCCGTACTCGCCGCGCTTATCTCACGAGACTTTCCCGCCTCGGCTCACTCGATGGCCCGGCTTGCCCGCAAGTCGCCTGGCTGATGCCGGCAACAGCATGATGCAGTTGGGATTGAATCCCTGCGCCTTCAGCGTGTCGATGCTCCCCAGAACCTTCTCCGACTTCAGGTCGATCACCGTGATGGACCCATCGCTCATGCCGTCCAGATTGAGGAAGCTGTTCTGGACGAACAGGTAACGCTCGTCCGGCGACAGCACGCTGTGGTGCGCGCCGGGAGCGGCGGCGAATCGTCTTGAGAAACTTCGGTTGCCGGGGATCGCTGTTATCGTACAGATTGACGAACCCCGGTTTGGCCGTGGTGACGAACAGGCGGTCGCCCTTGGCGTTATAGAGCATTTCGAGCGGCATGCCCTGCTGCCGTGAGCTAAAGTCATCGACCTGATGGAACGAAAAGACCTTGCTGGCCGGATCCCACAGGCCGGCCCATAACGTCCCTTCGAGCATATTGGTGATATGTACTGCGGGAGGATTCGAATTGGGGCTGAACATGACTTCAACGGGAGCGGATTTCGCCGGGAGACGGCTTTGACGAGACCTTGTGGGTCGAGAGTACCTTGCCGGTGCCGGCTTCCATCACCGTGATGGATTCTCCCGCATCCGACATATCCGGCTTGACGGTACTGGTGACAAGAACACGGTCGATGCCGTTGTGAATCGCAATGCCGTGCGGATATTGGATCGTGGCCGGGGACGGCCCCGCGGCGCTAACCGTTTTGATCGGCTTATCGAGTAACGCGTCGCCCATGATGACGTTGTCCGAGCCCATGCAGGTGAGGTACCAGGTTCGGTTGTCCTCCGACACGGCGAGATCCTCCCCCATCTGACAGTCCGGCACGTCAATGGCCTGGAGCCGGTAGGGAAACGTCCTGAGATTTATGACGTGCAGAATGCTTTTCCCCAAGGCCGTGACATAGGCTTTGCTCCGATCTCGATTGAAGAAAATATGGTGCGCCACGAGGTCGGACGGCAATGGAATCTCCATCAAGATCTTTCCGTAGTTCCCGAGACTCGGGATCGATGTCCATGATCGCAATCCCCTCCCGTCGCACCGGCTGGTCTGGCTTGCTCTCATAGTTGAGCAGAGCAAGGATTTCCGCCGATGCAAGGGTGGAACATGCAAGCAACAAACCCAGGGTCAACGCAGATAGTTTATAGAGTTTCATGGTGGTCTCCTTTTCGGTTGTGCAAAACGGATTCACTGTGCCTTTGCCGAGGGTAGAGAGTCTGCGGCATCGGCGGGCCGTGTGAGAGCCTGGTCCTGGTGCCTGGCGCGCCGACAATGACGGCCCGCCCGGCTCGTCCGATTCATTTCATCGCATGAGTGCCGTGCGTAATCGCCCCGCCCGCGCGCAAGGCCGCCGCCACGAGCACCGATTCAGCGATTTCCGGGTCCGACGCGCCTTGCTCTCTGGCCTTGTTCGCATGCAATTCAATGCAATAGGGACACTGCGTCGTGAAAGCCACGGCCAGGGCCATCAACTCCTTGTACTTCACCGGAATCGCGCCGCCCGCAAGAGCGGCCTTATCGAAAGCCACGAACGCCTTCATCGCCTCGGGAGCATGTGTCGCCAAAGTCTTCATCTTGTCCAGATTCGTGATGTCGTACAGGCCCGTCTTCTGATCCATTTCGGTCGTGGTCGCTTTGTCATGGTGAGTCTCCTTTGTGTGAGCTAAGTCGGGTGTTACGCCCGAATGCCGATGACTTCCAGATATTCGCCGTACACCGTCGTGCAATCCGGCCCTGCCTGATTGTGCGCAGTCCAGAGTGTTTCCAGATCCCTGCGCAAATGCGCTTGCCCTTCGGCGTCGAGAGACGCAAAGGCCCGGTTGGTCGGTCCATAGTAAAGGCGGAAGAATTCAACGACCTCCGAGGGACTAAATGGATAGCTGAAGAGGTACTGCCGTTTAATGAGGCTGAGCCTGGACAATCCATGCCCAAGCCGCTCTTGAACCGTGGCTTCGTTGCCCCACAGCACCGGCGACGGCATTCCGGACGGCCCGATGAATTTCGAGACGTTCTTAAACATCTGTCCGACGAACCCCTCGGCCGTCCAATTGGCCATGGCGAGAGTTCCTCCGGGTGTGCACACCCGTAACAACTCCTTCGCTACGAGATCCGGCCGCGGCGCAAACATCGCGCCGATCAGGCTCGTGACGGCGTCGAAACTGGCCGCTTCATACGGAAGCGCTTCGGCATCGGCGACTTCAAATCGCGCAGACGCTCCTTCCGCGCGTGCACGGGCTTGCGCCCGCTCCACCCAATTGGCGGCGATGTCCACTCCCGTCACCTCCAGTCCATCCTTTGCGGCGATCAACGCGAGCTGGCCGGAACCGCATCCCACATCCAACAGCCGGCACCCCGGCGCGAGTTGGAGACGCTCATAAAACTCCCGTGCCCCGCCTTCCAGGTATCGCGAGAATCGATCATAGTCCCCTGCCGTCCAGATGGTGTTGAGACGGGTCTTCAGATCTGTCCATTTCCGGAACTACCGTGTTCGTCGTCATGGTCGCCCTCCTCCTTGTTTGTGGCCTCTGTCCTGGTACCGCGTGCTGTCTGGTTGCACTATGGGGCATAGGCCGTTCCCTGTCTTATCAGCGCGTCTGGCTCTCTTATCAGAAGAATGCTAAGCTGCAGTCCGCTTATCCGAGCGTCCGGAATTCTTTGCGGACCGTTCCGCCTCGCCTAGGAAATCCCTATGGATGTATTGTCTGAAGTGCTTAAGGCGGTGAAACTTGACGGTGCGGTGTTCTTCAACGGTGAATTTGCCGCGCCTTGGTGCGTGCGGGAACCCGATGCCGGTAACCATGGCGTCGTATCTATCCACCCAAGCCAACCACGTCATCATTTTCCATCTGCTTCTCGAAGGACATGCCCATGCCCGCATTGAGGAGGACGACCGCCCGGTGCCGCTGAAGGCGGGCGAGATCCTCATTTTCCCGCATGGGGATGCGCACCTCATGGGAAATGGTCCTCCCGTCCCACCGTTTGACCCCTCCCAGCAACTCCGAGAGATTCTCGCGGAAGGACGCGTGCTGTCCCAACTCGCCGGGGGGGGTGAACTTACGAGGCTGCTCTGCGGATACTTGACCTGCGATGCGCAACTCAGCGGGGTCTTCTTGGCCGGGCTGCCGCCGATGCTCAAGGTCAATATTCGAGATACTCCGTCGGGACAGTGGCTGGAAGATACGCTCCGCTATTCCGTCACTCACGCAGAGGCCGCCGGCCCCGGCAGCGCCGCGGTCATCGCCAAGTTGTCGGAAGCGTTGTTCGTGGAAACGTTGCGACGCTATATTGCCCAGTTGCCGGATACTCAGACCGGATGGCTCGCCGGTGTTCGCGATCCGGCAGTGGGCAAGACTCTGGCGCTCCTGCATCGTCAGCCGGCTCGACCCTGGACTATCGCCGCACTCGCCGCCGAGGTCGGAATCTCCCGCTCCGTGCTCGCCGAACGGTTCCAGCACTATCTCACGGACACGCCGATTGGCTACCTCACCCGCTGGCGACTGCACCTCGCGGCGCAACTGTTAACCTCCACGTCCAAGAGTGTCGCCGAAGTTGCGGGCGATATCGGGTATGAGTCCGAGCCTTCCTTCAACCGCGCCTTCAAACGCGAGTTCGGCCTCCCGCCTGCCCGGTTCCGCAGCCAGGCCAAACTGCCCAAACAGCCGTCAGTCAATCGTGCCTCCGCGACTGCCCAACTGAAAACGACCCCGTCCATGTGACTCAAATGCATAAGCCCTTTCTCCCCTGCTATCAGACCCGGTCCGCGATCAGGAGACGATCGTCACGTCGAATGGCCATAAGCCGATACCACCGAGCAGGGGGCACGGGACAGATAGAGGATTGACTGGTATCACAAAGAAGGGATCGAACAGCGTAGGGCGGTCTTGGAGTCGGGCGTCTCACGACGGCCGGCACCCCAAAGAGATGTCACGTCGTCGGGAATGGTGATATGCGGGACCGGTTCGGCACCCTTGGTGCCGGAGGTCCTTGCTTCTCGTGTCCTAAACCATCAGATGGTGCGACTGTCGATTTTCTATCAGCCGACTGCTAATCAGGAATCTCCGCTTCGACGAGTTTCGTGAGAAGGATCAGCGATTCCTGCCAGCCCAGATAACAGGACTCAGCGGGAATCACGTCAGGGATACCTTCCTGCACAACCGTCATCTCCGTCCCGCACGACACCTTCTTTAATGTGATCGTCACCTGGATTTCTCCGGGGAGATTCGGGTCATCGAATACATCCGTATAGCGCAGGCGTTCGTGCGGCACCAGCTCAAGAAATTTCCCCCCGAAGGAAATGCTTTTCCCGGAAGTGAAGTTGGTGAACGACATCTTATACGTGCCGCCTACCTTGGCGTCCATCTGGTGCACTTTGCCGGTGAATCCGTTCGGCGGCAGCCATTTCGCCATGGCATCCGCATCAAGGAACGCGCGGTAAATGCGTTCTGGTGTGGCGCGAAGTACGCGATGCAGACGGACAGTATTGCTCGGCATATAGTTGACTCCTTTCCTCTGAACATGCATTCAGCGCGGTCGCGAGACCGCGCACGCAATGAGACATGATTGTTGAAGAATGCCAGGATTCCTTCTGTCTATGTCCAGGACAGCGTGTCGCCGTTCGCGACTATCGAGAACAAATTGGCAGGCAGTAGCGAATAGAAGCTGCCTCACGGTCTGTTACAGTAGCGAGGCAGGAAGTCGGCTTGCAATCGGCCCGCTTCCATTTGAAGATCATCACCATATGCCGGTAGTTGATACTCGCTCCGCGGTTAACTGGCCGACGGATGAAGCTATTAGACAAGGATGGCATCATGAACGTTCGGTATCCCTCTTTCTTTCACAGACTCTTGCCGCTCGCGCTGATCTGCGGCATCGTCCTGGTCAGCCTCAGCGGGTCCGGCTGCCAGACAGCCTATTACGAAACGATGGAGAAACTGGGTTACCACAAGCGCGACCTGATGGTGAGCGATGTGAAAAAGGCCCGTGACGCGCAACAGGACGCAAAAGAGCAATTCAAGTCAGCTCTGGATCGCTTCACCAAGACCTTGAATATTCAGGGCGGAGAATTACAGGACAAGTACGAGGTGCTGAACGAGGAATATCAGAAGAGTGAAAAGAGAGCCCAAGCCGTTCGGGATCGCATTGCGTCGGTTGAGAACGTGTCCGACGCGTTATTTGAGGAATGGACTGCTGAACTCAAGCAATATTCCAGCGCCACCTTACGTCAGAAAAGCCAAAAGCAGCTTACCCAAACGCGCAGCCAGTATGCACAATTGATCAAAGCCATGAAACGGGCGGAAGCGAAAATGGATCCGGTGCTGTCGAAGCTCAAAGACCATGTGCTGTTCTTAAAGCATAACCTGAACGCGCAGGCTATTGCTTCACTGAAGAGCGAATTGGTCACGGTGGAAGGGAACATCCGATCCCTGATCAAGGACCTGAATGCGTCCATTCAAGAAGCGGATTCGTTCATTGACTCCATGGAGAAGGACAATCGTAGTCACGGCAGGTTGACGCCTTGCCGACCACGCTTTGGGTGATGATCCCCCTGTTACCGCCTCTCCGCTGACGGCAGGAGCCTGTCCCCGTCAGCGGATCGCCGCGCAGATCTGCCGGACGTGGCCGCGCAGCCAGCGATGCGCAAGATCGGCATCGAGCCGCGGATGCCAGAGCAACGACACCGTAAACTCTGGCGTGGAGACCGGGAGTGAAAAGCTTTGCATTCCGGCGCGCAAGATTCCGGTATGCCGTTCGGGAACGCGTGGCGACCAGGTCTGAGGCCCTTGCGAGAGCGATCGCCGTCGCAAAGCCACCGACGATCGTGACAACTTCACGTTCCAATCCAAGCCGCTGCAACGCTTCCTCGATCGGTCCCTTCTCAGGACCCTGCCGCGAGACGAGAGATATGCTTTCCCGCGGCATAACGGGAAGGCGTGATTTTGCCCTTGGTCAGCGGGTGCCCCCTTCGCACGACGCCGATGAGACGGTCCCGGAACAGTGCTTGAACACGCAACTCCTGTGCAGTCGTCTTCTCGACCACACCGGTTTCCAGATCGACAGTGCCGTCGCGAAGTGGCGCGCTGTCCTTATTGGCCTTCTGCAGGAAGTGCAGCCGCACGCCGGGAGCTTCCGTTACCGACACACGCAATGAGATCCGGCCCGAAGTTTTCCACGAAGCCCTCGCTCGTCCGCAAAGTGAACGTTCGGACCAGCTGTGTAAGATCGAGCTTCTCCGCAGGGCGTAGCACCGCTTGCCCATCCTGCACGACCTGACTGACCCGCTCGCGAAGTTCGACCGCTCGGGGGGTGGGCACGAGACCGCGGCCGGCCCTCACCAAAAGCGGGTCGCCCGTCGTCGTACGCAGTCTCGTCAACGCCCGGCTCATCGCCGACGGGCTCAGCCGCAGACGTCTGGCGGCGCGAGCCACACTGCCTTCCGCGAGTAAGACATCCAGGGTGAGCAGCAGATTGAGATCTGGTTTGGGCATGCGCCGACCATATCACAGCCTGATCGTGATGTGGCGTCTCGTGCACGAATTAAGTGCAGATGATGCGCCTTCCGCCATGTCGCTCAGAAGGCTATACTTCCGACAGTTCGAGGCTTGATCCGCTGGAACAGGGATGTGCGAGTCACTTAACAGAGAGGTCGCTGACTATGGATACCACAATTTTGGCATGACAGGTGGGCGAGCAATGAGATCGGGTTTCATAAGAGTGAAGCCAACCCGCTACTGGTGAGGTATTTTAAAGAACTGGCTCTGGCGAAAGGCAGCCGCGTCTTTGTGCCCTTGTGCGGGAAGACGCTGGATATACCGTGGCTGCTGTCCAACGGTTACCTGGTTGCCGGAGCTGAATTGAGCGCCATTGCCATTGACCAATTGTTCGCGGAACTTGGAGTGAACACCTACGATCACGAAGAGCGGTGGAATGGACCACTACCATGCGAACCACATCGACATCTTCGTCGGCGATATCTTCGATGTGACGAGAACGATGCTGGGCCAGGTTGATGCGATGTATGACAGGGCCGCGCTGGTGGCGCTTCCAGAAACCATTCGCAGTCGCTATGCGGCGCATGTCACGGACATCACGGATCACGCGCCGCAGTTGCTCGTTTGTTACGAGTACGACCAACGCGTCGCGGAAGGCCCTCCTTTCTCAGTCAGCCGCGAGGAAGTCTATCAACACTATGCGCATCGGTACCAGTTGCGTCTCCTCACCAGTGCGGATGTGCCCGGTGGACTCAAGGGAAAATGTGCGGCGACTGAACATGTGTGGCTGCTGCGAAAGGCCCAATGATATTCAAAGCGAGCCATGGCAGGACGAGATGAGGCACAGGCCGGAAGGACGGATTCGACACCCTCGATTCGGTGGATACTCGCCAGCCTTTCGTTATCCATGCTGCTGTCCTCGATCGGAACGAGCATCGCCAATGTGAGCCTACCGACGCTGGCCCAGGCGTTCAATGCCTCTTTTCAGCAGGTCCAGTGGGTCGTCATCGCGTATCTCGTCGCCATCACGACCGTGATCGTTAGCGTGGGCCGGCTCGGCGACATGACCGGTCGGCGGCGGCTGCTCCTGATCGGGGTGTTGCTATTTACGGCGCGCCTCAGTCATGTGCGGTGTCGCTCACACGCTCTGGCTGCTGATTGCCGCCCGGGCGGCGCAAGGTCTAGGAGCGGCCATCATGATGGCTCTCACCATGGCATATGTGGGTGAGGTGGTTCCCAAAGCGCAAGTCGGTAGCGCCATGGGGTTGCTCGGGACCATGTCCGCGATCGGCACTGCTCTCGGCCCATCGCTCGGCGGCATTTTGATCTCCGAATTCAGCTGGCGGGCCATCTTCCTGATCAACCTGCCGCTGGGTCTCCTGATTTTTCTTCTCGCGCATCGACACCTCCCCGTTGATAATCAACGGCAGAAGGCTGGCCGGGCCGGGTTCGATTATGCGGGTACGTTGCTGCTTGCTCTGACGCTCGCAGCGTATACGCTCGCCATGACGGTGGGCCGGGGCAGCTTCGGACTGCGCAACATAGCGCTGCTGGCGGCCGCCCTGCTCGGAGCCGGCCTCTTCATGTTCGTGGAGACCAGGGCCCAATCACCCTTGATCAGATTGACGATGTTCCGCAATGCTGTGCTGAGTGCGAGCCTCGCCATGAGCACACTCGTCTCGACGGTCATGATGGCGACGCTCGTGGTCGGGCCGTTCTACCTCTCTCGTACGCTTGGGCTCAACGCGGCGCTTATCGGACTTGTGTTGTCGGTCGGTCCTTTTTTCGCCGCGTTGACCGGAGTGCCGGCCGGTCGCCTCGCAGACCGCCTTGGTCCCCAACGCATGACCGTCCTTGGGCTCATCGGATTAGCCACCGGTGCCATCATCTTATCCATGATACCGGCGTCGCTCGGAATCTATGGCTACACCGCCCCTCTCATCGTCATCACCGTCGGTTATGCGCTCTTCCAGACGGCCAACAACACCGCCGTCATGACGGATACTCACCCGGAGCAGCGAGGCGTCATTTCCGGCCTGCTTAATCTGTCCCGCAATCTCGGGCTCATCACCGGTGCTTCCGTCATGGGCGCGGTGTTCACGGCCGCATCGTCGACGGTCGACATCACAGCGGCGCCTCCCGAAGCCGTTGCCACCGGGATGCGGGTCACATTCGCAGTCGCGGCGATTCTGATCCTCGTCGCGCTCACCATCGCCATTGCAACCTATCGCCATATTTTTCGCACATGGGAAATGCTTTCGTCAGCAGAGTGAATATAGAGTCCGGTCTTGCAGTCAAACATGTGAGCCCTAGAATCATCCGACGGACAGGAACGGATCGAGAATGGATCAAGATTTTCATCTTGCGGGACCTCGACAATTTCTCAGACAATTCACGATGCCTCGCCGTCCGAGCCTTGCTGCTGAGATCTCGCCTATCACGTTCCGAACCGGCTCGCGGGACGACCGCCGTTCTTCGATAGGCGCGCTGACTCAAGGCACATACCCTGCAGCAACATCCGTATCGCCTGCTATTGTTTATGCCAATTCACTGACATCTTGTCCTCATGCGTGCCCGCCTACTTCGTACAGCGAAGGTCTGACTTCTGGATCTCGGCGATCTGTTCATCATCGAACGGGATAGAGCGCAGCCGTGCCCATTTTCGCAAACGAAGTCAAATCTCGCGGCCGGTTGATGACAACTTAAGCACGTGACCCCTTGACAACGATTGACCACTTGCTCGCCTCGATGGGCGATTGGTCCCTTCCTTGGAAACATCCAGAAAGAAAAACTCCCATCCGTTCGTGTTCGGGAACTGTTCCCGCGGATGTTTCACCATGGCTTCAAACGGGAATGAGCTGGAGGATAGTGCCCACCGGACACTCCCTGTCCGGCACGCTGTCCCGAAGAATCTGCATCGTCTCCTTCAACTGCTCCGGGTCAGAATGTTTGAAACGTGTATAACGGACCTTCGGCCAGTCTTGGATGCATCCGAAGGTCTGATCGGACACCGTGATCGCTTGAGCCACCACGACGGAGGGCAGAGAGCGACCATACACGGTGAAGAGCAGGAGCCCGATACATGCCCACAGACATCTCTGAGAGCACATGTGATGAATTCCGCATGGGGTGGTCTCCCCTCCTATCAGTCAAGCCGCGCGCTGCCTGTAGATTCAGTTTGTCGTAGTCAGGCAACGTTCGGTTAGTTCATGGTGAGCACCACACGAAACCGTGCCTTGCCACTCAACATGCGTTCATAACCGGCAGCGGCCTGTTCGAGCGGCAACGTCTCGATCATGGGTCGAATCCCCGTCAGGGCGCAGAAGTTCAACGTGTCTTCGGAATCTCGGGCGGTCCCTGATGGCCAGCCTCGAATGGACCGGCGGCTGCCGATGAGTTGGATGGGAGTTACGGTAATCGGATCGGCCGATGCTCCGACCACCAGCAGATGCCCTCCGACCCCAAGGCCGTCAATGAGCGCCGACATGGCCTTGCTGTCCGGAGCGGTGGCGAGAATGACCGCAGCGCCGCCCAGGTTTGTCAATTCTTTCGCGGCATCCACGGCATCGGTATCGAGATATCGGGCAGCTCCGAGTTTCCGCGCAAGCGGCTCCTTGTCTTTGCCTCGGCCAATCGCCACCGTGTGAAAGCCCATTTTACTCGCGAACTGGATCCCAAGATGACCGAGGCCGCCTAAGCCTTGCACAGCCACGAGATCTCCTGCCACCGCCCCGCTCCGCCGCAGACTGTTGAATGTCGTCACGCCGGCGCACAAAAGGGGGGCCGCTTCGGCCGGCGAAATCGCATCCGGAATCGCTGCCACGGCTTCGCTCCTCGCGATCATGTACTGAGCGTATCCGCCGTCTTCCTGAAATCCGGTCACTTGGAAGTACTTACAACCCATGAAGTCGCCACGCCGGCATGGCTCGCATTGACCACAATGGCCGCCGTGCCAGCCTACACCTACACGCTGGCCCTTTTTCCACGCCGTCACACCTGCGCCAACTTCATCGATCACTCCGGCCACCTCATGCCCTGTGACGCGCGGGTATTGCAGGCCGGGCCAATATCCCTCCTTGACAAACAGGTCGCTATGACAGACTCCGCAGGCTTGTACTTTGATGCGTATCTGGTTGGATCCAGGCGCCGGAATCTCTCGTGTGACGACTTCGAATGGGGCGCCAGGTGCGCGAAGTTGAACAGCGGTCATCTGCAGCATGTCGGCCTCCTTGGGATTTTGTGGAATGCGGTGTTCTCAGGCATAAGCCTTGAGGGAAGACATCACGAGTGCTTGTTGAATCGCCACCATCTCGATCGAGACTCGATAAAACCTTGGCAATGAATTGGCGCGGTTCACAAACGAGAAGGCCTGACACCGAACAGTTACTCGCACTTGGGTGTCGTCGGCTGGGGTAGATCCTCTACCTCACCTGGTTTGTAGTGCGTTTTTCCTCCTCCGTGACCGGCATGTTCTCCTTTGTGTTCCACATCGAATTCGGCAACTGCTACATGCTTCAGCCAGTAGCCCTCCTCGCCTTTCGCCCCATGCATGGAGGTATCTCCGGTAGCGGGAGTCTTGGTCCGATGAAAATGCGTAAAGCCTGTCTTCCCATGCTCGGGCTGCGATTCGGCACAAAACCGGCCTTTGACCCCTTGGCCTACCCATTGCACTGTCGCAGTGGGATCGCTGACGGGCTTATCGAACATGAGGAACTGCACCCGGCCGTGCCCTTCGTCAAGCCACAGATGGTTGGGCGGATTCGGCTGGACAGGCTCAAACGTATAGGCTTTGAGAAGAGCCTGGCCGATATTCTTGGCCACCTCCGGGGAAGGAGCCTTTCCTTCACCCGCATGACTGCCGTTGCCCCATAGGCTGCCGAGCATCACCAGCGCGAACAAAATCCTAGTCAGCATGACGACACCTCCTTAGAAATGTTGAACGTGAACGATTCGACGACTTGTCGGGTTCTGGCACCTCAGTATAAGTCACAGCACACCCTCATAGGTAGCCGACGCATCGAGATGGTTGATTCTCGATCTTTCACCGCGCAGCCTTTTCAAGAGGAGACATGATCTTCGCGCCGAGATCTCCCGCAACCGCGAGAGCCGGCTCGCTACCGCACGACCCGACCGTAGCTGCGCGGCTATACAGCACGGGGCTCATTTGGACCGCCGCGATCGACGCTGGTCTCCGCAACTCAACGGGAATCCGTTTCCCATGAGCTTCGGCGGGTTTCTGATAAACCCGCACCGCTCCGGGCTCATGTGGACGGCGCGGTATGGTTTCGTACCTACATACCCAGACGGTTCAAGCCACGAAGGCAGGCGCGGGAATTCTTTACGAACCATTCAGTGATGACGTACTGTTGAGCGCCATCCGACAATCTCTCGAACGCAGCCACCTCGTCCTTGGTTACGAAACGGAGATGCAGTCGGTTAGAGACTGTTATGCACTACTGACTCCTCGCGAACACCCGGTTATGGCGTTAGTGGTGACCGGTCTCTTGAATAAACAAATCGGTGGCGAACTCAGGATCAGTGAAATGACGGTGAAGGCGCACCGGGGCAAGGTGATGAAAAAGATGAAGGCCGACTCTCTTCCTGATCTCGTAAAAATGTCGGAGAGACTCGGCCCAGCTGCCGCTGCGGAAGACTGACACTCTCCTCGGACATTCTCCTGCCAAGGCTCCTGCCGGCACAGAATATCATCAGGCACACATTGGTTGGAATGATTGCGTGACGGTCACTGTAACAGCGGCCATGTCTCCCCACCAAGCCGCGCTACCCGAAATCTATCTGTGACGCGCTGAACTGTCGTATGGACGACTCCTGTTCGAAACCTCTCCGACTGCAACGCCGATGAAAGTTGCTGTGAACCGGGATATCGCACACACTTCCCGAGACACCAATCGCCTCGGCCCCTGATGCCGCAATAGACGAGATTGACGAGACCAAGTAGAATGACCGCGATTGACAAGTCCCTCCGCACGAAATCGTCATCAATCTGGAGGTAACACCTCCGCTAGCAGGGATCGGTCACTGACCCCAAGGAGCTTTATGCAAAAGACCCGCATCATCTGCACGATCGGCCCCGCCACGGAATCCTACGAGATGCTGCAAAAGCTCTACGAGGCCGGCATGAGTATCGCTCGGCTAAACATGTCTCACGGCGATCACGAGTCCCACGCCAAGGTCATCCAGCACATCAAGACACTGAACCGGAAGGTGAAGTTTCCCATCCCCATCCTTCTGGACACGCAAGGCCCCGAGATTCGCACCGGAGACCTCTCCAACGAGCTTGATCTGCGGCAGGGCGACATCGTGTCCGTCACCACGCGCGGACCGATGGACGTCGAAGAAAGCTCCATCCAGATCAACTATGCGGATTTGCTTGATGCGGTCGACGTCGGCGACAGGATCACCGTGGACAACGGGTTGATCAATTTCGAAGTGCTGGAGAAGCACGAGCGCCTTATGCGCTGTCGTGTCTTGGACGGCGGACTTTTGAAGAGCAAGCGCCATGTGAATCTCCCGGGCGTCCGAGTCAATCTCCCCGCGATCACACAAAAAGACACGAAGGATATCCTTTTTGGGCTAGAACGGGATGTGGACTTCATTGCCCTCTCATTCGTGCGTGAGGCGGAGGATATCCAGCAACTCAAGACCCTGATGGGCGAGAAGGTCGGAAGGGTGAAGATCGTCGCGAAGATCGAGGACCAGGAAGGAGTTCGGAACCTGGAAGCCATTATCAAGGAGTCGGACGGCATCATGGTTGCTCGTGGAGACCTGGGTGTGGAGATCAACCTGGAAGATCTGCCGAATGTCCAACGCACGATCGTCCGACTCTGTGCTGAGTATGGCAAGCGCGTGATCGTCGCGACACATCTGCTCGAATCCATGATCCACAATCCGCACCCCACACGCGCCGAGGTCACCGACGTCGCCAACGCGATCTATGAAGAAGCCGATGCCGTCATGCTGTCCGGTGAGACCACGGTGGGGAAGTATCCCGTGAAGTGTGTCGAATTTCTCCGCCGGATTGCGCTGAAATCCGAAACGATACCCGGATTGCAGTTTTCAAAGCACCTGCGCAACACGGAGAATAAGCAGCAATTGGCGGCGGCGGCCGTTCAACTCGCCGAGGGGGTCAAGGCCAAAGGTATCGTCGTGATCACCAGACGGGGACTCATGGCCGATCTCGTCGCCAACTGCCGTCCGTTCTCTACCAACATCTATGCCTTTACCAACATGAGCCAACCGCGACGAACCATGCTGCTCAATCGCGGCGTCCTCCCCTTCAAAATCGATTTCAGTTCGGATCCAGAAAGAACCCTGCAAACAGCGTTCCGAATTCTGAAGGACCGCGAGGAATTCAATATGGGAGATAAGGTCGTGATCATCTCGGATGTGCTGGCCCAGCAACGGGTCGACTCGATTCAGATTCGTGACATCCCTTCGGACGACACAATTTCCTCCGACCATCTTCAGTAACACATTAAGCGAGCTTCTTTCGGGGAACGTTCGTGATTCGCTCGCACCTGTTACGTACATGTCTAGTGGGTTCGACCAGCAAGCTGTCTTTTAAGGCGCCACGGGTCCACCTTGAAAGAATCGCTCGCGCGCCCGCAAGCGAATGACGACCGGCCCTTACCCGCGCGGGACACGGTACCTTAGCTCCGCGAACCCTGGACCAATCGCGCGGGCCGACTCAAGGACGAGCGAGGGAGTTGTGATTTTGCGGGGCAGGAGCGGCTTACCCGATCCGAGAGTGACAGAGCCAATCTGTACAATCAGTTCGTCGAGGAGTCCGGCATCATAAAACTGTCCGACCAATTCGCCCCCGCCGACTAGCCAGATGTTCTTCACACGCGCCGCTTCCTTCATCTGAGCATGAACGGGGCGAACGTCCCCCTCCACAAATTGGATCTGCGCCCCTTCTACGAGGGGAAGGCGACGACTTGAGAACACCCAGGTGGGCTGGGAATAAGGCCAGGCAACCGCCTCTCGCCCATCCACGTGGATGACGTTGCGCAACATCCACTCATAGGTGACGGATCCCATCGCCAAGGCACCCACCTCTTTGATGAATGACGGATACCCCGTCTCGTTAATATCACCAAGGGGGAAGAGCCATTCGAGAGAGTCGTCGAGGGTCGCGATGAATCCATCAAGAGTTGAGGCGGTGTAATACTGCGTGGTCACAAGCAATGCACCTCCATACAGACACTCGCATATTCGGCTTGGCCCGCAGCACGTGGGAACCCTGAGATTTGCGATTATCCCCTGCTAGCCAATGGAATCAAGAAGCGCCATGAACATTGTGACATGGTGACGATTCAACAACCAGCTAGGACTCTAGAAGCCGGGTTGAGCGACCTTCTAGCCCAGATACAACCACCGAATTAGACCCATAGAGCAAGAAAAACGATGGAGTGTGAACCGACATAGATGATGTTTTCCATCAGCTTCGTAAGGCTATCCAGACAACTCGGAGGACTATCGCCGTCACAATTTCTTTACCCTTCCTCCGCCTCACCACACAGTGCGTCCGCTCCCAGTTAAGACATCGCTGAGCACAAAGTTAATAAGGCCCGTAAGGCCCGACCGATGGACTGGGAGGATTGCTACAATAAGGGCGCGAGACCCGCTGGGATAGGGGCGCTCCGGCACCGGCGATGAAGCAGCATCTGGCACATCATGCGTTACGCGGACGCGCGCTGGTGCAAGGCTGCGGTCGCGGACACGAATTAGCACTGTCGGTGGAGCAGGGCCTGGATGCGACGGGACTGGACATCGCCCCGACGGGAACGGCCGGCGGGGGTGACGTATCCCCTAGCGGAGCGCTTCGTGGCAGAAGCCTGTTCGATACGCCGGGAGAGATGCGTGGCGCCTATGACGTTGTGCTGGAGCACACTTGCATGTGCGCTCCGCCTCCGGCATCGCGCCCGGACCACCGGCGTATCCGATCAGACACCACGTGCTCCCCCCCGGAGTCGATGATGTGAGATGGCGAAACGTTGGGTGCCTTGAGACCCGACACCTTACGTTTTTTTTCGCTGTGCAACCTTCTTACGCACGAGTTCCTTTTTGCCGCGTGGAAGATGGTATTCAGTACTGAGCCGACAAAACATTTCCGGGCCTTCCAATCGTTCAATTTCAGACGGTATCGAAACTTCCGAAATCGTCTGCCCCTTCATAGGAGCTATCTGAACATGCACCCCTTTCCCCTTTCGATCCTTTGCGGAGGTGAGAATCCCTCCTCCCACAATCGATCCCTTTTTATTCGTCAACACATGTATCGTACGCTTCGCTTTCACCTGTGACCTCCTACGCACTGCTAAACGTTCCCGCCCCCTTGAATCGAGAAATGCGCGACCTCTTCGCCGATATTCGTGACGGTCACCGAATAGACGATCGGACTTGGTGAACCGGGATGCCAACGAATAGGTTTTTTCTCTTTCGTATGCTCAGTCACCATGAGACGGACCGGGTTGATACCAATCCCGTCGGCCATGATCCACTGGGCCCCGAAATCCTCACCGCCCCATTCGGCCTCATTGATCAAGTTGCCGCACGCAATATGGATGCGAGTGGCTTGACCCGGCGCGAGCCAGAACTCTCCGACCTGATTGAATGCCATTGAGCACCTCCCTGTACATGATGCCGCGCATTGTACCTAACATGCGTTCGCGATGATATCTTCGCCTTCGGATCAGACCGAGTCGCAGAAAAGTACCACCTAGCCGCACTCGCCTCCTTGCTCGAACCCCCCGAAGACGCGCGCGTTTCAGGTGAATCGCTGCCCGCATTCATCTTGTGCACTCACGTGCTTGCTCCGCCCCTCCTTGAAGACTTCGGCCTTAGCGAAGCCTCTGCGACACTATCCCTGTAAGAAGGGTTGCGCGGGAGACGTGGGTTGTTCCCGCCGCCGGTCTTGAGCGGGCGTGCCAACTGATCGGAATGCCAACGCCCGCCAAGGGCCCCGGCGAGAAACACTCCCCCTCCTTCGCCTCAGAAAATTTTTCTAGCCCCAAACCTCATTCGAGCCATCACGATCGAACTGGTTAACCGCTTCTTGAATACTTCCTCATCCAGCAACCTAAACGCCAAACAATGCTCTCACATCGATGGCTATTCGGGGCTGCTCCGAACATCGCCCCCAAAGACGAATAGCGCTTCTAAGCGAGCATTCGCGCACAAGTTACCTCGTGCCAGATCGTCGAGTGGCGGGGTAAACAGTTTGTGATGTTCAACGCGTGACTGACTTCCGATGCGCTGGATCTCGTAGTTTATTGAGAGATGTAGAGTGGCGCGCAAAGAGAGATGGATGGCTCACAAATTGCTCTCCTCTCTCGCTTGATCCATCAAAGCAGATTATGAAGGTTATTGCGTCGGCCTCATCTCCCAACGCTTCTCAGTTCGTGTTGCCCTTCCCGGTGAGTAAAATAATGTGGTCTCATCCGACCGGTCAGTACCTTTATCTCGTCAACCTCCGCCTTTAGATGCATGGCACAACCCCACAATCCCAACTATTCTTCATAAAGGGTGTTCCATAGCAAATATCAGCGTTAGGTGGGAATACATCCACCACCTATGGGGGGCTATATATGAAGCCTGTCGCCGCAGCACAAACTCCGCAACTTCAGCTCATCACTATAGACAGCCGCAAAGAAGATTCCCACGGCTCATGCAAAATTCACCCCCCCGCCACACTTGCCCCGACAAAACGACACACCTATCGCATGATTGCCCTGGCTTCGGTGCACGCTTATATCGCCTTCCATCTCATTTCGTGGCACGTCTTCGGCATCCAGATCTGGGGCAAGACTGCGATGATGGGAGTGCCCTCTCTCGCCAAAGGCACTATCAACGCGGCCGCAATCATGGTCATCCTTATCTTAGTCTCCATCTTGATTTGGGGACGTGGGTTTTGCGGCTGGGTCTGTCACATGCGCGGGGCGATCGAATTCGCCGACTGGATCCTGCGCAAATTCAAGGTGCGCCAGTATATGAACCTGCGCGAAAAAAACGTCCTGGTTAACACACCTCATCGCTGGCTCTTAAGGATCGGCGCCCTATTTGTACTTCTGTTGCCTGTCATCATTCTCATTCACAACGTCGGATTCTCCCCTAAAGTCAACGTCATGGCGCCGGTGCCAATTGCGGACTTGCCTGGCTATGAGGGCAAGGCGTTCGCAAAGACCGCGTTTTTCAATTTTGATATCAAGCCGACGTGGAATGATTACCTGCTGGCATTCGGGCTTGCTGTGTTCATTCAATTCACCATGAGCATCGTACTGAACTTGCGCTATGGGCAGGGCGCATTTTGTCGGATTCTGTGTCCTTATGCTCCGATGATGGTCCCGCTCATGAACATCTCACCGGTACAGACAAAAATCACGCGCGTGGCCCAGTGCACCGGCTGCCGCGACTGCAGTAATGCCTGTCCGCAAGGCATCGATGTCAGTCGAGAGATATTTCATTTTAATGGGAAGGTGATTAACACCGAATGCATCAAATGCTACGCCTGCATCGATGCCTGCGACGACAATGTCCTGAAGGATACGGCTGCGCCAGGCGTTCCACAAACCGATCGGTTGAAACCGTATGAGAAACGCCCCTGGCAGCAGGAGGTGGTCCGAAAGGATGGCCTCATGACTAATTCCAGACATATGCAGGTGTTCGAGCCACTCGGCCCGGTAGCCGATTTCACCTCCATGATCGTGGCCTTGATTTGTGGAGGCATCACGTCGCGATTCGGAGGATTCTGGTTTTACCCAGGCGCCATCATCTCGTTCATCGTGTTCAGAGAATGCTGCTTATATGCGAGGAAATGGTCGGCCACACGGAAAGAGTCAGCACGCGTCGCAACCGTTCAGCCAGAGACAGCTAAAAATGTTTCAGTTTCGTGATTAACTGATAGCCGACAAGGAGGGCCGAATGAATACGATTACCCGAGTGCACGATTACTATAGCCTGATCACAGAATTTTCCACGTATCTGAAGGAAAAGAAGTCTTATTGGCTTGCGCCGGTCATTTTTGTCTTGCTGGCATTGAGCGCCCTGGCATTTTTCCTTGAAGGAAGTGTTCTCGCTCCAGCGATTTATTCGGTGTTCTAACGATGAAGCGCATGCCGTTGTCCACAGCGTACGCGCGCGAGAGCACGCGCGCGTACTTCCCGCCTCGGTGGTTAGACTATTCATCTAACCACTACAACTGGGTGAACGATCTCTCGCCAAGATTTACAGAGTGCTAACGAAGCAGAGCTGCAATGATCGTGGTGGAAACCACGTTCACATTCAAGTTCATCGTCCGGCATTTCTGCAGGATCAGTCATTCGGGAAGCATCGGTTTGTGCCCATGCCGCGAGAGTCATAGCTGGGCCTAATTTTCTTCGGCAGTCCCGCGTACGATTTGAGAATAGAGACGTAGTTCGGCTTATGGTCCTGGCCTTACCTGGTAATTATCGTCATCTCGGGCGCACTGTTTTGATGGTCTTTGCGAATGCCTGATTCCTAGCATTCGGCTTACCTTTGTTACATACCAAACTCCCATTGCATCTGTGTGGTTTGACTTTGCTGTTCTGTGTGGGGAACTGGATTACTTCTAAACGGCTTGAATGCGTCGATAAATTGGGGTCAAAATTGCTGATCTTAACCTGTTCGGTTCATCGCACCCTCTCGCGGCACTGGTGTTATGGTCCGCATTGCTGGTGGCCACAATTGGTTTCGCCGAGTTGGTAGTGCCTCGTGGGCACTTCGAAGGCAGGTGCGATCATTCTGGCGATCGGGGTTACAGCGTTTCTCTTCGTGTCAATCGAGCGCGGGATCACGTGTGTTCGCCATAGTGGCGCCACAGTCACAAGGTTATCCCACCTACACAACGACACTGTCCTCCATCGGAAAGCCAGCGAGTCGCACACCACCAGCAGTCGATGATGGCCGACGGAAGCGAGGCGGGCAGGCTCAGCATTGCGAATTCCAGCCTGATACAATGAGACGAGTTTGCGGGTCCTGATCCGCACTAAAGTATCTTTAGAGGCAAGTGCCGAAGGAAGACGATACTGAGCGAGTCGAAAGCGAACGCAGATTCATCGATTTCGAAAAAGTCGCGTCGTGAGAGGTATCATGAACCGGCATTCAAACGCCTTGCGCGACCCAGGATGTCTCATTCCTAAGACATCTGGCCGCCTCCCTGCTACTACTAGCAAACATTGCGATGAACGGAAGGAGAGGCAACCGCCAGGAGCGTGGAGTTTGTCCAACACTTTTTGAAACTCCCGCCCGGATTTTGTACTATACTGCCGTCATGAATCCGCTTTCAGACCTATCCTTCACCGACTCGCTCAGCAGTGCACAACGCGCAGGCTTCTATGATCGTCACAAGCTCCTCGCGGTGGGGATGATCCTCGTCGTCTTCTTCCTGCCCTTCGTTGGGCTCTTTGCGGGCGGCTTGCTCGGGGTGGTGATCGGCGTGATCATCTCCATCCTGGCCTATTACCTCGCACCCTTCGTTGTGCAGAAATTGTCGTGACAAACATCGACCTGGTGGTGATCTTTTTCCTCAACGCCCACATGATGCGAGGGGCTTCCTCGATGCTGACGCTCTGGCCTATTTTTGTGACTGTCTTTCTGGCTGAGTTGAGAGATAAGACCCAACCGGCCACACTCTTATTTGCGGCAGATCCACGCCTCAGCAAACTTGGGTTATTTGCAGCTTCATCTGCGGCCCTCGTGCTCTCCAGTCTCATTGCCGTTCTGGTGAGTGCGCAGCTCTCTCAGTATGTCTCGTTGCAGTCGCTGTAACTCATAGCGGGCATCGGATTCGTCGCCATCGGCATCTGAGTCTTGTACGATGGTTCGCACCAGCTAGGACCGGCCCCCACTAACCGGTCCGTTCTACGCCGCTCGTCGGCCTCTCTCCGCTTCCTTGACTGGCTCTAGGGGCGGCTCGTATGCTGAGCTCATACGTTCGCCCCTCTAAGGTTTGGTCTTGTGGGAGAGACACTTCCATGCCTGTCCCGAGACATCGTCCTCAGCTATCAGTCTTCCATCTCAGCATCATAACGATTGCGTTTCTCACCGCCCTCTTTGGAGACCCTGCTGACGCGCGAGCTGACTCATTCCTATTGCTTGCTACGTACGACGGAGTCATTACCCCCGTCTCCGCTGAATACTTCCACGATGCGCTCCAGTCTGCTCAAGAGCGCGACGCTGAGGCCCTGATTCTCCGCCTGAATACGCCCGGCGGGCTCGATACCTCCATGCGGCTCATGATCAAGGACATCACCGCCTCCACCATTCCAGTGGTCGTCTATGTGTCGCCGTCCAGTGGACGGGCCGCCTCTGCCGGCGTATTTCTCACCATGGCGGCGCATGTGGCGGCGATGGCTCCCGGCACAAACATCGGCGCGGCCCATCCGGTCGCGATGGGCGGCACCGAGATGGATAAAACGATGAAGGAGAAAGTGGAAAACGATTCTGTGGCCTACATCAAAACAATCGCCCAGCAGCGTGGACGTAACGTAGTCTGGGCAGAGGATGCCGTGCGCAAGAGCCTCTCCGCGACGGAACGAGAAGCGCTGAAGCTGAACATCATCGACTTAATTGCCGACGATTTACCGGCGCTGCTGAAGCAGCTCGACGGCCGTTCAATCCCTCTCTCCACCGGCGCGAAGGTGCTGCACACCGGGAGCGCGACATTGCGCGAATTTCCCATGAGTCTTCGTCTGGAATTCCTCAAGACGCTCAGCGATCCCAACATCGCCTATCTGCTCATGACGCTCGGCACTGTTGGACTCATCGCTGAGTTGTATAACCCCGGTGCAATTCTGCCCGGCATTGTCGGCGCTATCAGCCTGATTCTGGCGTTTTATTCCTTGCAGTCCCTGCCTGTGAACTATGCCGGGGTGTCGTTGTTCATCCTGGGAATCGTATTTCTCATTTTGGAAGCTACAGTCACGAGTTTCGGCTTACTCGCCATCGGCGGGATCATTGCCATGCTCCTTGGATCAGTCATGTTGATCAAGACTGACGTAGAGTTCTTGCAAATCTCTTGGATGGTCATCCTGCCGGTCGTTGCCCTGACTGCCGGGATCACCTTCCTTCTGGTGGGAATGGGGGTGCGAGCCATGCGGCGCCCTGCGGTCACCGGACGTGAAGAACTAATAGGCATGGTAGGGATTGTCACAACAGCGCTCACGCCGTCGGGACAATTGGCCGTGCATGGCGAACTGTGGCAGGCCGTCAGCGACCTGCCGCTCCATCCCGGCGAAGAAGCCGAAGTCACCGGCATCGAGGGGTTGCGTTTGTCCGTCAAACCTGTGCGGAAGAAGGGGGTCTGATATGGGTCCGCTCGCAAGTCCTCTCTTGCTCCTATTTCTCGTGATCGTGCTGATCCTGATGGGATTCAACGTGCTTCGCGAATATGAGCGGGGCGTGATCTTTCGATGGGGCCGATTGGCTAAGGGGCTTGTGGGGGGGAACGGTCCCGGTGTCGTGATCATCATCCCGTTCATCGACAAACTAGTGCGCGTGAGCTTGAGGACCGTGACGATGGACGTGCCGGCACAAGACGTCATCACACGAGACAACGTCACCGTGAAGGTGAACGCGGTCATTTACTTCCGGGTCGTGGACCAGGAGCGGGCCGTCATTCAAGTTGAAGACTATCTCTACGCCACCTCCATGATGTCGCAGACAACGCTTCGCAGCGTGCTCGGACAGAGCCAGCTCGATGATTTGCTCTCGAAACGGGAACAGATCAACGCAGATCTTCAACGCATCATCGATCAACAGACGGAGCCCTGGGGAATCAAAGTCAGCGCAGTGGAAGTGAAAAATGTCGACCTTCCCCAGGAAATGCAACGAGCCATCGCGCGCCAAGCTGAAGCGGAACGCGAACGCCGCGCGAAGGTCATCCATGCCGAAGGTGAATTCGAAGCCTCCCGGCGGCTGGCGGACGCCGCCGACGTCATCAGTCGTAACCCTGCTGCCCTGCAGCTTCGCTATCTGCAGACGTTGGTGGAGATTGCTGCAGAAAAAAACTCCACCACCATCTTCCCCATTCCAATCGATACGATTGCTCCGTTCTTGAAACATTGGGGGAAGCAGATAGAGCCGTAATCGATCTGCGTCGTACACCCGCCAGACGTTGCAATCTGCAATGTCTGCATTATTATTCGGACTCCAGTCCGGCGGTGACCGAACAGCTGGACATCGAGTGCTGCGTCTCGTCGTGGCTGATGCGGCCACAACCGGATTTAGGGAGCCATGCGGCAACTGGATGGCTCCATTCAGTCCGTACGCGCTATTGCAACCGCATTGCGGCCGAGCGTGCTGGATGAACTCGGCCTCGCGGCGGCCCTCGACTGGCAGACACGTGATTTCGAGAAGCGAACTGGGATACGATGCGAGTGGTCGATGCCGTCGGTGCCGATTCCCATCGGGCCGGCCCAGGCTACGACCATCTTTCGGATTTACCAGGAGATCCTCACAAACGTAATGCGGCATGCTCAAGCTTCCACCATCCACACGCGCTCGAACATCTCAGCCGGCTGGCTGGTGCTTGAAGTCTCCGACAATGGCCTGGGTATTTCTGCCTCGATGCTGGCTAACATCAATTCATTAGGGCTGCTGGGTATGCGGGAACGGGCGACACAGTGGGGCGGAGATCTCTCGATCCAGGGAACCCCAGGAAAAGGAACCACCGTGACGGTGCGGTTACCAGTCCTGGGAGGGACTGCATGATACGGATACTGATCGCCGATGATCATCCCTTTGTGCGCCGAGGGGTGACCCAAGTGCTGACCGATGAATTCCCGGGCGTCATGATTGGGGAGGCTTCCACTGTCCCGGAACTGCTCGAACAGGCCGGTAAGCATCGATGGAATGTCATCGTACTTGATCTGACGATGCCCGGCAGAAGCGGCCTGGACGCCCTCCATGAGCTGAACGCGGGGCACCCTGAAATTCCCGTCCTCGTACTGAGTATGCATCCTGAAGACCAATTCGCGGTACGGGCTCTACGGGCCGGAGCCGCCGGATACCTGACCAAAGAGAGCATTCCCGAGGAATTGGTCCAGGCGATTCGAAAAATCATGGGTGGCGGGAAGTATATACGTCCTTCTGTCGCTGATCTGCTCGCCACACAACTCCAGCAGGGAGATGCCGACCAGCCTCCGCATACAAAATTATCCGACCGGGAATTTCAAGTCCTGGGCTTGATTGCTCACGGAAAAACCGTCACGAATATCGCCGAGGAACTTTCCTTGAGTGTGAAAAGCGTGAGTACCTACCGAGCCCGCATCGTGGAAAAGCTTCATCTCAGATCAACCGCGGACCTTACCCGCTACGCGCTCGAACATCGTTTAATCGTGTAAGGCCTTCTCTTTCCTCATACCTTCCTTCAAGTTCTTAGATCTCTATCGCCTGTAGAGAAGATTCCACAGATGCCTCGGATAACATCCGGCGCCGGAATTAGACTCTGACTTATGCAAGGCGGCACGGACGTCGTGTCCAATTGACACAGACGCTATGACGAGAAAGGAGGCTTTCCATGGCCTCCATTTCAACAGCCTGCGCAGCACAGTGCGCTCAAACATGTATCCCGGATCATCCTGGCACTGGTCGGTGCACGAGCGGATGTCCTAGGCGGCCGGCTCAGCCAACCCGTCACGTTTGTCGGTACGTATACAGTCGGCCCTCGGTATGTCCCTACCGATCATGCGGCAGACGTACTCCGGTCTCCTTCGCCTGCCTTTAAATGCGCGAGCGCTCCGATGCTCAAGCCGTTGCTAGGGTTCCTGATCATGAAGTCTAGCGGCTGACTGGATATAAACGGCGAGGAGACGCAGCCGACAGCCCGTTCGGCGATTGTCCCATGTCGAGAAGCCCACCGAAGCACGAGCGCACAGGCTCATGAGGTACAGTTGATTATCTAGAAGAGTATGGCCATGGGGTGACCCGTTGATCGGAATTCGTGATATCAGTCACATCGGACGGCTTCAGAGGTCCGTCGTTTTCGTCTCGGACGACCAGATGGTCACTCAACAGTCTCTGGAAGTCTGAGGTCACCACAGTTTCTGCCTGGTTCCTCCGGGTCGATCTGTCTGCTTCTCCCGCATGCACTGCCCACCATCAATCCTCGCGATAACGTACCTAGAGTCACAAACTCTTTACGAAAGGCTTGCCTGATTTCTCCCATTGTGGGATAAGCGCGGCGAACCGAAGGGCCACGATTCTCACGAATGCGGGGTCGGGATCATGTTGCGTGACGCATAGCAGATCGAAAATGCGAACGATTCGCCGTGCGACCCACCAACAAAATCACATAGGTCATACTGAAAACTTGGGGGCAGATTATGGCGCAGAGAAAATCAGGCAAGGTCACCTGGTCGACGGCGGAAGGATGGGACGTGCGTGCTGCAGGCCCTGTTCGCGCAGGGCGCCGCGCAGCAGCAGAAGCACCGGATCCCTTCGTAGCCCATCTGACGGCAACCAGCCGCTGGGAGGTCGAACAGACGCTTGTGGCGACGCCGAAGGCACGGCGGGGCGAAGCGGCGCCGGCTCCGCTCACCTTGGACGTGGAAGGCAGCCCCGATGACGCATATGTGGTGATGACACGGTATGCATCCGGAGCCATTCGCTTTCATATGCCGACGGAACCCGCTCGACGCGGCGTACGGCGAGGCGGGCGAAGAATTTACCGATTTCTGATTCCCGTGCCGGCCGCTCCCCTCGCCGACGCCGATGGTCGCCGCGGGTTTATCAGCGCGGCTATCAAAACCGTGGTCCTCAAGATCGCGGGGAAGATCGCCGACTTTGCCCTCTCGAAGCTTGCCTTACTCTGGGAAACCGCAACGTGGAAACTCAAAAAACAACGTGAAGGGTGGCTATCCGTAACCGCCACGGGGCTCGATGATGAACAGAACCTACCCGCCGCAGATCTGCAGACACTGAGCGCATCCGAACGGAATCTTCTCTTTCTTCACGGCACCTTTTCCAGCACGAAAGCGGCCTTTCATGGGCTGGCGCGGACACAGGGCAGCGACGGCAAAGGATTTTTTGAAGAGCTGCAGGACGTCTACGGCAATCGCATCTATGGCTTCGATCATTTTACGCTGAGCCGTACCCCCCAGGATAATGTACGGATGTTGCTCAACGCCTTGCCCGATCGCCCGACGACCTTTGACGTCATCACGCATTCGCGCGGCGGCTTGGTCCTGCGCCATCTGGTCGAACGCCGGGATCTTTTTGGACCGCTGGCGGATCGATTCGTCATTGGCCGAGCCGTTCTCATCGCGAGCCCGAATGAAGGGACACCGCTGGCTTCGCCGGACCATCTCACTCAGTACACCAACTGGCTGTCCAATGTCTTGGAGCTGTTCCCCGAGAACCCGTTCACGACAGGCATGGAATTCGTCAGTGAAGCCTTGTCGTGGATCGCCCATCGCATCGTCGGCGGATTACCCGGCCTGGCCTCGATGGATAACAAGGGCGATATCATTCGCCTCTTGCAGGCGTCGCCCAGCCCTTCGAACGAAGCTTATTCGGCGCTGGTTGCGAACTTCGAGCCCGACACCACCGTACTGCAACGCATCATCGACGCGGGAGCCGATCTATTTTTTGCGTCGGCCAACGATCTCGTCGTGCCGACGGAAGGCGGCTGGCGTGTGGACGCGGGAAGCGGGGCTGCGGTCACGATTCCAGGAGATCGCGTCGGGTGCTTTGGATTAGGCGGGAACCTCACGCAGCATAAGCCAGTCAATCACGTGAACTTCTTTGAAGATCCCAGCACGGTGGATTTTTTGGTTCGCGCCCTACGCGGACAGTCGCATCCGGCCACATCGATTGTCATCGAGCAAGACTTGCCGTCCGGTCGGCGCCGCAACGCCGTTCATGTAGACGGGCGGGCCATCATAGCGGCCACGCCCTCGCCGGCTCCAGCCATGCCGACCGCCCAGGCAGTGCCGGCCGGGCGAATCATCCCCGTCGCAGTCTCCCTCACTCAAAGCCCCGAACCGGATGATGTGTTTCAGATCGCCCTGGTGGATTCGCATCCGGATGACCAGGTAGCCGAGCTTATCGCCACCTTCCGGAATGCGCGTGTGATGGAGACTTTGCGGACCCGCCCCGAGAAGGGCTCATCACACACACGATCGAGGGGCGACAAAGCCGATGTTCAATGGCAGCAGATCAGGACCGCACAGGACCATATTCAGGGGTACATTCAGGGCAATCCAAAGTTTCCGGCTCTACCTGGCGAGCGCGATCTCCAACAATTCGGCGTAGCGTTGTTCAAGGCGCTGTTTCCAGGCCAAGTGCGGCGACTTTACGATGCGGCGCGATCGGAGCAGACGAGTCAACGGCTCAACCTCATCTTTACCTCTGATATCGATTGGATTGCCGACCAGGCCTGGGAATTTGTCTATGATCCTGATCGCCAGACGTTCCTTGCGCTCGAAGAAGTGAACTTCACGCGCAATGTCCTCACCGCCATTCCCGCCGAACGTATTCCGGCCCGGGGCGGCCCCATGCGTATTCTCGTGGTCGTCGCCCAACCGCTGGGGCTCGCCAAACTTTCCGTTGAGGAGGAAGCTGATGTTATCCGTAGTGGATTCCGCCGACTCCTTGATGCCAATCTGGCTGAAGTCCAACTCCTGCTCGACGCCACGCCCGAGTTGCTGCATCGGACGCTTGAGTCCTCGACTGAACCGTTCGATATTCTGCACTTCATCGGCCATGGTGAATATCGGGAGCAGGAAGACTGCGGGTACCTCGTCTTTGAGAACGCGGATGGCGGCGTGCAGGAGTTGGATTCTTCCACCCTCCGGCAGATCTTATGCAGGCGCGGCATTCGCCTGGTCTGCCTGAATGCCTGCGAGACCGGGCGAGGGGGACGGGAGGATTTCAGCCGCGGCGTTGCTCAGGCTCTGATCGCCGGCGGAGTGCCGGCTGTCGTCGCCAACCAGTATCCGGTTTTGGATGTCTCGGCAACCTCCTTTTCGCGGCATTTCTACTGGGCCCTGGCCATGGGCCAAACCATCGGCGACGCCGCACGTGAGGCACGCGTGGCGGTGAATTATTCGATTTCCGGAGAAGCCATCGACTGGGCCGTACCCGTGGTGTTTGCGCGGAATCCGGCTCAGCGCCTCTGTCTGCCTCGTGCGGCGGCCGAGTATGAGCGAACACGCACCGCCACGGTACGGCGGCGCCGGCGCGCGATGCAAGACCGAATCAAAATCGGCATGTGGAACGCCCATCGCATGATTCCTCACTTGCCGGAAATTTGTGATCGGCTTACGCAAGCGCAGAACATCTATTCCTTCGAGACGGTGTCTTTCCCGGCGCCGATCGGAACCTGGCGGCGCGAACACGATACTACTCAGGCGTTTGTAGTGGCAGAAACGCTCTACGATCGACTGCAGGCCAAGCCCAAGGAATTGGGGGTGGACCGGCTCGTGTGCATGATCAATTTTCCGCTCAGGAGCAAGACGGCGAAGAATCTCTATTTCTGGCGACGGGACGTGCTGTTCGTGGCCTCGACCTTCGGGGTGTTGGAACACCTGAATGAGAAGGACCTTACCGTCGAGCGGATGATGGCCCACCTGGCGGCCGCTGTCGTGGCAGACCTCACGCACCACCGCCGTGGTGTGGGGCCCGCCGACTGTCCATTTTTTTACAATGAAGATCGGGACGTGCGTTCGATCGCCGGCCGCCTCCGTCTCTGTGCCGCCTGTCGACGACAGTTCAGGGCCAAGGAAGGAGAAAGACACCTACAGGCCGTCGAACGGCTCCTCGCGGCCTATTCCTAAATGTGCCGAGCCTCATTCCGGCGGCTGAAATTGACGCACGGCCTTGAGGAGGTCCTCAGGCGTCCCGATGTCGATGTACGTATCATGAGGGAAAATCACGCTCTGCACCGCCAACCCTTCTTTGAGGGCCGCCTGCAGCACGACACCCATCGCGAGGTCCCCGCCGAGGTCGTTGGCCTTGCTCGCCAGCTTTCCCAACTTGCGACGGGTCTCGTCGGCGCGAAGGAAGCGATGCAGGAAGGCCGAAAAAACCGGCGTCCAGACCGCGCAACACCAGCCGTGGGTCAAGATCGTCGAAACCGGCTTCATGACGATACTCCGTACACGACCATCAGTTTTGCAATCGACCATGTCCCAGACACGATGGTTGTAGACCCGATGCAACCCCAGTATCACCTCGGCCCCTGTCCGCTCCTGCGTCTCGATGAGCCGCCGATAGGCATCGTCAGGACCGAAGAGAATATCTGGGAAACCAAATGCCACGCGCTTCTCTTCGAGAAAGGCATAGGCACGGTCGATGGTGTCGGGGGCGCCCAGTGATCCTGGAATGACGATATAGGCAAGCGATAGATCCACCAAACGGCCGTCGCGAAAGTAATTTGGAATGTCCCATTTGCCGTCACGAATCACCACGTACGCCTTGGTGATGCCGGCAGCCCGGAATTTCTCCAGCAGATAGTGCGCCGCCACTTTAGGGCGAGGCATCCCGGTGTCCTTATCGATCGCGAAGCCGACCGGAAACACCTCCTTGCTGCCAGGAAAGGGCTGGAGTCGCTTCGCGAGTCCTGCGGCAGGCACGATACCTACCACTTCCGACTCGGTCAGCCCGGAGGGTTCAGGCTGATCAGTGGAAGACATGGTCACGAGCGCCCCGTCGCAATAATCTGTATGTCGCTGGTGATCTCGCGATAGTATGTTTCCAGCACGGCGGCGCGAGCCGGTTCAATGATCACGAGTTGACGTTGATCATAGGTATTCGCGCAATAGAGATAGTGCAAGCCCGCTGACCTTCCCCTTTCCACATGTAATTGCCGGCCATCCGTGTCTTCGTGAGTGGCCTGCTCCAAGACCTGCTTATCCGGCAACTTCATCCATGCCTGTTCCGCAGAACTTGCATGGTTTTCATATAACGGTTCCTCTCCCTGCGCAGTATGTGGTCGAGGCGCCTGAAGATCGAACATTGGGGCCTCATCCGGCTCCGGTAATTCATCCCACCCCAGAACCGTTTCGGGAAGTTTGACACTCAGCGCATACAACGGGCCGTCGTCCGTGACTTCCTCCACCAATCGATACCGCACAGGCTCCGGCGGCGCGAGCAGGTGGAGGCCCCGCGCGGCCAGTGCCCGTTGAAATGGAACGCGTCTGGCCAGTTGCCTGGTCTTTTCGAATACGATCACTCGACCTTGCGTCGTCAACCCGGCGCGGAGGCGATCAAGCCGAACACCTAAACCGGTCCTCTCCTCAAACTGCTGCTGGGCCTTCGCATCGGCCGAACGCTCGAAGGTGCGTCCAGTCGCGGCTCGGCAGACCGGGGTCCTGCTCGGACTGCAGCAACGTGTGCGTCGCGATAATCACATCAAACTCGCCGGCGAGCGCCTGCTGATCGATATCCAGACATTCAAAGCGCAGATTCGTGAGTCCCAACTTCTGTCCCCGCTGCCGGGCGAGGTCGATGGAGGCCGGTGAGCGGTCCACCCCGAGCACGGTACAGTTCGGATGCTGTTGCGCATAAAACGTGGTGAGGATGCCGATCCCGCAGCCGACATCGAGCATGGAGGTTGCCTCATGCAGATGTGCGCACGACGCGTGATCCGACCTGAAGATAATATTCGTATCGCTGACTGTAGAGAGCGGGCATCGAGCGGGGCTGGGCCGTCAGATCGTAGAAGGCGATTTCAGCGGAAGGACCGGCGGTCGCCAGTCGCTTGGCTTCGATGTGTTGGTGGAGCGTCGCAACTTCTTGCGGGGTCAAAACTTCTCGTTGCCAGGAGAAATAGGTTGCGTCGGACTCCACATGCCGAAGCCCCCACCAGGCTAAGTGATCGTGAAGCGACGCCTGTATCTCGTCATTCGTCTCGCAGGGCACAGAGTCCTCTCAACGAGATACGCGTCACGTTTCACGCCCTACGGCCTTTTCAGCATGATGGCGTCTTCATAGGCCAGCGGCACCGGATGCGGATGCCGTAGCTGCCCGCTGCCGAAGACGACATACTTTTCGCACGTGAGTTGTTCGAGGCCGATCGGTCCTCGCGCATGCTGCCGCGTTGAACTCAATCCGACATCGGCGCCCAAGCCCAGGCTGTCACCTGCGTTCAATCGCGAGGAGGCGTTGACCAGGACGGTCCCTGCATCGACCTCCTTCGTGAAGCGCATGGCCGAGTCATATGATTTCGTGACGATGACGCAGGTGTGGCTGGGACCATGCTTCGCGATGTGGTCCAGGGCTTCATCGAAACTAGGCACCATTTTGATGGCCATGCTCGGACCCTGGAACTGTTTGTCCCAATCCTGATCTTGGGCCGGTTTGACAGCCTTGTGGCCCGTCATGAGCATCTGCCCCATCAAGGACACGGTCTTCGGACAGCCGTAGACATCGATCTTGAATTCGTCGAGCAATCGAAGAATCAGCGCCGACAAAAGCGGTCTTGCGATACCTTGATGGACCAGCAGCGTATCCAACGCATTGGCCGCAGCAGGCAGCTGTACTTTTGAATTCACCACAATGTTTTGCGCGAGTGGAATCTCCACGTCATCGTCGATGTAGACATGGGTGATCCCGCCGTCATGGCACAGGATCGGCATCTTGGCCTGTTCTTGAACGACCTTCCGAAGCCCGGCGCCACCACGGGGAATAATCGCGTCCAATGCCTTTCCCGATTTGATCAGCTCCAGCGCCGCCTCTTTTTCCGGACGGTCGATAATGGTGCAGGCGCCGGAGGGAATGCCAGCCTCTGCAGCCGCACGGTTCAAGCACTCGGCGATGGTCTGCTGAGTCAACGTCCAATCGGGCGAGCCGCGAAAGACACACACATTGCCCGATTTCAAGCAGAGTGCCAGCGCGTCGATCGTTTCCAGCGGCGCCAATTCAGACACGATGCCGATGACCCCGATCGGTACACGAACCCGACTGACCTGAAGCCCATTGGACTCATCATGACGACCCATGACCTCGCCAAGGGGATCGGGCAGGTCGGCGATGCGGTGAAGTCGATCCACCATCGCCTTCACGTCATCGAGCTGTCATGCGAACTCTCGCCACCGCGTCTCGCACGCGTTCTCGATTTTCGTATCCGGCCATCGATTTTCCGACCGCGTCCACGTCTTTCTCGTTGGCGGCCAAGATGGCCTCTTCCGCCTCTGCGAGATTCGTCGCCATCGCGCGCAAGGCTTTGTCCCGCACGGGACCTGATATGAGAGCGAGCGGACGCACAGCTTCCCGGGACGATTTCAATAACTTATCAAGATACAGTTTGACCGGAACTTCAACCATGGTGTTCCTGCGTAGTAATCTGGTGAGTGAGGGAAATTGGTGCCGGCGACAAGCCGCCCGCTCCCAACATTAGATGACTGAGATACCCGACTGATTGCTGCCGGGCAGGACTATACCATGCGATTTTTTTGCGAGTCAAAGAGAGCCTCCGTCCCGTCCAGGCGGTTCTCGTGAGAGGGTGCATAAGGAAAACACCTGCGAACCTGCGCACTGTGGGAGGCGGCAAGCCAGCGGCCCAGCCAGGCCCAAAGCAGCATGAGCGGGATGAGGGCGCAGGCAATCTGGGTGGTGGTCACACCGAGGAGCTTGATTCCAGAAACCAACCATCCAGTGGAAGCGTCACCTCCGCGAGAAACGGCGGTATCGATGAAATTCTTCGCCTTGTATTTTTCTTCGCGACTCACCACCGTGAACAGCACTTCGCGAGCCGGTTTCGATAACGCATACTCCCCGACGCGCCGCAGGACTGAAAAACTCACATACATCGCCAGTCCTGGCCACAGAGCAATGCCTAGAAAACCGACCAGACTGATGAGCGGAAGAAACAGCAGCGGCGCGATCAGACCAAACCGAGCCACCAGTCGGTTCGTGATGAGGATCTGGGTCAGCCACGTGAGGACGTTGGTGGCAAAATCCATCGTCGAGAATAAACGCGTTCGGGCTTCCGGCGTCGAGAAATGTTCGGCCACTAGACCGCACCTGTTCGAGATAGAGGAACGTAGCCGTCATGGTCAGGAGCGAGAGATATCCGCAGATACCGAGCAGATAGGGCGACGCCCATACCAACCGAATGCCAGCCAGCAGCCGGCCGCCCAATGGTTCCCCGATATTCTCCTCATGAGAGAGGGACTGAGTGCGACTCCAGGCCTCCAGTTTGTAGATACATCCGATGCAGGCCGACAAAAAGACCGCCGAGACCAGCATGAGCACAGGAACCGGGAGCAGATAGGTCAGGCCGGTGGTGAGCAGGGGCCCGAACAACGCGCCGGTGCTTCCGCCAGCCGCAATCACGCCAAAGAGGCGCGCGCCCTGCGCCGGCGTGAAGAGATCAGCCATGAAGCTCCAGAAGATCGACACCACGAAAAGGTTGAACACCGAGAGCCAGACGAAGAAACCGCGCGCGACCCACTCGATGTACAGTTGACTCGTCATCAGGAAATACAAGGCGATGAGATTCACGATGAAGAAACCGTAGACCGCGAGCAAAAGACGGTAGCGAGAATAGCGAGCCGACAGCCAACCGAACAAAGGCGTCACCGCCAGCAAAGCCGCAAACGTGCCGGTCATCATCCATGGCAGATTGTGGACACCGCCCTGAATGGCCATTTCGTCGCGTACGGGACGAAGAATGTAGTACCCACAGAGGAGACAGAAGAAATAGCCGAATGACCAGGCCAGCGGCCGCAGTTCCTGCGGCTCGGCCTGTATGAACCGGGCAACTGATCGACGCAATCGCTCCATGCGACTCCAAGTGGAGGGCAGTGTAGCACCGGCAGAAGAAAAATTTGCTAGAACGCCGATCAATCCGCCACAATGCTGCGGCTAACTCATTTCTGTGAAAAGCCGCGTCAATCCCATGATCGATCTCCGCAGCGATACCGTCACCAAGCCCTCTCCGGCCATGCGCGAAGCCATGGCGCGCGCCGCGGTAGGCGACGATGTGTATGGTGAAGACCCCACCGTGAACGAACTCCAGGCACGGGGCGCGACGCTCGTCGGAAAAAAAGCCGCGCTCTTCGTGCCGTCCGGCACGCTGGGAAATCAACTTTGCCTGCGCGCGCAGGCGGAACCAGGACGTGAAGTGATCGTTGAGCATCGCTCGCACATCGTGCGGTATGAACAGGGCGCGGCGGCAGCGCTGGCCGGCGTGCAATTACATGGGGTCAACGGTGTGCAAGGGCTTATGACGGCCGAGCAGGTTGAAGACGCCATCCGCCCCAAAGATGCCCATAGCATTCAGACCGCGCTGATCTGTCTCGAAAACACTCACAATGCCGGTGGTGGGACGGTCTATCCGCTTGCATCCATCCAGGGCATACGCGCAGTGGCCTCCGCCCATCACATTCCCATGCACCTGGACGGAGCTCGGCTCTTCAATGCCGTGGTGGCCTCGGGAACCTCTGCAGCGGATTATGCCCGGCACTTTGAGACGGTCACCTTCTGTCTCTCGAAAGGACTTGGCGCGCCGGTGGGATCGCTGATCGCCACGGACGACGTGGGGCTTATTGGATCGCCTGCGACGGTTTCGCAGAATGTACGGGGGCGCCATGCGCCAAGCCGGTATCCTCGCGGCTGCGGGTCTCTATGCGCTGGAGCATAATATTCAACGCCTGGCGGAGGATCATGCGAATGCGCAACGCCTCGCCGCGCTGCTGGCTCAGATTCCAGCCGTCTCTATCAATCCCGATACGGTCGAGACGAACATTTTGTTTTTCGATGTGCAGAGTTCACGGCTCTCAATGCCGGACTTCGTCGCGACCCTCAAGCGGGATGGCGTGCTCGTGAACGCGGTCGGCGGAAGAACATGTCGCGCAGTGACACATCTGGACGTGTCAGCCGATGCCATCGAGCGTGCGGCCGACATTGTCGCGCATACCCTTCGCTCCTAGCAGTCTCCCGCATTGACAGGCCGCCGGCCCCCTCCTAAAATGCCCTCATACCGGACAATACTGAGAGGTATGCGTGACGCTCGACGTGGTGTCGTTTCAACAGATCAGCCGTATTCTTGACGTGACAGATGCATTGGGACTCAATCGTGAATGGGTGGAGATTCCCCTCTCCCCTGAAACCCCGGGCGTAGTCCGCAAACTCCCCAATGGCAAGCTTGAGATCGTCGTCGATGCCGAGCAACCCTTCGACCAATGGCTCGGCACTCTTGGACAACATATTCAACGTGTGCAAGCCACCTGACACGTCTAGGACACAACGATTACCTATGGAATCACACTTGACCGCCTCCTTGTCTCAGACTTCGCCAAGCCTTCCTTCCTCCGAAGAATTGAAGGCTGAGCTGCTCGACATTCCTGAACCACCCGAGATGCCCCCGGCGATTCCCCCGCCCGGGTATGACGACGCCCTCAGCGTCGCCCTGAAATATGTGCGCGCCAAACGCGGCGGTGATTTGGTCGGTGTGATTCTCGTGGGCTCCGGAGCGCGGCGCGCCGTGACGGCCCACAGCGATATCGATCTCATCGTCCTCGTCAAAGGACCGGCAAACGGGCAGGAGATGATTCGCGTCGCCGACCGGCTGGTAGACATCCGCTATGGCGAGCATAAAACCGTCTCCGAGGATCTCGACTATTCTCCCCGTCTGGCGCCTCTCCTCCGGAAGGGGCGCATTCTGTTTGACCACGAGGAGATCGCGGCCCAGCTGATCGCTAAAGCCGCGCAACGGTTCCGCCAGGGTCCCCCGGCCGCCAGTCTCAATGAGCGCATCCGCCTGAAAGCGGACTGTTTCCATTGGCTGGGCAAAGTCGAAGATTTACGCGACAAACCCAACACGGCCCAATACCTCCTCCAAGTCTTTTTCGAGGATTGTCTCTCGGCCTTCTTTCGAACTCGAGGCCTTTGGCTCACCGCGCCGGTTGATTCGCTTCGCTTCATGGCTTCGCGCGATCCGGCACTCGGCGACCTGGCCGGCCAATTCCTGAGCGCGGCCACGCTTCACGAGCGACTCGTGTGCGGTCGACGGTTCGCCGACGCTCTGTTCCGTGATATCCCACTTCCACCACGTGTGGATTGACGGCAGGGCGTCGTCTACGTTCAATGGCAAGCCTCCGTTGGCGTCCCTGTTTGCGCAGCAGTAGCATCGACACAGAATCACATCGGTGACGCGCCACAGGGTTCACAGTGCTCAGCACCCGACGTTGCACAGCGGCATCATCAGAGAGGGTCAACTATGGAACTTGGATTTGTCGGACTCGGCAAGATGGGAATGAACATGGTCACCCGTTTGCAGCAGGGACAGCATCGCGTCGTGGCCTACGACCGCGCCCCGGAAATCGTGAAGCAGGCGGAAACCCAGGGTTGTGTGGGCGCCTCTTCACTGGGCGACCTCATTTCAAAATTGGCGGCTCCCCGCGCCGTTTGGATCATGGTCCCGTCGGGCGTGCCGACCGAAGAAACGGTGCAAGCCATCGCGGCCTTGCTCCAACCTGGGGATACCATTATCGACGGAGGTAATACCCGCTTTCACGATGACACGCGCCGCGCCGCCGAGCTGAATAAGAAGGGGATTCATTATGTCGACGTCGGAACCAGCGGCGGGATATGGGGACTGACCGTGGGCTACTGCCTCATGGTCGGAGGCGAGAAGGAGATAGTGCAGCGATTGACCCCCATCTTCAAAACGTTGGCCCCTGAACAGGGCTGGGCACACATGGGAACCCACGGCGCCGGGCACTATGTCAAAATGGTTCATAACGGCATCGAATACAGCATGATGCAGGGCTATGCCGAGGGCTTCGAACTCATGGCAAAAAGCGAGTACGGCCTCGACCTGGGCAAAATCGCCGATGTGTGGATGCACGGCAGCGTCGTTCGATCGTGGCTGCTGGAGCTGGCCGTCGGCGCGTTGCAGCAGGATCCCAAACTGGAAAAACTAAAGGGCTATGTGCAGGATTCCGGCGAGGGCCGCTGGATGATTCAGGACGCGATCGATAAGGATGTGCCGGTTCCGACTTTGACCGCGGCGTTGTTCACGCGATTTCGATCACGGCAAGAAGAATCCTTCGCAGAGAAAATGTTGGCGGCTTTGCGCAACGCTTTCGGCGGTCACAGCGTCAGGCGCTGACACTTTAATTACCGGAAACGAGGATTATGTCCTCTCCTACAACTCCCGTTGATATCAAGCCCCTCCCAGAATCGGTCACTCCGCCCGAACCGTGCACGCTGATCATATTCGGCGGATCGGGAGATCTTGCGCGACGGCGGCTCATCCCGGCCGTCTACAATCTGCTACTCGATGGCCTCTTGCCGGCCAAGTATGCGGTGATTGGATTGGGGCGTAAGCCGATGAGCGATCAGGACTTCCGTAATCTGGTTCGAGAAGGCGTAGTCAAACATTCCCGGCAAGCATTGGTCGAGGAGACCTGGCAGGCCTTCGAACCTCATCTATTCTATATCCAAGGTGAAAATGACGACTCCAAGACCTACAGCGCGCTCCGTGACAAGGCCGAACAGGTCGAGCGCGACATGCAGCTGCCCGGCAACCGCATTTTTTATCTGAGTATTCCTCCGAGTTCCTTTGCTTCGGTTTGCGAAGGACTCGCCCAGGCCGGACTAGCAACTCCGCCGTCGACCGATTCATCCTACTCGCGCATTATCGTTGAAAAGCCGGTGGGACGGGATTTGGCCTCAGCCCAGCAGATCAATGAAGTGACCGGCAAGGTTTTCGATGAGTCTCAGATCTTTCGAATCGATCACTACCTCGGGAAGGAGACCGTCCAGAACCTCATGGTGGTGCGTTTCGCCAACAGTATTTTCGAGCCGATCTGGAATCATAAGTATATCGATCACGTCCAGATCACCGTCAGTGAATCGGAAGGCGTCGGGACGAGAGCCAGCTATTACGAAGAAGCCGGCGCTCTGCGGGATATGATCCAGAATCATCTGTTGCAGCTGCTCTGTCTTGTCGCGATGGAACCGCCGTATTCGCTGGACCCCAATGTCGTGCGCGACGTGAAAATGGAGGTATTGCGTTGTCTCAGGCCCATCGTCGGCAAGGACGTCGAGCGATACACCGTCCGCGGCCAATATGCGGAAGGTACCGCGCAGGATCAACCCGTACCGGGCTACCGCCGGGAGAAAGGCGTTAATCCGAACTCAACCACGGAGACGTACGTGGCGGTCAAAGCGTTCGTGGAGAACTGGCGCTGGTCGGGCGTGCCGTTTTACCTTCGAACGGGAAAAACCTTGCCCAAACGAGCCAGTGAAATTGCCGTGCAGTTCAAGGACATTCCTCAGATTCTCTTCAACGCCGACCCTGCCCATCCTCAGCCGGCGAATGTCCTGACCTTGCGGATTCAGCCGGACGAGGGGCTCTCTCTGCGGATCATCTCGCGTGTGCCCGGCACACGCGCGCAAACGCACCCCGTGGAAATGGACTTTCAATACAGCGATGTGTTTGGGTGTCCGTCTCCTGAAGCCTACGAACGATTGCTGCTCGACGTGATGACTGGCGACGCGTCGCGGTTCATGCGACGCGATGCCGTAGAGGCATCCTGGGCCTGGGTGACTAAGATCTTGGAGGGCTGGGCGCAACAGAAACTGCGCTGGTTGCCGGAGTATTCTGCTGGAACCTGGGGACCGGTGGAAGCCGAACGAATGATAGAGAATGACGGGCGGGCTTGGCGGGTGCTGTAGCCGAGGCAAAAAATACCCGCGAGTGTTCATCTGAACCGAGAGAGCCTTCTCCTGCCACGTCCCGGATCGCAGAGACCTAACCTAGAGCGAGCTGCTGACGAATTTCATCCTTGGTGCCGATTCCCCCGATAAACCGCACGAACACCCCTTCCTCAAATAGGGCCAGCGCCGGCAACGAACTGATCTCAAGTTCAGCCGGAATCTGAAAGTTCTCCTGGACATTCATCTTCACGATCGTCAGCGCTTGAGCTACGTCCTGCTGCAACTGTTCCAACTGCGTCAGGAGCGCGACACAGTGACCGCAGCCTGGTTGCCAGAATTCGACCAGTACCGGCGTCCTGGCCTGCTCGACCACCCTGGCAAAATCTCGATCAGTGACCTCCCCGATCATGACCCACCCTTGAGTCCAAAACCGCCCGGTGACCTGCCGCAGAAGAAGCGAACAGCTGTTCGTACAACAACCGGCCGAACAGCTCATACCCGCTCGTGGTCAGATGGAGTCCGTCATTCGAGTAGGGTTCGGCCAGCAAGAGTGAGTCCGGTTCGGCTGTGGCAGTGAACAGATCACAATACATCAGCCCCTTTCTATCGGCATAATCCGCGATCAGTGCATTCAGACGCTTTCGTCGGTCAATATGTTCAACGAGCCAGGAGGCGGCTTCAGGATTGTCCTGATCCATCTCGATCCGAATGGAAGGCACGGTCACAGGAACAGGTACAATCGAGGCAGCCCGCGCCAATTCATACATCTTGGTGAGATTTCGCATGATCTCGGAAGGATCAGCATTCCATCCCAGGTCGTTCGTGCCTCCCAGAATAATCACCGTCTGAGGACGACGATTCAGCACCGCAGCGCGAAAGCGTAACACCATCTCTCCGGTCACCTCGCCGCAAATACCGCTGATCTCCACGCGTCCTCGGTTCCCGAGTCGCTCTTGCAAGACCTGGCCATAGGGCGTTGCCTCTGCGCGAGGATGCGCGAGGCTGGGTGTCTGGTATCCGGCCGTGAGACTATCACCAAAACAAATAATGAGTGGAGAGTTCTGAACAAGATTCATCACGGAATTTTAACGCCTCGTATGACGCAGCGCAATGTGAGACTCACCTGTGATCTGACCTGTGGTACTACTGATTTCGTCTGAACCGCGTCTGCGCGGAGCGACAATTTTCTTGACGAAGCAAGGGCCTCAGGATACGACAGAATCATATGGAATCTACTAAGTCGTTTGAAGAGGCCGCTCCCATTGCGCCCTTCGTCAAAGAAGGCGTCGATCCGGAGGTCACCGCCGTCAAGCAGTTGCTCAAGCTGCTCGACAAGGCAGCCAAATCCGCACGGACATTTGGCGCGAAGAATCCCGTCGCACAGCGATTTTTTCAGCAGTTTTATGACGAGCTGACCCTGCATCTCGAGCATCATACCCGCCTCGCATTTCTCGTGCAGCGCAATCAATTGTTCTTCAGAGACGAAGTCGTCTACGAACCCGAACGAGATGCCACCGGCGACAGCTTCGCCTTCACGATGTATTCCGATGGGATCCGAGAGTTGACGTTCCATCACGGGCTGACGCAAGCGGACCTTTCGTTTTTTCTCGATGCCCTCTGGGACACCTCTGCTCGCGACGCAGGATCGGTCGAGGAACAGAACGACGATGACGATGACGATATTGTCACCCGCTTATGGGCAAAAAATCTTTCCACCATCACCCTGGTCACCGCAGAAGAACTGGTCCGATCCTCCGGATTCGGAGTCGATGAACTCGAATTGCAGACTCAGGGCTTCATGCATACGTCGGTGACGTCGCTTCGCGAACTTCTCGACCGTGAGCAGGCGATGATGTGGCGTGATAGCGAGAGGTCTGGGGGATCGCCAGGAGGTGAAGGCCATGACTTCACGGATGAAGCCAGCGGGCCGACGGGCGCTGGAACTGGAGCCGCCAGAAGCCAACGTTTCCACGCCAGTGTCGTCGGGTACGAAGTCTCTCAATCCGAGCTCGATGCCCTCACACAAGAAATCAAAACGGAAACTGCTCGCGATGCCACACTTTATATCCTCGATGTCCTAACAGCCGTCCTGGCGTCGGAACAGTCCGCGGCAGTATTGACCAAACTTTTTGAAGTGTGGGACGGCGTCCTGGACGTACTCCTTCGCAATGGGCAATGGACGGTGCTCGAAACCGTCTTGGCCTTGCTGCAAGATGCCGAGGCCGTTCGTCCGGACCTTTCGGAGCCTCACAAACGACAGGTCACCGGCCTGTTCGAAGGATTGGCTAGTCCGGAACGACTGAAGGCCGTCGGCATCTATTTAAACCGAACACCCGATGCGAAGGCCGAAGGTCTGCTCACCCTCCTGCTCATGATGAGCAAGGAGACGGTGCCTGGGCTCTGCGCCCTATTGGCTGCGCTGGAAGAGCCGATGCACCAGGCGATCGTGATGGAAGCATTACAAACGATTGCGAAAGACAACGCCGATCCAATTGTCCGCGGCTTGACCGACAAGCGACCAGTCTATGTGAAAAACCTGTTGGCGCTCATCACCCGTTGGCACGATCCTCGTTTCGCCGATGCCGTAGAAAAATCGCTCCGGCATCCGGAAGCGACTGTGCGGCGCGATGCGCTTCGGCTCCTGGCGATGTTGCGCCCGTCCGGCAACGGAGCCAAATTGGTCGGCATGCTCGGTGACGTTGACGAAACGGTTCGTTTGACGGCTATGAAAGTCCTCGCCAGCGGACAATTCAGCGCGGCCTTTTCTGTCTGGGCTCCCTTCGTCACCACGGACGAATTCCATGACCGGTCGTCGGCGGAAAAACGGGCCATTTATCTGGCTATGAAACAGACCGCCACCGATGGGGCCGTCCCCTACTGGCAAGGATTGTTGACCGAGTGGTCGTGGACCAACCGAAAGAAAAAAGAAGAGTTGGCGCTGCTTGCCGCAGATATGCTCGGGAAACTCGGGACCCCCGCGGCGATCGCCGCTCTGACCGTCGGCCAGAAGAAAGGCGGGACGGCTGTTCGACAGGCCTGCGCCACCGCTCTCTCCGTCGCCAGTCGTCAACATCGACAGAGCACCCCGTCAGCCGCAAATTCCTAAATGCGAGGATGCCGCCAGTGAGCGATTCACCTTCTCCGACCCAATCAGGTCCGAATGTCGACGGGGCGCATCCGATCCTCACACACGAACGGTCGCTCGCCAATAAGATTGCCAAAGGGTCAGAGGCAGGCGACATCCTCGACCAGCAGCTGGCCATGCTGGGCATTCAGCTGGTGACGCAACTGAACGTCCTGATCAAAACGTCGCGTATTCACGGTCGCACGAATGCGGCGCTCGACAAGCCGGTGGACTCGATGCTGACATTGGTCAAAACCTTGGCCGCAGACCACCCCGTCGTGTTGCGAGTGCAGAACGACTTTTTGTTTCTCGGTGACAGCCATTTGAAAATGAACTCCCAGCAGATGGCGGTGTTTTCAAGCATTATCGAAGCGCTGAACAAATGGCGCATCGGAGGCCTGTCGTTCGCGGCGGGGGCGGAATCAAAAGACTTCCGCGAGTTCGCCTACCTCTTTGTCAGCCTCGATCCCGAAAAACATACCCTCGACGATTTGCAGGAGGCGCTGAGGACTGCAGGGGTCAAGGGTATCGAACTGGAAGAACCGCGCGTGCTCAATTTTCGACACCTCGATCAGAGCCAGACGCAGGATGGCGCCCAGGGCGCAGGCACGGCGGCCTCGTCCGGCGGCCCTGAAAATCCTGCGCACAAGGCCAAGGCGATGGCCAAAAGCGGATATGCCAGGGCGGCTGCAGCAGTCGGTGATTTGGCCCAAAATACCCGGGCCGGCGGCACGGTCAGCTTCAAACAAGCCAAGCGCGCGATTCAAAACATCGTCGAATTGATGATGCAAGATGAGTCGACTCTCTTGGGACTGACCAATCTGCGGTGTCATGACCAATATACGCACAACCATTCCGTCAACGTGTCACTCCTCGCAATGGCACTAGGGAATCGAGCGGGATACCCGAAAGTCGAACTCGCCGATCTCGGCTTGTCGGCGCTGTTTCATGACATCGGCAAGTGCGCCATTTCATTGGACATCTTGAACAAGCCTGGAGAGTTCACTCAGGATGAGTGGGCCATCATGCGGTCACACCCGACAGAGGGCGTCTTCACGCTCGTCAAATCGCGGGGAATCAACAACGTTCCGGCGCGAATGGCGGCCGCCTCGTTTGAGCACCATATGAATTATGATTTCTCCGGCTATCCGAAATTAAGCGTTCCCTGGACGCAGTCGGTTGCGAGCCGGATCATTACGATCGCCGATTGTTACGATGCGATGACCTCGTCGCGGGTCTACCGGCGCGAGCCGATGTCGCCCTCGAACGTGCTCAAGTTCATGTTCGGCAAGAGCGGGCAATCCTTCGATCCCATATTACTGAAACTTTTTGTCAACTGTGTCGGAATCATCCCGATCGGCAGTCTCGTCAGGCTCGATTCCGGTCCCTTTGCCGTGGTGTTGAAGCCGGCCAAGGAGAAGGAACAGGCCGAACGTCCCACCGTGAAGGTCATCACTGATGAGGAGGGCTCTCCTGTGGAGGCAGGCCTTGAACTCGATCTCACTGAGCGGGATGAAACGGGAATCTACAGACACAGCATTTTACAACTGGTCGACAACGCTGCGTACCACTTCGACACCAGCCGGTATTTCGTCTAGCTGTCCTGAATCAGCGCAACATAGCCATCCCTAGCGCTTACTATCGCTTGCTCTCAGGCGGTGGCCAATCCATTTCTGTCTGCCTGCCACAGTAGAAACAGGCGAGCCGATACTTGGCCTTTCGTCGGGGGTTCGGCATCGAAATAAATACCACCGGCGTGTCATCGAACGGACAGACCGGTTGCTGATGCATGAGATGTTCGTCGGCCATGAGCTCCAGCGCGGCGTTGTCCCAGGGTGGAGTCAGTTGTTCAGAGCCAGTGACGGTCGTCTGCCACCCACATCGCTCGCATTGCATATGAAAGGTTTTGACTCGATCGCGGGTTTGAGACTGATCGAGAGTTTCGACGGGGCCCGGGCAACCGGCGTGCTCACACTTGATCGTTTCATGTTGAAGGGCCCTGATAAATAGGTGATGCGACTGCTGATCCAAAAGCATCCTATGCTCCTTTCCAGCTTCGAGGGTCGACGGAAGACTGGAACAATGGGTGAGTACGACCTGCGTGGCTTATAGCTGCAGGTCTCATCCCTGTCAAATCGAATGCTGGACGTCGGTGGTCCCTTCTTGACACGATATGCGTGGGCGGCTATCCTCCCAAAGTTTGTGTAGCGACAATTTTTTCGGCGAAAGGAGTGCTGAGATGGGTGTGAAGTGGCAAGGAACAGGCCGGCTTGCGGCAATCGTCGGCGTTCTCGTCGCAGCGACCCTTGGCGTGATCTCGACGAGCCCCGCGGCGGAATTCAAAATGGGGGTCATCGATCCCCAAGTGGTTCTCGAAAAGAGCAAGGCCGGCAAGCGAGCCCTGGATGGGTTGCGCGAATATGTGGCCACTCGGCAGAAGTTGCTGTCTCGGGATGAAGAGGAGTTGCGCAACAGCGAAAAGCAGCTCAAAGAGCAGGCGTCCAAGCTCAGCGAGACGGAAAAGAAGGATAAAGAAACCTCCTTCCGCAGCAAGATTCAGGACTACCAGAAGCGTGCTCAGGAGTTTAACCAGGAACTGCAGGGCAAGCAGAAGGAACTCGTCGACGACTACATGAAGAAGATTGCGGTGGCCACGCAGACGGTCGCCGATAAAGCCGGGTACCAGCTGGTGCTGGACAAGGGCAGCGAACAGACGGTGAAAATCGTGATCTTCAACAAGGACACGATCGATCTGACCGAGCAAGTGATTAAGGAGTTTGATCGGACGAACAAGTAGCGGCTATTCGCCGAGTAGGTCCCGCTGTATATGCTCCACCAGCTGAACAAAGGCTGGTGGAGCCGCTTCGATCTCCCCGCTCACCAGTTCTATGTCGCGTCCTGACGCCACACCGAGCCCCAACTCAGCCGCGCGTTTGACCTGTCGCTGATCCCCGATCCGCTTCCCCTGAAGCTTCGGCCAGGTGCCGAAGGAGCGCAACAAGGCAATCGCCACTAGATCCACGGCGACACGGTCGCCGCTACATATCAATAAATCGGTTTGCGCCGCCGTGCCTGATGTCGGACCGCCCTCGATCATGGTCATCGTGCCGTCAGCGATCGTCAGCGCGGGATGCACGGCGAGATTTACCTCAGCGATGCGTTCGTGCCAGTCTCCGGTCCAGAAGGTTACGGAGGGCCGATAGCGGGGATGCACTGCCCCCACGAAGTTCTTCAAGCTGCAGGAAAACTCCGCGAAGCGGTGGGTTTTGATGACCGGCATGTTGATCACGATGTCGGCGTCATATACCGGTCGAGAAAAATAAAACTTCCTGATGGCGTGCGCCTCAGGAGGTTCGAGACGCACCCATGATTCGTCCTCTAGGGCAAGCACTCTCGCTCCTGCAGAGTCAGCCGCCGATCGCATGCCGGTGGTCGTTAAATTTGCAGGATGTCGGAAGCCGGATGATTCCCGAGCCATCCGCGACCACCACATCGGCGGCGCCTGCCTGCTTGACCAGCTTCGCCATCGCACCGACGACCTGGGGATTGGTGGTCGAAGGCGGCGGTCGATCGTTCAAGACGTTGGGCTTCAGTAACACACGTTTCCCCCGGAAGCCCAATCGATCAATTCCGCCCAGCAACTCAATGGCGCGTTGAAGCATGCGGCCGGGGTCTTTGCCATGCACGATCGACACCACCGATTTCCCATTTCGCGTGAACGGATTCTGGGGAATAGGCTTGAGGGGGACCAACTGGCCATCTGGTTCGAAGAGCAAATGGCCCAGCACGTTCCGCGGCGATCGCAGAATGGCCGGGAGCAAAAGGAAACCAAAGCCGCTGTTGCGAAAAAACTCGCGCCTTGAAAAGGACATGACCTACGGGCGACGGCCCTTCTCAATGGGATAGCCTGCCTCGCGCCAAGCCTTCATTCCGCCATCCATAGAGATCACGTTGGTGTAACCCATCCGTCGAATGCTGTCCGCCGCCAGCACCGACCGATACCCACCCCCGCAGTACAAGACGATCGGCTCGTGCTTATTCGGAATCACCGTTTCAATATCCCGTTCAATAATACCTTTGCCGAGATGGATAGCTCCTGCCGCGTGGTCTTGCTCATATTCGTGATCCTCACGCACATCGACAAAACGAAACGATTCGGCGCGGTCCATTTTTGTTTTTACATCTGATGCGGTGCATTCGCGCACATGTTGCTTGGCTGCTTCGACCGCATTCAAGAATCCGGGGTTATGTTTCACGAGCGCATCTCCATTTTAAAATAGTGATTGTTGAGCCTGAGCGCGTCGGAACGTTTGCGGAACCGGTGTATCATCGGAGACGAAACCAGCACGCCTACATGCCAGTTCAAACAGTTGTTCAATACAACGCCAATAGGTCCCGCTGCCGTGATGCCGGCTGAAGAACGCGGCATCATTCAGCGAGCCGCCACGTACGTCTTGAATGCGATGGATGATTTTCGCGATGCGATCGGGAAATGCGTCGCGCATGCGTTCAAGGAAGACGGTTTCCACATGGCCCGACAAACGAAGCAAGCTCCATGTCGCGGTTGTCGCGCCGGCGGCTTTGGCGCGCGACAACAACTGTGGTATGGCATCTTCATTCAACCCTGGAATGATCGGTGCCAGGGAAACCCCGGTTGGAATCCCGGCTTCCGACAAGATACGCATCGCCTCAAGGCGTTTGCTGATACTGGGCGCTTGCGGTTCAACCACACGCGCCATGTCGTCATCGGCAAAGGCGATACTGAAATAGACCCGAACCCAGGCCTCCTCATGCAAGCGCCTCAACAGATCCAGGTCGCGAACCACCAGAGCTCCTTTCGTGATGATGCCGACAGGGTTTCGATGTTCCGCGCAGACTTCCAGGCAAGCTCGCGTCAGCCCGAGCGTTGACTCGATGGGCTGGTAACAATCCGTATTGCCGGAAAATACAATCAGTTCGCCTTTCCAGGACGGTTTGGCAAATGCCTGCCGAAGAAGAGCCGCCGCACGCCGCTTGAGCACGATCTTAGATTCGAAATCCGATCCTGCGCCGAATCCCCAATATTCATGGGACGGCCGGGCATAACAGTAGGCGCAGGCATGGAAACAACCTCTGTAAGGATTGACACTCCACCGAAATGGGAGATCGGGACTGTCGTTCCGGCTCAGGATCTGTTTGGTGTCGTCTTCAAAAAGCTGAACCTCCACGCGCTTCGGCGGTTCGAGATTGTCGCGCTGCGTCGTTTCAAATGGATTTGGTGGATTGGCCACGAGCTTCATGATCCGTATCGTGCCGCCGCTACCGGACATTGTCAATTGCCTTTCTTGCGCTCATCTCATCTCGAAACCGGCACCCATTTCATTGACTAACCAACCCTCCGGTGTTAAGTTTCTCGCCGCTTCAAAGGGGCAAGAGCATGTACGATCTTCGCGTATTACGAGATAACCTGGACGACTTGCGTGACCAATTGGGGCCGCGGGGCAAGGATGTCGCATGGGAGGATCTTCGGAAGCTGACGGAGGACCGCCGCGCCCAAACCGTCCAAGTCGAAGAGCTGCGCCATCAGCTCAAGAAGGGGTCGGAGGAAGTCGCCAGATTGAAGCGAGAGAAGCAACCCGCCGATTTAGAGATGGCGGCTATGAAGGCACTAGGAGAAACCATCAAAGGTCGCGAGGAGCAACTTCGCCTGGTTGAAGAGCAGCTCACACACATTGCCTTGCGAATTCCGAACACACCGCACTCCTCGGTTCCGGTAGGCCAGCAGGCGGAGGACAACCTCGAAGTGCGTGGATGGGGCGCTCCCCCAAAACTCACGGGAACGGTACGGAGCCATTGGGATCTGGGCGAAGCCTTGGGTATCCTCGATTTTGACCGCGCCGTTCGCATGGCGAAAGCTCGATTTGCCGTTCTGACCGGTATGGGCGCACGGCTCGAACGCGCACTCATCAATTACATGTTGGATGTGCACACGACGCAACATGGCTACCGTGAAGTGTTACCTCCGTTCCTGGTGAATCGCGCCGCCATGACCGGCACCGGACAGTTGCCAAAGTTTGAAGAAGATCTGTTTCAACTGCGCGACGAAGAGCTCTTCTTAATCCCAACGGCCGAGGTGCCGCTCACCAACCTTCACCGGGAAGAAATCCTTGCCGAGGAGACACTGCCGCTTCGGTATACCGCTTATACACCCTGCTTTCGACGCGAAGCGGGATCATACGGCAAAGACACCCGGGGACTTATTCGACTCCACCAATTCAATAAGGTGGAACTCGTCGCCTTTGTAAAAGCCGAGCAGTCCTACGATGAATTGGAACGGTTAACTTCTCACGCTGAGGTCATTTTGCAGGGGTTGGGGTTGCATTATCGCGTGATGGCGCTGTGCACAGGAGACATGGGTTTCTCCTCTGCCAAAACCTACGACATCGAAGTCTGGCTGCCTTCCCAGCAAGCTTTCAGGGAAATTTCCTCTTGAGCGCGGTGCCGGACGGCGCCATGATGATCAAGGAGATGTACTCCATCCGGCCGCGGCCTGCGCGGGCACCGACGTACGATAAGCTGCTCGCGACGAAATATTCCTCCGCCGTGATGGTACGCGACTCCAAAGGCTCGTATGATGGCTGGTTCTGGGGATGGTACGGCTGGGGCCGGATCGGGCTGGAGCGCCGGACTGGCCGGCTCAAGCAGACCAGCCCCTACCCGAATGGGTCTCGGCCAGTACTGCACCAATTGCCACGCGTCGGCGAAAGACAACTCGACGTTCTCGTCGTTTGAAGAACATCAAGGGCGAGCCGGGCGAGCCGCTGGTGTTCCTCAGCCAGAACTTCTTCCTCGATCCGTCATGGCAGAGCCTGCAGATGCGCATTCAGAGTGCCGGCGCGAAGGACGCCGCCAGCGCGGCAACGACCCGCCCTACAACAGGCCTTCCCGATGCGTTTCGCGCCTTCAACCGCCGCCCGCGCGCACATAGACGCGGACAAGAACGAGACGACCCGTGGCTGATGAAGCCGGAGACCTACGACAGCGTCTGGCCGAAGCCCGGGCGAACAGACCGCCGCGAGCCAGTTCGTCACCTCGGATCAGTGCCTCGGCTGCCACAGCGCCGGCGGCACCGGCCTGCAATACGACATGACGCAGCCGGGGCCGGGGGAAAGCTGATCAACATCTCGCCCTATGGCACGTGGCGCGGCTCGCCGATGGGATTGCCGGGCGCGACCCGATCTTTTTCGCGCAGCTCGCGAGCGAGACCGACACTTTCCATCCGGAGAAGGAGAACAAGGCCAAGATCGAGAACACGTGCTTGGGCTGTCACGGCATCATGGGCCAGCGCCAGCACGCGATCGACAACAAGATCAAGACCGGCACTGCAAGCCATTCTCGCGGACGATGGTCGACACCATCCCGTCCGACGGCCGCCGGTCGACCGGCCGAGCGGCGCTGGCAAACTACGGGGCGCTCGCGCGCGACGGCATCTCGTGCGCCTCGTGCCATCACATGGTGCTCGGCAAGGAAGACACCGCGAAGTACCAGCACCAGCCGCAGAACAAATGCATCCGGCGCAGCAGCAGGCGCCAATCCGGGCTTCAGCGGCTTCGCCGCGACCTTCACCGGCAACTTCCTCGTCGGTGCGCCGAACGAGCTCTATGGGCCGTTCAAGGAGCCGAAGAAGATGCCGATGAAGCGCGCCTGGGCGTCGACCCGGTGCACTCGGCAGACGATCACGACGCCGGAAATGTGCGGCAGCTGCCACACCGTGCATGTGCCGATCCTGCACAGGGGCAAGACGATCGGGCACGCCTACGAGCAGACCACCTATCCCGAATGGGCGTTCAGCGATTTCCGCACCGGCGAATTAGTCGACGGCCCGCTTCCCTACGCTCGGGGCCGCAGGCGCAGACCTGTCAAGGCTGCCACATGCCGAACAAGGACGCGTACGGCAATCCGTACCGCAGCAAGATCGCGGCGATCCAGGAGTACTCCAACTTCCCGCAAGGCCGAGCACACGCTGACGCCGGAGAGATCGACCTGCCGGTGCGCCGGGCTTCGGCAAGCATACGCTGGTCGGCCTCAACGTCTATCTGCTCAAGATGGCGTGGCAGTTCCCCGACATCCTCGGCATCCGCAAGA